>CAZUFC010000108.1:0-26560 GCA_964619725.1 uncultured bacterium | reverse complement strand
GCTTAATGGATTTTCTGTTGCCTTCAGGGCAACTTTTTTAACGAACTCTGAACTTCAGTTCAATCTTGATGCCTACCTCAGCAAAATAAACCGGCTAAGAAAAAAGGCGGGTTTGAAGCCCCTCGTTCCAGAACCACAGGGAATCGATTACGCCTTTCTCGAACTGGAAGGATGAAGACGAAAAAGTTTGTAAATATGTTCCGCTTGAAAAAGGTCGGAACATTCTATAATATTAGTCAAGCCTTTAGGCGTAGAAATTCCGGAAATATTCCAGGATAATGCAGGGCTTTTAAACAGATGACTTTCAATATGACGAAATAAAACTCCCGGCGCTGGCCGCAATTCCGATAAATAACGAACGTGTGGGAACAATCAGGTCGGCTTTACAATAAGTTGTAGTATTTTCGTGATTGAGAACCAGGAAAGGATAATGTCCATGAAATCTTATCATTTGCCTAACGGAATGCAGATAGTCGCCGTTAAGAAACCCGGCGTTCAGACCACATGTTTATTGTATTGGCTGAAGGTGGGTTCGATTCACGAGAGCGATGAGATCAGAGGGGTGAGTCATTTTCTGGAGCACTCCGTATTCAAGGGGTCGCAGAATTACAAGAAGGGTGAGTTTTCCCGCATCGTTCATTCATTAGGCGGGGATGAGAATGCATTTACGACATTTGAAACGACTGCGTTTTTTACGTTCATTCCGAAGGAGCATACGGATCAGGCATTGGATATGCTGACGGACCTGGTTTTCCAACCTTTGATTCCCGAGGAGGAATTTGAGAAGGAAAAGATGGTGGTTCTGGAAGAGATTAAGATGAGGTTGGATCAGCCCCGGCGTTATACCTGGGATATGCTGAGAGAAACGGCTTTTCTGGTTCATCCTTACCGGGAAGAGATAAAGGGCAGCGAAGAGACGATATTAAATATGAAACGGGAGCAGATGTATAAATACTGGTCGAATTATTACGGGCCTGAAAACGCCATTTTTGTGATGGTGGGGGATGATGAACCTGAAACGGCTTATGAAAAGCTGGCGGAACGTTCGGACATCTGGACGGGCCGGAGAACTTTGACTCCGCCGCAAGCCGAACCTGAACCTGAACAGATGTGCTTCCGGTCTCGCATCCTCACGGGAGATGTCGCTCAAACCACTTTACGCCTTGGTTTTCACATTCCTCCTTTCAAGCACTATTATAACCTGCCGTTGAACATAATGTGCAGAATATTGTCACAGGGGAAATCATCACGGTTGTATCGAGCCTTGGTGCAGAAAGGATTGGCCGAATCCGTTTCCGTTTCGTCGACATTGGAAGGGTCTTACAAGGGATTGCTGGATTTTTATGCGGCTTTTCCATTCGAGAATCATGATGCAGTTATCACAACGCTTTTTGCTGAAATGAATCGTCTGATACGAGATGGCATTTCGGAGCAGGAATTATCCAAAGTTAAAAACATGATGGAGATGGAATATCATTTGACGAATGAATCGCCCATGGAGCTGGTGTTTAATCTCGGCAACTATATTCAGATGAGCAGGGCGGAGGATTATTTGAATCTTGTCGATCGGTTAAGGAGCGTCCGGACTGAAGATGTCGTTTCTGCGGCGGAAAAGTGTCTGACCTGGAATCATTGTAATTTCATCATATATTCCAGGGAAGAAAATTTTAAAACTAATTCAGAGCGGTATTTCGATCCGGAAAACATGGAGGAGAGATACAGAGAAAAAATCGAGAATCCGCCGGTTAAAGCTCCTGAAAGATCGGCGCAACGAGCGGAAGTGAAAAGAAAAACGTTGTCGAACGGGGGAACGCTTCTGGTAAGTCCGTTGAAGGAAGCGGATAATGATGCGTTTTTCAGCGCGTTCGCCGGCTGGCGGGGCGGCGTAGCGCATGAATTTAAGGAGAAAAACGGCGTCTCCAATATGCTTTGTTCCGTCATATTGCGAAACAGAAATGAGAATGGGAAGTTATTAGTGGAAGCGCTGGAATCAATGGGCGGCAGAATTTTTCCCATAGCGGCTCACGATCATTTAGGTTTCGGCATGATCGGTCTGAATCGTTTCAGAGAGGAATGTCTACATCTTTTCAAGGATTTCCTCACTCAGACAAAATACCGGGACGAAGACGTCGAATCCGTAAGAACGAATATCCTGCAAAGCATAGCCCAGGATGAGGATAATCTGGTGACCTATACGCTGCAACGTTTCAGAGCCCTGTATTACGGCGCTCATCCTTATGGATTGATGATCAAGGGAACAGAAGAGACTGTTCCGGGAATTACCCGGGAGGATTTATCGGAGCACCGGAAAAAAATATGTCTTCCGGAACGAATGGTGGTGACCGTTTCGGGATTGTCTTCGACGGAACGGGCGTTCCGCGAGTGCGACGCCATATTCGGCGATCTCAAAGGCGAAGCGAATCATTTCGATGTTACTCTTCCTTCGTTTGAGGAACCTATACCGGCAGTACATTCGATTACTCGTAAAAAACGACAGGTAAACTTTGCCCTGGGATTCAAAGGCCCTTCCCGGAAGCACCAGGATTTTACCGCCGCTTCGGTCATGAACAACATGCTTTCAGGTATGGGTAATCCCCTTTGGGAAGAGTTGAGAGAAAAAAGGTCCTTATGTTATTTTGTTTCCGGCGTGTTGCTGGCTGATAAAAATGAAGGCTTTATCGTCGTCTTCATGGGAACGAGTCCTGAAAAGGAAAAGGAAGCGCTGGACAGCGTGAAACAAGCGCTGACGGATTTCATTGAAAAACCGTCGGATGATGAGGAACTTGAAAGGGCCGTCAATCTGATGATAGGGCGACACCGGCGCATGATGGAACAGAGCATACAAAGAAGTTCGGCTTATACTGCATCTGAAGTTTATGATCTGGGGTGGGAATTTACGGAAAAAACCGAGCAAAGACTCAGAAATATCTCCAGAGATGATATTGAACGGGTGAAAAACTATCTCAAACCGGATGAAGCTCATTTAGTCATCGTCAAACCGGAATCCACAATCTTGTAATCGTCACATTATAAAAAGGAAAGGATGATGGAACGAGAAACTGCTTTGAATCTTCTTAACAAGAAATTGAAAAACAAAAATTTAATCAAGCATTCTCTGGCCGTCGAAGCCGTAATGGGCGCTCTGGCGGAACATTTTAATGCTTCGTCCGAAGATGTTGAGCGCTGGAAAACCGCGGGTTTGCTGCACGACCTGGACTACGGGAAAACACTGAAGAACCCCAAAAAACACGGACTCGTCACCGCAGAATGGCTTCAAAATGAAGATTTGGACGATGAAATAATTGATGCCGTCAAAGTCCATCCGGGAACAGGAGAAAGAACCACCAGAATGGCTTCCGCATTGCATGCCGCCGATCCTCTGACGGGGCTTATCGTCGCTGCTGCCCTTATGCACCCTTCGAAGAAATTGAGCGGACTTGATCCGGATTTCGTACTGCGGCGCTTTAATGAGAAAAGATTCGCTGCCGGTGCGGACAGGAATCAGATAAGCTGTTGCAGCGAATTGGACATGTCCCTGGAGGAATTCGTCGATATTGCTCTGAAGGCCATGCAAGACGTTTCAGATGATCTCGGACTGTAACTCTAAACGTTTAAAACATGAAGATGTGAATTGAGGATCATTGATGATTAGACCAAAAATGATAAGAAACGCTGCAACCGCAGCCGGCTGTGCCGTCATCGCTATGATGACCTTTTGCCTCATTCAGGCCCAGGAACTTCCCGTTCCAAAAACCGAAATGCACGGACAGTCGACTCCCGATCAGGAGCCTGCTGATCGGGAGGAGACGTCGCCGCCGGCGCCGCCGAAAGAAGAAAAGGCTGAACCTGCGGAAATTAGGCTTCCGGAATTGAAAGAGCTTCCCCAGGCGCATGATGCGCAGGACGAAGAAAAAGAACCGCATGATCAGGAGCAGAGGACGGAAATCGGTATGAAAATCGATGCTCAAAGCTCCGGATGCTGGTCGGGAGAGAAGCCCGGAATGACGCTGGAATGGACCAGGGGAAATATCCGGGTGGAAATGAATATAAAAACTTCCACTCCCTGTTATTATCTGGCCGAAAAAAGCGCCTGGCGGAAAGACAAAAAAGAGATTCATCTGCAGCTCCGGTTAAAACGAAAAGAAGGTATATGCATTCAATGCACCGGCTGTTATAAAATTAAGGCGAGGCTGGAGGATGTGAAGCCGCAGGAGGATTTCCTCGTTTTCGCGTCTATACTGGTCGGAGACAGAAAGATACAAGAGAAGGAAGTATTGCATCTTACGCATTAGGACAAAGCAGAGAAGCATTAAGCAGCCGATAGAACCGAAGTCCGGATATTGACCTGATCATGGTCAGAAAGGAACTTTCCGTTCATGAAATACCCTGTGCTGAAATACCTGAATGACTTAAAACGGCTCCATGACCGCCTGAGGAAAGAGCTGTTGAATAACAGGAGCGGGTATGGCTATGACGGCGTGCAGCCCGTGCGAAAAGGAGTCGGAGATTTCACTTACGCATGCGATGCCGAAGCTGAAAAAATTGTGCTGGAGTTTTGCCGGGCGCTGGGGAAAGAAGAGACTTTCGTATTGGTAAGCGAGGACGGCGGTTCAATCGTTTTTCCGGAGGGCGGAAGGATTGAAGATGCTGCTTTTACGCTGATCATTGATCCGATTGACGGTACGAGAGGGTTGATGTACGGCATGCGGAGCGCCTGGATATTGACCTGCATTGCTAAAAAAGGCGCAAATGCGCATCTGGCCGATTGCGTGACGGCCTATCAATCAGAGATTCCCCTCGTTAACCAGCACATTTACGAAGCGTTGTCCTGGACTTCAGAAGGCCTCCTGGAAGCGGAAGTTCTTCGTGTAAGCGACGGCAGTCTTATATCGAAATACAGACCTGAATCATCGAAGGATAAGTCGCTGGCGCACGGGTTCGCTTTTTTTTCAAAGTTTTTCCTGGAAGGCAAGAGCAGAATAGCGGAAATAGAGCAGAAATTTTTCGAAAGAGTGTTGAAAAAGGATGAAAAGGGTTATCCGCTGCTGTTCGACGATCAGTACATATGCTGCGGAGGGCAGTTGTATTTATTGGCGACGGGGCGTTATCGTTTTGTGGCCGACGTGAGGCCTTTCATCCGCGCAGGATTATGTTCGCATGCATACGACATGTGTACCGCCGATATAGCCAGGGCTGCCGGAGCCGTCCTGACGGACCTGCGGGGAAAAGAGCTGGATTTCCCGCTGGATGCGGAATACAACGTCGGCTTTATCGGGTACGCCAATAATGACCTGCGTAACATGATGGAACCCGTCTTGATGGAATTGCTGGATGAATACGGTGGATAAAGGATGTGAACTGCTTGACTGACGGCAGGAAGAACCGTACCACGGATCACATGGATTGCGCGGATGGATGACTAAGATATTGAGATTTGGATACAATAGGGCCTTCGGTAAACGCGTGCAACGATAGTGATTTGGATATCAGAGAAACCACGAATAGCGCGAAACATACGAATAAGAGGGTTGATAATGCCGTCAATTTCATGTGCTTCAGTGTTTCGGCAGCAGGGACAATCGTGCGGTCTGCCAAGTCATTCTTGTGAATTCCAGAAAACGATAGCTGCGAAGATGAACCTCTCCTAACCCGGATTTCTCATACAAAATCGTAGTGAGAGCGTTCAGATTCCCGCAGATACAAGCATGGCGGACTGAAGGACTGCGGAAACATAGCAGCGCTACGTTGAGCAAGGCCGCAGGGAGCAGCGCTTGAAGGTGCGGGGATATGGACGCTCGTAACAGGTTTTGTATGAGAAATCCGGGCTAAAGCTTCAGAGCCCTGCCGGAAGTTTTATGAACTCGGAATTTATCTTCCGCTGATTATCTCGAATCTACGCGAAGTAAGAGTAAAATCGTGAAAAGGGTAGGAATCATAGAGACGCATTCTTCCAGCAATTAAGTTTTCGGCGCAAGTCTTCATCAATACTGAAGCTTTTATTCCTGAATTATGTGATTTTAATGATTCGGGAGTCAAAAAATTCGTATTACGGATGAAAAAATTCCAGAGTCCTCAGTTCCCATCTCAAGCCTATGCAAGATGTAAATTTCCACCGTTAATGCTGAAAATTCAAATGTCTGAAGAGCGCAAGTTCCTTCTGTTATCGTTGTAATTGGTGCGATGCGCGGCACCCCCAAAGGGTCATAAGCTATTGTTTCCGAAATTTTTCCGAAGGGCTCTGATAGCGCTGCAGATACATCATTCGGCGTTTGAATTCAAGAGCGGAAATTTTGCTAAACGGTTTAATGTCTGTTAATATTCTATGGCGTGCCGGAGGAATCGGCAATTTCACAAACAGAAGGGGAATTGATTTATGTTATCGATGCAGAGGGTCATCGCAATGATACTGGCGGGAGGGCGAGTCGACGAATTGAGCATTCTGACGCTGGAGAGGCCGAAATCAGCCGTACCGTTCGGCGGAATTTACCGTGTTATAGATTTTGCGCTCAGCAACCTGATGCATTCAGGAATAGAGAGAGTCGGCATATTGACGCATTATAGATCGGATTCATTATCGAATCATATCGGGATAGGAACCTCGTGGGATATGGCTGGGCGCCGTCGCGGCGTGATTAGCCTGCCTCCTAAAATAGATGCAATGGGTTTCCAGGAATACAAGGGCACATCGGATGCTGTCCGTCGCAACCTTGATTTCGTAAAAGCGAACGATCCGGAGCTGGTATTAATTTTATCAGGCGACCATGTTTACAGGATGGATTACAGGCAAATGGCGGAATTTCATCAGCAAAACGACGCTGATATGACTATAGCGTTTACGGAAGTTCCTGAGCAGGGGGCTCACTTTTTCGGACAGGGATTGATCGATGAAAGCGGCGGAGAGCAAGGCGGCCGGATAATTCGTTATTGGGAGAAACCGGGAACATTGAAGTCCAATTGGGCATCTCTGACCATATACCTGTTTAAGCCGCGTGTTTTATTTGAAGTTCTTGAGGGGAAAGCATCGGCCGGCATGCTTCATTTCGGACGCGACGTTATCCCGATGTTGCTAAAAAAGTATCGTGTATTCGGGTTCAAGTACAAAGGATACTGGGGTTATACCAGGACGCTGGAACAATACTGGCGCACTAATATGGATTTAATCAAGGAGAAGCCTGAGATAAACCTTGACGATTGGGACGTTCGAACGAACCTGGAAAACAAGCAGATTCCGGAGCGTCTGCCGGCTGTTTTGGCTCCGGGGTGCTCGGTTCAAAAATCGCTTTTTTATTCCGGGTGCAAGATACGGGGCAAGGTAAGAAGCAGTATTTTATTTCCGGGGGTCGTTGTAGAGGAGGGCGCCGAGGTAGTTGATTCGATTCTCTATTATGATTGCATAGTCAGGAGGAGAGCTAAGTTGCGGCAGACCATACTGGATGAATGCGCAGAAGTGGGTGAGGGAGCGATTGTCGGGGCCGAGGACAAAGAATGGAAAAGCCTGCAAGAAGGAGCGGAGACATTCGATCATGGGATAACATTAATAGGCAAAAACGCAAGGATCAAACCGGGTTTAAGGATCGGCCGCGGTGTGGTGATATATCCGGAGAATGATTTGCGGGATTTTGAGGAATCAGCGATTCCGTCAGGAGGGAGCATCATATGAACAATGTGCTGGTAGTGCTTCTGGCCGGCGGAGTCGGAAGCCGTTTAAACATACTGGCGAGCGAACGGGCGAAGCCTGCTGCTCCTTTCGGAGGCATATACAGAATCATTGATTTTACCTTGAGCAACGTCATGAACTCCGGCTTCCCCTACGTAGCGGTGCTTACGCAGTACAAACCGCTGTCGCTGATGGGGCATATCGGGACAGGAAGCGCCTGGGACTTCATCGGACGGACGCGCGGGGTTGAAATATTGCCGCCACGGACCGGCGACAAGGATTCGGATTGGTATAAAGGCACGGCCGATGCCGTACGGCAGAACATTTCCTACATTGAAGACAAGAACCCTGAATACGTCCTGCTGCTTTCGGGCGATCACATCTATTACATGAACTACCTGGAGTTGATCGATTACCATATCCAAAAGGATGCGCGAGTAACGATCGGAATGCGGGAAGTGCCTTTTGAGATGATATCTTTCTTCGGTATCGCCAGGATAGATGATGATCGCAAGATAACGGAATGGATGGAAAAACCCGCTGTGTCAGACAGCAATCTGGCTTCAATGGGCGTTTATGTTTTTGATGCCGATTATCTGCTGGAAATGCTCACCCTTAATCCGGGAAATGACTTCGGTCATCAACTGGTTCCTCAAATAGTCGATTCAGGCAACGCTTATGCTTATCTCTTCAACGGTTACTGGAAGGACGTCGGCACTCTGGAAACTTACTGGGAAACAAATATGGACCTTCTGAGTCCTGATTCAGGACTGAAACCTGAAGAATGGGGCATCAGGGCTAATCTCGAAGAAAGCGGAAGAACAGGCGACCGTCCTCCATCCTGGATATCGGAACGGGCGAAAGTTGAAAATGTCTGCATGGCGCCGGGCTGCGTGATCAGAGGAACGACGGAAAACTGCATATTGAGTCCGGGCGTTGAAATAGACGCAGGCGCGACCGTTAAAGATTCGATCATTATGCATGACTCTTACATAGGTAAAAATTGCCGTGTCGAAAGAGCCATTATCGATAAAAACGTCGAAATTACGGACGGTTGCATTATCGGCCGGCCCGAAAGTCCCGATCATCCCAATAAGGATTTTCCTCAACACCTCTATAATGGACTCAATCTTATAGGAAAAGGCTCCGTGTTTCCCAAGGATACGATCCTGGGGAAAAACTGCATCGTATATCCCAAAGTCTTGCCAGACCATTTCCCGGGAAAAGTCATACCGTCCGGAAGCGTTATTTATCCTTACAACAGGGAGCGATGAAACAACTCAATGAAAAAAAAATCATGGAAAAAAGCAGGAAAAATATTTTTCAATGGCGGAATCTTGTTTCTGGTTTTTACTTTATTATGGTTGAATGCAGCTTTCAGCCGGCAACAGGCATTCCTGACGGAAAAAGAAATACCGAAACGGGTCATACTGATATCCATCGATACGGTAAGGTCCGATAAAGTCGGCGTTTACGGCGCTTCTGAACAGAAGTCGCCCTATATCGACGGAATGGCGGAGAAGGGCGTTCAATTCATAAACGCTCTGACTCCTCTTCCCAGAACGACTCAAGCCCTGGCTTCTCTTTTGACGGGACTCCACCCCGTCTCGCATCACGTTCGAAATTTGCAGTCGCCTTTGAGCGACAGATGCAGGACCATCGCGGAAATACTGAGCGAATACGGCATGATTTGCGCGGCTTTCGTGGACCATCCGCTGAATCTGCTGGCTAAACCTCGAGGAATGAACCTGGGGCAGGGAATGAAAGATTTCCAGGATTTTTATCGAGGCGCACACGACAAGAGCAAGGAGTGGATCACTGAGCATAAAAATGAAAATTATTTCCTCTGGATTCATTATTTTGATCCTCATTGGCCCTACCGGCCGGGAAGGAAATATCGTTTCGACTGTCGGACCGATGAGAACGGCGCCGGATGGAAGAAAATGAATGAATTGATCAAGGAGACCAGCAGGGGCGATATAATTTTTAATAACCAATGGGATAAAGACGTCGTTGAATATTGCCGGTCTCTGTATCTCGGTGAAATAGCCCAGTGCGACGGTTATGTAGGCGAAATAATGAAATTGATCACGGACCTCGGCGATATGAAGGATACTCTTTTCATAATCGTTTCCGATCATGGAGAGAGTCTGGGCGAGCATAATTACTATTTCGAGCATGGGGAAGTCGTTTACGATCAGGTCATGAAAATTCCTTTAATTTTCTACGGTTGCGGCGTCAAGGCAAATACAGGGCTTGTACCGCACTCCGTGACTATTATGGATGTGATGCCGACCATACTCGATTTACTGGGCAAGCCGGTACCTGCAGAATTGGACGGAAGCAGCCTATCTCATTTCCTGGTCGCGAACAAAAGCCAATCTGAACCTGATGATCAATTGACTCTTTTCGGAGAAACAGGAAGAACACATTTCAAACAGAATCCCATCCACGGCGTTCGCGTCAATCAGGGCCGTCACAGAATGGTCAGAACAGACCAGTTGAAAGTCATTACTATTCCAGGCAGAGAGCAGTTGACTTATCAGGCTTTTGACCTGACGAAAGACCCGGAGGAAAAAAGCAACATATATGATCCCCAAAGTGAAGCTTTGCAATCGCTGACCGAAATGACCGAGAACTGGTTCGATAATCATCTCCGCCGTTCCAGAAGACTGAACGGCGACGACCGGAATGCCGCCTCCGACCAGGAAATAGACGAAGAAATGAAGGAAGCCTTGAGAAAACTCGGTTATATCGAATAAGCAAAAAGGGCGCTTAGCGGAATACACGGGTTTCTGCAAACGCTTGCTCAAACTCGGCAACCAGGGATAAGACGGACCTTAACGGATAAGACGAGAAGATATCCGCAAAATTGTCCCTTCCATTCGATCAATCCCGAAAAACCGAATCGTTTTATGCAAAACAGCCATTCAGAATCACAGTGTGAACTGATTTCAACGTCGCCGGGAAAGCGTAAAATATTACGGATTTAGCAATCTGATTGGTGATTCATTGTCATTCAAGAGATTTACAGATATAACAGGAGCATGGAAACGCTGTTACACCGTTCCGGTACGATAATTGCTCCGTTAACGCGGCGCGACAATCGTCGCCTGGAGGAATGAGAAATTCAGTTTCATGAAAGGAGCGAGAAATGAAGTCATTGACTGTTGTTATGATAATGTTTGTGGGATTGATGAGTTACGCAGCGACCGGATGCGGGGCTGATTCGAATGATTCTGTTTACAAGCGGTTCATGGATTCAATCCCGGACACGGGGCCGGGACTGGGCTTTCAGACGCTCAGTTTGGCTTTTGATGCGGAAGATTTCAATGATTACCTGGAAGGCAGGGGATTTGAATCGATAGAATCTGCCGGCATACAGAATACGAAGCTGGGTTGGAGCCTGCATCCGCATTTTCAGTTGGTGATAGGTCTTTACAACGGGACTTCAGGTTTCAAAGATACTTATGTCGACGGGAATTACAATGAGGTGGAATTGAGTCTGTCGGGAGGGAGCGTGAGCGCGTTCTACAGGAACTGGTTCGGCAATAAAAAATGGCAGTATCGCCTGGGAGGCGGAGTAGCCGGTTTAAGGGCCGATTTACGCATGGAATCGACTCCCGAATACGGAGCCACTCATATTGAGCGATACCGGGGCGATACGGGAGCGTTGATACTGGAGGGTGGATTACAGTACAATTTCAATCCTTTGCTTGGTTTAGGTTTGGTGATGGGAAGTCTCCTGACGAACGTGGAAGAAATGGAAAGAGGGGGAGAGTCGGTAGATGATTTCCCTGAGATTAAACTGAGCGGATTGTATCTCGGTTTCGGTTTAAATTTTCATTTGTAATTTTTAAAATTGCGGCATAGGGCCTGGCGTGAAAAACAGAAGAATGAGGACCGTGCCGGCGGAAACTATGCGGCCACTCAAGGTATTTGATTCAGGCAGATCGAAAAGAAAAATGGAAATACCCGGCCGGCCTTTTCTTCCCGATCCGGCTCGCTTTTTCGGATACGCTTATGAAGTCATCTATCCGGCGGCGCACCTTTAACTTTAAATTGGTCCTCATATCATATAAAGTCAATTGCAAGCCCCTGGGGCCGCCTTTGAACTGAAATTCATACAGGGAGCTTTGAGAAATGAAGTATCAAGTCCTCAGATATCTGTTCACGGCGCTGACTGCGTGCGCCTTGGTTTTGATCGCCGGACGGGGCGTTTTATCTGGGGATGCGGAGTTTCGCGAACCGGAGTATACCCTGGAAAATATAATCATAGAGGGTGCGGAGAAGACTTCGGAATCGGTGATAAGATCAGAATTGCTGTTGCAGGAGGGGCAGAAACTCAACGAAAAAATGGCTCGCATAAGCCGGTTGAAACTGCTGGGTACGGGATTCTTTAATGCCGTGGAGATGCGCCTGGAACGGGGAAGCTACAGAGGGGCCGTAAACTGGATCATTAAAGTAACGGAAAGATATACTTTTTTATTCAATACGATTTTTTTAGGTCTTGACGACGAACAGGAGGCGTTTGTCGGGGGAATCGAATGCGTGAAATTGAATCTGCTGGGCACGGGACAGTCGTTTTCCATCGCTGCCACAGGCGCGGGTTCAGACGCTTACGGTTTTTCGCTGGGATGGTCTGATCCCTATCTGTCGCAACAGAATTTTATTTTCAACGCAAAAATCGACTACAGAGAGACATTCGAAAGATTCGACGAAGAATATGACAATTACGATCTGCATTACAAGAGGTGCGGAACCCGTCTGGGAGTAGGAATTCGAACGCTGACGCCCCTGAAAATGCATTCCTGGATACAACTGGAACAGGTAGAGCTGCTGGAGGACCCGGGTCCTGATTTCCCGGAAGAACTGGAATTCGCTTCAAATCAGAGTTTTCATTCGAATATCAGGATTGATCTTGATTGGGACACCAGGAACGATTATTACACCCCGGATAGAGGTTTCCGTTTTTTCCTTTCGGCCCAGGCTTCCGGTTCTTTCCTGACGAGCGATTACAATTATGTAAAAATATTCGGAATGATCGATCATTATTTTTCGACGTGGAAAAATCATTATGCCAGACTGTCAGCCAGGACCGGCGGCGTCGCCGGGTCTTTTCCCGTCTATGAACAGTTCTATCTGAGCGAAGCGGTAAGAGGGCTGAAGTTCAGTCCTTTTATGGGCGTGACCTTCCAGAAGGAAACTCCTCGTGAGCTTTTGTCGGCAGGGTCTGTTGAGTATCACATACCGGTTGTCAGTCGTCCGGCCGGCTGGGTTTACGGCATGGAATTGTTTTTCTTCTTTGATGCCGGCAATGCCAGAAATCGTGAAGATGAATTATGGGAGGAGATGAATTTTTCCGTCGGTCCCGGCTTGTTGTTGAATACGAGGATCGGCGTTTTCTCCATCGATTTCGGGTTTGAAATGTGAAAGAATCATGAACCGCTTATTGAAATTTAATCCCCGAAAGAAAAGAACGCTTTTCAAGGAAAAAAAACGACGTGCTTATTGATGCTCTTTTCGGCTACAGGCGAATCCTTTTTCTGAGCATTTGCTTTATGCTAGGCATTATGCCGTCCGGAAAGGTTGTCGCTCAAAACGCCGAAGAAACCGATATCAGCATGAGTATTGGAGATGAAGGTTTGATGCTCTCCTTTCACTTTCCGTCTCTGTTGTCCGATGAATTCGAGAAAATGCTTGAAAGCGGTTTTTCCGTTTTCCTGCAGTGGCGTTTTACCGTTACTGATGCCGACAAAAATAAAACCCTGGCCGAACATAAGGTGACTGCGCGTATCCGATACCTCTTATGGGAAGAAAAATATCTGGTCGAATGGCAGGGAAAAAATGTAAAAAGAAAAATTTATGAGAACCTCGATGATGTGAAACAGGATTGCGTTACTTTCAAAGATTTACTTTTGGCCTCTCGCCGAAAAATCGAAAACGTCGCCAGAATCAGTTTGAGCATCCTGGTTCTTTTGAATCCAGATTCCGAAGAAGACCTCAGAAATGTCAGAGAATGGATGGTAAAGCCTCAAGGCGGGCAGAGCTATGCTTCAAGCGGCTTTGTGAAAATGGTCGTTCGCTGGTTCGCTTCGGCTCAAACGGAACTGGGAAAGGAAAGTTTAAAATTTACCACTGAACCGATCGAACTGGACAAACTTAAAGGGAATGCTCCATGAGGCGCAAGATATTGGCGGCGTTAGCGGTAGCCTCGGTCATGCCGGTGCTTTTTTCCATTTACATAGCCGCTTCTTTGATTGAGGAAAGTCTGGGTTGGTGGATGAATCCCCAGATGCAGGAAACATTCGATATATTTCTTAAATTTCCCTCGCATTTTCGCCGCGACAGAGAAAAAATAACGGAAAAATTTTTGCGGTTGAATTTTCCAGGTATTTTTGAGACGGGAGCGAGGATAGACGGAGAGCAGATGGATGCGATGGAGAGAGAGTTGAATGAATTGTACAAGCCGGAAATGAGCGTCAACATGATAAAATTGACGTCTGATCCTTACGGCGACGAAGAGTTGGCCTTTGATCCGCGAAAAGCGATCGCGTTAAATATTCCCTTGTACCGGGGGGAATCGGGGCTCAGATACCTGAGCATACAGATCGAGGATCGGTCAGAAATGATTAAGAATATAATGAGCGTCTGGGAGACGGCGAAAGTTTACAGGCATTTCCGGCAGCATCAGAGCGAACTGAAAAGAGCGCTGATGATGCCTTTCAGCATACTGCTTTTTTGCGCTTTACTGGTTTCGCTGGGATTCGGTTTTCTTCTGTCGAGGAATACGATACGAAGGATAAACCGTTTGATCGGAGCGACTGAGAAGATAACGAAAGGCGATTACAGCGGCAGGATAGAAGGGGTCGGACAGGATGAACTGGGTCGGCTGGAGAAGGCTTTCAACGAAATGACAGGGGATATGGCGGAGGCCCGTGACAGGATCAGTCATCTGGAAAAGATGGGGGTCTGGCGCGAAGTAGCCCGGAAGCTCGCCCATGAAATCAAGAATCCTCTTACCCCGATTCAGTTGGTATTTCAGGAATTAAAAAGCTCTTACAGGGGCGAAGATGAGACATACAAAAGCTTCTTGAATGAATCGGAAGATATTCTGAGGGAAGAAATAGACCATTTGAAATCCCTGGTGAGAGATTTTTCCACGTTAGGACAGATATGGGAACCTCGATTCAAGCTGTTGGATTTTCGGGAAGTGATCCGGGAGTATGAAAAAAGTTTTATTGATTACAGGGAAAAGGCGAATCTCAGGATTGAAATGCCTGATACGCCTTTACCGGTTAAAATAGATAAGGACCTTTTCAAAAGAATTATCGTGAATTTACTGGACAATGCTGTCGAGGCCGGCGCAGAGCGAGCTGAAATCGAAATTAAAATAACAAAGGTTGCGGGCAAGGTTGAAATCAGAGTCGGAGATGATGGTTCGGGGATACCCGAAGAGGAATTTTCGAATATTTTTGAACCTTACTTTACGACTAAAGCGGAAGGAACGGGACTGGGCTTGGCCATAGTCAAGAAGATGGTTCTGGATCACAACGGCGTTATAACGGCTGCTAATAAGGCAACCGGAGGCGCCGAGTTCAAAATCAGAATCCCGCTTTCAGATGATGCGAGCGGGAGCAAACGCAATGAAGTCGGGCGAAAAAAGCGGAGGAGAAGCAATGGATAAAATTGAAGGCAGAGTCCTGATAGTGGATGATGAAAAAAATATCAGACGCACTTTATCCATCATACTAAGAGGGATCGGTTTGGATACTGCAGAAGCGGAAGACGGCGGCGGCGCGCTTGATATGCTTCAAAGAGAAGTTTTCGATTTAATGCTTCTGGATATAAAAATGCCGGGCCTTAACGGGATTGATGTTTTAAAAGCAGTGAAAGAGAAGTATCCCGCGCAGGAGGTCATCATAATTTCCGGGCACGGATCGATTCAGGATGCCGTAGAGGCTACGCGACTGGGCGCTTACAGTTTCATTGAAAAGCCTATAGAACGGGAAACGCTTCTGGTCAATATCAGGAACTGTTTTGAAAAGATAAACCTGGAGAAGGAGAATTTAAGTTACAGGCAGAAATTCGAGGAAGAACAGGAGATAATAGGCGAATCCAGCGTTATGAAGGAATTGCTGCAGAGTATTGAAAAGGTGGCGCCGACGAAGGGAAGAGTGTTGATTTCAGGGGAAAGCGGCACCGGCAAGGAACTGGTCGCCAGACGAATACATAAACTGGGAGCGGCTCCGGATGCGCCTTTCGTAAAAGTCAACTGTGCGGCTATTCCGCATGACCTGATTGAAAGCGAATTGTTCGGGCATGAGAAGGGGTCGTTTACAGGCGCTGTGTTGAAAAGAACGGGAAAATTCGAACAGGCGCACAAAGGGACCTTGTTTATGGATGAAATAGGCGATATGAGTCTGTCGGCCCAGGCGAAAGTCCTGCGCACTCTGCAAACCGGCGAAATCGTTAAAATCGGAGGCGATAAGCCGATTCACGTCTCTGTGCGAGTTATAGCAGCCACCAATAAAGATTTAATCGAAGAAATAAAAAACGATCGTTTCAGAGAAGACCTCTACTTCAGAATCAACGTCGTGCCCATTAAAACGCCGCCGCTCAGGTCGCATAAGGAGGACATTCCTCTCCTTGCGGAACGCTTTCTGGAACGCTTCTGCAGAGAAAACGGCTTCAAAAGAAAAGAGCTGGATGAAAAAGTCATTGAAAACTTCATGGCTTATCACTGGCCGGGCAACGTCAGAGAATTGAAGAACCTGATAGAACGCCTCGTCATAATGGGCGGCAATCCCATCAGCGTCGATGATCTGCCTCCGCAAATGAAAGGCGAATCAAAGGATTTCCTTCCGAAGGATATGGAAGGACTCTCCCTGGATGAAGCTAAGAGGATGCTCGAAAAAAGACTTATTCAAGAAAAACTTGAGGAGCATAACTGGAATATCAGTAAGGCCGCCAGGTCGCTGGGCGTAGAACGCACCAATCTTCATAAAAAAATTAAAGCGTACGACCTCAAACGTTCAAATTGACTTTTTTTTCTCTGTTTGTTAGCTTGTGCCGGTCTATAAACTCGTTCAGCGGACAGTACATTATGCTGACGACAACCTGATCGGGTTTACCCGGAAAGGAGTTCAAGATGAGCGTTGAGATATCAAATCGAGCTAAAGACGCGCCGGCATCGCCTATCAGGAAATTGGTCCCTTACGCAGATAAAGCCAGGAAAGAGCGGAACGTTCGAGTTTTTCATCTCAATATCGGGCAGCCCGATGTTCCTACTCCGCCTTCCTACTACGCTGCCGTTAATAAATTCATGCAGGATGAAAAAGTTCTCGCCTACAGTCCTTCACCTGGAGCTCCAATGCTGGTGGAAGCGCTTCAGACCTATTTTGCAGACTGGAATATCCGTTTTGAAAAGCGGCATATCATACCGACGTTCGGAGCAAGCGAAGCTATCGTCAATGCTATGATGATCATCGGAATGCCCGGTGATGAGATTCTTATCCCGGAACCGTTCTACGCCAATTACCGTCATTTTGCGCTCATGGCCGGCCTGAAGATAGTTCCCATTGATACCGAAGTGGAATCAGAATTCAAATTGCCTGCAAAGCCGGAGATTGAAAAGCTGGTAACTGATAAAACAAAAGGAATCCTGATCAATACGCCTAATAATCCCACCGGACGGGTATATTCCGAAGAAGAGATACAAACCGTCAGACAGATCGCTCTTGAACGCGACCTGTTCATTATTTCAGATGAGGTTTACCGGGAAATTATTTTTGACGGAAAACATCACATCAGTCCGATGCAATATGAAGACCTGCACGACCGGACTATCATCGTCGACAGCATTTCAAAAATCTTCAGCGCCTGCGGGGCAAGAATAGGCTGCATCGCTTCAAAAAATGAAGACGTTATGGATGTGGCGCTCAGATACGCCCAGGGAAGACTGAGCGCTCCCACGATCGACCAGTTCGGCGCCGCAGCCGCCTATTCGGACAGAAAAGAATACCTGGAAAAAATCGTCGATATCTACAGGGAAAGACGTGACGTAGTATACGAAGGACTGTCGAACATTCGAAATACGGTATGCATGAAATCTCCCGGCGCGTTCTACAGCCTGGTGAAATTACCCGTGGATAACGCTGAAAAATTCATCGTGTGGCTCCTTACCGACTTTCAGGTCGACGGCGAAACACTGATGACGGCCCCCGGAGAAGGCTTCTACGCCACTCCAGGAAAAGGCATCAACGAAACACGTATCGCTTACGTCCTCGAACCCGATAAACTGCGCCGAAGCCTCAATATCCTTGATGCAGCCCTCAAACAATATCCGGGCGCTTGATGAAGCCTGAGAGAACCGTTCGTTAACTGACGAATCATCATGCTTATTAAAACGAAACCGGAAATAGACGAGAAAAAGTGCACGGGTTGCGGCGTTTGCGTGAAATATTGTCCGACGGATACGTTGGTTCTGAGTGGAGGAAAGGCTGCACCGGAAGGAGATGAGTGCATCGGTTGCGGTCATTGTTTCGCCGTATGCCCGGAAGAAGCGGTTGATGTGCCGGAGATTGACGAGGAGCTGACCTTGACGACTTTGAAACAGACGAACAGAAGGGTCGATTACGGCGATTATGATGCTGAGTCTTTGGTCAACCTGATGAGATCAAGGAGATCCTGCCGGGATTTTTCAGATGAACCGGTTCCTCTGGAGGTATTAAAAGACCTGGTAAAAATCGGAACGACAGCCCCTTCCGGAACCAACAGTCAATCCTGGACCTTTAGGATAGTCCCCGACAGAAATTCCGTTAAAGAATTCGGCAAAGCGGTCAAGGACTTCTTCAAGCGTCTGAACCGATTGGCGTCAAGCGGCGCCATGCGTCTTTTGGCAAGGATTTTTCTAAAGGATGCCTTGGGGGAATATTACCGAACCTATTTTGACAAGGTGAAACAGGCGATAAAGGAATGGGAGGAATCAGGCAGGGATCGTCTGTTCCACGGCGCCCCGGCCCTTATTCTCGTAGGAGGAGTCAAAGAGGGATACAGCCCGAAAGAAGATGCGATGCTGGCGACTCAGAATATCCTCCTGGCGGCTCACGCCATGGGCTACGGAACATGCCTGATAGGATTCGCCGTCGAAGCCGTGAAGCACGATAAAAAGGTTAAAAAGCTAACAGGCATGCCGAAAACGGAGGAATTGTACGCCGTGGTAGCGCTGGGCAAATGCAAGGTGAGATTTTTGCGCAATCCGGGGCGGAGGACCTCACCCCCCGGCCCCCTCTCCATGAATGGAGAAGGGGAGTAAGAGGGGCTTGCATTAATGGATTGATGGAGCTTGATTTTGTCGTTTGGCGCGATTTGGGCAGGCACATGAAACAATCAGTCGGTTAGATTGCGACAACTTACAGGATTCTGGTGTGTAAAAACCTTTTCCAGGGCTACCAGGAATTCCGAAGACACGACTCCTTTCTTCCCGCGTTCAATCCATCACCAACCAGGACAATACCAGATTACTCCCAAAGCTGAATCAACCCCCAACCTCAAAGAAACCCAAGGTTTTATCAGTAAATCAAATCAACCCGAAACCGAAACAAAAACCCCAGGTTCAACCCCGACATCAAATTACCCCCAACCTCAAAGAAACCCAAGGTTTTATCAGTAATCAAATCAACCCGAAACCGAAACAAAAACCCATCTTACTCCCCCTCTCCAGCAATGGAGAGGGGGCCGGGGGGTGAGGTCAAAAACTATCGCCAACGACACTCCTGTCTCCCGGATACAGCCGGTTCTCTCCTGCCTCGGTTTTTGCCGTCCCGGCATCTTGTTTAACTTCAGAACAGGTCATCTCACCTTTAAACTCATAATTCAGTTTTTCTGCCTCTTCTGCAGAGTCAACCAATGAATGATTACCGGTATCAGATGCAGACTCTCCGGTTTCCATCTGTATTTCAGTTTTATTCGCAGGCTTTTCAGCATCGTTTGAGCGAAACTGAATGATCACGCATGCGATCAGGCATGTCAGCAGGGAACTCACGATAAGAAATAAAGAAGATTGCTTTGATTTTTCCATGATGACCTTTCTGATTTGATGAAAGTCTTCAAACCGGCAAAATTGAAGCAAAATAAGCGCCAGTAGGCGAAAAAAAATTTGACAGTATCCTCAATAAGTTAGCAAACGGCAGCAGGTCGATTAATGAAAAAAAGCGGCGATAATTTTACGCTGTCGTTTCAGATCAAAGAGGATATTGCTATAATTGACTGTAAACGTTATATTCCGTATTTTCAGGGTTAATTTCGTTCTGCGTAAAGTTGTTCGCAATCAATGAGGCCGTTAATTTTTACTTCGGCAATAATGAAGTTATTATTCGGGCACAGTCACTGATAAGTTTTGACATGGAAGCGGCGAGAGGTTATTTTTTGATTAGGGAGAGAGTCTGTGGCGTTGAAAAGCATAATATCGGAAAGGTATGAATTAAGGGAACTTCTGGGCCGCGGCGGCATGGGCGCGGTTTATCGAGCCTGGGACAAGAGTGCGAAGCGTTATACGGCCGTCAAGGTGATACATTTTGAGGATTCCGTATCGGAGAAGAGGTTGCGTTTCAGGCGAGAGTACAGGGTATTGCAGCGGTTAAAGCATCCTAACATAGTGGAGGTATATGATTTTCATCAAGCGGAGAAGACGGCTTTTCTGGTATTGGAGTTGCTGAAGGGGAGGACATTGCAGGAGTATCGGGCGTTGCGGAACGGGGTGCTGGAAGGGGGAGAATTTTTACCGACAGCGATACAGATAGCGAAGGCGCTGGCGTACATACACGGACACGGGCTGGTGCATCGAGACATAAAGCCCGGCAACATAATGTTGTGTGACGACCGGGTAAAGCTGATGGATTTCGGACTGGTAAAGCCGTTGACTTCGGACATGCAATTGACTATGACGGGGATACTTCTGGGAACGATGAATTATATTGCGCCTGAGCAGGCCAAGGGGTTGGAGCTGGATTACAGAAGCGATCTGTATTCATTGGGCATAGTTTTTTATGAAGCATTAACGGGCAAGTTGCCTTTTTCCGGGTCAGATCCCATTGCCGTAGTAGTCAAGCATATCAGTGAGGAACCTCAGCCTTTAAGGCATATTAATCCGTCAGTTTCCGTGGATTGGGAACGAATAACGATGCGTCTGATAGCGAAAGAGCCTGCAAAGCGTTATCAATCAGCGGAAGAACTGTTGATTGACCTGGAGAAGATGGAAGGGGGCGGCGTTCAAGCTGTGGAGTCGATGGCGACACGCGCTGATTTTGTGTTCAAGCCTCCCTTGTTGGGTCGTGAAAAGGAGACGGCGCTGTTGAATGCGGCTCTGCAGGAAAGCAAGTCCAGGGGAACAGTCTTCGCCTGGGTTCATGGAGAAACGGGCATAGGCAAGACGAGACTGGTCAAGGAGTTCTGCAATTCGCTGACCCGAAAGCGCATCCCGTCGTTATGGATCGATTTCAAGACGACCGAACGTATGCCGTACAATCTGCTGCATGAGATCACGCAGCAATTGGGCGATCATACGGTTTCTTCCTGCAGCGGCTCATCATCGATTGAGCTGATGGCCGACGGATCGGGACTGGCTTCAGGCGCGTCCCTCAGCATTGACTCACAGAATAAAAAATTCGATTTGTACAACAGGCTGATAGATGTTCTTGAAGGATATGGAAAGGCTTCAGGACTGGCGCTGGTCATGGATAATCTGCATATGATCGATTCGGATATGATGGAATTCGTTAATTTCATGTTGCGAAGAAAACTCGATTTCAGCCTTACGATGATCGGGATATACAGGCAGAGGGAGTTGCGAGAGAAGCAGGATTTGATGCGTTTCAAAAGGATGATTGAACGGACGGTGAACTGCAAGGAAATCGGATTGAGCCGTTTTTCCAGGGAGGAAATAACTGAGTTGGCGGAAAATATTCTGGGCGATGCGGAAATTGCCGAGGCGATCAGCGATGCTTTATACCGTGAAAGCGAAGGCAACCCTCTATTCCTGACTGAATTGATAAAGGTGTGGATTGAGGAGGGAAAGCTGTTCAGAGTTCGGGGAAGCTGGAAATTCCATACGCTTAAGTCGACCTCCATTCCCGTTACTATAAAGGATATCGTGAATCTTCAGAGAGCTAAACTCAGTCCGTCCGCTCACGAACTCCTGAACCTTATTTCCGTTATTGGTCATTCGGTCGAATACGCTCTATTGATTAAAGCGGGAATCCAGGATGAGGATGAGCTTCTGGATGCTCTGGAAGAACTTGTCAGGTCAGGCATTCTAAATGAAGTTGTCGACAGAAACGAAGAAAGATATGAATTTTCGCATCATCAGCTTAGGGAAGTGACTTACGATGAAATTCCGCCGGAGAGGAAGGCGGAGCTGCATGAAAAAACAGCGGAAGCGCTGATTGAACTGCACGGAAAAAACAATCGTAAAATCATCCCCCTGCTGGCCGGGCATTATCATAAGGCGCAGCGCCGGCAGGAATCGCTTTATTATTCTCAAGCCGCAGCAGAAAGAGCCGCACGGCGCTTTTCCTGGGAGTCTGCAGGGATGTTTTACGAACAAGCCCTGGAAGCTTTGTCGTTTCTGAAGAGCGATCCGAAAAAAGAATGCTCCCTTATGATGGCTCTGATTGATTGCCTGATAAAGGCGGGGAGAATCAAGAGAGCTCTTGAAAAAATCGAGGAAGCGTTGGAATTGATCCAAACGTCAGGAGAATGGCATTATCTGCCGACGCTCATATATAATGCCGGCAATTGTTGCATCGCCGCAGCCCGATGGGATGACTTCAAGAGCTGGCTGGCCCGGCTTGAGGGATATCTCGAATATGGGAATCCAGTAAAGAACGAAATTGCTTTTTTCCTCATAAAAGGTTTGTATGAAAGAAATATCGGACATTATCAAGAGGCTCTTTTCTGTTTGGACAAAGCTAAAAAATTAATACAGGACAATGATGTTGAATCCGGTATTCTGTCGTCTGTTCTACGGGAAATAGGCAATATTTACAATATTCAGGGAAATCCTCAGAATGCCCTGCATTATTTCAATGAAATGTTTCGATTTTATGAGCAACAGAATAAAGTGAGCGAAGATATATTCGATTACAACGATTACGGGACTGTGCTGGTTTTGTTGAAGAAGTTCGAAGAGGCTGAAGAAATATTTGACAAAGCCTGGGAGATCGCCGAGACCAGAGGACCTTTGTGGATGCAATGGATCATATTGGCAAACAGAGCTTCAGTCAGCATTCAAACAGGGGGCTGGAAACGGGCTATAGAGCTTTTCAGGCAAGGTTTGAGAGAATGCAGGAAGTACGGTGATGCCGGCGGATTCTTCAATCATTATGCGTTTATGATGTGTGAAATATCGATTCTGATGGGCGATGTTGAATATGCCTTCGATGTGGCGGCCGAATATCTCACCGTGAAAAATCTGAATATGGAAATGAAGCAGGGCATAAATCTGTATCGGGCTTTCGGCAAACTTGAAATGTCGAACATATCTGAAGCGGAACATATTTTTCAGTCGATCGAACGGGATGTGATCGAACACGAGGATATTAAGGATCGTCTGTTATTATTTGAAGCATCTCTGGCCCTGGCGAAAGGACAAATAGAAAAATCTTACGAAATGATACAAAACCGGGAAGAGATGAGCAGTTCATTCAATTATGGCTGTTTATTATGGTTGAAGACGGTTTTAAATGCTCATAGAGGCGAATTTGATCGAGCGTCGGCGTTGATGGAACAGATCAAATCCGATATTGATTCCGGCATTCATGGTTACGCATGGATGACCGCAGTCGAATTGAGCGCTCTTCTTATGAGAGCCGGCAGGGAAAAAGAGGCTGTGGAGCTTTCCGATTACGGATTCGATTTGATTGAAGAATGCACGAAAGGTTATGCGTCGGATTACTGGATGAACAGGAACAGTTTTCATATCCTCCCGGAAAAAGATTCCCTGTAAAAGGCTGCCGGATGAATACAGGTAGGGGTGAGGCGGAATACCGGCCGATACCCCTTCGGCATCTTCCATGGAAGTCATGAAAGACGTCCAGGCAAAAAAATAGATGACTGCTCAAACCGGGTTAAGCCGCTTTCATAACTTTTAACGGTTTGTCCAAGTAATCGGGGTCGGTATCGGTATCGGTATCGCAATCGCAATCGGCATCGAAACAAAATGACGGGATATTCTGTCGAATTGTAAACTCAAAAGAGGCTTTTTCGATCAATGCCCAAAATTTAATGCTAAACAGGGCGCTACTTACCCATTATTCGTTTCACGAAATCGTCCGTATAACTGTCCAGAAAGCGGCTGTTTTTGTCCATACCAAGCTCCACGCCCATCCAGTTTAAACCCGGTACGAACATGGGTACGCAAAGGTAAAGATCGGTTTTGGCGCGAGTCACAGCTACATAGAAGAGACGCCGTTCTTCTTCCAGCGCTTCGGGATTCTCGAAAGAACGGGCGGAGGGAAACAGACCGTCCAGCAGATGAGGAATAAAAACGGATTGAAATTCCAGTCCCTTGGCGCTGTGAACGGTTGAAAGCACGAGATGATCCTCGTTGGATTCGCGAGAAGCCAGACGGTTGCGGGACCGGTCACGGCTGGGCTCAAGCGCCATGTCGGTCACGAACGAATGAATGCTCCTGTAGGGAGCGGCTATGGTTATAAGCTGCTCTAAGTCTTTCATGCGCCGGGGATAATCGTCGAATTTGCGTTTCAATACAGGCGTATAAACTTCTTTTATTATGCCTGTTATTTCCGACGGCCTGAGTTTATCCTCGCTGATGCGCCGAAACGCCTCAGACATCTGCTTTATTATTTGACGGGCTTTCGGACTTACTTTTTTTGATTGCTCCTGGAGCGTTTTCCAGGATTCAGGGCTCTTCTGAAGGGATTCGGTCAGCCTTCTGCTCGTCGCCGGACCGATCCCCGGCGCCAGCTCCAGTATGCGCTTCCAGGAAAGATCGTCGTCCGGATTGAAAGCGGCTTTTATATAAGCCAGTACATCCTTGATGTGCGCAGCTTCAGTGAATCTTATTCCTCCATAAACTATATAAGGAATGTTCGCCTGGTTTAATGCGATCTCCAGATCACGCAAGTGCCATACCGCCCGGGCCAGTACCGCTATTTCACCCAGCTTGATCCCTTCCTCATGCAGAGAAAGAATTTTTTTACTGATAAACTTGGCCTGTTGTTTAACGGTAGTCAAATCGACCACATAGGGAAGCTCGCCTTCAGGATGCACCGCCCGAAGGACTTTCGTGTAAGTGTTGAAAGCCCCGGACATGACCTGGTTCGCCAGGTCCAGGATAGGCTGCGTCGACCTGTAATTCCGTTCGAGTTTTATCACGCGGACCCCGGGAAACTCGTCCGCAAACCTGTTGATGTTCCGGAAATCAGAACCCCGCCAGGTGTATATGCATTGGGCATCATCACCGACAACGAAAATATTGCCGTGTCCACGGGACAGCAGTTTTACTATCTCCGCCTGCTTAAGATTGGTGTCCTGATACTCGTCGGCCATTATATAAAGATAATTTGAAGAAATCTGGAGGCCTGTCGGCGAATCGAGCAGATCACAGCATAGTTCAAGCAGATCGTCGAAATCCACCAGATTACGCTCCCGTTTCAATTTCTCGTAATGCTGAGCCAGCAACTGAATCGACGGGATTTCTTCTTTAAAATGAGGGCATTCTTCAAATACGATTTCCTCAATGGGACGCATTTTATTATGTGATTTACTGATGATGTTGAACAGCGTGATCTTGTTGGGAAAGCGACGGTCGCCTTCGCCAAGCTGCAACCGGTCGCGAACAAGTTTGACGGCATCCTGGCTGTCTCCTTCATCCATTACGGTGAATCGACGATCCAATCCCATAGCCTCTCCGTATCGGCGCAACAAAAAATGAGAAAAGGAATGAAAAGTGCCTCCGTGCACGCGGCTGCACTGAATTCCCGTCAAATTCTGTGCCCGGTTAAGCATCTCAGACGCCGCCCTTCTAGTAAAAGTCAGAAGCACGATTTTTTCCGGCGGAACTCCGCTCTCAACCAGATTGGCAACACGATAAGTGATCACACGAGTCTTGCCCGATCCGGCCCCCGCTACCACCAGCACGGGACCTTCCAAAGCCGTTACGGCTTCGTACTGCTCAGGATTAAGCGCCTTTTCGTAATCTATGGTCCTCTGTTCTTCCCCTTCAATAAACATATTTGCTCCTCTGCGGAAAACCGGTGATGCGGAAGTTCCCGACTGACGATTCTATTAGCATAGACAGCGTGATGCAAGACATAATTCGGGACTGATCAAAGGAAGGTTACACTTCTTTTAATACTTTTGACATTTTGTTTCAGTATTCGGTATCGGTATCGAGGTCGCAATCCAAATCCAAATCCAAATCGAAACAAAAGATGGGATATTCAGTAGAATCTTTAGCTCAAAAGATGAATTTTTGATCAGCGCCATTCATTTTTTTTTAGATGAAATCTACAGAAGATCAGAAAATCCTTCAGATTCACTTATGCCGTCCGGTTATAATTCCGGTAATTAGTCCCCTTTCTGTTGTTGTCGGCCTGTACCGCATATTCAATGAATGCTCTTGCAGAAAGTCCCCCTTTTCCGCTGTCGCCGGTCTGACTTGTTAAAGGCCTTTCCGAAGAGGGAGGCTATGACGATATGCAACCCATGACTGGAGATTATCCTTAAGCGACGAATACGCGATCCGTTAAAGCCTGGGGTTAAGCGAGCCTGCGAGCGCAACCCCAGGTCAAACTTACAATAATGAAAGCTCGGGACTGATCAAGCAGGGGTTACAAATTGTGATCTCGATACTCAACCAGAACTATCGCGCTCAGCGGA
>CAZUFC010000107.1:16788-26620 GCA_964619725.1 uncultured bacterium | reverse complement strand
TTTCCATCAAATATAATGAAAACATGCACATCATTTATCGTGATCACTCTCACCTCGATCCCATTGAGTAATTCGGTCGGAATGATTGACCTGATTTAGAAGGGATTAGGACCTTTTGCTTACGCTGTAGTCCGTCATCACAACCCAATACGTCGGAATGATTGACCTGATTTAGAAGGGATTAGGACCTTTCGGACGGCGGTATTGTTAAATTGCTATCAGGGGTCGGAATGATTGACCTGATTTAGAAGGGATTAGGACGCTTTCGCCAAGGTGGCGTAGTACGCCCTTACGTAAGTCGGAATGATTGACCTGATTTAGAAGGGATTAGGACTGCCACAGTCGCCTCTTTGACTGCGGCCATAAAGTCAGCGTCGGAATGATTGACCTGATTTAGAAGGGATTAGGACTGTGTATGCCCCATACACACTTTTCAACAGGGGTCAATGTCGGAATGATTGACCTGATTTAGAAGGGATTAGGACTCTGATCAAGGTCGGGATCGACGGACACGTCGTAATCCCGTCGGAATGATTGACCTGATTTAGAAGGGATTAGGACGGCTAGCAGCCAAAATAATCAAGCAGCGCCAAAACAACGTCGGAATGATTGACCTGATTTAGAAGGGATTAGGACATTTCCGTTATTTCTTTATTTTCCTTCATGTTCCTAAGTCGGAATGATTGACCTGATTTAGAAGGGATTAGGACTTTGTTTTGTTGCGGGTCGAACAGAATAGTGTCCGCCGTCGGAATGATTGACCTGATTTAGAAGGGATTAGGACCCCAATACAGGTTGTACCTGTACGGCTTAACGGATGGTCGGAATGATTGACCTGATTTAGAAGGGATTAGGACACGGTTTGACGGATTTAATTATCATTGTTTTCTTCCGACGTCGGAATGATTGACCTGATTTAGAAGGGATTAGGACCGACCTTGCCCAGCGGAGTTTCAAAAATGTGCTCCGTGGTCGGAATGATTGACCTGATTTAGAAGGGATTAGGACTACGACGAGCTCTTCTTTCAGCATCGTCCGCGTCAGAAGTCGGAATGATTGACCTGATTTAGAAGGGATTAGGACTCACGGGGTTGCCGTGGACATCCACTACGGGCAGATTGTAGTCGGAATGATTGACCTGATTTAGAAGGGATTAGGACAGCTCAGCCTGGCTTTTTTCGTAAGCCACTACAATGCGGGTCGGAATGATTGACCTGATTTAGAAGGGATTAGGACATTTACAAGCAGGGCGACGATCATTGCGACAGCAGTCGGAATGATTGACCTGATTTAGAAGGGATTAGGACATAGCCGTCCGGCCCTATGTGATAATAGAACCGCTCGTCGGAATGATTGACCTGATTTAGAAGGGATTAGGACATACAGGTTCCTGTACCTGTACGGTTTAACGGATGTAATGTCGGAATGATTGACCTGATTTAGAAGGGATTAGGACCTGTAATCGGCGGAGCCGTCGAAGTCCGGCGACAATGTGCCGTCGGAATGATTGACCTGATTTAGAAGGGATTAGGACGCACAGGCCACCGCCCATCCCTCTTCCGCATTCGGTTTGTCGGAATGATTGACCTGATTTAGAAGGGATTAGGACTTCACTTCTTCTATGATTTTGTAAAACCTGTCCATATGTCGGAATGATTGACCTGATTTAGAAGGGATTAGGACTATAAGGCCCATAGAGACACGAAAGGGTCGTACCCTGTCGGAATGATTGACCTGATTTAGAAGGGATTAGGACCGAAAAAAATTTTTTTTGTTCTGGGTCGAACAAAATCGGTCGGAATGATTGACCTGATTTAGAAGGGATTAGGACGCCATTTCTCATCTCGCAAAAAATCATTGCGATGCACCGTCGGAATGATTGACCTGATTTAGAAGGGATTAGGACTTCAGATACTCTTGTATTCGGTTCTCAGACGCGGTTTTTGTCGGAATGATTGACCTGATTTAGAAGGGATTAGGACGCTTCGCTCCTACCAAACCGACTTTTACAAATTCGTCGGAATGATTGACCTGATTTAGAAGGGATTAGGACGTTTTCATCATTGTTTCTTAATCCTTTCGTTTGCTGCCGGGTCGGAATGATTGACCTGATTTAGAAGGGATTAGGACAGCTCTTCGATTTTACCTTTAAAATCCTTCACTTTCGTCGGAATGATTGACCTGATTTAGAAGGGATTAGGACTTTTTCTTGTTTCCATCATCTTATTCTCCTTTCGTTCGTCGGAATGATTGACCTGATTTAGAAGGGATTAGGACTTCTCGCCGGAGGGGATATAGGTTGGAACCTCGCTGCAGTCGGAATGATTGACCTGATTTAGAAGGGATTAGGACCTTGTACCAATTTCCAAGCCATTTTTGAACTCCTTTCGTCGGAATGATTGACCTGATTTAGAAGGGATTAGGACCCCGTGCGTTGTATCATTGGGGTCGTGGGAATGAGGTCGGAATGATTGACCTGATTTAGAAGGGATTAGGACTCAGTAGGGTTGCTTTTCTCTAATTTCTCAACAAGCCGTCGGAATGATTGACCTGATTTAGAAGGGATTAGGACAAAACCGCCATAATGGTTAGCGAGGCCAACTCAAAGACGTCGGAATGATTGACCTGATTTAGAAGGGATTAGGACTTAGATGACTTATGAGTTGCGTATCTGTTCCGCTTTCGTCGGAATGATTGACCTGATTTAGAAGGGATTAGGACTTTTCGGACGCCGGGGAAGATATAAACGAAACGTCCAGGTCGGAATGATTGACCTGATTTAGAAGGGATTAGGACGCTATAATAGAACCGACTATGACATCTGCTCCGGCGTCAGTCGGAATGATTGACCTGATTTAGAAGGGATTAGGACCTTAAAACGCCGTCCACTTTTATCAGGCTTCCGGCCTTAGTCGGAATGATTGACCTGATTTAGAAGGGATTAGGACTTATTTCTTCCTTGCTTTCAATCCTCCTTCTCATTGTTGTCGGAATGATTGACCTGATTTAGAAGGGATTAGGACCTATGGCCGGCGTAAGACATAACCACTCCGGCAATGTTCTGTCGGAATGATTGACCTGATTTAGAAGGGATTAGGACTCCTTATAATCGTTATCTTCTCTAACTATTTCCGACATATGTCGGAATGATTGACCTGATTTAGAAGGGATTAGGACGATAATTTCTTTATTTTCCATGTTCTTAATCCTTTCAAGGTCGGAATGATTGACCTGATTTAGAAGGGATTAGGACTTATCTAGCTTCATTTTTTCTAAACAATTTTCGTAGTCGGAATGATTGACCTGATTTAGAAGGGATTAGGACAGCAATTGACAACTTTATCAATTACTTCAATTTTTTTGTGTCGGAATGATTGACCTGATTTAGAAGGGATTAGGACGGACTATGGTGACGGCGTTATCCGAATAGCTCAGATAAGGGTCGGAATGATTGACCTGATTTAGAAGGGATTAGGACTTGATTACTACGACTTCCGTCATCATCCTGATCCTTTCAGTCGGAATGATTGACCTGATTTAGAAGGGATTAGGACAAATCAACGGCGCTGCGAATAACAGAGCGATTGACAGGTCGGAATGATTGACCTGATTTAGAAGGGATTAGGACTGTTTGATTATTGATGATTACTACGACTTCCGTCATTGTGTCGGAATGATTGACCTGATTTAGAAGGGATTAGGACCATTCTTAATCTCCGTATCCCAATTCGCTTTCGCAATTGGTCGGAATGATTGACCTGATTTAGAAGGGATTAGGACCCTTTAAGGCATGGGCCGGTTCGAGCCCGACGAAAAACGCCGGTCGGAATGATTGACCTGATTTAGAAGGGATTAGGACTATAGAACCCGACCTGTTTTCGTTTCTGTTGCCCTCCGGTCGGAATGATTGACCTGATTTAGAAGGGATTAGGACTGCGATAACCTGAGGCACTGAGTTCATGAATACCCTTTGTCGGAATGATTGACCTGATTTAGAAGGGATTAGGACAATGATGTCTCCGGGGACGATCCCCGAAACGCCGTCTTTGTGTCGGAATGATTGACCTGATTTAGAAGGGATTAGAACTTCGAGAACAGGACGCTCAGAGGATGACGATGCTTTTTTCGGCCGAAACAAGCAGGGAATGCGGCATAACGGACAAATTAACCTCCTGCAGAGCGACGGCATGTATATTCGAATGATGCATCCTTATCACGCTCCAGGGACATTCCTGTTTCAGCAGAACGAATCTTTAAGTCCCCATGAACTTTCAAAGCCCGTGTGGTGATGGTTAATTTTTTTCTTTGCCCCCTTGGAGAGGGTTTTTAATTTATTATTCGTCTTTATTCAACTGAACATGCGGAGTTTGCTTATCCGGTCAATTTTACGGTTTTTGCCCTGGAATTACACCTTAACGTTCCTTAATGATCAGTGAACATTTAGTTTTTTCACTTTGACTCATTTTTCTTTTTTTGTTATCTTTTTGCCCATCGACACGTGAAGAATTCTTTCACTTGTTGAATAATAGAAAGGAAATTTAACGCCCTTTCAACCCTCTTAACATCATTTAAAAAGTGAAAGGAGGGGATGCATGAAATTGAAGTTGCTGTCGCATCAGCTTACCTTCCAGACGACGTACGTGAATTACGGATGATTTTTTTTATTTTTTTTTAGAACAAATTAACGAGTTCTAATGTCAGAAGAAAAAGAAACAAGGGATATCGGCTGGAACGGCGGTCGGATCAGAATACTTATTTCCATTTTGGTTGCGGGCGTTGCGGGAATTATTATTTTTATTTGCGATATAAAGAATAACGATGAAATCTATGATGAGGAAAAGGAGCGCAATTTTTTTCTTCTCATAACTATCGATACGCTGAATCCGATGTATCTGGGATGCTGGGGCGATCCTGAGACTAAAACGCCGGTCATAGACGGGCTGTCGAAGATGGGCTTTCAGTTCAGCCAATGTCATACGGCTATTAATCTGACCACGCCGTCACATGCCTCGATTATAACCGGAGTATATCCTCTTGAGCATGAGGTATACAACAATGCCCTTCCCGTATCAGATCGATTTGAAACTCTTGGGGAGTTGTTTTCGGAAGGCGGCTATATAACGGCTGCTGCGGTAAGCAGTTTTCAGCTTGATCCGGAGTATTCTAACCTGGGGCAGGGTTTTGATGATTTCTTCCGATGCGTGAATTTAGGATTAGACGGGGCTGAAACGACGAGCAGGATCATTGGATGGTTGGATCAATATTCCACGGAAGACAAGAAATTCGCGTGGTTGCATTATATGGATTGTCATGCTCCGTATGTCCCGCCGCGAATATATAAAAAATTTTATACGAAGCGGAAAAGGACGAGGCGGAAATCAGAATTATCAGGAGAAAAACGCCGGATTCACTCATCTTCAACAATTATTGATACGGAAGCGGATTCATTAATGAAAACGAGAGAATTTCTGAAGCTCAAACCGTGGAGCGACCGTTACGAAAGTTGGTTGAAAGAGGTATCTGATGAAGAGTGGGCGAAGAACCAGTATCGGGGGACTATTTCTGAGGTAGACCATCATATTGAACGTATTATTTTGAAACTGGCAGAGACGGGAGAACTTGAAAGAACGGTGATCGTCATAACCGCGGATCACGGGGAGTCGCTTGGCGAACATGGTATTTATTACGCTCATTGGGGTCCTTACGAGCCCAGCATAGATGTGCCGCTTATCATAAGAGACCCTGCTTTCAGCAAAAGCGGCATAATCGAAAAATTAACGAGTACGCTGGATGTGCCGCCGACATTGGTGGACATTGCAGGAATGCCCGTCCCGGAATCGTATCAGGGAATCTCTTTAAAAAATGTAATGATCGATTCAAAGAAACCGGTCAGGGATTTTCTTGTCGTCGAATCAAACAGACAGATGGCCGTCACTGTAAGAAACCGGAAAGGAAAACTCATCGTGCCGCTATACAGTCAACCGATGCATCCCCGGGAAAAGGAATTGTATTACATTAATGAGGATTTGGCGGAAAAACGGAACCTCATCAATTATGATAAAAAATTATACGCACGTCTCGATGCCGATTTAAACAAATGGGCGTTGGATATTTTGGAAAGAAAGGCTACAGTCGTTCCAAAGCCCACCCATGAAGCAGCAACTCTTGAAAAACTTGAAGCGTTGGGGTACCTTTCAAAGCATTGAATATATCTCCCGGTCCCCCCTGACGGTCGTATGCGGCTTTTGAACAAGAAAAGCAACTCATTGGGGTTATAGAAAACATGGGACTGATCAGACCGGGGTTACACTTCTTTCAAAACTTTTTACAGTTTGTTTCAGTAATCGGTATCGGTATCGGGTTCGGGATCGAGGCAGCAATCGCAATCGAAACAAAATGATGGGTGATTCTGTCAGATTGTAACATCAAAAGAGATATTTTTGATCAATGCCGTTTTTTTTAAGAAGTATCCGTTGTCTTTGGTTGGGTTTCGTTGAGTTTCAGGCGGTCAGATATTCAGGCCGGCTGACGCCGGCTGACGTTTATGCATCCGCCGTATTTAAAAGGCGTGCCCCAGTGCGAAATATAGGGTTGCGGGCGAATCATCGTAATCGCCGTCCAGGCGTGCCGCCAGGCCGAACCTTATGTCCAGTTTCGCCAGGTAGAAGAAGGCGGCCTGGGTGTGAAATTCGGCTCCTGCAGAGGTTTTTATTTCCGTGTCTTTGAAATTCTGTTCGTTTTCCCAGGCGGCTCCGGCATCGACGAATAACGTTAGGGCAAATTTGTCGAAGAAGGCTATGCCGTTGCCTGGTCCGTTTTCGGGATATGCCAGGGGGAACCTGTATTCTGCAGATGCGTTGAATGCCCTGTCGCCTGATGCCGTTTCCTGCGGGTAACCTCTTACCGGGAAGGATTCGTTCGTTTCGGGGGTTATGCCCTGGTTCATGCCGCCCAGAGTTAACCTTCTTATCAGGAGTTCGTCTCCCTTGCTTGCTCCGTAGGATACCCTTAATGACGGAACATGATGCTTAAAGAAAAACGGCAGGTACGTTGCGGCCGATGCCTTGACAATTTTGAAGTCTGTTTCGTCGGAGAGTCCGCCGTCTCTGTATGCGGTCGAAAATAAAATTCCTTTTTCCGGGCTTACGCCGCCGGCATAATAATGGGAGTATTCATACGACAGGCTTGCACTCAGGCCTTCGGCATCGCCCTCTTTGATGAATTTTATGGGGAATTGTTCCGGTATCTCCGTCGTCGTTTCGAAATGCCTGAAAAAATACCCGGCGCCCAGCGTCAAACGGCTGTTGAACCTCTGTACCGGCCATAACAGGTTCAGACTCCACGCCCATTCCTCCTGATCGACTCCCCATTCCTGATCGTTATAGTCCCACGGTTCATCATATCCGTAAGTCCCCTTTTCGAATTTAATATGCATGTTCGGTTTGAACCTCTGGTAAAGATACGAACCCCATACCGCATCCTCATCGGTGTCGAAATTGTATAACATCTGAAGTTCCCAACTGTGTCTGAACAGAACATCCATGCCGCTGGTCAGGAACCCGGCGTAGAAGCTGTCCGCATCGCCTCCTGCTACCGGAAACCAGTAATGGGGAAGAAGGCTTCGGTAGGGGTGATAGCGATGTATTTCTGTACTTGTCGCGCCTTTTTGCGTTTCATTTCCTTCGCTTTTCCTGTATGAGGTAAGGTCTGAATTTAACGCGGCTGGATTTGCCTTTTCCGGCTCGTTCAGCGAAACGCCTTCGTCTGTCCTTGTTTCTATAGAAGCCGCTTTTTCCGTTCCCGGCCGGTTTGTTTTTGAGCGATTGTCATTCGGCATAGAGGTCAAAACCAGATCGAAGCCGTCCGCGTTATAATTCGCGTAAGCCAGCCTTTCTCCGCCGGGCGATATCGCGGGATGAAAGGCCCCGCTTGATGCGTCGGTTATCTTTCGGAGGCTTTCCGTTTTCGCGTTATATTCGTAAATATTAAAAACGCCTGTCCGGTCATATGAAAAATAGAGGCGCTCTCCGTCGCTCGACCAGACCGGACTGAAAATAACCCCGTCGCCGCCTGCAGCCCGCTTCAATATGTCGCCTTGATCGTTCATGATCATCAGTTCCGGCAACTTACCCTTTTGGCGTCTTACCGCGGCAATTTTCTTGCCGTCAGGCGAAATCCCGGGAGAAAACCAGGTATGACCGTCGGAACGGACGACAGTCGTCGTATCGCTTTCGAGAGAATAAGAGACTATCTCCGATTCCGTTCCCCTGTTTTTTATGCATATCAGGCGTTTGCCGTCCGGGGCGCAATCCGGTTCGCTTAAGCGGGCTCCCCTGGTCAACCGTTCCGTTTTTCCCGATGAAAGGTCCAGGAGATACAGGTCGCTGAATATTTCGCGGCTTTTATGCATGGCAAGCCGGGAAAAAAACGCTTTTTCAGGATCAGGTCCGAACGACAGGCGACTGCCGCCGTACATTTTTTTATAGAGTATCCTTTGTTCTCCTGTTTCCAGGTTTATACTTCTTATGGACGGCGAAGAGTCTGCATTGCTCTCAATAAAGAATACGCTCTTTCCGGCGGGATGGAAAACAGGCTGCTGAATCAACCAGCCGCGATCCGTCAATTTTTTGCCGGCGTCTGTTTTATCATCGACTCTGCGTTCACCGTCTTTCAGCAATTGCTGCCGCCACTTCTCCCACAATTCTCTGTAACCTTTGCCCAGGACATGTTCAGCATTGTTTCCGACTCTGAACGGTATGGACTGTTCCGCATACCTGCGGCAGAGCCTTTCAATTTTTTCACGGCCGTAAATGGTTTCGAGATACTGCAGAAATTCCGAACCGAAATGATAAGGCGTAGAACCCGCAGGCCAGGAGGACTGATAACCGTTCGCCTGAGCCCGATTCGGGAAACGTCCTGATACGCCGGCCTCCCTTATTATCATCTCCTGGTATGAAGAGTCCAGCCGTCCGTAACCGGTCATGCGCGATTCTTCGAATACCGCCAGCCCCTCTATCAGCCAGTAAGGCTGATAAAAGGCATTGAAGAATAACGGAAAACGGCCGAATATTTTCCGCAGCGCCAGGTATAAATCCCCCGAAGCGTCCAGGTGCAACACGTGAGTATACTCATGCGCAAAAACAAGATTCAGCCAGTCGTCATAATAACCGATGGATGAATCGCCGGGCGGCGGAGTCATGAAAAGCTCCACCCGCTTCCAGGGCGTCACCATGGTATACCCGTTGGTAATGTCCAGATTGTTCGAAAAGATCAGCCTTGTCTTGCCGTGCGGCTCCCAGTTCAACCTTTCCGATAATATCTCATGGATGCTCTCCGCGTTGTCGGCAAATTCAAGCGCCGTTTCTTCCAGCCCCTGGTGAAAGATGATACGAAAATGCTCCGTCTCAAAAGCCTTGAAACGATAGGAACCGGGGTAATTCGAAAAAAGCTGCGCTTCGGCCCCGCCGGTCAGGCATAACGTATGAAAAGCCGATAAACCGATGAAAAGCGTGAATGTAAAAATGAACCGAACGGTTATGCGACGTTTTGTCATTTTCATCCCCTTCATTCTCGCCGTAAAAGGCGAACCAGGTAATTGTTACATGAATGAGAACATGAACTCAAATATTGATATTTTTGGCATTGATCGAAAATGCGTGTTTTGAGGATATGGTTCTTCCGAATATCCGATCATTTTGCTTCGATTGCGATACCGATACCGATTAACGAAACAAACCGTCAAACGTTATGAAAGAAGTGCAGCCACGGTATGATCAAACCCTTATTCCGTCTTCAGAAACCTTTACGACGACTCTTCTTTTCGTGTGAATTC
>CAZUFC010000107.1:0-16688 GCA_964619725.1 uncultured bacterium | reverse complement strand
CGAAACAAACCGTCAAAAGTTATGAAAGAAGTGCAGCCCCGGTATGATCAGACCCTTATTCCGTCTTCAGAAACCTTTACGACGACTCTTCTTTTCGTGTGAATTCGTGAAGTTTCGCGGATGACAAATAAGAAAGTCAGCCCGGCATCTATAAGTGAATATAGTGTTTTAGAAGAATTACCGTCCGCGAAATCACGCGAATTTACGCGAAAAGAGAAGAGGAAAAGAGAGGAAGCGATTTTTATATTTTGGGATACCGTTCGATTGACTGGGGTGATGGCTTGTAATGAACATATTTTTGCGGAAATTTACTGGTAAGCATTTGTTTCGATTTCGATTTCGATTTCGATAGCGACCCCGATCCCGATACCGATTAACGAAACAAACCGTCAAAAGTTATGAAAGAAGTGCAGCCCCGGTATGATCAGACCCAAAATTCCGTTTCTTTTTTGAGACGGTTAATTTTCCGATGCCGGTTTTTGCTCAAACAAATGATTGAGCATTCCAGGAGTCCCTTCCGTCCCTTAGGTCCCTTAGGTCCTTTAGGTCCCTTTGTCCCTTTGCATCAGGGCCCACATCCGAATTCAAAAACCCCATAATCGCCCCGGATATTGTTCATTTCTTCGTTCAGCAAGACGCCCCGGAATTCCATTCCCTGTATTTCATTTTGGCCTGTATCGGGTCAGGTGAATTCGTTTGGAATGGTAATTTCCTCGGCCTCCGTTTCAAAGTCTGCCTTGTCGAAATCCATTTTTTAAAAGGACTAAAAGGGGCCAAAGGACCAAAGGGACGGAAAGGACGACAGAATTCATTCGGACGATTTTGCGGGAAGAAGGTTCATTACTTTAATCGTCCTTTTCATGAGCGAAATTTTTTACCCGGTTTTGCCGAGTAATTTACGCACCTATCATTGACGGGTTCCGTGGTGATGCTGTGGAGGCATTGTAAAATGGGAGTTACTGCGGCTTATTACTTTTTGTTTTATGGCACGGCATTTGCTATCATAAATTTGCCGATGTTTATGGGAATGGCATCGGCGACGGGATCAGGTTAAAATGAGGATATGGAATTGAATTTTTTTACGGGGACGAGTGAAGTATACAGAGGGACGGATTTTCGTTGCGTTGCTCGAGAGCATGCAGTAACGGAAGACGGTGTGATTCTGGGGATAAAGCGGTATCCTTGCGCCGGCGGGATTCCATTGTTGTTCTTGCATGGAGCGGCGCAGAATGCGAACGGATGGGATTGTCCTTACAGGGAGCTGGGTATGGGGAGGATATTTTCCGACCTGGGTTTCGACGTATGGATGGCCAATTTCCGCAATCACGGCCGCTTTCCGTTCCGCAGCGAATCGGGGCGTTATTCGCCGTCTCTGGACGATTACGCATTTTATGATTTGCCGGCGCTGGTGGAGAAGATAACCGGCAAGACCGGCATGAAACCGTTCATCATAGGTCAAAGCATGGGCGGCGTCAGCGCTCTGATGTATCTGACCGGCGGGGTTTTGAAACGGGAGCCTGTCGGGTTGAAGAAACCGGGAAAGTATAACCTGGGACGTCTGCTGTCCGGAGGCAGGATTCGTTTATCGCCGGGCAATGCCTGTCCCGTTAGGCTGGAGATGGACCTTGAGGAGGCGAGGAAACGCAACAGCGGAATACGGGGCGTCGCGTTACTGGCGACTCCGCCCATATCCCGATGGGCTATTTCCCGACGTATTGATCTGAAACCGGGGACATTGATGAATTCAGGCATGAAGTTTTTTTTCGGTTTACTACGTAATCCGGTCGCCAAAGGCGTTCTTGAACGGATAAGACGGTTTCCCACAGGAAGTTCGCTCCTGTTCGAAAAAACCGATTCTGTCATTCCTCAATTATCCAACATAATCTGTTTTATGGGTTTGACGCCGCTGTCCAGGGAATTGTGGCATCCCCGGAATATGGTGATGGAACTGGTCAGGCATGAACTTATGGAAACCCTGGAGGATACGCCGGTTCGCACGGCCTACCAGTTCGCAGAATGGGCCCGCAGGAAAGAGTGCCATTCCTATTATCGCTTGAAACAGAGCAAAAAAACGATCGCATTCGCCCGTTATCTCGACCGCGTTACTGCTCCATTATACTTCATAACAGGGAATCACGATCCCTGGGCCGCCCCGGAAGCGGTCAGGGAGAGCGATTATACCGCTGCAGGTTCTGAAGATAAAACATTCATACGGTTAAAAGGTTTCGGTCATAATGACCTTCGGTTGAGTCCCAGGGCTGCGCTAGAGGTCGCTCCTCTGATTTCAGAATGGATTGAGGAGAGAACAGAGTGCAGTAAATCCATTGCCTGAGGCTTATTTTTCGTCCTTGCCGCAATTCCTTTATCCGCATTATTCTTCAAAGATCAGCTTTCCTTTTGACCCTGAAAATTTTTGCCGATAATTTGAAATTTCAGTCCCTTTTTCTTATATAAATAATTAGAAGCCCGTTGTTGATGTCCAGTGATCCTGGAAGGGGCTTTTGTGAGTGATCGGCAAGACGAAAGTAAAGGATTATCGTAATGAATGATGATTCTATAAATAAAGAGGAGCTCATGAACGAATTCCGGTCCGCCCTCCGCCGGGTCCTGGAAAATTCCGAAGACCTGCAGGAAGTCCTCAGAAAAATCGGAGACCAGGGTTATAAAGCCATCGTCAGCGTGGTTGTCGGTTTTAATTTCCTCGAAAATGAAAAGAAAAATAAACTCCGATACGAAGAAGTCGAAGACCTCTTTTCATTGACTGAAGAAGATAAAGCCTTTTTGAAATCGCTGAACATCAATGATGAGGACTGACGCGTGACGTTTTTTTCTCAGCAGGGAAAAGATATGCCGCGCGTGAGTTATTAACGAAAAGACTTTTCGGCATTGCATAGATATTTCAGACTGTTCTGCGGGAACTGCAGAATGGTATAATAGACCGGTAATGATAGGAAATGTAATGAACGGCATGCTGATTCGCTTTTTCTTGATTTATCTTGAAAAGTATGTCATTCTTGAAAAAGGAAGGAGTCTTTATGAGTAAAAAAAAGATAGGAACCATCATAGATGAGGGGGTATTCAGACGTGCAAAGAGGAATGCGGCGGAGGAAGGTAAGACATTGAGCGAATATATTCAGGAAGCGCTGGTTGCGTATACCAAAGGTAAGAAGCACGATGAAAAGGAACGAAAGGCCGCATATCGATTTTTCTGCAGAAATCCGATTAAAATAGACAGGGAAGATTTTGAGGAGATACTGCAAGAGGACGGATGGGATATATGAATTTAACGGATATACCATCAGAAAGTGTATGTGTTGCTGATTCCAATATACTTTTATATGCTGAGCAGGGAATCTCCCGCGAAGCGCAGGAATTCGTCAGACGCTGTTCAGAAGATGAATTGACGGTAATTTTACCTCAGACCGTATGGCAGGAGTTAATCCATAAACTCATGGTCGCTGAAGCGGTTATGCTGGATAAAGTACGCGGACCGTCTCCGGCGGGAAAGCTTGCGAGAAAGACCGAATTAATCAAGGAGCTCGGAACGTATCGAGATAAAATAGCTGCGCTTATTTCGCTGGGAATGAAATTTGAGTCATGCACCAGAGAGGATGTTCTTGAAAGAGGATTATTGTTTCAGGAAAAATATGGAATGATGACGAACGATTCCGTCATTCTGGCTTCAGCGGTAAGAGTAAAAGCAGACGTACTGGTTTCCGCGGATGCCGTATTTCAGAACGTAAAGGAATTAATGGTCGCGTGTCCCTCGGACATAGTGGATTATGGAAAAAGCAACTGACAATCAGGAAGCGTTTGAAGTCGAGATAGAGGATGTGATCGATCTGCATGCTTTTTCTGCGAGGGACACGAAAGAGGTGGTTCCGGAGTATTTATATCAGTGCAAGAAGCGGGGATTTACAGAAGTGCGGATCATACACGGACGGGGAAAGGGCGTGCAGAGAAGGATCGTGCAATCGATACTGGACCGGTATCCTGGCGTGGTGAGGTATCGGGATGCGGAGCCTTTTCGCGGGGGATGGGGAGCCGTCGTAGTGCAGCTTGATCCTTCGGTTATGGGTGAGGACGAGGAGTGAGATGCCGGAATAAGTGGGATTCGGCAGTTTCTGATAAAGTATCCTGTTTTTTTTTCGGTGAGGGTATTTTTAATATTTTGATTCGAAAGCGATTGCGATGCCGATTGCGATTGCGATGCCGATGACGATCCCGATCTCGACCCCGACCCCGATCCCGACCCCGGTTAGCTTAGCATGGCGCGCTGGGCAAATACGGCCTTTAGTCAGTCAGGGAGATATTTGCGGGTATGGTTTATTTTGGCATCAGGTTATTTCAACATGCGGATTTTTTTTGATAAAGACGAATTACAGCCGTTATTTGATGATTCCTGAAAAATCGATGAAAATGTCTTGTCTGTAAATTGATTTATCATTACAATCAGCGGAGCGTTGAGCGCTGGTGATCATCATTTGTAATAATTAAACAGTTCATGCGAGGGATCGGGAAAGAGCATAATGGAAAAAAACTTATCAGCAGGCGATAAAAGGGAGGAGAATTTTCGCCTTCCTTTTTATGTTTTTTTACTGACGGCATCGTTCATTTGTTTTGAGTTGAATTTTTTACGGATCATCACTGGGATACGGATGGCGTTCGGGTTGACGTCTTCGTTTTTTTTCAGCGGGGCGATACTGGGACTGGGATTCGGCAGCATGATGGTGGTTCTGTACCGCAAGAAGATAAAGTTATCGGTGATATTGCCTATGATTCCCCTGAGCATGATGTTGAGTTACGTGCTGGTTTATCTTCTTTTGAAGTATCGCGTATTGCTTTACACGATCGGGAGCTGGAAGCATTTTTTATCTTATTCGTTTTTATTCATGCCTTTGATCACGATACCTTTTATTTTGTCAGGGCTGGCGATAGCCAAGATATTTTCCCGCTCTGCGGAATCGGGCAGGAAGCTGTTATCGGTATGGGCGTTTGATCTTATCGGATCAGCTCTGGGCGGTCTTCTTCCCATTCTGTTGCTGGACCTGTTCGATCCTCTGGTCATATCGACGGCGCCGATCATTTTCGGGATATTTCTGGTGGGTTACCGTTTTTTTCACAAGCAGGCGCGTCCTGTATGGCATTTGATCTGCCTTTCTTTAACCGTGCTGCTGACCGTATTTTATTTCGTAACATGGGACGATCTCAATCGAGGTTTCATCAGTGCGATTTCACTGGCCGGAGGACCGGGATCGGCCCGGTTTGAGAAGGCGTCTCTTGCCGGATGGTCTCCGTATCATCGCATAAATTACAAGGACCGCGGGGAATCGACTTACATTTATTACAACAGCGCTCCGATAACTTACATTTTGAAGGAAGGGAACAAGAGTTTTTTCGATCAGAAGGTGACCTGGCCGTTCCGTTATGCGAAGCCCGGCGGATCGACATTGATTATCGGAGCAGGGGGAGGAAAAGAAGTTTATTTTGCGCAGGAGCTGACGGATTCGGAGAGGATAACGGCAGTGGAGCTGGACCCTGAAGTGGTGGGGCTTGTGCGAGGCTTAAAGGATTATGCGCCTTATATCCACAGGGAGAACACGGATTATTTTGCAGGTGAAGGGCGTCATTATTTAAAGACCAGCGAGAAGAAATATGATCTAATCGTGTATGCTCTGATCGATTCGCCGACGACGATAGCGGCCCAGAGCATTTTCAAGCCGGAAAATTACATCTACACGGTGGAATCGTTCCGTGATGCTTACGAGCTGTTGATGCCAGACGGAATGATAGCGGTATACGCTCTGGTGACCAATCCGTCCGATCCGCAGGAATACAGCCGTATGGTTATGAAGCTTTACAAGAATATGGTAACGGCCACGGGACAACCCGATAAGACGGCGGTATTCGATTTCACGAAACCTGAGCATCGCCGGGGAACGGGAACCATTCATCTGCTGTATCACAACAGCGGCATTGATCGTCAGAGATTGTTATCCATCATTCCGCCTCATACGGTATTGACTGATAGAGAAGATTTTATTGCCCAGGCGAAGGAGGTGGAGCCGAATTACGACAGCAATCCTTTTATTTATATTCGGGAAGGATTGCCGCGGATACTGGGTTTCTTTCTGGGTGAAATCATGGTTTTTGCGGTCCTGATCATCGGCATCCCTATTATTATAGCTTTTCGCCGGTTGAAGTCCGATCTCGTCTCCGGCAATAAAGTCAAGCTGCTCTACTTTTTCTGTACCGGTTTCGGATTCATGCTCCTGGAAGTAGTCCTGATCCACAAGCTTGTCGTATCGTTCGGCGCGCCTCACATTTCCAGTTCCGTAATTATAACGACGCTGCTGGTGGGCATGGGCATCACTTCACTTTATATGGCGACCCGTAAGACGGAAACGGTCCCCCGGCGTCCTGCCGCCGCATTCGGAGCGCTTATCATCGTGATGTTCGTATTGCCTTTTTATCTGAAGGTGTTGAATTCTTTCCTTCTGGATTTTTCTTTGCTGATGCGGACGGGCATTACGATATTGATGCTTTTCCCGGTCGGCCTGATCCTGGGTGTTCCTTTCCCGTCAGGACTCAACAAGATGCGTTTTCAGTCCCGTGAAGGTGTGGTTCTGGCCTATGCGCTGGATGCGCTGGGTTCGGTTACAGGAACGGTGTCGGCCATTATTCTGCCCATGCTGTTCGGATATCCCGCGGTTTTTCTGATCGTGACGTTCAACTATATCGTCATCGCTGTAATTTTTCACAAATGGTTTCGGCAGTAATCGAAAGCTGAGATGAACGAGAGGTCGGAAGCATCCGTCAAATTGACGGTCATCATAGTGAATTACAATACGGGTCCCTTTCTGGAGGAGACATTGTATTCGGTGGAAGCGAGCGAATTCGACGAAGATATGCAGGTAATCATAGTGGATAACGCTTCGCCGGACAAGGGCGTCAGGGATATAGAGGAAAAATTCCCGGATATGACGGTCATCAGGAACGAGACGAATGTTGGATTCGCTTCAGCGTGCAACCAGGGATTGGAAAGGGCGAGAGGCGTTTATTTTTTGCTTTTGAACCCGGATACGCGTCTTAAAAAGAACACATTGCGGATCATGACGGAATTTATGGACTGGCATGAAGAGGCGGGAATCGCCGGATGCCGCGTATTGAATCCTGACGGAAGCACGCAAGGGCCATGCCGAAGAAGATTTCCCACCATGCGTAACTCCTTCTGCACTCTTTTCGGTTTATCCCGGCTGTTTCCGCGGTCCCGGCTGTTCCAGGGGTATGAAATCAGGGGCAGGGAAGATGTGCTGACGGAGGTGGATGCTGTTTCGGGGTCATTCCTGATGGGCCGGATGCGCGATATAGAGGAAATCGGTATGCTGGACGATTCGTTTTTTCTGTACGGAGAGGACCTGGACCTGTGTAAACGGTTTGCGGATGCCGGACGAAAAATATATTATGTTCCTGATGCATCCATCGTACACTACAGAGGCCAGAGCCGCAAAAAGGAAGTTATGCTCTCGGTAAAAGAAGGGCACAGGGCGATGAGGCTGTTCTATCGGAAACATTATGCGAGCCGCAACCCGTATATTTTGAACAGGATGATCGAATCAGGCATTAAACTGCATGAAGCGCTGGTCTTACTTTCACTCAAACTTTTCTCTTCAGAAAGGATGCTCCGGATAGGAGAAGAAGAAAAGAAGCATGAATAAAAACAGGCGTTTCAGAAAAAGAGCGATAGCGATAATAATAGCGGCCGATTTGATCGCTGTATTCGCTGCGTATGCCGGAGCTTTCGCGGTGAGGTCTCTGACGAATCTGCTGATTTTTCAGGAGCCGATACCTCTGATGCGCTGGCGTCAGATACAGCATTATCTTCCGCTTCTGGCGCTGACTCAGGTCCTGTTTTTATATTTTTTCGGGTTGTATGATTATTCCATCCTGTTGATCAAACGCCGGTACCTGGTCAATACGGCCAAGGCCGTCTCCGTGCAGGTGCTTTTCATGGCCGCATTTCGTTTTTTTATCCAGACGGAATTTCCCCGGTCAGTATTCGCTGTATACTGGATCATAGATATTGTGGGAGTTGTGCTCATCAGGTCTTTGATCGTGAGTATCTGGAGCCGGAAACAGGACCGGCGGAAGGTCCTTATCGTAGGGACGAACGACGCGGCCAGAGAGCTGTTGAAAGAAATCGAGCGTTTGCCTTCTTACGGTCTGCAGGTTGTCGGTTTCGTTTCGGAGGCGGAAGACTGGCCGACCGTCAGAAGCTTCCACGGACGCCCCATTCTGGGAAACAGAAACCAGATAGTTGAGCTGGCGAGAAAACATTCCATTGATGAAATAATTATCGCAGCATCAAATTCCTGGCAGGAAAAACTCATCGATTCCATCACCAGACTCGAACAAACGCCGGCGCGCATATCGCTTATCCCTTCATGCTACGAACTGATGATCGGAAAGGTCAATCAACTGAGAATCTACGACATTCCCCTGGTGGAAGTCGTTCGCGAACCGGCCCTGGACTACCAAAAAGTCTTCAAAAGATTATTCGATTTATGCGTGGCTTCGGCGGTGTCGATTCTCTCTCTGCCTCTCCTGCCGCTGATCGCACTACTGATTAAACTTACTTCACGCGGCCCCGTTCTCTATCGACAAACAAGGGTTGGAGTCGATAAAAAGACCTTCGATATCCTTAAATTCCGTACCATGATGCCCAATGCCGAAAAAAATACGGGACCGGTGCTTTCCGATGAAAAAGATGAGAGGTTGACGCCCGTGGGCGGTTTACTGCGTAAATTCAGACTGGATGAACTGCCCCAGTTGTTCAATATCCTGAAAGGGGATATGAGCCTGGTGGGGCCTCGTCCCGAACGTCCCTGCTTTATCGAGTTCAATTTGAAAAAAATACCCGGGTATTCCGAGAGGTTCAAGGTAAAACCAGGTCTCACAGGACTGGCCCAGGTCAACGGCGGGTACGCCACTTCACCCGAAAATAAACTTAAATACGACCTGGCTTATATTTATAACCAGTCGTTGGGACTTGACCTGGTTATTCTGCTGGAAACGGTCAGGGTAATCATAACCGGGGGGAAAGTGGAGAGCAGCATGGAGAGAAACCGGCGTTGATAGAAAAGATAATTTTTCTGCCGGGATTAGAATATGTGCGGTTTAATCCTGGACTTTTAGGTCATGTTGAAAAAAACCGGTAAAGACAACATTCATTCGGTCGTATCAGCGGCGGGATTTCAATGCGTGCTTTTTTTCGTTGAATCGAACGTAACCCGAATTTGAACAGACTGAATTTATTCTATGAGTATTTTAAGATATTGAACGGTTTGACGAAGGGGGCAGGATCAGCTTCCGGAGGATGATATGGGGAGCCAGAGGACGAGGGTTTCGCCTGCTATGATGGTCTGGTTTCTTTGCAGGCCGTTCCATTGGAGTATATCGGTCATGGGGAGTCTGAATTTTTGGGCTATGGTTCCGATTGTATCGCCGCATCTTATGCTGTACAGGTATTTTTTTCGTTCTTCTTCGGAATCGGGATTGAAGGGTTTGATCGGCGCGCTCATGCTCAGCGAGGAGGAAGCGGGAATGAGCAGCACGGAACCGCGTTCAATCAGGTTGACGTTATGGATGACGTTGGCTGCAGCAATGGCTTCAACGCTGGTTCCATATTTTGCTGCAATGATGGAAAGAGTTTCTCCCCGATTGACTTTATGCTGAAGCAAATCGGACTGATTTTTGCCTGTGAATTCTTTCAGGCGTTCGACGACCATATGTTCCATCCCGTGCGGCAATCTCAGTCCCGCTTTGAAAGGGGGCGAGCAATTCCTGATCAAATGGGGATTCATATCTTTCAGTATTTCCTCGTTGATGTTGCAGGTTGAGGCTAAAGATTGCAAAGAAACGGTTTGTTGAATTTCGATGCGGGGCGGTTCAGGCAATAATTCGGGAGGAGCAAATCCGTAGGCTTCCGGATTACGTCCTATAATAACCGCGGCTATGAATGCCGGCACGTAGGAACGTGTCTGCCGGGGCAGCAATCGTTTTCGGGAAAGTACCCAGAAATTCTTCGAGCGCGCTTTTCTTATGGCCTGGCTGACACGTTTTTCTCCCGTGTTGTAAGCCGCAATGGCCAGGAGCCAGGAATCATATTTTTGATGCAGGTATTGGAGATAATTCAAGGCCGCGTCCGTGGATTTTTCAGGATCGCAACGCTCGTCGATCCACCAGTCGATTTTCAGGTCATACAGTTTGCCGGTGGCGGGAATGAATTGCCATAGGCCGCGGGCCCTGGCGTAAGAACGGGCGCGAGGATTATATCCGCTTTCGATCATCACCAGATATGCCAGATCTAGCGGAAGTCCCTTCTCCTTGAGTTTACGGCGTATCATTTTGATATATAAACTGCTGCGGTTCAGACTGTTCTGAATCTGGTCCCGCTTTATGGTCGTGAAATAACGCAGGCAATTGCTGACCGCGCGGTTTTCTTCCAGGGGAAAATCAAGGCATGCATCAGCCAGAGGATGATCAAAAGCATCTATATCTTCGCCGTTGTTTATACTTCCAGCTTTCTCTCTCTCAATGCCGGACTCCTTAAAGGCCTCCGTCATCTTGGGTTCCGGCAAATCATCCCTCAAGTTCCTCCATCCCGCATGGATCAGCTCGATCCTTTCCGTAAGATCGATGCAAGCCGTTTCAAGCTCAAAAGAATGTCCACGCTTCTCTATTTCCTCACATAAAATATCCAGCGATTCATTGAATTCAAATTCCGCCAGTTCCCACGATTCTGATTCCAGGGCCTTGCATCCGGCGCTGAAGTGCTCGTGAGCGATCCGTATGACCTCATCATTCGTTAAACTTTTTTTGCTGATCGCCGGCGGTTCTTGTGGAATGGGCACAGGAAGATGTTTTGAAGCCGCGCATCCCATGAGAGAAAGGCCGGAGAGAAGGGTTAATGTGATGATAATTTTTTTAGGAGCCGAAATTATTTTTTTAAAATTCATTCACAGATAATCCGTTTCAAATTTTCAACTTTTTTTCGAGTATTCAAGTCTTTCTGCATTTGTTTTTCAATTTTTCTACAGGCGTAAAGTATTGTGGTATGATCTTTTCCGCCGAATTTACGGCCGAGGGCCGGGAGCGAAAGTTCGGTCAGTTCACGAGCCAGGTACATCGCTATCTGCCGGGGGTAACTGATGCTTCTGTCCCTGGTTTTTGATTTCATGGCTGAAACCTTGATGCTGAAAAACGAGGCCGTCGCCTTCAAAATAGAGTCTATGTTGACGATCTTTTCATCCTCATGAATGATGTCTTTCAAAACATCACGCGCAAATTCCTTGGTAATCGTCTGATTCGACAGAGACGCGTAAGCGCCCAGTCTTATAAGAGAGCCTTCCAGTTCCCTGATATTGGATTTGATCTTTTGTGCGATGAAAAGAGAAACGTCTCTCGGAAGCTTGATCCCCTCAAGATGAGCCTTCTTCTGCAGGATCGCCACTTTGGTTTCCAGGGAAGGCGGCTGAATGTCCGCAATCAGTCCCCACTCAAAGCGCGACCGCAGCCTTTCCTCAATATCTGAAATATCCTTGGGAAACTGGTCGCTTGAAATGACGATCTGCTTGTGAGCCTCATACAGGGCGTTGAAAGTATGAAAGAATTCCGATTGAGTGCTCTCTTTTCCGGCAATGAATTGTACGTCGTCGATCAGTAAAACGTCTATATGACGGTATTTGCGCCGGAAACTGGTCATCTTGTCGTTCCGTATCCCCCATATCACTTCATTCATGAAAGCTTCCGAAGAAACGTAGAGTAAGTTCAATGACGGAAACTTGGATAAAACCTTATGCCCGATGGCATGCATGAGATGAGTTTTCCCCAATCCTACGCCGCCATAAATAAATAATGGATTATACGCCTTCGCAGGTCTCTCGGCCACCGCTGAAGCCGCAGCATGAGCAAACTCGTTTGAGCCGCCTACTACGAAACTGTCGAAAGTATACCGGTTGTTCAGATACTTGCCCGAATATTCTCCCAATCCCACTTCTTCGATCTGCTTCTCAGGACCCACTGCCTTCTCCGCTGAACCTTCTTCCAGCATCCGGGGGTTCACTTGAAATGTAATGCTCATCTCCCTGTTCATCATCTCATAAATGACGTTTTCTATTAACTGCCCGTAACGTGATGAAAGCACATCCTTGAAAGAATCAGCCGGCACTTCAACGACTATCTTGTTGTTGTTCACCGAAACGCATGATGTGGGCATGAACCACGTTTCAAAAATCTGCGATGAAACCTGCGTTCCTATTACTCTTAATGCTTGTCCCCATACGTCAGTCATGCGTAGTCCCCTCGTTTTCTCCCCTCTTTGCGAGGTTTCAGTTTATAACAGGTCGCTTGCTGCTTGTCAACGTTCTTACAGCGATGATCTTTTTATGCTCGACCCCCGTCTTAAAGCGACTTATGATTAAAAATGAATTCATTCCATTTAAAAAAACATTTCCTCCCAAAATTTCCACCCGCCTGCCGGAGAATTCATTTCTCCATCCAGTCAATACATCAAAACATTCTCAAAAATCCGTATTCAAATTAATGAACAAAAATTGATGATTTCCTGCCGAAATACAGGATTGATTCAGCACAATCCGTGAAAATTGCAGCTATTATTTTTTTACATCATAAACCCGATTTGAATCAAGGAAAAAACTGAAATATTCACTCAACTGAAAGAACTCTCCAGGACAAATTCAGTAAAGGATTGAAACTGAAATAAGGTTAAAAATCAGTAATAAGAGAAAATTTTTTTTAATTTTTTCCGGAAGAAATTTCTTCATCCAAAGGCTTATACAGGCCGATAAAAGTCTATATAATCAATGTGATAAAAGGTCTTCAAGGGGGCGGACGCCGGGATTCACTTTGCAGCTTGGGGGAGGATTGAAAGAGGCGCTCTCCGGCGAAAAGGGGAGCCTGCGCCGCAGGATGGTTATTGCGGCGCAGGGGTTAAAAAAGGTGAGATAAACACAATCGAGTGAGAGAAGGCAGCAAATATCGCTGCTAATATTTTCTGTTCATTATCAGGGTTTTTTGTCCCATGCCTCTTTTATAGAATTCAACGATCATTCTGTTGCGGTCCTTGATGGTCAAAACCTGGCCCAGGCCGAATCCAGGATGATGTATCACTTCTCCTACGCTGTAGTTTCCATCCAAACGATATTGACGGCTCTTGTCGAACTCCACCCGCTCCATCGTCTGTTTCGAGGTCCTGGCCAGCTTTTTCAGATTCGGAATGTCTTTCATCCACTTGACGCGACTCTTCTTCGGCAATGCCCTCAACACCGACTTTTTCGCCTTCAAAAAGTTCTTTAAAAATTTCCGGAACCTTACCAGCTCAAAATACAACGCCTTCAAATTCTTGCTGTCAGCCGACATCTCCATTTCTTCGATCTTTTTCATGTAATAAACGAGCGTCATTTTCAGCGCCTTGCCGAAACTGCCGAATAACCGGTAGCCGGCATTAACGATCGTTTTTGAAAAATCTTTCCTCCGAACGCGGCCTTCCAAAATTAACTTTATCATCTCTTCATGAAATTCTTCCTTCGTTATCTGCAATGTCGGCGTCCGGCTCCTCGAATTGATCACTTCACGCCAGTCGCTTATTCCTAATTCCTCCTTCAACTCATCCTGAGTCACTCCTCGATGCTCAAAAGCACGGATCAAACGCCAGAAATACTTCTTCGGCAAGGATTCTATCGAGCCGTCAAGATAAGCCTTGAATGTCCGGGGATTGATCCCTACCGATGACCCGGCAGCCCCTAAATTCGGAAACGGCTCATAATACTTCTTCAACAACGCATGCACAGACTCATTGATCTCATACATCACGTTGTCTTTCTGAGTATGATCGCTCTTTACTCCAGCAGAGATGATGTCTTCCGTGCTGCGGAATCCCAGTACCTCATAAAACTCCTGACGCTTCTCAGAATCCTCAAGCACGTCGACTATACGCTCAAAAATATAGACGGCCATGGTCCTGGAAAATGTATTGTATTTGACCAGCGTGTCACGATTTATGGATACGGCCGCCGCCGCTTCATCGTAATTGCTGTACAACGAAAGGTATAATCGAATGATTTTCAGAATGGTTTCATCGATCATTATTACCATTCCGTCAAATTCCTTTGTTGGATTCTTTTTCGTTTTCATCATTTTTTTTTCCTCCCGAGACGACTCCTCGTCCTAATAGATTCAAAGGAGCGTGATAAGATTCAAATCTTTTAATCACGGTGAATAGAAAATTGTTTAAAAATAGGAATCATTACCAAAAGATGAAAGGCACAGCGTTCTGAAGATAAAGGAAATTCAGGATAAAATCAGCAGAGGGCGCGGGAGCCCCGGCAGAAATGATTTCGAAGGGTGGGAATTGAGGAGTCGGCGAGGGAGCGGATTGAGCAGGCGGGCGAGATGCCGCGCAAGCGGAAGAAGGCGGTGAAGAAACAGACGGTATACCGTTTCTGGATGGGTATGGTTGGATCGATACTGGCGCTGGGTAATGCAGCTCTGGCGGTACCGATATTCGGTCTGTCGTCTGCGACGGCCATAGCGTCAATGACTGCGGGATGTTCATTGCTTGCGGCGGCGGGATTCAACAGACCGGAGCTTTTCAGGAAGAGGGAAATTGAAAGGGAAATGTCGAGGGAGTCATGACAGATATTCAGGAGAATTTTTAGGGCGCCGGTCCGCCACGCTCGAATCTGCGTAAACCTGAACGCTATCACAACAATTTTGAGTGTGAGAACCGTCTCAGGGGAGTGAACTGATTTTTTAATTTTTCGGCAATGTGATTAAGCTGACAGCAAATATTTAGAAATTTCAGCAGGGAATTTGAGAAGAAGAATTCGGTGGAAAAGAACGGGGATGATGCCGTCCGGCATCACCCCCTTTAAGGTTTTTAATCAGTTTAATGGTTTCAAATTAACGATGAAGTGCAGCCAGGTTGCTGGGATTTCTCGATCTTTCGTGCAGTCGTTCGTGATCGAATTGGTGGTCAGGTTCAACAGGTTTAGACGGCTCCGGCACGATGTGTTCCGGAGGTTCTTCTTTTATTCTTTCCTGATAGGGAATTTCCGTCCACTTGAGCGTTTCGCCGTCATGCCATATTGGTAAGGCGTTTTTTTCCAGGTCGTTTTCATTGAAAGCCGCCTTGAGCATCTTGTCATCGAAATCCCTGGCCGCTAATTCCTGAGCGAGAGCAGGTCGGGTTTCGTACCCGGCCCGGCGTCCGATCGCAATCCAGTTAAAATCGACATTCGATTTGCCGCCGTTTGCTTCCTGAACCGTGAAGCCGGCTGAATTCTGATCGACGATGCAAAGCTGATCGCATAGTCCTCTGGGGGATACCGTCACAACAAGAGGCGCTTCATCGGAAACGGCCGCCAGGAAGTCTTTGTCGAACTGTATCTCAGCCTGTCCGTCATAAAGAATTCCTGTTCCATGCGACATAATCTCGACATCAGGAGATGTAATGCCGTAATAGGCTGTTCTGTATTCGCCCGTATCCTGGATAGTCGCCATAACGCCGGTGGCGTAGGCATCTCCGTTGGAATAGCTGGCAAAGTAGTCGCCTTCCGTGTACAGCCCCATGATTTCGCCGCGTACCCAGCCGCCGGCGACGCCGCCGTAAGCGCCGAAGCCTATGCCGTGAATAATCTCGTCATTCTTGCCGCTGCCAGAAGTGTAGTTGGTGAAATAACCGCCGTAAAAGGTGCCGCCCGAGTTCTTATAGCCCAGACATCCCCATGAACTGCTGCATGCGCCGTGAGTTCCGCCGGTTCTATAATAATCGCCCCAGGAACTGCCGTATACTCCGAAACCGTAAGTCGAGCCGTAAAAAGTATAACCCATTACGGCCGATCGAGGCCCCGAACTGGTATAACCTGTTCCATTTAAAGCGCTGCCGTATCGATAACCGTAAATGGATGCGTAATTTTCGCCAGTTGTGCTGCCGTATACAGCCGTATTGCTGCTGCCGTAGGAATAGACGCCGTAATTGTCGCCGCTGGCATATAAGCCTGTGTTGCCGCCGTCGTTGTAACTGCCGTAAGTGGTTCCGCTGGCGTAGACTGCCGTGCCGCCGTAGTTGTAACTGCCGTAACTGCCGCCGCTGGCATACAAGCCGGTACTGGCGCTGTTGGCGTAGCCGCCGTAACTGCTGCCGCTTCCGTACATTGCTGTGGCGCCGTAACCGTACCATCCGTAGCTGCTGCCGGATGCGTAGACGCCCGTGGTTCCGTCACTTCCTAATTCCACATGTGAAGTGTCGTTATAAAAGTTGGTGACTGAATCGGTTTCGGTTGAACTGATGAAAAGTAATCCGATATAGCTGGAAGTGTTGTCGTAAATATCGAAGTTTGTCGCGTCATCCGGCGCGATATATGAACCGTAATCAGACCAGAATGAATCTCCCTGAGGTCCAGACGGTCCTCTCGCTCCCGTGGACCCAGTGGGTCCTGACGGCCCTCTGGCTCCGGTTGAACCAGTGGGTCCTGACGGCCCTCTGACGCCCTGAGGTCCAGTGGCTCCCGTAGCGCCTGTCGCACCTGTCGGACCGGACGGTCCTCGCGAACCCGTGGCTCCCGTCGGTCCGGAGGGTCCTCTGTCGCCTTGCGGCCCCTGCGGCC
>CAZUFC010000106.1:0-27784 GCA_964619725.1 uncultured bacterium | reverse complement strand
TTTTCGTCAAACATTTCACAATTTTTTATCAGTCAATGTCAGGAGATGTGAATTTTAAAAACCTGAATGGGTTGAACAGATTTTCAACCCCGGAGGCATTTTTCATCATAATCAACGCCCTGTTTCTCCAAAAGCCTCCCGAGTTCGCCCTTAAAAGAAATTGTTCGGTGATGTTTTTCTGTTCAACCCTTTCAGGGTTGTAATATTTCACATTCCAACCCAGGGTTGCAGTCGTTTCGCTCCTTTAACCCTGGGCTTTGCTGTCGGGACCCCTTCGGGGTCAAAATTATTGCATCAAGCGTATGTAACGGCGAGTTTTTCCAATGGGCATTTCAAGCAGACAAACGGTTTGAAAAAGCATTGACTCCATTTGATCGTTGGACATAATACGGGATTAATCCGATTGGATACGTCTGAAGTTTTAAAATTGTCAACCGCCAATAGCGACATATGCCCTGAGGTTGGAACCAATCCGACTTTAAGACATCCTCCTGTAGCTTTTCTTCCGAGACCAAGGGGAAATCCACCTACAGTCAATGTTCAACGATTGCAGCCGGTTACTCATTGGCCATTTTATCCGTATGGTCAGGTCAACCTCGTCCGGCTTCGCAGAATTGTCAATCGCCAATGGTCAATAGTCAATGTTCTATGATTGCATGCCGTTACTCATTGGCCATTGGCTATTGGTTATTGACCATTGACTGTTTTGCGTTATTGGTCAGGTCGAAAGCTCCCGAGAATTCATAATTGCCGAGCGCCAGTGGAAATTGACTGACAAGCTTCTTGCCTTATCTTCTTCCGATTTAATCCTTCATTTTTTTACTGCGCAGGAATTTGCGGCTGAAGAAACCTGCTATTACCAGCACGATCAGGACTGTTACGGTTATGCTTATTTTCGTCAGGTTGGGATTTTTCAGAGTCTGAATGACCTGGTCGGTGTAGAATGAGAGGACGAAAATTCCGGGGGTCAGGCCTATGAGAGAACCCAGGATGAATGCGCTGTATGGGATATTGAGAGAACCGGCTGCCAGATTGAAAACGGTAAACGGCGCTATGGGGACGTTGCGGAACAGCATCACTGCCCAGATGCCTTTATTTTGCAGATGAGGTTTCAGTTTTTGATAGCTTTTTCCCAGAAGATGTTCAATGTCCTTGCTTAATATATAACGACCGATGAAGAATGTGGCGGAGCATGACAGGAAAGAGCCGAGCATAGCGCAGAGAAAACCGGAAACCGGTCCGAAGATAAGGGTTACTCCCACTGCAAGCATAGTGAAGGGAAGCATAAGGATGCTCCCTACTGTCAGGACGGCAAGAGCGATAAGAAGATTGACGTTATTGCCCTGAACGGAATCGGCCCATTCGGAAAGCCGGTCTATAGTGATCAGCTCATACAGCGGGGTCCATCTCCATACAGCGGAGAGGAATATTAAAAATGAAGCCATAATAATAATGCGAAGAATAGGTTTTTTTCTGGATATGTCGGCGCTGAAATCGTTGAAAAAACGCTTCAAAAGTTGATCGGGTTGAATGGGATTTTCTGAGTCTATAACCGCTGATACCGGCACCAGATCATCCCTCCATTTTTCGACTTTTCCGTCCAGCGGCAGCAACTTATGCTTATTTTTATTGTTTCGGATTACTTCAATGAGTGATTCCTCCTTGTCGGCGGCTTCTTTGAATTCAGCGACGGACATACCCAGGTGATGGGCCATAAGTTTATTTCTGAATTCGGCGACAGGAGCGCTTCCGTTTTTTTCCTGGTTGTTCAGGTTGGGGAATTCCATTGCCAGATCGCATTCGGAATCCAGCCCCATGGATCGGTTGCTCAGATTCGACGACCCGACTTTGACGAATATATCATCCACGATCATGACCTTGGCATGTACATGGACTTTTATCTCCTGATCGTTGAGCACCGCGGGATAATAGACGTGAAGTCTGCTGAATGCGTCGGAATTCCTCAGTTTCGTCAACAATCTTGAACGAAGAACGTCCATGGTGCTTTGCTCCATCCAACCCGAACTCTGCTTCGGAAGCACCATGATGATTTGCGGACCCTCCTTCCGGCTTAAGGATTCGGCCAGGGCGTCGCTGATGGAGGCTGAAGTAAGATATTGATTTTCGATGTAAACCAACTTTTCTGCAGCAGCGAGAGCATCGAGATGCAATCGTTTTACTTCGTGAACCGCGGGATAGTCTCTCCATTCCGCGTAACTTCGTGATATGGCGACATGGTGGTTCTGAATATCAGGGGACATGTTTTCTGGCCATGGAGTAATTTCCGGGTCGGTTTCCGGCTCAGGTATCTTTTTTCCTGCCGAACGTTTCCACCTGGAGCGTATCAAGTCGCCCAAAGCTTTGGCCGCCGGTCCTTCAACCATCATCTGCACATCATGATAGGGAGTAAAATGTTCGCCTTTAGGGTCTTTCCTCCTTTCATCTTCCGGACGGTGGGCGCTGGTGTCCCATCGATGAATCGCAAGATCAAGTCCTCCCGTAAAAGCTACCTTATCGTCCACTACGACTATCTTCTGATGATGAGATGCCCCGAAAGGAAGTTGGCCGTCCATTCTGAAATGTATGCGCTCGTGCGATTTCCATTCCAGTCGATACGTGGGAAATGACTCTCTTTCCATTATATATAAAACAGAAAAATCCCAGTTTAAAATGTGTATCTGAAGGTCTGGCCGCTCTTCAACTACGGCATTGAGGAAATCACCCAAAACCACGGGAAATTTATGGCGCTCATCATCCCTCAACAGTTCCAGTCTGCTGTGAATGTCCCAGCCCACGATCAATACCGACCGCTCGGCCCTGCTGACCGCTTCATAAAAAGTTCTGTAATAAGACGCCGCATCGATCAAAAATTTTATCCGCGTCGCCGGCTCATAACTCAGGCAATTTTTTCCGGGTTTTATGATCTTTGTGTTCGACATCATTTCTGCCCTCAATACAAAACTATGGCCGCAAGGCCGGTCTCAAATTTGATTCAATAATACAAAAGATTAAAAGTAAAGCAAAATTACGAAACAACGAGGAAAAAAATCAGATAATATTGATTTATACCCGCGTATCAGTATCATTAAATGGAGAACGATTGAGGAGTGATCGCATCTCGGAAAACATTAATCGGAGGATTTGATCGTGGCAATTTTATGGTTCTTTATATTATCTACGATGATCGAAACGGGGGCTGTCATGATTATGCCCCCTGAAGCCGTTATTCATCCGGGTGAAGAGCTCGAAATCACTATAGTTTTTTCTCCCGGTACGAATACCACGGTTACTGGTTTGGATGCCTGCCTTGATTTTGATCCGCAGGTTTTCGACGAGCCTTCGGTTACGCAACATTTCATTACCGAAGAGGAAATGTCGGATTTCTCTATGGGAAACAGTTGGACGGGACACCCCGACAGTTTTCATTACGAACGCATAGCTATGCCAAGCGATACCGGATGGACAGTCTTCGATGAAACGGATTATTATGTCTACTCTATTACTTTTCCGGTGAAATCTAATCCTGTTATGGGACAAACCGCCATTACTTTTACTCAAAATTTTATTACCTTCAGCGATCAATACGGAGAAATTCTCGATCCTACGCAGATCACCGAGGGAAATTATAACGTCGCCTCATTGAATTCTCCTACGCCGGTACAAACCCAAACGCCTACGCCTGTCCCCACTGCCGCTCCCGTTCCCGCTTTTTCACCGGCAGGAGGCTTCCTCCTTTTAATGCTTTTCTTCTTCCTGTTAAGGTTTGCCCTTCCATTTCGCATTGATTAATCGGCGACCTTCTCCTATACATTTCAGCGAAAAAAATTTTCCGCCTCTCTTTTGACTTTCAATTTTTTATCAATATAATCAGATACGTCCTAAGCGTACCTAAATGACGGAACTTTCGTCAGCAGCGAAGGAGTTTTCCTTGAAACCTCGTGTTCTCAGCGTCAAATTCCAGGCTCTCCGCCTGACGACGGCTGAATCCTCGCAGTCTGATGATGTTCAGACGGTAAAACTTCATCAATGTTCTCAAAGCAGAGACTCTTCGTCATGCTGGTGATTTTCCGGAAACCGGAACTACGAAAGAATCGGCAATTAATTGCAATGCCTTGCGCTAAAAAAGTCAGATGTATGATTTATAAATTTTTCAAGTTGAATTTCACAGAAATATGCATAATTTTTTAAAAGTTTAATGCAGCGCGCAAAAAATTTTTACATAAATGGATTTTAAAAAAACAGAAAATATTTATTTGATTTCGGGAAAAAATTCAGTCAAGGAGGAGTCTTTATGAAGGGGAGCAGTTGTAAATCAAGAGCAGTCAAAGGAATATCGGCAGCGATAATAGTAATCTTGAGCATAGCGGTCATGACGGGAGCGGTGCAAGGACAGACGGATTATTATGTAGACCAGGAGTTCGGCGACGATTTAAACGACGGATTAAGCTGGGGAACGGCGAAGGCGACGATCCAGGCGGGTATAGATGCGGGAAGCGCCGGGTGCACGGTACATGCAGCGCAGGGATATTATTACGAGCAGGTAAGTCTTGCGTGGGATGGCATGTCGGTTTTAGGCGGATATCCTTCTGGAGGGGGAGAGCGGGCCCCGTCGATATACACGACGGTCATTGACGGATCGGCATCGGGAACATCGGTAACGATAGACGCTTTGACGGGAGCGGGCATAGACGGATTCACGATACGCAACGGGGCTGCTGCAAGCGGCGCGGGGTTGACGTGTAATTTAAGCGAGTCGGTGACGATATCGGATTGTCTGATAACGCAGAATGCTGCGACGACATCCGGAGGCGGAGCCTGTTGTGTAAGTTCGAGTGTGGTGTTCAGCGGTTGCGTGATTCAGGGAAACACGTGTTCCGGGTCATCGGGAGGCGCCGGCATAAAGATTGATGATTCTGAAGTGGAGATAACGGATTGTTTAATAGACAACAATGAGAGCACGGCTTCATCGGCGTACGGCGGCGCTTTGAACATAGACGGGACGAGCATAGTTGAGATAAGCGGAAGCGCTGTAAGCGGGAACATGGCTTATTCGACGGGATCGCACGGGAGCGTAGCTTACGGCGGGGCCGTTTACAGCGCCGGGGAACTGATATTAACGGAAAACGTTTTTACGGGGAATCTCGCATATTCTTATCACAGCGGGGGTTATGGCGGGAGCAAGCAGAAGTATGCTTACGGCGGCTGTGTCTTTGCTGATGACGGCTGTGTTCTGACTTTATCGAATAATTCGTTCACAGAAAATACGGCGAAAGCGGACAGTCGTAATACGAGTTCCGATCGCAGGGGCTATGCGTACGGATACGGAGGAGCGTTGTACTGTTCGGGCGGAAGCGTAGTGGAATTGACGGGAGACTTGTTTGAGAGGAATCTGGCATACGGTTATGGTCGTGATACGGCATATCATGGACGAGGGTACGGAAATGGTTATGGAGGGGCTGTGGCCGTTTCGACGGGCGCTGACGTAACGATAGGCTTTGAAGTGAAAATATATGATAACTTGGCTCAGGCTTACGGAGTAGGCGACGGCAGCTATGATTATGCATATACGGGCGGCGGCGGCCTGGCGATATGGGGAACCGGAACCGTAACGGAGCTGGACGGATTGGAAATTAAGGGCAACTCAGCCATTTCATCGCCCAATACCGGGACTTACGGCGCCGGTCTTTACATCAACGATTCAACGATAAACGCGTACAATTGCATAGTAGCCGAGAATTACGGCGACGGAATATTTTTACAAGATACGAGTTCTCAGATGATCAACAACACGATAGCTTATAATGAGAACCGGGGCATATACAGGACCGGCGGGGCTCCGACGGTACGGAACTGCATATTATGGGGCAACGGCGACGATCTGTATGAGTGTACGGCGACGTACAGCAACGTTCAGAACGGCGATGAGGGCGAGGGCAATTTGAATCCGCCTTGTGATCCTCTTTTCAAAGGAATGGGCGATTATCACATACATTCAAATTCCTGTTGCGTTGACCGGGGCAGTTTTGACGGTATCCCGGACCATGACGTAGACGGTCAGGCCAGGCCGTGGAATTACGGCATTCCTGACATAGGAGCGGATGAGACGGAATCGGAGAATCCGACGCCGACGGTATATGCGACGCCGGGGGGAAGCGTAACGCCTGTTCCGACGCCGGCGAACGATTATTATGTGGACGGACAGACGGGCAATGACGAAAACGACGGTCTGAGCTGGGGGACTGGGATGGCGACGATCAGGGTAGCTGTTGAAGCGGCATCGGCTGCCGGAGGCGGAAACATTCATGTAGCGACCTGGACGTATGAGGAAAACATAGTTCCGTTGGATAATGTCAGGCTTTACGGCGGATATGCGCATGGCGGAGGTGTCAGGGACCCTGAAGTTTATTTGACGACAATAGACGGTATGGCGCGGAATCCGTGCGTAAGGATCAGCGGAGTATCCAATGTAACGGTAGACGGTTTCGTAATCAGAAACGGCCGGGGCGATTACGGGGGCGGCATTCATATAAGCCGCGGGAACAATGTGACTATTTCTGATAACCGGATAACCGCCAATACGGCTGAAGGGAGTCCCTCTTTGCCTAATCTGGCCTTAGGCGGCGGCATTTATGCCGAAGGGATGGACATTTTCATCAACGGCAATGAGATAGAATACAATACGGTCACCGGCAGTTCGTCCTACGGCGGCGGCATATATTGCGGGTCCGGCCGCAACATGTATGTAAGCGGCAACAGCATCAATCATAACAGCTCGGATTATGCGGGCGGCGGCGTTGCCGTCGGCGCGACAGATTATGAGATCACTTTGCACGACAACACGATAGCATGGAATCTGACTTATTCGACAGTCGCTCGCGGAGGCGGCGTATTCATCGCTGCCGCCGGTTCAGCCTACATGGTTCAGAATAGCGTCACGAGCAATACCGCTCAAAGCATCAACTCGGCGAATAAAACTGTAAGGGGCGGTGGGATTTACTGCGAAGGTTCGTTGACGTCGAACGAAAACGTCATTTCCGAAAATGTATGTTACAGTTATTACAGCGGAGGATACGGCGCATATCTATACGAATATGCTTACGGCGGAGGATTGTACGCGGTCGACGGCTGCACCGTAAATTCAGTCGATGACGTTTTCCAGTCCAATTTGGCTAAGGGTGATGCCCGCAACGGCAGTTCGGATGAACGCGGATACGGTTACGGTTACGGGGGCGGCCTGTTCTGTGAAGGCGGGAGCGCTGTGACTGTCACGGCAGGAACGATTTCAGGCAACACGGCGTATGCTTACGGTCAGGATACGGCCTATCACGGCCGCGGTTATGCTTACGCGTACGGCGGCGGCGTTTACTGCTGCGATCTCTCCTCCGTATTCATTAACGGCAAAACCGCGATTGAAGAGAACATCTGTCAGTGTTCGAGCGCGGGGAACAGTTCACGCGGCTCCTATGCAAGGGGCGGCGGCATTTATATAAGCGGAGCGGGCGCAGAGATAGACCTGGATGGAATAATCGTGCGGGGCAATTCAATAAGCGCTTCGCCGGCAAGTCAGCTTTACGGGTATGGGATATACATCAACGCCGCGCAGGTGCACTTATACAATTCGATAACGGCCGAGCATCCCGGTACGGGTATATATCTGAACGAATGTGATCCGATCATCATCAACGATACGATAGTATACAACGATGGTTACGGCATCCAGGGCGTCGGAGGCAGCGCGCCGATCATACGTAATTGCATCTTGTGGGCTAATACGGATGATCTGGAAGCGGTAAGCGCGACATACAGCAATATTCAGGGCGGCGATTCGGGCGAGGGGAACTTGAATCCTCCATGCGATCCGTTGTTTCTTGGCGGCGGAGATTATCATATTTCCGGTTATTCCTGCTGTGTGGACAGGGGCAGTTACGATGGCATAAGAGACCATGATCTGGACGGCGACTCAAGGCCTTACAATGCCGGCATCCCGGATATTGGAGCGGATGAGGTTCAGGGAGTCAATGCGACTCCGACGGCTTACGTGACGCCTGCAGGGACGGCTACGCCTGGTCCGAGTCCTACTCCTGCCATGGATTTTTACGTTGACGGCGTTTACGGGAATGATGCGAACGACGGTTTGACCTGGGAAACGGCCAAGGCGAGCATATCAGCCGCCATTGAACTGGCTTCGACCTATGGCGGAGGAAATGTGCATGTGGCTTCTGACGTTTATTATGAGAACCTGATAGGCTCCGACGATCTTTCGCTTTTAGGGGGATACCCTGCCGGCGGCGGTTCAAGAGACCCCGACGCTTATTTAACAGTCATCGACGGCGGTTTGCAGGATGTCGTTATAACCATAGCCGGCATGACGAACGTGGAAATAGACGGATTCATGATCACGAACGGCGAAGGCGAATACAGCGGCGGCATTCATGTCAGCCGTTCTTCAGACGTTAAAATATCCGGCAACATTATAACAACCAACGCATGTTACGGGGACCCTGGTTCGAAGAACCTCGCCCTGGGCGCGGGCATCTATCTTGAAGGAGTAAATCTGGACGTAGCAAACAATGAAATTTCCTTCAACGTCGCTTACGGCGGAGGAGCTTATGGAGGAGGCGTTTATTGCAGTTCGGGTTATGATTTGTCGATAACGGGCAATACCATCAGCTATAACACGTCGGGTTATGCCGGCGGCGGATTGGGCATAGCCTGTTCGGAATCGGCAGCAAGCATAAAAGGAAACTTGATTGAGAATAACCGGAGCATCGGGAGCGCGAGCAGAGGAGGAGCATTATATATAGCGCCGGAAGGACGGGCTTTCCTGGAGAACAATGAGATTAAAAGCAACCAGGCGCGCATTGAGGGATATTCGGGCAAAACGGTTATGGGCGGAGCGATATTCTGCGAAGGAGAGCTGACTCTTGTCGGCAACGAGATTACAGACAACTGGGCTTACAATTATTACAGCGGCGGTTACGGCGCTTACCTTTACGAGTATGCTTTCGGCGGCGGCATCTATTTCAGCGAAGGATGCGCCGCTGAATCAGAAGGGAACATTTTCGACGGAAACACCGCATACAGCCGCGCTGCAAACGGCAGCTCTGATCAACGGGCTTATGCCTACGGGCACGGCGGATGCATATACTGTGCAGCCGGAAGCGCCGTAGTAATGATGGGAGATACCATCAAAAACAGCACGGCATACGGTTACGGTTCGGATACGGCTTACCATGGGCGAGGGTACGGATATGCATACGGCGGGGGAATCAAGTGCGATGACGAAGCCGTCGCGACATTCGGAGGCGGTATGATCATAGAGAACTGCCTGGCTCAGGCTGCAGGCGCAGGTAATTCAGGAGAAGCCTCATATGCGCGAGGCGGCGGTATTCACATTTACGGTCCGGCCGGCGATGTTGAATTGAACGGCGTTCTAGTGCGCAACAACAACCTCAGCGCTTCGCCCAACAACGTATCCGCTGGTTACGGCATATACGTTCAGGAGTCTCCGGCTAAAGTATACAATTCGTTCGTTGTGGAGCATCCTTCAACCGGCATATATCTTTATGGAGGGGCCCCGGAAATCATCAACGACACCATAGCCTATAATGATGGTTACGGCATACAAGGCACGGAAGGCGCTGCTCCGATAATTCGCAATTGCATATTATGGGGCAACTATGACGATCTGGAAGCGGTGACTGCTTCTTACAGCAATGTACAGGCCGGCGATGCCGGTGAAGGAAACCTTGACCCGCCCTGTAATCCTCTGTTCATCGGCGAAGGCGACTATCACATAAGGCCGAATTCCTGCTGTATCGACCGGGGATTGAACACTCTGGCGCCGGACATCGATTTCGACGGCGAAGCCAGGCCTTACAACGATTTAGTCGTCGATATCGGAGCTGATGAAACCCAGAGCGTCAATCCGACGCCCGGTCCCAGCATCACGCCTGCCACGCCGACGCCCGTCGGCACATATTCTCCGACTCCTGCTGATCATTATTACGTCGATAAGGTCAACGGCGACGATTCTAATGACGGACTCACTTGGACGACGGCTAAAAAGAGCATCAGCGCAGCCCTGGTATCGGCTTCCGGCAACACGGCAGTGCATGTGGCAAAGGCGGTTTATCATGAGAACTTTGAGCTTTACGACGATGTTACGCTGATGGGCGGTTATCCGGTCGGCGGCGGCGGAAGGAATTTCGATGCCAACGTTACGATAATAGACGGCGGTCATCGCAATTCAGTCATTATGATAAACGGGGCATCGAATATAACGATTGACGGATTCACCATAAAGCATGGCGAGCAGAATGCCGGCGCCGGCATTTACTGCGAATTCGGCGAACATATAGCCGTCAAGAACTGCGTTTTCGACAGCAACACAACGGGAAGCACAGGCGAATACCCCCGAGGAGCCGGCGTTTATTTCGGCAACTGCTTTGACGTCTGGGTCATCAACAGCCTGTTCCTGGACAACACGGTCGTAGGCTCATCTACGGGGTACGGAGCCGGCATGCATCTGGAATCAAGCGCTGTCGTTACCGTAGAAGATTCTATCTTCCATGGAAACTCATCATCGTATGCCGCCGGGGCGATAAGCTGCTTCAATTTAGACGAAACGACAGTCATCTCGGGTTGCACGTTTGACTCAAATCTGGCAACCAACGCCTGGACGGGAGGAGCTGCTGCAGGCGGCGCAATTTTCTGTAATCAGCATGCTTCACCTCAGATCATAGACAATATGTTTACGGAAAACTGGGCATATACGACGGGCAGAGGTTCCAGCGGCGCCGGCGGCGCTCTGTATTTACAGGGTCAATCGTACGTAACCGGCAATATCTTTGAAGCCAACCAGGCCAGGGTTTATTGTTCTCAATCTTACAATGGATATGTGCAGGCTTACGGATACGGCGGCGCTGTTTTCACGGATACGACGAGCGGTCCGACCATCACATACAACCATTTCACGGAAAACTGGTCTTACGCCAGAGGGCAGAACGGCAGCTCAGACGATCGCGGGTACGGTTATTCGTATGGAGGCGCCTTGTACTGCGGCTCACAGGAAGGGACAACCACGATCAGTCATTGCACGATAGAGAACAATACGGCTTATTCTTACGGCAGGGATACGGCGTATCACGGCCGCGGTTACGGCCGTTCTTACGGCGGAGCAATTTACATCAATGACCAGACAAATACGACAATACATGAGAACACTCTGATCCAGAGTAATACGGCGACGGCTAATGCCGCCGGCAATTCGAGTCAGGATGCCCGGGCTTATGGCGGCGGCATCTTCATTGACGACGACGTTTCTTCGTTGACGCTGGACAGATTGCGGATAGACGGCAACAATGCGACGGCAAGTCCTAATACCTGGTCGGGCGGTGATGCAATATACAGCAGTTCGGACGATACGATCATAATAACCAACAACTTTATTACCAACAACTCAGGTCAGGGCATATACTGGGCGACAGGCGGTCTTGAAGTCCAATTCGTCAACAATACTTTGGCCAATAACGGCAGTTACGGCATTTATAAGGATTCAGGCACGCTGGAAATACTCAACTGCATCCTCTGGAACAACGGAGATGATTTAAGCGGTGTGACAGCGACATATTCGAACATCGAGGACGGCGATGCGGGTGAAGGGAACATTTCCGCTGATCCGGAATTCGTGGGTCAGGGCGATTTTCATTTAATGGAAACATCGCCTTGTATAGGCACGGCTTTGAATGCAGCGGAGCCGGATACGTTGCTGGAAGATTACGACGGCAATTCAAGGCCTCAGGATACCGACTACGATATGGGAGCGGACGAATTCGCCGGAGCGCCGATGATAAATTTGACGCTTTATCTGGACGGTTATTACGGCAGCGGCGTTCAGGAAACTACGGACATCGACCTGGAGCTTCGGTACGGAAGCACGCCGGATACTGCGACAACGGTTCTGGCTTCATACGAAGAGGTCGCTTTGGACGAGTATGGAGGAACGGGCGATATTGAACTGCCTGGTTGTCCCGGCGGTGATCTTTATCTGGCGGTAAGTCATATGAATCACCTGTCCGTAATTACTGATACGCCCTTGACCGTCGCTTATTCTTCAACGACGATCATAAATCTGTCCGAACCGGATGATCCGAATTTCGTCTCCTGTTATGGAATAGAACCGTTGGGAGAGGAACCGGATGATACGATTTCTGCGAGGGGCGGCAATGCGAACGGCGATGCTTACGTCAACGCATCCGGAGATTTCGTTATCTGGCTCGCGGCAAACGGCAGCGTTCCCGGTTCAGGAAACTGGGATGAAAGAGCGGACTTCAACGCTGATGAAGCTGTAAATTCAGCCGATTATTCGGAATGGTTGAATCAGAACGGCCGGATTTCCTATGTGCCTGATGCGGCTCGATCAGGGAACCAGCCCAGGAATGATGACCCGGCGGCTCGTTTCGGTTACAGAATGGTGAAAGTAGGCGAAGATAATGAATCCTATGCTGAGGTTGAAGTCTTTTTGACAGGAAAAGCACGGGAAATTCTGGAGGCCATCGATGCCGCGCTGGCCTACAATTCTGTATATCTGGACAAACCCGTTATCACAGCGGATTTCCTCAACAGCGGCATGACCGATTTCTCGCTGGGTGTTGAAGCTCCTGAACTTGCCGACACTTTTCATTATTGTCGCGGTAAAATGCCGGGACAAACAGGCGTCGAATTGAAAGAAGGCAGAAATGCATTATATCGTTTAAGGTTTCCCATTAAAGCAACGCTGCATTCCGATTCTGTTCCCTCCATGGACTCGCTGATCTGGTTCAGGGAAGGTTTTGTCGGAGCCGCTTTTGAATCCTCTGACGAAGAAGAGTCGGTTGTTGATGTCGAAACGACAGTTAGTTTGAAAGGCGATATTTTTGAGACGAAATCCGGTTCAATTGAATCCGCTAATTAAGCAGGGAGGCGAGCGAAAATGAAAAATACAGGGTTTAAGCTCCCTCCGGGAACGGATCGAGCCCTCATTCCGGAAAAGATATCGGTGACACGATTGCCGGCGGTAAACTGGTTACTGCTCCTGTTGATCGTTTTTCCAATGGGAGTTTCAGCGGACGTTGAGCTGTATCCCGCTTCAGGGGACCTGGCAAGGGGAGAAGCTTTTACAGTCACCGTAAAGTATAATTCTTCGGAAGGAACGACTATTACGGCTTTAGACGCCTGCGTTCAGTTCGACGGGTCGGTTTTTGAAGACCCGGTAATGGATAATGATTTCATTCCGGTTGCAGACATGGATGATGTGTCGCTGGGAAATGCCTGGCCGGGATTCCCGGATGGTCATCACTATTCGAAAACGGCCAATCCCCCCAAGTCCGGATGGCCTGCGGCTGCCGGAGACAACGATGTGTATCGATTGCAATTTACGGTAAGAGATGATGCTACTCTAGGAAATACGACGATCTCCTTCGTTGAAGGGTTCATCAGTTTTCAGGATGCTTCGGGAGACGTTACCGGTACGGTTGATGATGCTTCATTCGACATCATTCTGCCGCCCACTTCGACCCCCTCGCCCGCTCCCACTCCGGGACCGGCTTCAGTAATCATCAGTCCTGCATCCGGAACTTATCAGCAGGGTGATAATGTTACTGTGACGATTATATTCGATCCCAACGCAACGGAAGTTGAGATCGTGGGAGTTGACGCCGCTCTTCATTTCGATTCCGCCGTATTCGACGATCCTGAACTCGTCCAGGATTTCATTCCCGAAACGGATTTGCTGGACGTATCGCAGGGAAATGCCTGGCCCACAGACCCTGACGCCTATCATTATGCCCGCGTCAAATCCTCAGGACTGAACGGCTGGACGACCTCAGACGGAGACAACAACGTATACTCCTTGACTTTTCCGATTCGCGACGATGCTCCTCCGGGCGTAACGACCCTGGATTTCGTAGACGGATTCATCGGTTTTTCCACTTCAAAAGGCGACATCCTCAGCAGCATAGAAAACGCAGAATTTACCATACAGGCTGTACCCACTTTAACTCCAACAGCTTACACGGCTACTCCAACGGAAACGCCTTTAGCTTCGGGGCATGTGTTTTTCGAGCCTGCGTCCGGCAATTTATGCAGAGACACGGTTTTTGAATTGACGATAGTTTTTGATCCGAACATCAGCGAAGCGACGCTGGACGGGATAGATGCAGCTTTCATTTATGATCCGCTGGTTTTCAGCGATCCCGTATTAATGACGGATTACGTGCCGGATACGGATATGGAGGATGAATCCCTGGGCAGCGAATGGCCGGACCATCCTGACGGGTATCATTATGCCAAGTCCGCTAACCCGCCCAACCCCGGTTGGACTGTCAGCGACGGGGACAACCAGGTTTACGCGGTCTTGATGCAGGTAAAAGCGAATGCGATCCTGGGTGATACGGCAGTGGAGTTTGCAGAGGGGTTCGTCGGATTCAGGTCCCTGAGCGGCGATTTGACGGGACAGGTCGACGGCGCTGAGTTCGTCATCGATCCATGCTACACCGATACGCCTTCTCCTCTTCCGACCAGAACTCCGACAGCAACCAATTCGCCGACCAGGACTTTTACGCCGACCAATTCTCCCACGCCGCCGCCCACGCGAACGCCGACATTGAGCCCGACCCAGACGTCGACATTCACCCCCGCGCCGACGCGAACTTCAACGCTGACCCCCACCGTAACGTTGTCGCCCACAGTCACCAATACGCCGACAGTCACCAGCACTCCGACTTTTACTCCAACCTGGACACCCACATATACTCCCACTTATACAGGCACGCCTACCCTCTCACCATCGCCGACGCTTTCCGCAACGCCGACTCTTTCCTCCACCCCTACCGTTACATTGACTCCCACCGTTTCTCCTACTCCTACTCTCTCCCCCACTTCTACCGTTACCCTGACGCCCACTCTTTCCTCTACCCCCACATTGTCTCCTACTGTGACGATTTCTCCTACTCCCACCATATCGCCTACACCGTCGCCCGCGCCTACCGAAACGCCTATTCCTCAATCCAATTGCGGTTTCAGCAATGATTGGGAAAACTACGGATGCGGAATCAGCGGACTGGCCGGAGACGACATATCAACTTTTTTCATGGTTTATGAATTCTGCGACGTTACTGTTTCCATCGATAACGTGACTCCGGCAGAATACGATCCCATATTGCTGTTATGGGACGGACCGGGACCCCAACACTGCTTCACCTACGCTGACGATAACGGAGCCGGACAGGGAGAAAGCATTACCGTTATTTCTCTCGAACCCGGCTACTATTACGCCGTCGTGGATTCCTACGAAGAATGCGGATACTGGGATTTGTTCATTCAATTCGACGATTGCGGCACCAGGACGCCAACACAGTCTCCGACAAGAACTTTTTCGCCGACCGTCACCAGGACCCCGACCGCTGTTCCGACTGACACTCCTACAGGACCCACGTATACTCCCACAGTTTCACCCACGGCAACCGCCACAGGGCCCACGCTTACGCCTACCTTTTCGTCCACGAAAACGCCCACAGGTCCTACAGGAACACCGACCAGAACTCCTACATTCTCCCCGACCGCCCCGACCCGCACTCCCACCAGGTCCCCGACGAAAACACCAACAGGACCCACCAACACGCCAACTTTATCGCCGACATACCATACGCGTACTCCCACTCGCACGCCTACTTTTACTCCCACAGGGCCTACGAATACTCCCACAATAACGCCCACATACACATTTACGCCTACACAGACTTCCATCCCTACCGGAACGCCTATACCACAGACGAACTGCGGCGAAAGCAACGACTTTGAAGACTACGCATGCGGCGTCTCTGGACTGGCAGGAGACGATATGGCTACCATGTTTTTACTCTGGGAACATTGCGACGTCACCATCAGCATGACTAACGTCGACCCCGGTTTATACGACCCCATACTGCTCCTTCTGGACGGTCCGGAACCGGAAAACTGCATCGCCTATGCTGATGCGAACGGACCGGGACTGGGTGAAACTCTCACCGTCCCCGGACTTACGCCGGGATACTACTACGCCGTCGTCGACTCCTATGAAGAGTGCGGATATTGGGACTTATGGCTCTACCTGGATAATTGCGTTTCTCCTACGCCCACATCACCGCCGGTCATTCCTGCAACAGGTTCTTCAGGTCTCGCTATTCTTCTTGCAATACTTTCACTGGTTCTTATCAAAGAAATCTTCAAAGTCAGTAATAAAGCATGAAGTCAGCCTCTCCGTTGATGCTTTATCCGATTTAATTGATGCAAAGAAAGGGCTCGACTGGTTCATAATCTGGAAAAATATATTTCCTTCGGCAGAGCGTTAAACTTTTGCATCAACAATGACCTTTATCATGCGAAGGCGCAAAAAAAGCGCTGTGAATCTGTCGAGCTGCATTTTTTTTCAGGAAATTCTTAGTTACACTATTGAGAAAAGAAACAAAAATGTATTATTATGGAGTTAAGAAGAAATTTTTGAAGGGGTAAAAGAGGGAGTATTCGCTGAAGATCATTTTTTTTTTCGAAAGGAGGCTTTTGCAGAAGGAATAATGGTTAACCTCGCGGGCAGTTTTTTTGATGAACGCGTAAGATCAAAGGAATAATTCAAAATCATACAAACGATTCAAAGGAGGAGGGGAATGAAACAATATTCCCGGACAGTGTGCATTGTTCTGATGACATTATTCAGTATTTCTTTTCAGGCGTATGCGGTTCCGCAAATGATTAATTATCAGGGACAAGTTACGGTTGAGGGCGCTGTTTTTTCCGGCGCGGCGAATTTTCGATTCGCCATAGTCGACGGCGTTGGGAACTATTATTGGTCTAACGATGACAATACGCCGCCGGTCAGTCCTCCGACCACGGACGTGAGTTTATCCGTAACAGAGGGGTTGTTCAACGTAATTTTGGGGCGCAGCGGCAGCATGGCGGACATACCGGCGAGCATTTTCGAGGAGGAGGATTTATATCTCAGGATATGGTTCGACGACGGCCTGGGTCACGGTTTGCAGCAGTTGACTCCCGATCAGTCTCTCTCTTCATGCTCATTTGCCTATAAAGCGCAGAACAGCAATGAGCTGGAAGGACACAGCTCTTCTGATTTCATGGCATCGGGCACGGACGACTGGGTGAACGAATCAGGCGATACAATGACGGGCGCGTTAAATTTGCCTTCGAACGGTCTGACGGTAGGTTCAAACCAGTTAAAAGCCAATAGCGGGAGAATAGGAATCGGGACGGCCAATCCTGCGCAGATGCTGGATGTGGCCGGCACGGTTCAGATGACGGGTTTCAAAATGACCACGGGTGCGAACAACGGCTATGTATTGACGTGTAATTCGTCTGGAGTAGGCAGTTGGTCGCCTGTAGTAGCCGGCGACATAACTGCCGTTCATGCCGATAACGGTTTGGCAGGAGGCGAAACTTCCGGTGAAGTGCATCTGAGCATTGTGGAAGGAGACGGCATTGACGTGCATGCTGATTCAGTATCTGTTGACGTTACGGAGTTCGCCGGCGACGGACTCGGAACGGCCTCTTCGGATTTGAAAGTCAATACGGGAACAGGCCTCGAAGTAAGCGGCGATTATGTTCAGTTGAATTCAAGCTACAGTTCCGGCAGCGCCTATGACGGCCGGTTCGTGAATGATAACGCGGGCGAGGTGGATGGAGCCGACATTGTATTCGGAACTACATTGACCGGCTCGGCTTATTATTCCGGTTTCACGGTACAGAATAACCAGACTGATACATTCGTCAGCCACGGCGTACGAGGCATATCGAATAACTACACGGAAGACTGGTATCACTACGGCGTTTACGGAATAGCCGGCGACAATCACGGAGTGATGGGCGCGATTCATCATGCCGGAGTATTCGGCGGAGGAAAAAGCGGGTATTCCAATCATCACGGAGTTATCGGCCTTTCATTGAACGGCAGAGGCGTCTGGGGTCTTGCTGATCATTGGAACGGAGGCATTGCCGGTTACTTCGACGGCGATGTCGTGATCTCCTATGACCTGGACGTCGGCGGTTCAAAAAGCGGTTGGGTGACCGACGTATGCTTTAACGCTGATAAAGATGCCCTGGAATCAGGCGATGTCGTCGTTCTTTCAGGTGATCCGACAGAGCAAATGATGTATGCGACCATTCCTGTCCCCATCGTTAAAAAATGCGATTCTGAAGCCGATACCAATGTGATGGGTGTAGTCATTAAAAGAAAGAAAATTACTCCCTATTCCCTGGAAGTGGAATCTTACGAAACGTTAGAAGCAGCTGAAGCCGCCGGAGCCCACAAAGCCAAACTGGTAGGCCCGCTCAGAGAAACCCTCGAAGAGGCGAAACTCGACCGAAGCATAGTACCGCCGGAAAAAGGCTGCTACGTGGCCATTCTGGGCGCCATAGAAAAATGTAAAGTGGACGCCGGATACGGAGCCATAGAAGTCGGCGATCTTTTAACGACTTCAGAGACGCCGGGACACGCCATGAAAGCACGGAATCCAAAACTGGGAACCATCATAGGAAAAGCTCTGGAACCGTTGGAACAGGGGCAAGGAATCATAAAAATATCCGTTACGTTGAGGTGATGGAGGAATATTTAACTCCTGGATAAACAGCCAATGGTCAATGGTCAATAGCCAATGGCCAATGAGTAACGGCGTGCGCTCATTGACCATTGCCGATTGACCATTGCCGATTGACAATTCTGCGAACCCAGACGGTTTTGCCCAGCCCATCCGGATAAAACAGCCAATGGTCAATGGCCAATGGTTAATGAACAAAGGCCTGCAATCATTGACAATTGGCGGTTGACAATTCTGAAACTCCAGCCGTATCCAATCGGACCAATTCCGTATAATATCTGACGATCAAATGCCGCTCGCCTGTCTGCTGACCAATCATACAAAGAGTCATTTGATTCCGCAGTCTGTTTTTTATATAATTTTGTTGTTTCAGGCGAGAAGGGTCGTCCAGGGAGGAAAATATGGACAGGGCTGACATACTTGTTGTTGAAGATGAAAGTCTGGTGGCTGAGGACATCCGGCAGTGCCTGCTTCATTTCGGTTACGGAGTTTGCGGCGTGGAATCTTCCGGTGAAAATGCTCTGGAAAAAGTCAGGGCGTTGCGGCCGGACCTTGTGTTAATGGACATTATTCTTCAGGGAAAATTAGACGGTATCGAAACAGCGAAAAAGATCAAGGAAGATTTTAATATTCCCATCATTTATCTGACAGCGCATGCGGATTTGACTACTTTGGATAAAGCCAAGCTGACGGAACCTTTTGGATATATCATTAAACCGTTCAGGCAGGAGGAGCTGCAGAGCAATATTGAAATGGCTCTGTATAAAAGCCGGATGGAGAATAAGCTGAAAGAGCAGAACGAGTGGTTTTCAACGACGTTGAACAGTATCGGCGATGCCGTAATCGCTACGGATAACAAGGGTTGCGTCATCTTCATGAATCCTATGGCCGAAGCTTTGACGGGATCGGCAACGAATGAGGTTCATGGTCTGGATGTGTCCGAGGTATTCCAGATATTCGACGCCGAAACTAAGGCGCCGCTGGAGAATCCTATAAAGGCTTTGCTGTCGCAAGGCTTATCCAATTCCAGTATGGTCGGCGACACTTTGTTGTTGTCCCGGCAGGGAAAGAGAACGCCGATAGACGACAGCGCAGCGCTGATCAAAGACAATAAAGGCAATATCAACGGAGTAGTTTTAGTATTTCGGGATATTTCAAGCCGTAAATTAATAGAAGAGGAGCTTGCCAAGACAAGAAAACTCAAATCACTGGGAACGTTGGCGGGAGGAATCGCTCACGATTTCAACAACAGTCTCCAGGGAATAATAGGTAATCTTGATCTGGCCAGGATGATCCTCGACGACAAGGAAAAAATCAGCGAAGTCCTCGATAAATGCTGGGAGTCGGCTGAAAAGGCGAGGAGGCTGACGAAGCAACTGATTACTTTTGCGGAAGGCGGCAAACCTATCAAAAGAGAAACCGACACAGGCGCTTTCGTCAGAGATACAGTCAACTTCGCTTTAAGCGGGTCAGGCGTTAAAGCCGAATTTGAATCTGCAGACGGCATATGGTCGGTAAACGTCGATAGAGGACAATTAAGAAGCGTTTTGTACAATATAGCGACGAACGCCGGGCAGGCAATGGACGGAGCCGGCATAATCAGCATCGGCATTGAGAATAATTATATATTCGATACAAATAAATTCCCCTTGACCGAAGGAAATTACGTAAAAATTTCCATCAAAGACAACGGCGATGGCATACCGAATAAAATCATTGAGAGAATATTCGATCCATACTTTTCGACAAAAAAAGGTCACTCTGGTATGGGACTGGCCACCGCTCACTCCATCGTGAAGAATCACGGCGGCTTGATTACCGTAGATTCGGAACTCGATATCGGTACAACTTTCAGTATTTATTTGCCGGCTACGGGAAAAACCGTTCAGACGACACAAGTTAAAAGGCAAGTCCCGGTGCACGGCGAAGGCGCCATTCTGCTGATGGATGATGAGGCGTTGGTCCTGGAAACTGTGAGCGATTTGTTAATACAGATAGGGTATGACGTGGACGCAGCGATGAACGGAGAACATGCCGTCAGTTTATTTCAGCAAAAGAAGGCCAGGGGGGAAGACTATGTTGCGGTTATCCTGGATTTGACTATTGCCGGAGGTATGGGCGGCAAGGAAACGATGAAAGAGTTGCTGAAGATCGATCCTCAGGTTAAAGCTGTCGTCTTCAGCGGCTATTCTAACGATCCCGTTATGGCGGAATACGAAAAATACGGGTTCAAAGGTTATTCTGTAAAACCTTTCGATCTGACTGAATTCAGCAGAATGCTGCATAATGTGATCCATTTCGGCAAAATGGACGCCGGTGAGTAGGACGCTCCGGCTCTAATACAAGAACCTTTGCATCGGACCGGTCACGTTTCGTCAGCGTCTTGCGCCAAATGAAAGAAACGGTATTTTTCGGTAATCGGTATCGCAACCGGAAATTCAATACAAAGTACGATCCCGATTGATTGCTTTTGCCGGCTGGGTCTAAAACTGATTTCACCAATGGGGATTTCAACCAGTCGAATGTCTTGAAAAAAGCTTAACCGGTTTTGATAAGTCCCTTTTTGACTTAATCCTGTTTCCTCGTTATAAACTATTATGGGTTTCAAGAGAAACCTGACAAATTTCATTGAAGGCTTAATTCAGGATAGGGAATTTGCGGGTTTGAAATTTCAAAACAAAAAATCATAAAAAGTTCAGTAAAGGTTGTAAGTTCATCCATTCTTGAAAAAAGGAGAATCTAAATGCACCGTGTGGCGATAATAATATTTTTCATAGTCCTGTTGACGGCAGCGGCGGCATACGCCGACGTGACGATGGAATATGAGTTCACCAGGCCTGTGGTTGAAGCGCTGTCCAGGGATTTGGATGGTGTCGGGGGAGCGGAGAGATATCACGTGATTGAAATGAAGGGCGCGCCGCTGAACGGACATCCGGGACGGCCCTTGTTGCCGCACTATTGCATAACTCTGTTGATACCGCAGGGAGAGATGTTGTTGGATGCGGAAGTGGAAGCAGGCGAGTGGAAAAAATTGCCTGGTGAATACAGATTGTTTCCCTCCCAGCAGTCGTTTCCGCTGAGTCTGATCGAAGAATTGAAGCCGACCGAATGCGATCCTTCGGTGTATAATTCAAGCGAACTTTATCCGTTACGGGTGTTTTCAGAACCGCGATCATACTGGTGTAAAGGATTTCAGATGATCACCTTTAATCTCTTTCCTGTGCGTTACAGGCCTTCAAGCGGAGAATTGAGTTATACGCTTTCAATGAGGGTAAAATTAACGACAGGACCGGAGAAAAGAGATGTTCGGCGGGTAAGCCGTCGAGCTTCTGCGAGCGACCTGGAATGGGTGATGAGGAAGGCGGATAATCCTGAGACCGCTGAACGATATAAAGCAGAGCTTCTTTCCGGACCGGGATTGCTGGGTAAGGATGATTACAGGTACGTGATAGTAACAACGGAAGCGCTTTCTTCGATGAGCGGACCGAATAATTTCCAGGATTTACTGTCATTCAAGCATTCGCGGGGAATATCGGGAACGATCAAGACGGTGGAGGAGATCAGCGTGGAGTATTCCGGCGAGGATTTGCAGGCGAAAATCCGTAATTTTCTTATTGATGCTTATGAGAACTGGAATACTGAATGGGCGCTGCTGGGAGCGGACCACGAGGATATACCGGCCAGAGGATGTTATGCGACGGCTGAAGGGCATGAGGATTCGACGATACCGACGGACATGTATTACGGATGTCTGGACGGGAGCTGGGACCATTCCGGGAACGGCATTTACGGTGAAATAGGCGACGGTCCGGGCGGAGGAGACCCTGACGTTTACGCTGAACTTTTCGTAGGCCGCGCTTCCGTGTCATCCTCGACCCAACTGCATAATTTCGTCAGGAAAACCATTGCTTACGAGACCGATGATTACAGTCTGGAGTGGTCGGACAATGCGCTGATGTTAGGCGAATATCTGTGGACGAACACTTACGGCGGCGATTACATGGACGAATTGTGGTACGGCAGCGATTCGTGGGGATACAGCACTCCGGGATACCCGGATGATTGGGAAATAGATCATTTGTATGAGCGTGAGGAATACTGGGGATCGAGCGATCTGGAGCCGAAGCTGAATTCGAACGATGTTTTCTGGGTCAATCACCTGGGTCATGCAAGCGGCTCAACGGTCATGCATCTTTACACGTCGGAAGTGGATGATTTAAGCAATACCAGGCCGTTTTTAGCTTACAGCCAGGGATGTTATGCGGGAGCTTTCGATCAGGGCGACTGCATTGCCGAGCATTTTTCCTGGGCGGACGGGGCCGCTTTCGCCGTAATCATGAACGGACGTTATGGCTTCGGCGAGATAGGATGCACGGACGGTCCCGGACAGTATTTTCACAGGCAGTTTCATGATGCGTTTTTTACGGAAGGCATTCAGGAAATAGGCAGGATGAACCAGGATTCCAAGGAAGACAACGTATGGTGTCTGGATTATAAAGCCAACCGCTGGTCCTGTTACGAACTGAACCTCTTCGGTTGTCCTCAGACGCCGATTGGAGGAATAATAACGACAAGAGGCCGCTTCAGTTTCGACAGGACGAAATACAGCGACGGCGATACGATAACAGCGACGGTCAAAGATGTGGATTTGAATGCGGACCCGGATACGGCGGAGGAGACTTCCATATCCATCGATGCGGCATCGGGAAATGATTATGAAGTTCTGGTCCTGACTGAAACCGGAACGAATACGGGTATTTTCCAGGGAACCATTGGAATCGATTCAGGCTCCTATGCTCCGTCGAACGGACACATTGAGGCGATGGAGCTGGATGAAATAACGGGCACGTATGTGGATGAGGACGACGGGTTCGGCGGAACGGATGTTCCGGTTACGGATACGGCGACCGCGGATTATACCTGTCCCGTCATAAGCGACGTGCAGATAGAGCATTATGACGATGATGAAATTTTAATAACCTGGACGACGAATGAGCCTTGCAATACTGTGGTCCATTATGACGTGACTGCGCCTCCCGAAGAATATGAATATGTGAATTCTGAACTGGTAATGGAGCACGAAGCGCGTATTACGGGATTGGAGCAGTGTCTGGATTATTACTTTTATGTAGTATCCGCGGATGATGCCGGCAATTCTGACAGCGACGACAACGGCGGAGCTTACTACAGTTTCACGACCATGATAAGAATGTATGCGCTGAATGAAAATATGGACTCAGACCCGGGCTGGACGATAACAGGCGGCGATTGGGAATGGGGACAGCCAACGGGACAACCTTCCGGACCGGGACAGGACCCGGATTCAGGATACGACGGCGCAAACGTTTATGGTACGAATTTAAATGGAGCTTACCAGGGCGGTTCGCCTTATCATCTGATAACGCCGGCCCTGGACTGTTTAGCGGCTTCGGAAACCAGGCTGTCCTTTTATCGATGGCTCGCCGTGGATGAACACTCCTATGATGAAGCAAGCATCTCGGTATCGACAGACGGCGAGACCTGGACGACGATATACGAGAATCCCATGTCGAATTTCTATGAATACCGCTGGACGAAAATGACCTATGACGTTTCGGAATATGCCGACGGCGAACCTGAATTTTACGTCAGGTGGACGATGGGTCCGTCGGGTTCCGGAACTGTGGGCGGCTGGAATATCGATAACGTCCAGGTTTCTTATCCCGCTCCTTGCAACGTGCCCATCCTTATACATCATGATCATACGATCGACGATTCCGCCGGCAATGACGACGGTGAAATAAATCCGCTCGAGTCTGTGAATATGCCTGTCGTTCTGCGTAATGTAGGATTAGACGCCTCGAATACGACGGGAATGCTCTCCGCCTCGTACGAGCATATAAATATCCTGACCGATACGGCGGCATTCGGCGATATTCCCCAGGGCGGATACGTTGAATCGCTTGAAGATTATAATTTCATCGTCGGAACCGGCGCGGCGGACGGCGATTCCATTACTTTCACTATTGACTGGACATGCGAGGAGACTTCCGGGCAAACGAGTTTCACGGAGGAGGTAACCGCAGCCGATCTTGAATACAAGGCAGCGGCGGTTATCGATGATCAGGCTGACGGCGACGGCGACGGCATACTGGACCCCGGCGAAACCGCACAACTGGTCGTAACGATTGAAAATAAGGGACGGCTAGGCGCTTACGGGATATCCGGCGCGCTTGACGTCGACCTTACCGAATACATTACCATCGAAGACGCATCAGCAGAATTTCCCGACATTGAACCCGACGGCCAAGCGGCTTGCCTGCCTCCCTATTTCACGCTAACCGCTGATGCGGCTACCCCGGACCATACCATGGTCCAGTTCAGTCTTGTCCTGACGTCGCAAACGCATGACAAAACGGTGGATTTCCCCCTGGAAGTCACTACATCGACTTTCGCAAAAAGATATGCATGGAATTTTGATGATGACCCGGAATGGACCACGGAAGGGCAGTGGGAATTCGGCATACCTCAGGGCGTCGATGGTGATCCTTCATCAGGATATACCGGCGAATACGTTTACGGATATAATCTGGCGGGAGAGTATGAAGATTATCTGCCCGAAACGAATCTGACTTCGGAACCCATCAACTGCGCGAATTATTCCGAAGTGGAGGTGCGTTTTATGCGCTGGCTCGGCGTGGAAAGCAGCTCATACGATCATGCTTCTTTCGAAGTATCGAATGACGGAAGCATCTGGCATACTATATGGGAGCATACAGGTTCCACATTCACGGATACGGAGTGGATGCCGCAAACTTTCGACGTGTCGCAGTATGCCGACGGAGAGCCGGAATTTTACCTGAGATGGATAATGGGTCCTACCGATATGTCGCTGACATATTGCGGATGGAATATTGACGACGTGGAAATGTGGGCTGAGATGAATGAATTGAAACCTGTCCTGGTTCATGCCTCTCATACGATTGATGACTCCGCAGGAAATGATGACGGAATAGTCAATTCTTCAGAAACCATTTCAATGGATGTGACCGCAACGAATTACGGGGTAAACGGTACCGGCATATCCGGTTATCTTTCCACGACGAATGAACATGTCGGCATTACAACCGATTTTGCTGCTTTTCCCGATATCCCGGCTTACGGCTCAGGAGAATCTGAAACGCCGTTCGTCTTTGAAGTGAGCGCTGCAGCCCAGGATCAGGAACAAATACCCTTTACGGTTACCTGGAACAGCGATCAGGGCAACGGTTCATTTGATTTTACCGAGCTGATAGTCGCTCCGCAGCTTGTTTTTCAGTCCGTTAGCGTAATGGATGCGGCATTCAACGGCGATGGCGACGGAGTATTCGATCCAGGCGAAACGGTGCAGCTTGCCGTTGCTCTTGAAAACAACGGGTCGATTCAGGCGAACGGAATACAGGTCAGGCTGGAATGCGATCATCCGGAATATATTACCTTTGATGACGATACGGCCGAATTTCCCGATATTCCCGCAGGAGGCAGCGCTGCCTGTGAAGCGCCTTATTTTACCGTTTCTTCCGCTCCGGAAACTCCAGACCACATGACAGCGACATTTTCATTGTTGATTGAAGCCGACAACTGGTCCGGTCAAGACTCATTCCAGTTGGAAATAACAGTATCGACCTTCGCAAAGCGTTACTCCTGGAATATGAATTCTGACCCCGGATGGAGCTGTGAAGGGTCCTGGGAATGGGGCGTTCCTCTCGGAAACGACGGGGATCCTGATTCCGGTTACACAGGACCAAACGTCTATGGATACAACCTGGCCGGCGACTACGAATCTTACCTGGATGAAACGTCTCTGACGACCGATGCGATAGATTGTTCAAGCTTTCAGAATGTTGAAGTGCGTTTCATGCGCCGGCTGGGCGTCGAAAGCGCCTCCTATGACCACGCATCGTTCGAAGCTTCCGCAAACGGAACGAACTGGACAGTCGTGTGGGCGCATGAAGGTTCAACTCTTACGGATGAACAATGGCAAAGTAAATCCTATGACATTTCCAGCATAGCCGACGAACAATCGACGGTATACCTGCGCTGGATCATGGGCCCGACAGACAGTTACATCGAATATTTCGGCTGGAACCTCGACGATATAGAAATCTGGGCTGAAACCATTCAAATAAATCCCACGGAAACGCCGGCTCCGCCCACCTTTATCCCAACATGTTCACCCACCGAAACGGTAACGCTCACACCAACTTCAACCCATACGTTAATACCCACAATCACCCCTACAAGCACTCCAACAGAAACGCCCCTAACGCCAACCCTTACGCCTTCACCCACGGCGACATCCACGGCGACTTCCACGCAGACTCAAATTCCTCCCACTTCAACGCCTTCGCCCTGGTTTACTGTGCCGACGCATGTCACTTCTTCTCCAACCATCCCCCTCACGCCGACTCAACAACCCGAAATCGGCATGCACCTCATCCTGGAAGACGACGATATCATTGCTGGAGACCAACTCTATCTCCACTTCAATATCTATAATCCCCAACAGGAAGAATTGTTCTGCGATGCTTACATCCTCCTCGACGTATACGGCAATTACTGGTGCTGGCCTTCCTGGCAGAAAATTCAATACGGACTGGAATGCGAAACATATTCTATCATGCCTTGCTCGAACCTTCACGAGGATGTCCTCCAATTCATCTGGCCGGAAAACGCCGGCTACGCACTCGGAATTAGATTCTTAGGCGCAACGTTCCACGCCGGCTCCTGGGATTTGATCGGAAACCTGCAGATGATCCAATGGAGTTATCATTAACGACTGTCCATAACTCAAAGAGCAATTGATATTTTAATGTTGGAGGCTTGCTGTGGTTGCTGAACCATTCCGATATGCAGGACGAATTTTTCAGCTCTGATCAAACCGGATTGCGCTTTTTTCAAAACATTTGACAGTTTGTTTTAATAATCGGTATCAGTATCGAAGTCGAAACAAAATGATGGGATATCCGGAAGAATTGTAACCTTAAAAGTTACGTTTTTGATCTATGCCATTTTTTTCACTTTGAATGAATTATCGATGCTACTCAGATTTTATCTGTTTGTAAAAGAAACCGTCGACCAAAAAACTATAATCCCGAAAACCAAGCGAATACCCTTGCAAAATTAATCTAACTTTTTGAAAT
>CAZUFC010000105.1:0-29778 GCA_964619725.1 uncultured bacterium | reverse complement strand
ATGACCCATTGTCCAAAAAATCCACTGTTTTTTCACCCCTTTTTAACGATCTCTGTATTTAAAACATAAGTAACGAATCCCCATTTTTCGTTGCATTTCTTAATTACCTCTTTAAGCGTCTCTTTTGACCATTTATTCAATTCTTTATCACTTTTTAAAGGCTTCAACTTTTGTTCGATTAAAGTTTTCACATTTTTACACGATGCATAATCCTTCGGGCAAAAGAAATCCTTCATCAGCATAAAGTATTCATCCATCCAGCCAGGATATTCTTTATCCTGTTCACAATCCTGATAATTGTTATCTTCTGAAGATCGACTTGTGTTATTTAATTCATCCGGTTTTTCAATCAGTTTTTCCAGTTTTTCCAAAAATATGAGATGTTGAGCGCAAAAAATAAAGTTTATTATATGCTTTGAAGCTGCATCTCCTGAAAAAGGAGGAACGTTTTCTTTAACGGCTAATTGAAATGGTTGAGAATAATGTACCAGTTTCTGGCTTTTTTTAATCTGCATGGCGATGAAATGATGGCTTTCTATGCTGTTTCTTTTTAAAGCGAAAAGATTGTGTGATGCATCCCTTATCTGTGCCTGCAAACGACTTTCTTTGACTCCTGGACCTTCGATCAAGCTGGTAATGAACAAAGGCGTCAAACCTTCCCGGCGAATCAATGTGAGCAAATTGGGAACAAAAAGTTCATCATTACGCACCCTCGGAGCCGTCAAGTCCATATAGGCTACGTTGTCAACGACCACTCGCGTATATCGTTTCGGCAATCTTAATCTCTTGAATTCATCCTTTATTTTTTGAAAAATCCAGGCGCTGGTGTTGCTTCCGACATCGAGTTCCAATAGCGTCATTATTTCTTGAGCTTCTTCTTTGGTTCTGCAATCCAGTTGAGTGCCTACAGGACCTTTAAGAATTTCCTCCACGCTTTCCCATGTGTCGCGAAAGCCGACAAACAACGACCGCTCATTTTTCATCTTTCGTTCTTTCCAATTTCCGAGCAAGTAAAGAAGCGCCAGCTCAGTTTTAGCGCAACCGGTCGGCCCCATAAGAGTTGTCACTGAGCATCGACGAACGCCTTTCGTTCCTAATGCGAGGTTCAACGATTCATGTCCCAGTGATACCGGCGCTTCAATCTCCTCAATCTTATTTTCCCTGTTGAACCATGTTACGAATTTCGTTATAGCATCGCCTGCCGGATAGATATGTATTCCCTTACGACTGTTAATTTCAAAAGGATGCACGCCTTTGGCAAAACGTTGAGTCCGCACTTTTTCGAATTCAAATAAACGCATCGGCGGAACATTAATCTCTTCTCTCGTCGATATGTTCGATTCTGAAGGCGTCAATGAAAGATTAACGACAACATCTCCAATATTCGGCAAAAAATAATAGGGCGACTTGCGGGGATCATCTTCAACAACACTTGTCGTTAACCAGAGCATTATGCCTTTTTCTTTGGTTACGATTTCAAGTTCTTCCTGTGTTTTGTTTCTTAATAAATAAGGGTCTTCAGCCTCTTTTTTTCTTATTAAATGAACGGCATCAATAGGGTCTACGACGATAAAACGCGGATTGAATTCCTTGTCTTTGAAGTGTCCCTTTTTTAGAAGGTCTTTATATATATCATCAAACATGTCTGCCAAGTCCTGTAAAGTGTCCTGAAACATGTCCAAGGAATAATCGCTTAATCTGTATATACATAAAAATCCTTTACTTGCTTTCAGGGAGTCGACCATTTTGTTTTTAATTATTCCTCTGTAATCAGGTTCATCTTCCTTTATTTTCACGACGGTAAACAACTTGCACTCTCCTTTGGACCACCCGAAATGTTGAATCTGCGCCATGACCTCATGAATCGACTGTTCCAAAACAAGCAAAACACCTGCTCCTCCTTTTCGCACCATCTCAAGCGCTAATTGAGTGGCGAAAGTAGATTTTCCTCCGGCAAACTGACCTCTTATTACTCCCAGAAGTCCTGGTTTTGATTCTCCTTCTGCAGGAGGATTCAATATCAAACCGCCGCCAACCAGATCATCGAATCCAGGAATAGAAGTCTTAAGACCAAAAAGCTTTGAACTCAAAACATTCGGGTCCGGTATATCGAAAACCGTTATGACCGTCTTCGGCTCTTCTTCTCCCAAAAAAGAGTTCCCGAAATGCAACATGCCCATTTGATAAGTTAACTCTGTAAGTCCAAGTATAAAAAGATCATCGTTTTCCTGGTCAGTTAGGTTTAGTAAGCGCTTTTCTTCCATTATTGTAAAGCAAGTATCCTCATTTGTTTTCTTCCAGAATTCGTCGAATGGCGGAAATTCCTCGCTCAATTCAAATCCTTTACCGATTAACGCCTCTTTCCATTCCGTCAGTTGTACGATATTGTCTGAATTTTCCCTCTCAGATGTTCTTTTTTCAATGTCCTGCGACGTAACCTGATATAATGATTCCACATATTTTCGTAATTTATTTTGAAATGCAGCGCCCAATTTTAAATTGTAGTGAATGTGAATATTCTTGTAATACCAATATGAAATATCCTTGTTCCTTCGCTCCGATGATTTAAAAAGACTCGTCAGATCAAAATGTATTTTAGGGAGATGAGGCCCGAAAAACCTGAGTTTCAAATTTCCATTAAATAAATCACTTTCATAATAAGACATTCCAGAAAAGCCTTCCAGAACTCCGGATTCATTACAGAATATTTTCTTCCAGAAAACCTTTCTCAAAAAATCAATGCAAAAATCAAAAAACTTCAGAAAGTCCACTTGATTCATATTATTGATATCTTGAGTTACCGTTTCGTCATCTATTAATTTCTCGTTTTCCCGACGATAAATAACCAGTCCATCTAAAAAGCCGAAAAAATTCTGAAACTCAAGTTCTTTTAGAAGTGAAGGGCTGTCTTTTTTCAAAAGTTCGTCTTTACCTTCGGCAAGGTCTATTTTTGTTCTCAGCAATTTCTTGTTTTCACCGTTTTTCTCATCAGATTGTATTTTATCATTTTCAATTTCATTAGAAATATTCCCGATAATTCCGAGATTGTAGAGCATTTCCACTTTCAATAAATCATTGGATTCTATTTTATTTTCTTTGGTTCTTATTTTATCGATTATTTTGTTTAATTCGGAGCCTATGAATTCTTTCTTCAATAAGTCATTTAATTTGTCGGTATCTTCAGATTTTCCATCATCACCTGATGAATCAAGGTTACTTAAAATTTCCTGCTTTATATTCTCGCAGTACCAGTATGGAATTTCATGCACAAACCGTGTACATTTAAGAAATTCAATCAGCTCAAATAAAATATGAGGCGCTTCTTCTTCATTCCAATTCTCAAAATCTATTCTGAAAGCATCTTTTTCATTTTGCGGACCGGTGATTTTGTATTTTTTTTCCGGATTGTCCTTAGAATTATCATCTTTCTTGGAAAAACAGAAACCTTCCGGAAGCATCCAGGAGCCAGTAAGATAGTAATTAAAATGAATTCTCAAGAACGTCAGCGCTTTATTGAAAAGTTCTCTGGCTTCACCTTTCGTGTGATTGATCTGGTCTCTCGTGTTATCTTTTTCATTGATTTTTTCAATTAATTTCTTCTCTGCTTTATCTTTTTTTCCCTTTTCAATACCTTTTTTCCGATCTTCTTCGAGTTTTCGTTCATCTTCTTTACGCCAGTAGCTAAATTTTAATTTGCATTCATATTTTTTCTTTTTTCCGTTTTTTTCGCTTTTCTGATTCATTTTAATCTCCCGTGAATCAATCTAAAAGTGAATTCAGAAGAAAACATTAATTCACGCTAAACGCTTAAAGGAACAATAACCTTATTAAAAGTCAGTTCATCCTGATTCCTCTCGAAAACAAAACCGTCATCCTCAGAAATCTCAAAGTGTTAACAACAATAAAATAAAAAAAGGATTTCGCAATGTCAAGAAAAAAAAGGATTTTTTTTGACTGATCAAACCGGGATTACTCTTTTTTTAAAACATCTGATTGATTGAAGTCTCTGTTAATAAACTGATCCTGATCCACAAATATCTGTTTGACGAACCCACTGCTGTTTTTTCATTGAGGGCTTTCTTTTCGGTATCGATATCGCAATCGGAATAAATAATTACAAGGAAATTCGTTTTGTCTTTATCAGATTTTCAGAGCTTCTCAATTATTCGAGGCTGCGAAGAGTAACCTTGAAAAAAGGAGTTTTGATCAATGGCAAGTTTTTAGAAAAAAATATCGCTTTGTGCGAACGAGTAGGTGCAATTTGTTTTTCCCATCAGATCAGACCCAAAAAAAATCAAACATGAGTTCTCAATTTCAGTTCCAGGGGATGGGGATTAAGGTAGAACTGATCTTTGAGGTAGGGTTGGTCGTATTTTCTGACGTAGTGGTTGATGAGGGTAACGGGGACAATCAGCGGAATGGATTCGTTTCTGTAGTCTTTTATGATTTCGAGGAGTTCCTGTTTTTCGTCTTTTGTGAGTTGTTTTTTGAAGTATCCCATGAGGTGGTGGAGGACGTTGATGTTTTTCTTCTGGGTTGATTTTAATTTGAGGGCTTGCATGAGCAGTTCCAAGTATTGGCGGTAGAGTCGTTCCGGTTTCAGTTTTTTTCCTTCTGCGGTCAGTTTTCCCATCTCGCGGTAAATTTTTGGGCTGTGAGCCATGATCATCAATTTATGTCTTGTGTGGAACCTGACCAGGTTTCCCATTTTTTTGTCTTTTTCTACGTCGTCTCTCCACCGTTTCATGACGAAGATTCTTTCAATGAAGTTTTCTCTCAATTTGGGGTCGTGGAGTCTTCCTTCTTCTTCGACGGGAAGGAGGGGGAAATGGTTCATGAAAAGGCGGGCGAAAATGCCTGTTCCTTTTTTTTCGGGCATGCCTTTTTCGTTGTAGACGCGGACGCGTTCCATGCCGCTGGAGGGTGAACCGCTTTTGAATATGAAACCGCAGAGGTTATCTTTTTCCAGTTCTTTCAGCCTTTTTTCGGCCCATTGGGTCATCTGACCGGTATAGTCGTGTTTGGTTTTATTTCCGATCAGTCTGGGGTTTTCGTGATCGCCTACCAGGCGGAGGGATTCTCTGGGTATCGGCATTCCGCATTCCACTTCGGGGCATACCGGTTTATATTCCACGTAATATCCCAGGGTGTCCCGGAGAAAACGGTCCAGCTTGTGCTGCCCGTCGAACCGGACATTGTGTCCGATCAGGCATGTGCTGATCCCCAGCGTAATTTTGTCGTTCATATTTTATTGATCCTTTTGTTCGTCTTTTCCTGCGATATGATCAGCCACCATTTTTTCATATAACTTCACTTCCTCCAGATTTCCAATAACGATGGGAACTCTCTGGTGCAATTCTTCGGGTTTCACGTCGAGCATCCTCTGTCGTCCCGTGGTTGAACCTCCTCCCGCTTTTTCGGCTACGAAGGATAAAGGAGCGCATTCGTATAATAACCTCAGTTTTCCTCTGCCCGTATTTCTGTTTTCCGGGTACATAAAAATGCCGCCGTAAAGAAGGTTTCTGTGAAAATCCGATACGAGCGATCCGATGTAACGGCTGGATGTTTTTCGATATCTTTCGCTGTCTCCGTACCTGACCAGATCGGCGAATTCCTGTGCCGGTTCTGACCACGTATCGTAATTGGCATCATTGGCGGAAAAACATTTGCAGCGGTCCGGAATGCGTATGTCCGGGTGTGAAAGTAAAAATTCGCCTACTTCAGGGTCCAACGTGAATCCGTGGACTCCCTCGCCCGCTGTGTAGACGAACATCGTACTGGAACCGTATATGACGTAACCTGCCGCAACCTGCTCATTGCCCAACTGTAAAAAATCATCCAGCCTGCAGCCCCGTTCAGCCGAACGAATCCTGTGTATGGAAAAAATCGTCCCTATCGACACATTGGCATCAATGTTCGACGAACCGTCCAGCGGATCGAATAATATACAGTATGACTGCATGTCTCTAGGCTGTTTCGTCAGAATGACGGCTTCTTCCTTCTCTTCCGATGCCAATCCTACGACATAGGGCAATGTCCTCAGCGTCGACATCATGGTTTCATGAGCCAGCACATCCAGCTTCATCTGCCGTTCGCCCTGAACGTTCACTTTTCTTCCCTTGCCCAATACGTCCACCAGCCCGGCCCGCTTCACTTTCGAATCGATCAGCTTCGCCACCAGCCCTATGCGCCTCAGTATGGTCGAAAAAACGCCCCGGCTCCGGGGATGCAGATGCTGTTCTTTAATAATGAAATCTTCCAACGTAAAAAATTCGCTGAGCTGATTGTTTATTTCTTCTTCGGTCATTTTGGCCTCCATTCGGTTCAAAAATACAAAAAGGAGACGCCTTTTCTCCTTTTTTTATTTATTATCCGATGCTTTTCTAAATATTGCAAGTTTTCTTTTTTTGAAAGCTGTGCCGAAGTTTGTGCGGAGGATTGAATGGAAAAGGAGGAAGGTTATTGATCAATCCCACAAACCCAGTTTTTTCAACTGCCGGATGCCGTTTTTCATGCTGTAAACGTTTTGGAATCCTTCTTCTCTGAGGAAAACAGCCATGTCCCGGCTGACGACTCCTATTTCGCAGTACAAAATGACGGGCGTTTCAGAAGATACTTTTTCCATTTTTACTTCCAGCTCATGCCCCCTCATGTTCAGAGCGCCGGCCACATGTTTTTTTTCAAATTCTTCGGCCTCTCTCACGTCAATGAACAGGGCGTTATCCGGGATATCGTCCGATTCGACGTCATGCCAGATGCGGTTTTGCTCTTGTTTGTATGTTTTCAGATCGACGACCCTGGCGCCGTCAATACACTGATCCAGAATACCCGGGTCCATTCGATCTTCCAGTTCGTCCACTTTTTCAATTCTGGACCGTGTTTTGGGGTGTTTCGGAACGACGTTGCAGTATTCCTTGACTTTACTGCAGAGTTCATAGACGCCTATTCGCATGGAAATATTCATAATGTCCGTTTTATCGAGTCCGATCAGAGGTCTGAAGATTGGCATGTCAATCGGAGCCGAGGCGCTTATCAAATTGCTTAAAGTTTGGGAAGAAACCTGACCGATGGATTCTCCGGTGGCGAAAACTCCCGCATCTTCGTATCGGGCAATGCCCTGGGCGGCGCGGTAGAAGAGTCTTTTCAGGATAATATTTTTATATTCAGGCGTAATTTTTTCATTCATTTCATCGATCACGGGACGAAAATCCAGGATATGAAACTGAGGGGAATAACCGTAACTCCAGTTATCTGCCAGGTATTTGGCGATCCGTATCGCTTCGATTTCCTGCAATTCGCCGCCCAGAGAACAGAAAACGTAATGAACCGGGCAGCCGCGCTTCAGCATGTTCCAGGCAGCGATGGTCGAATCGAATCCGCCGGAAAACAGGACCATGATTTCATCCTCAGTGCCCAGGGGCAGACCGCCGGCGCCGCTGATCCGTTCGGTAAACACAGAGGCCCTCTGATCTTTGATCCGAACATACAAAGTAATCTCCGGATTCGTCAGATCGACCTTACCATAAGGATTCAAGGCTGATCCCAATTCTCTTTCCACATCCATAGACCCGAAGGGATGACGGCCGACCCGTTTCGCTCTTACAGCATATTTTTTTCCGGTCATTTTTTGCTTGAGCCGTTCAGCCGCTTGCTCGACAAAACCGGACATGTCGTTGAATTCAAAGGATTCGACAACCGAAAGGGTGGATATGCCGAATACCCGCTTCAAAGCCTCCATCCCCGAAGACTCAGCCAATTCCACTTCAAAATGCGACCAGTGATTTTCAAACCAGGGATCGTCTTCTCCGGCATGCGCCAGAGCCTCACGACAGTTGTTCATGAGTTCATGAATAAAACGGCGACGAACTTTATGGCTTTTTAATATCAATTCTCCGAAACGTAAGATCAATTCCATCTTTTTTACTCCCTGATGATGCGGCGCTGAAGACTTATCGTGAGAGCGCTCTTATGCATATTAGAAAAATGAAAGCGTTAAAGCAAAGTTTTCTGAGGCAGAGCCGGGATACAGAGGTAACATCAGGGATCGTTAGCTTCACTCAGATTATTCTTTAAAGATATAGACGCCAATCGCAACGTTTTTCATTATAAGGCCAGCCTGTTTCCCCCCGCGAGGGGCTTTGGAATTAGGATAACAGGAACCAATCATCGTTTTTAAAGCAAAAGAGGTTAAAAATGAATTCGTTGTCGTGATCGTGATAGTTCTCGTTGTCGAATCTAAACTTGAAGACCATTCAGGTGAAATTGGTTTTAAAAGTTATTGCGCACGATACTCCGACAACGATTCATCAGCTGACATATTGAGAAGTAATTATGTAAAGCTTATCCTGACACGTATTCGGATTTAGGGGGGCAAGTCGGCGAATGTCCAATTTATATTCCCGATTTTTCATCAGGTTTATTTCATTCATATTCAAATAATTAATATGTCGACTTTTTTGATCGTACGTAACCTTTACGATTTCTGAACATGAAGCGGAAACGGAGAAATTCAACAAAGCCGGTTTCGAAAGCGGAATCATAAATAATTGCCTGGCGGTATACGAATGACTCTTTCTTATTCAAGAATTACGGCGTTCATTCGTCATGAATCGCACGAATAAGAGAATCACAAAGTCTGCAATCTGCAGGTGAAATTGAAGCGCGAGGAGTCCAACATCGGGCAAAAGCCCACAATATTCAGCATTCCCTATTTCCGGGATAAAATTCATCCAGCGGCAAAACATTCAGCATCCCCGGGTTATTTATTCTGTGATTCAAATCGCCGTTTTCATCAGCAAAATTTATGGGAGGCGACACTGTTTGATCGTAAACGCTGCCGGGTTGCGGTTTTATTAATTCTTTGACTATGAACATTGTCTATAGTAATATTTTAAGTGGGACATCGAGAAGGAGGCTGATTAATGGAAACGGTCAACATATCTACTTTTAAGGCCACTTGCCTGGCATTATTAGAAAAAGTTAAACGGACCGGCCGGCCTATTTTAATCCTCAAGAGAGGCGAACCCATTGCTGAAGTGGTGCCGCCTTCTTTGCCGGAAAGGAGCGAATCCTGGTTAGGTTCATTTCGTGACGAGGGTAAAATCATCGGCGACATCATTTCACCGGCGGTGAATGAAGAAGAATGGGAGACTATGTCTGAATGAAACTTCTGCTAGATACTCATATTTTAATATGGGGGTTTCTTGAACCTGAATCGTTGACGCCGGCGGTCAGGGATGAGCTTGAAAGACCTTCGAATGAGTTATGGTATTCGCCGATCAGCGTATGGGAAACGATACTTTTGTCTGAGAAGGGTCGAATAGAGTTAAAAAGCGATCCGGCGGACTGGATCAGGAAAGCTTTGAGAAAAGCAGCCGTGAAAGAGGCGCCGTTGAACCTTGAGACTGCTGTACAAAGCCGGAAGATCAAGCTTGTCCATAACGATCCCGCAGACAGATTTATAGCAGCAACGGCCCAAGTGTATGAACTGGTTCTGGTCACCGCCGACAAACGGTTAAAGTCGTCCGACGAATATTCCGTTTTGTTTAACGGTTGAAAAACGCTGAACAAATAAAGGCGTTGAGCAAAAATCCCTGTTTGGCTGTTACAATTTTCGCAGCCTTGAACAATCGAGAAGCCATAAAAATCGGCATTGATCAAAAATGGATATTTTGAGGTTACAATTATTCCGAATTTCCTCATTTAGTTTCGATTGCGATTGCGATACCGACCCCGATTACTGAAACAAGCTGTCAAAAGTTTTGAAAAATTGTTACCCCGGTTTGATCAGTCCCTAAAAATCTGATAAAAACAAGACATATTTCCTCGTAATTATTTATTCCGATTGCGACAGCGATACCGATACCTACCCCGATAACGAAACAAACGGCCCTCGATGAAAAACAGCGGTGAGTTCGTCAGGCAGATAATTTTGGGTCAGGGTTAGTTTCTTAATGGAAACTTCAATCAATAAAATATTCGAGGAATTTAACATTGTCGGAGCTGCAGCCTTCGCAAGTTGAAGCTGAAAGCACAGGGAACTCCAGCCGTCAACCTTTCGCTCAGACGGGCAGGCCTGTCTGAGGCGGTTTTCGTTTGGGATATTATCAGGCGTTCACTCTTTCGTTCAAACGTGACAAGTGCAGTCGAATCGATTCAATCATGCATCGAAAATTACGGGTTCCAGGTATTTTTCGGCATTGGGTTTCCAAACGTCGTTCATCAGGTTTTTGTATTGGTTGCAGAATTTATCGTGTTCGTGTTCCGGGAAGTTGCTGAATTCTATTGAAAAATCTATAATTTCATCGAATTTGACGTCGTAAAAATCGATCATTTGTTCGTCAAGCGTTTTAAAATTGAGTTCGCAGAATTCATTGAATTTTTCTGTTTCGAAGTAAACTTCTGATAATTTGCGGCAGAAATCGAATTTTTCCTGTTGCGTAACGTCGGGATTGTTGAGGACACTGAGGTATCTAGTCAGTTCGAGGTCGATTTTCATGTCTTTTTCAGTGACGGCGCAGAAGGCGAGCCATTTGAGCAGGGAGCAAACGAGGAGGGGGAAGTGAACGTGAAGGGAGATGAACTGGCTGTCGGGGCATGCGTTGGCGAAGTCTATGGGATGGAGTTTACCGTTTTTGGTAACGGCTTCAAAGGAGTTGTAAGTCCAGCGGTGGTATGAGTTGATGAACATGGCGTAGCTTTCCAGTCTGTAGAATATGTTTTTATTCATGAGAGGTTTTTCGGGGCTGTAATGTTCATGGAAGGATTTATCGGGTTGAAAAAACATGGGGAAATTTATGGGACCGATTCCCATGGCGCGATAGAAGATATCGTAGGGTTCGACGGCTTCCTGGAGGTGAAAGGTTTCATCTCCTGTTCTGTCGTATTGGCTGTAAAGTTCCTGGAGGTTGTTTATTCTGTATACATTTGAACCGCCTCCGCCGTAAGCTTTTTTGAGGTAGAGGGGGAATTTTCCGTCAAAGACGTTTTCGACTGTTTCGCGAAGGTAGTCTCCGGGATCGTAGAAGTGTTCCCTCACGATCTGGGAGCGACGATCGTATCTTTTGGCTTCTTGGAGTTCCTTGTGAACGGTCTCCCAGTCAGTATTTTTCCTGGCTTCGTCGAAACCGAATTCCGTATTTTCGAGGATCAATTCCTGTTCATATTTCCACCAGGCCTGTTTTTTCTGGTCTTCGCTCCAGGGATGGAACTGGGGCAAGAGGACTGTTTTGGGGAATTCATCTTGAGGATGAATGGCGCGTGCCATCAGATCGTAAGTGGAATGTTTGTCGAAAACGAAGAATGTGTAGGGGTGGTTGACGGTGCGGGCGAGCGAGTTTGCGGCCTGGTGACCCCAGGCGCGATAGTAGGTGTTCCAATGAGTCGTCCGGTCGACGATAAGGTCAGCGGTTTTGGTGAGGTCCGAGCCGGCGAGTAATGGACAGGCGATGACGCGTGTCAGTTCGAGAGTGTATTCCTTGTTTTTCCATTTGATGACCGGTTGAAGATAGTCCAGGAATTCGGCCATCGCCATGCGAAGCGTCCAGTCATGAGAAGCCATCAAGGCTATTTTTTTAACGTGCGGAACACCCATAAAATTTCCTCCTTGTTTACGGGACAGCCTTTGATTATTTGAAGTTTATAAATTTATGCTGCTTATTTTTTCCTTTCAGAGGTAAAGCGGTTCAAAGGGCGACTTCCGGGCTTTACTTTTCGCCGGCTGGAGCGTCTTCTTTTCCGGCGGAAACAGGTGCATAAGACCGTAACCGAGCTGATCGCGCCAGGAGCCCCAGTTATGACCGTCGTTGCTTTCCTTGTAAATGATCTGATGTTTTAATTTTTCCATTTCAGCAGCGAATCGTCGATTATATGACAGCAAGGGTTCGAATGTGCCGCAGGAGAGGAATATTCTCATTTTTTGCGAGGGACCTTCGGGGAAGAATTCATTTTCCAGAAAAACGGTAATGCGATCAAATTCATCCACGGGCCCGGCAAGTCCCATGGTCCTGACTACGTATTGAAACCGGAAGGAGCCGGATTGCAGAAGCAGAAGCCCGAATTTTTCGGCAAACTTGTAACCCGTATAAACAGAAGCGACGGCGCCGAAGGATGCGCCCATCAAGCCTGTTTTCATGCGTGATTCATGAACGGGATAGTTCTTTTTCATCCAGGGCAACAGTTCTTGCGCTATGAAAACAGAATGTTCCGGGGTGCAACTGTATTCATAGTTTCTGTTCGTCGGTTTGGAGAGAACAGCAATCAGCGGTTCGATTGTGCCTTCTGCAATCAGATTGTCCAGGATATCCTTGAAGGAGGAATAATTCAAATAATCAGGCCCGTCGTGAACGATCAAAAGCGGATGCCTGGAGTAAGCATCCATGCTGTGCGGAAGATAAACCCCGAAATATCTTGTATCTCCTGACGCCTGCGACCGTAAAGCATGATTTTCGATTTTTCCTCGCGGCACGTTCGAACGGTGAAGGCTCCATGTCGGTCTCCGGTATTGACTGGTCGTCACTACGCTTGTGGGTCCGAACGGACACCATGCCAGTTCCTTGTTGAAGGGGTCCGTTTTAATTTCCGATTGTCCGTTGTCGTATACTATGCCGAAAGTGTATTCCAGGCGGGTTTTTTCGGGCAGAATCATGTGTAAAACGAATAAATTGCCGCCCCCGATACGCTCAAATTCGACCACCCGGTCCAGACTCACCACATGATGCACCAGCCTGACGCTTTTTATCCGTCTCCCCGTTCCCTCCTCGTGATATATAAACAGCGCTTCCCTCCCCCTGATCACCGGGCTGGATTCCTCGGCCGTTAATTCCTGTAAATATGCCTCCCCCTCTTGTTTCAATTTTTCGTATAGCTCTTTCATATCTCATTCTCGCCTTTCAAAAACATAACTCCCAAATCGAATCACTCAATTTAACGCTCTCTGAAGCTTCAGTCAAGAGATTGCTTTTTTCTTGTAAATTCTTAAATTAATGAGTAGAAGGAGCAGGCGGGGTTTCGGACAGGCAAACGAAGGAGGAATTCGTTATGGAACCAACGGCGTTAATATACAGTTCTCATAATCGATGCAATTACATTCATAATGACTGGATCGTACAGAGGGCGCTGAAAGGCGACGGGCAGATACTTTTCCTGACTCTTTCCGAAGGGGAAGTCGATGGGGACGAGTATCAGAAGCAGGTTTACAGTTGGAGTAATTTCGCCTGGTTTTTCGACTGTTATAAGCAGTACGGATTGAATGCCTATCCGTTTTATTGGAACAGTTCCTTGCGGAAGGAGGATGTCGATCTTCTGTCTCATTCGCTTGATTGCTGCGAGGTGGTGATGCTGGGAGGCGGCAATCCTACGACTGGATTAAGGCGTTACAAGGATTTGGGAAGCTGGTTCTACAATGACAGGGACTGGTTTGAAAATGCGCTGCACAATCGACAGGAGAAGGGGTTGTTAAACGTAGGATTCTCGGCGGGAGTCGATCAGTTATGCCAGTTTCTGTCTTCTGGAATAGACTTCGAGGTCCCCGATCATTTCGGCTTCGGGCTTTGTCGAAATATAATCGCATTTTCGCATTTCGAGCACGGCCGGGAGGGTTCGCTCATGCAGGCCGCTCGCAAGTTCGGGTTCTGTCAGGTATTCGGGCTGCCCAACGATTCCGGACTGGCGCTCAACCAGGGCATACTACCTTCCGGGAATTACGTGCAGTGGATACAGTTCATCATCGACAATTCCTGGGACAAACCGTACGATCAACACCACATTAAAACCCGACAAGGCGTCAAAATACAGCATATTTATCCCGACGGTCGTCACTGGGCTTTCAACGGGGGAGATATGATGCTGAGGTTTCAGTCTCCGGACAATCGATATAATGAAGCCTTCATCATTCCCGTCGACGGTCCCATCCGGGATTACTGGACGCAGCAGGAATCGGAATACCGTTCGATTGACGAGATAATGAAGGAAACTTGATTTTAAATTTTCGAATGAATATAGTCAGAGGTGACTCAAGTTTAACGACTTGATCGAGACGGTAGGGAAATGAATTTGCGAAAAGAAAAAATGTAAAGATTTCGGGGTGTAATGACTCTGCCTGGAGAACAGTTTTTTCACGGTATTCAGAAGAGAAGATTTTTAAGAAAACGTCCATGGGTGTTGATTTTTTTTAATGCAAAGGACAAAAAAATGGAAACAAAATTTCGAATGTTGCTTTTTTCAGTAAGTATAACGTTACTGGTCATTTTTACGGCGGGACCCTCTCATGCCGCCAGGCTTCAAGTCGAGCTGCCGGGTAATGATTATGATATAACGGTTCGGAACGGAAATCATAAATTAACGATGGAGGAATACGGGCTTTATCCGCTTCCAGGAGCGCCGGCCCTGCCTTCTCGTATTTACGCGATAGCGTTGCCTCCGGGAGCGCGATACGAATCGCTCACGATATTGTCCGGCGAGCAGACAGTCATAGAAGGCGATTTTGAAATAGGACCCCGTGAGTTGTCCCGGTTTATCGGTAAAGAGGATTCGATCGAGTATGGTGGATCGGTTGAAGAATACAGGAGTATGAAGGAGTCTGTTTACGGGTCGTCGGCTTACTTTCCTGCATCAATCGGCGAATTTGTCAGAACAGCCCGGTTTCGAAAATATAACCTGGTTGATGTGAGGATAACTCCAATTCAGTATAATCCGCAGACTAAAAAGCTTCTCCACCATTCAGCCCTGACTGTTGAGATATACTATTCCATGTCTGAAGTTTTGGATGACTCTGCGGTGATGATCGACAATCAGCCTCGTATGGAGAAGCGCGCCAGGGAACTGATACTGAATTATGAGCAGGCGCAGGAATGGTATCCCGATACGCCGTCAGGCCGCGGTCTGCATGATTATGTCATCATAACGACTTCATCATACGTCTCTGCGGTTTCGTCTCTGGTTAACTGGGAGACGATCAAGGGCCGCAATGTGGAAGTGGTGACGATTTCCTGGATCAATTCCAATTATTCCGGCGTTGATACGGCTCAGAAAATGCGGAATTTTTTACGAGACAAGTATCCCGGATCGGAATGGGGAATAGAGGATGTCTTTTTAGTAGGGCATCATTCGGATGTTCCGATGAGGGAAGTGTGGCAGGATTTGGGATATGGCGAGCCGCTGACGGATTTTTATTTTGCGGAGTTGTCATATCCTGATAATCAGTCCTGGGATGAGGACGGCGACGGCCGTTACGGGGAGAACAACGACGATTTCGATTTTTATGCGGAAGTCAACGTGGGACGGATACCCTGGAGCGACTTCGGTACTATCCAGAGTATCTGTGAGAAATCGGTCGATTACGAGATGAACGATGATCCCTCTTTTAAGAAGAACATGCTGCTGTTGGGAGCTTATTTCTGGGCTGACACGGACAATGCGGTTTTGATGGAGGAGAAGATAGATCAACCGTGGATGTCCGATTGGACCTTTACGAGGATGTATGAAAAGAATGGGAGTTATTATTCGTCCTATCCCTGCGATTATGAGCTTGTTCACAGCAACGTGATGGCGAACTGGCCGTATAATACTTATGCGTTCGTAAACTGGGCCGGGCATGGTTCTTACCACGGATGCTATATTCTTGGTCTGGGCCAGCCTGCGTTTATTGAGTCCACGGATTGTCCCAATCTGAATGACGACTATCCTGCAATAATATTTGCCGATGCATGCAGCAATTCCGACACGGATTATACGAACATAGGAGCGCGGATGCTGAAGAATGGAGCGGTCGGTTTCGTGGGAGCGACCAAGGTGGCGCTGGGATGTCCGGGATGGAATCATCCCAATGACGGATCGAGTCAATCTCTGGATTATTATTTTACGACGGCGACGACCTCGGGCGATTATTCGCAGGGAGCAGCCATGCAGCACGGGTTGAGTACGGTGTATCAGATCGGCGGCTGGAGTTACAACAAATACGAGATAGCGGAGTGGACCATCTGGGGGAATCCGAATTTAGGCATGTCGTCCGTAATGTCCAGCGACGGGGCTATCGCGCTGGACAAACCGGTGTATGCGCCGGGAAGCGAGGCGACGGCGACGGTGAGAGACCTGGATTTGAATGAGAACGGAGGGGCTCCTGACACGGTTGAGATAACGTTTTCAACGTTCGTGGGCGATGAAGAGACGGTCGTTTTAACGGAAACGGGTTTTTCGACGTGCATATTTGAAGGCGGCATCGGACTGGTTGAAGGTTCGCCGGTGACCGGTAACGGGGTACTGGAAATAGTTCATTCAGATGCGGTAATAGCGTGCTATATTGATGAAGACGACGGACACGGCGGCTTCAACATATCCAAGACGGCGACAGTCCCGGTCGATGCGCTTGCCCCGGCGATTTCATCGGTTTCAGCGACGGATATAACGGAGAGCGGTATGACGATTCACTGGACGACGGATGAAGAGTCATCGAGCAGAGTCGTTTACGGCGAAGGAACGCCCGATCAGACCAGCGAAGCAACAGAATTGACCACGGACCATTATGTGGAACTGACGGGGTTGGAAGAGTGCACGGCTTATGTCTTTTACGTGGAATCGACGGATGAAGCCGGCAATACCGGGATGGACGACAACGGAGGATACAACTATCTGCAGACGACCTACGAGCGGGTCCTATTGATGGCAGAAGATATGTCTTCGAATCCGGGATGGTCCATTTCAGGCGGACAATGGGAATGGGGCCAACCCAACGGTAACGGAGGCGAGCACGGGAATCCCGACCCCAGTTCAGGTTACACCGGCCCGAACGTCTACGGATACAATCTCAACGGCGATTACACTAATTATATGCCTGAAAGGTATCTGACGACGCCCGCCATCGATTGCACGGGCTGCGAAGGCGTCACGCTCTCCTTCTGGAGGTGGCTCGGCGTGGAACGGAACATTTACGATCACGCTTACATAAGAGTCAGCACGGACGGTTCAAACTGGAACAATATCTGGGAGAACCCTTCCACTCAATTTTCCGATGAAGTTTGGACCCTGGCGGAATATGACATTTCAGAATATGCGGACGGCGAAAACAGCGTATATATCCGGTGGGTCATGGGCGATACGGACCAGGGCTGGACGTTCTGCGGATGGAACATCGACGACGTCATGGTCTCATACGTAAGACAGTGCGAAGAGCCCGCCACCCCAACACCGCCTCCTCCAACGCATACGCCCACCAAAACGCCGACCTTCAGTCCCACATCAACGCCGACTTTCTGGCATACCTACACGCCGACGTCAACTCCGACCGTAATTCCGCCGACATATACGCCCACATCCTCAACGCCGCCGACCTTCACTCCCACAGCCACTCCCACGAATACTCCTTACCAGACGCCTCCGCCGACCCGCACAGGCACAGTAATCTTTCCGACTGAAACGCCCGATATGACTCCTTTTATAACCGTTACTCCCACCGTAACAGAACAACTCGGCGTCTCCATTGAAATGCCGTCTCACTTGTACCAGGCCGGCGATTCCTGTTACCTGAAAATCCATATCTACAACCCCGGCGATGCCCTCATGACGACGCCCCTTTTCCTGATACTGGATGTGAATGGGTTGCTGATCTTCGCACCCGAATGGACTTCAATTCCCGGCTGCTACACACGGTTCGTTCCGCATGGACCCTCTGAATTATTGGCAATCGAGGAATTCATCTGGCCTGAAGGAGCCGGTTCGGCACAGGATATCGTGTTCTGGTCCGCTATGACGAATCAGGAAATGAATGAAATTATTGGTCTTTATGATTCCTGGACGTTCGGATGGGAGTAGAACATACTTTCAGTTGTTGGAATCCGTTAAATTAAATTGGAACTTTCTGAAATGGAATACGAATTAGGATAAGCTCTACTTAATTACTTTTTAATATATTAGCTGATGAATCATTGTCGTTGTCGGAATACCGTGCGAAATGAATTTTAAATTCAAAACTCCTGATAAGGACAACCTAACATATTGAAATCAATTGATTTTTTTACACTGAGTTTCGGCATAGACATAGACAGTTTTTAGCCCCCCCTATATCCCCCCACAGGCGGGGGGACTTTGTTTTACAAGAATTTATTCGAACGTCTACAGCTTTTTCGTCAAAAATTTCACAATTTTTTATTGGCGAATGTCAGGAGATGTGAAATTGTTGTTTTTCCGTTAATTCTCTCACTTTGACTTGTTTTTCTTTTTTCTTATATTTATCCTTGTCGGCAAGTGAAAAATTTTTCACTTGTAGACGAGGATAGAGGAATTTTATCCACTCTTTAACTCTTTTGACATCAAATAAAAAGTGAGAGTATGTCGGGCATGAAATTGAATTTATCATCACTGAGGAGAATTTTATGCAGATAGTTAAATGGTCTCTGCGAATACGAACGATTATCTTTCTGATCCCAGCCATCTCTTTTGTTCTGGTCTTACTGCCTTTTTTAAGCACTGTTTGCCATGCGGGTAACGCCTGGTTCGGCATATATGGATCGTCATCCTATGAAATTTTTTACCGTTCCTGTATAACCGGAGACGGCGGTTGTATTTCAACAGGACTGTACCAGTCCGGATCATACATGGATTATTTTCTTGTTCGTCATGATGATCAGGGAAAGATCGTCTGGGGTCGGCTGCTTGGAGGCGCCAACAACGATTACTCGGAATATATTACAGTTACTTCCGACAGTGCATTCGTCTGTTCCGGAACCAGTCAATCGTTTTCAACATACCAGAGTATGTCGCTGTACAAGATCGATGATAACGGTACGCTGCTGTGGTATAAAAGGTATGGCGGAACGACCGGCGAACGGGTGTATTCAGTGGAGGAGACGGTTGACGGGGGATTGATCATCTGCGCCGTCACTACCGCTTATGGTGCAGGCAGTTCTGATTTTTTATTAATGAAATGCGACTCCGAGGGTACGCCGCTCTGGACACGAACATACGGCGGAACGAACATGGAATTTGGTTGCACGGCTACGGCCGTCAGCGACGGCGGATGCCTGGTGACCGGTCAAAGCCGGTCGTTCGGGCAGTCTTATGGTAACCTGGCCATGTTGATCATCAAAGTCGACGACTCCGGGAATATCACATGGTCACGGGTTGTGGACGGCGCTGCCGACGATTATGGACGATCAGTCGCTGAAGCCCCGGATGGTTCTTTCTATGTCGGCGGCACCACGAAGTCCCTGGGATTTACCTATGGTGCGTATATGATCTGTAAAATCGATCCGGCCGGCAATCTGTTATGGTCACGCCTTGTAAGCGGTTCTTCCGGAGAGTCATTGTACAGCCTGGACGTCACATCGGATTCCGGTGTAGTTGCGACGGGGACAACCTTCAGTTATGGTATGGGAAATGCCGATATAATGACCGTGAAACTCGATGGCGCCGGTAACTTCATATGGGCCAGAACCTGCGGCGGCGGGGGAAACGAATATCCCAACGGACTGACCGTGCGACCGGATGATGCCATAGTAATCGCGGGAACGACTGATTCATTCGGTTTCGGCAGCAATGATGCTTTTCTGATGCAAACGGATGCTTCCGGCGATATTTCCGGTTGCCCGTACGTAAATGTTTGCTCGCCGGCGATTTCATATCCTTCCTTCTGGTATGCCGCCCCGGAAACAGCATCATCCGCCGTCAGTTTCTCCGTCACTGCCGACCCGGTATTCAACAATTCTTATGAGCCCGGTCAAGCCATAGCATGCAGCTTCTATCCTACAAGCACACCGACGAATACACCCACACTGACGCCCACCGAAACACCGACATTTACACCGACAGATACGCCGTCGCCGTCGTTGACGCCCACAGTAACCGTGACGCCGACGACGGCGCCGATACCGTCTTCCGATACCTGCGGAATTGTTTTTCTGCTGATCTGCTTTGGCGGATTTCTGCTGCATACAACGTTCCGCCGGCGAGAACTTTTCCGCTAAAGTGCAATCAAGACAGGTTTAAGGTGATTTCTATTCGGAAATACAGTGGGGCGTCAGCATTTCCTGCCCGACCATTCCGACGCTCTCGTCCTTAGGCTTCATCCAAAAATAACTTCACTATACAACAGGTTCGCGGAAACGATTCCTGGGTCTCCGGCAACAGCGGACAACACGTATCATCACGGATAAGAAGAGAACAGATACGCAAAAATTGTAACCGTCATTTGGTCAGTCCCAATAGGACTCTGACGCCTCTTTGATGTACACAAGTTATCGACATTCGTTAATCGTATCCGACCGCAATTTGAAAAACAGCCATTTCTTTGACTTCGCAATACGCCATTGTTATATTACCTCCTCGATTTTTGAGGAGGGATTTTCTGTGAATCTGGAAAAGGTATGCTGTGCAAATTGAACAGCACATAAAAACAACGAACCGTCTGAGATATTGATGAACAATTATCAGTTCCTGCAGACATTTTTTGAAAAAGTTATCTGATATTGACTTGGGTGAATAATTGAGTCCCCGCGCCGGCACATTGAATACTTTCAATTCATGCGATTCAAAAAGGCGCCCAATTTTGCCTGCATTGATTTTTCTTCTTGCGTTCGTCATTGCTCTGGGCTTTCATTTTCTGCCGGATCGCGAACTCATCAATGATGAAAGCCTGGAATTACTGCAGGCTGCGAATATGCCTCTGGACGGATTCTATCTTCTGGCGCCTTCTTTTACGGATGCCTGGGAAGTGGATGGGATCGAATCTCTGATGCCTTACTGCAATCTGGCGCTTTTCAGAATTTTCGGCATCAGCGAGAACCCCGTGCGCTTTTTCCATGCCTTAATATTTGCTATGACTGCGCTCGCATTATTTCTGCTCGTGAACCATTTCCATAATTGGCGTTCGGCGTTGATCACAGCCGGCTGTTACGCTGTTTCCGGATACGGCGTTTGTTTTAATCAGATACTTACCCGAAACGCAGCGACGCCGCTGTTCCTGGTTACGGCATTATACTGGTTGTGCAAAGCGGAACATGACGAGATCACAGTGAAGAAACGACGCATTACAGCTTTGACGGTTATACCTCTGACTTTGCTTGCCGGAACTTTTACTTATTCGTCGTTTCGGGCGGCGGTCGCTTCTTTCTATACGGTATGGTTCATCGAGCGCCTGTATCGCTCCTTCGGACATAACGAACGCTCTCGAATCATCTATGAGCTCCTTCTGCCTGTGGGTTCCTCCGCAGTTTTTCTTTTTATTTTTATCCTCAGTTTGACCGTTTCGTCGTTGGATATTAATCAGTTTTTCTGGAGAGCTCATTACATTGATTTGAACTTTAAGGATTTCTTTGAATTTATGGGATGTTCCCTGATATGGCCGATACTCTATTTATACAGGAATGACTTTTTCGTCGAAGCGACTCATTTGATGTACGGCAAAGCTCCGTTGCCTGTTTTTGCGGCGCCGTTCTGGCTGCTCGGTCTGGCTGCGACATTTACAAAACGTTGTCCTGCGGTTGTAAGTCGGAGCGCTTTTATCGGATTGATCGGTTCCGCGTTTTTTGCCCTGACGGGACCGAACCTGAAATACTTTTATGTTTTCTGGCCTTCAGCCGTTATCCTATTCGGCTACGGCACGTATCGAGTCGTTCGACGGCTGCCCGGAAAATTCGCAACGGCCTTGCCGGTTTTAATAATCCTGGCTCTGGCGGCTCACGATTGGTCATATTTATCCGAGCGGTTGTCGAAATTATACGATACACACTGGTATTTCACTGTGGACGCCAAAGCGGCCTATGCTGCTGAAGCAGCTAACCGGCAGGAAAAAACAGGCTTGATGCCCATCATCTTTACGCCGTTCGGTCGTGAGGCCGCCTTCTGGAAAAGAAGAATTCAATCTGAGGACCCGGTTGTCTGCTATAAGCTGGATTGCGTTATCGACATCCTCCGACGCTCTGATCCAGATGAGTTAAAAAAAATATCGGTCATAGGAACTAATTTTCGTTATAAGCGCCAATCTGAAGAATTCTATGATCTGAAAGATACATTTGATGTTCGAGTTTATGGAGCGGATGATTCAGGACACATTTTTGAATTGCCCTGAGCATATCCTCGATTTCTTCAACCCCGATAATAAGGCTTATGAGCATTTCCCTGAGCGGCTGATCTTAGCCTGCATCGGAGGTAGCGGCAGCAAAGATTCGATTGACACATGTCCCTGCCGCTCAGTACATTTAACCGGTGAACCTTGCCGCGGCATTAATGCCTCTGTGCCGTGGATTCAATAAAATGCAATATTGAGGTTGACGAAACAATGATGCTGCCGGCTGCCTACAAGATATTTCTTTTCTATCTTTTTTCAAGCATATTTCTGCTTTTTGGAATCACTTACGGGAAAAGTGTTTTCATCGGCGCATCAGAATTAAAATCCATTCTCCGGTGCGCCATTGTTTATCTGGGACTGACGGCTGTTCTTTTTATTATTTCCCTGCCCGCGGGAATACTGTTCAGAACGCTCGCCGCCTTGATTCTGACATATTATTTGCTCAAGTCCTTAAGGGAAATTTCTAAATCAGACATTTTCGACAGCAATGATGAATACTGGTTAAGATTAGACTGGTTCCTGCTGTTTTTCGGACTGCTTGCGGCTGCTTACGCCGGCGTTTTCTGGGGTCGAGGAGGAACCGGCGATTGGTTGAAGCATAGAAGCATACTTTATTCCCTGTTTTCCAATCCTCTGAATCCTCAAATCGTCAACCTGGAAAAATACTCTTCTCCGTTCGTGGATTCCCGTCTCGTATATTACTATTCTCTATATCTGCCGGGGACCTATCTGTCTGTAATCCTCTTTAAACTAATTGAACCGGGTCCTTTATCTGCGGTCAGTTGGGCGTTGTCTTTCAATTTTCTTTTGTGGCTTACAGCGGGAATGGCGCTGGGTTTGCTGCTTCTTCCCGTTGCCTGCGTCAGGCTGTTCGGCGAAAATTTCAATTTAAAAACATGGTCATACTTTTTTCCGGTTATTTTAGTCTTTTCAGGTTTGAATTTCTGGACGGGCATATTTCACGAACTGCTGTCTTTTTCGGCATCAGCAGACACGCCTTCCCTTCTGCATAGTATATCTGAAAAATGGCTGACGGCATGGCGTTCAATATTTCATACCGGCCAGAAATTCAGGATGTTCCCTTCTCCTTTCGCCTGGGGAGAACATGCTGAGTGGTGGACGCCGTATTTCGCTCAGATAAGCTCATTCATATCCCTGTGGCAATGGGCGCCTCAGCATCTCGCATCAGGTTTGATCACAATGGCCGTGCTTTTTATATTTAAAAACAGAATGCTCCTTTTCCCAATCTGCATCTGGTCCGTTTTCCTGCTGTCGAGTTCTCTGTTCTGCTGGATCGGAACGGCGCCTTTATTTCTTTTTTTTGTGTTAAAATATGCGTATTCAGAAACCGGTCAAAATCGACGCATTGCCTGGTTGCGCTTTTTTAAGAAGAAGAAATGGGAATTAATGGCGACGGCATTACTGACAGCGACGATTATTCTCTTTTATGCAGGCAAAAAAACTCATGTTCCGTTCAACCTGCTCGTGCTGAAAGAAGGAGTGATGAGATATCTGTTTTTCCTTTGCATAGAGTTGATTCCTGTTTTTCTGATACTGCTGTCGTGTCGATTTCTTAAATTCTCGATTCCGACGATAGTCTGGATATGTCTTGTACTGATCGCCGCGACAACCGCCTTTCAATTTGGAAAAAACAACGATCTGGCGATGAGGGCGACCGTTCCGGCCCTTCTGATATTGATATCGTATTGTTCTGCTGTCGTTCAGCAGGGAATACGGAAAGAATCTTTACGGGCAAAAGCGCTGATCATTTTTTTTCTGATATTAATGACTCCACCTTTTATAAATGAATTTGTCATGGGCTTGAAGGCCGAATCCCGTCTTATGGAATATCGTGATACAATTTTACTGCAGTATGCGGGAAGCGACGATCTGTGGTCGATATTTAAAGGACCGGGATCGGATGGGGTTGAGTGAAGAGCCGGATGTTCTCCTGAAAAACCATTGCAAGAACTTCATCTTTTCATCAACGGATTTCCGGTGCAAAGGTATGAAAATTGGGTGCTGATGCGAATTCGTATCAAATCAATTCCTCGTTATTTCACCTCCTGGTTTCAGGAGTTCTGAACTTGAATGAGTAATAATCCTGTTCGACCCAGACATCCATGCGTAATCTCGGCCTGTCGATGACGGGTATTTAATCATTTCGATTTTTCTTGCTTTATGACGATTTTATTAGTAGTATAAATTTTGGGTTGGATATTTCTAGGGAGAAACAGATGAATAAAGTATTTACGGGCATTATTTTTATTGCCGTCATTGTATCGCTCTTCATTACGTCAACAACCGTCACCGGCGAGTCGATCGTCCAGGAATATGCGTTTGAGAAACCAGGGATTTCCTCATCATCAATGCCGGGCTTTCAAAAGATAGAGATTCCCGGTTGCTTTACGCTGGGCGCTGCAGGCAAGCCGGAACTGCCGGTGAAGGCTGCCAGGATATTATTGCCGCCTAATTCGACTGTAACGAAAATAAGGGTTGAAACAGGTGAAAAGAATTTCCTGGAGGGCATCACGCGCTTGGCTTATGGTCAGCGATCCATTCCATTAAACCAGGTCAGCGATCATGAGGCGGATTCGCCATCCGAGGCGATTTACTCATCCTTTTCTCCATATCCCTCAGCCCTTTACAGTGCGGTTTCCATTCAGAATTTATGCGGCTGCCGTGTTTTAACTCTCAATTTGCATCCTGTGAGATTCATTCCGGCGCAAAAGGAGTACTGGTATTACGCTGTTCTTCGCGTCATCGTAACGACGAACGTTGTCGATTTTGAAGGAGCCGAAAGTGTAAGGGTATTCCGCGGTAAGCTGTCAGACCGTTTACGCGTGCACGACTGCGTTGATAATCCTCAAAACCTCAACTGGTATGATCAACTGGAAAATATTTGGCGGCAACGGCAGTCCAGGGAGAATTATCAATATATTATAATCACGAGTGAAGCGCTGAAGTCGTCGCCGGGGACCTTTAGTTTTCAGGGGCTATGTGATGCAAAGATCGCCGGAGGGATTCCCTCGACGGTAGTATCGACAGAATGGATATACGAGAATTATCCTGGCGAACGTCCTGACGGTGAGGAGGACAATTGTACGCGCATCAGGAATTTTATAATTGACGCATACAGCAGCTGGGGCGCAGAATACATCTTATTGGGCGGGGATGCAGACGGCGGTGAAACGGGTGAAAACATAGCGCCGGTTCGTGGATTTACCGCGGGTATTCCAGGTGAAACATACACTACGAACATTCCCTCCGACATGTATTACGCATGTCTGGACGGTTCTTTTGATGAAAATGCAAATGGGCTGTACGGTGAACCGCCTGACGGTCCTGGCGGAGGCGAAGTGGATATGTTCGCCGAAGTATTTGTGGGTCGTGCGCCGGTAGATTCAGTGGAGGAAATGCAAAATTTCGTCAGGAAAACGCTGGCGTATGAGGCATCCGGCAGTCCTTATCTGGGCCGCGCTGTTCTGGCAGGTGAGTATCTTGGACATAACGGGATCAGCAATTGGGGCGGCAATCTCAAGAATGAAACCTATTACGGTTCTACGGCCCATGGATTGTCCACGCAGGGCTGTATTTATCACTTTGAAACAGTCAACAGGCTATATGATCGTACGGATCCTGCAGAGGACTGGTCGAAACAGTCAATCATCGCTGAGATTAATGCCGGCGTTCATTTCATCAATCACCTGGGCCACGCCAATACGGAAACGGTAATGAAAACAACGGGATCGGATGTAGATACTTTAAACAACACCGACTACTGCCTGATCTATTCCCAGGGCTGCTTTGCCGGCGCGTTCGATAATGATACGTTTGAAGGCGGTTTCATCACAAATGACAGCATTGCGGAAGCTTACTGCACTTATGAACACGGCGCTTTTGCAGTTATAGCCAATTCGAGGTTGGGTCTGGGTAAACTGGCATCCACATTCTCTCCGTCGCAAACTCTGGACCGGCAATTCGTTGATGCACTGGTCGGCGACCGCGACTGCGGGGCATTCTCGCCGAAACTCCGACTGGGCGCTGCTCATCAGGACGCGCGTGAAGATACTTTCGCTATGTTTCCCTATGACCTGAATTTTCGATATAGCGCTTATGGAATAAATCTGCTGGGCGATCCGGAATTAAGCTTAAAAATTCAGATGAAAGACGCTGACGGGGACCTGATTCCTGACCAGTGGGAAACGATTTTCGGCATGAATCCCGGCGATCCCAGCGATGCTGATGCCGATACGGACCTGGACGGATTCTCCAATCGTATCGAGTTTGAATTGAAGACGCACCCTCTGTTGAAGCCGAATCAACCGGCGCACGTGGATATCGACAATGAAGAAGGACCGTGGACGGGCATTGAAACCGAGCCGTACAGACTGATCCAGGACGCTTTGAACATGCTCAATCTGGCATCTGTGAACGATATAGTGGTTAAAGAAGGAGTTTATCAGGAGAATCTGGATTTCCATATCAACAATGTCCGGGTATCAAGCAGCGATCCATCCGATCCTGAAGTCGTCGCTGCAACGATTATTGATGGAGGAGGAATAGAAACGACGGTATCGTTCCACGAAGGCATCACGATGAATTCTCATTTTTCCGGATTCACCGTTAAAAACGGTTTCGGCGCATGGGGCGGCGGCATATGCTGTATCAATTCCTGTCCTGTCATCAGCCGCTGCGATATTTGCGCTAACGTCGCCTCCATCGGGGGCGGCATCTACATGGAGGGCAGCAATTTGATTCCGGCGCTGCACAACTGCAGAATATACGATAATTCAGCCGTTTCAGGCGGCGGCATATCGGTCTGCGGAGATAAACCTGTTATAACGAATTGCGAAATATTCGACAACCAGGCATCGAATGGCGGAGGGATTGAACTTATGACTTCCCTGGACTCGCCTCCCTGTTATATTCAATATTGCACTATTGCCTCTAACGCCGCTCAGGAAGACGGCGGCGGCATCTATCTATTCAATGGAATATATGAAATCGACCAATGCGATATTTTCGCTAACGCAGCCAAACACTCGGGGGGCGGCATTTACATGAGCTCTTATGCTGAACTGGAGCTGACCGGCAGCGATATATCGGATAATGAAGCCGTGTGGGGCGGCGGCGTGTATTTCGCATACAACAATTATTCCGTCGTCATCGGAGGCGACGGCGATTGCAGCAACGTCTTTTCGGGCAATCGGGCCTATTATGGGATGGACCTCTGCCATCTGATGTATTCAGAAGACCTTGTAACAGTTAAGAATAACCTTTTTGACGGGTCACCTGAATCGAGTTATTTCATAGCGCCCCAGCAAACCTTTTTACTGGAAAATAATAGTTCGCAGCAGAATTCAACATCACTGCAGTATGTCGATCCTGCAGGTCATGATGAAAATGACGGCTTGACGCCTGAGACGCCTGTACGAACCATCCGTGAAGCGATGAGAAGGATCAGGGCTTCGGAGGATTCTCCAGGTGTCGTTCAATTAGCGCCGGGACTATATTCACCCAGCGCTACGGGAGAAACGTTTCCCATTCCGTTAATCGATCATGTAACCCTGATGAGTTCCAATCCTGTCGGTACGATTTTAAATGCCGAATACACCGCTCCGACCGTCATTGGTTACGATGTAAAGGGATGCAGGTTGCACGGATTGACCATCACTGGAGGATACGCCGGTTATGAGGTTATGTCGAGATTTTATACGATTCACAGGGTTGATCAGGGCGGGGGACTTCTATTGGTCAATACCAGCGTGGCGGTTACCGATTGCATTGTAAGAGGAAATGCCGCTGACGATAAGGGCGGCGGCATACTCATCAGAAATTCCGATAATAACAATGAATCATTATTTGAATCGACAAATACTTTTACTAACTGTTTAGTGACTGAAAATTACTCCATCAGCGACGGCGGCGGCCTGCATATTTGGGGAGGAATATCGGATGATTCCGTCATAATGATAAACTGCACTGTTACGGATAATGAATCGGATTGGTTGTTCGGCGGAATTCACAATTATAAATGTAATTTTTATTTGCTGAACTCCATCGTCTGGGGAAACAGGGATCATGACTTTCACGCAGCTTTTTGCGAGCCGATGATTGCATATTCAGATGTAGGCACTGAAGATTTTTCAGGACCCGGCAACATAAATCAAGACCCACTGTTCAGATCAGGATTGTTCGGGCGCTATTGCCTGAGTCAGAAGAACGCAGGCGATGGAGCGACCAGTCCCTGCATGGACGCAGGCAACCAATCGGCGGCTGATTGCCGTTATAGTACGCCGGAAGGTCAAATTTCCCTAGCCGGCGCTTCCACGCGCTGGGACATGGTGACTGACATTGGGACAGCGGATATCGGATTCCATTACCCACAGCCGCCGAAAGATAAATTGGGAGTCGATCTAAGCTTATCCGGCGAGCTCTTCCAGAAAGGCGACCTGTTCACTCTTTCGGCAGCAGTCGTCAATTACGGAAATCAAAACCTGTATGGAAAACACCTGGCGATCATGCTGGATGCTTTCGGCGTTTATTACTGGTTTCCGAATTGGCAGCGGAGCTTTGACGCTGTTCCCATCGACATTGAAACAGGGGCCGTATCATACAATATTTTGAACTTTGTATGGCCGGATGTCCCGGAGCCTAACGACGGGCTGCGCTGCTTGGCTGCACTGCTGGATGCCCAAACGGCAACTATCCTCAGCGAGATGGATGTCGTGAGCTTCGGTTGGCGATAAAGACGTCAATCATTATCCGCATTCTGCCAAGGGCTCTGACCACATCTCGATGAATTTGGAGTAAAGAAATGACCAGAGCTCAGCAGAAATCAACAATCCTCGCTTTCATTTTCTAAAGCGCGTTTTTAGACAACTCCTTGTGGCGTATAATTCGGAAAGGAGATGTCATTAACGAATGTAGCCGATAAAAGCATTCTTCAGCTTAATCAGCAACTGCAGGAATTGAAGGTGTTTTCCGTGAGGATGAAATTTTTACTGTTTTGGCTTTAAACAGGGAACTGAAAGAGTTTATGAGGTTTTAACGTCATCCAGTTAAACAACCTGGCCTGATTAAAAACAACAGCGTTTTTTCAAGGAATCACGGCTGAAGCCAGGAGGGGGATATTGGATGAATCAAGACTTACGGACAGGCAATTTCATTTATTACATTTCCGGGCTCTTACTTTATTTCTTTTATAAGGGGTCGGCGCTGACGCGGCGTGGTTTAATCCGTCGTGGTCTTACCGGCAGGAGATCACGATTTTGTCGGAACTAAGGCTGAAACAACCTGGACGGGTACGGGTACAAAATTATCAGTGAATCTGCTGGTGAACCGCCGCTTAAAATTAAGACAGCGATACGCTTTGGATGCCGGATTAGGGTTTCCAGCTTCCCGGCGCCTGCTTCCATCATTCTTCGTGAACAAGCCGGCGCCTGTCCATGTATTGTCTTTGTATTTTTTCACGCTTAGTCAGGCGCCGGTTCATATTCATTTCAAATCAATACGTAAGGTATTTCACCTCTTTGTTTTTACGGTATAAAGTTTAGTCATAATGATGAAGCCCAGGAGGGAGATGAGGAAGAGCAAACCGGTCGTATTCATAGCGGGTATGGGCGGCGTGGTGGGTGTGGGTGTGATTGTGGGCGTGGGTGAAGTGGGCGTCATGGTTGGCGACAGGGTATTTGTCGGCGTCGGGGTCATTGTGGGTG
>CAZUFC010000104.1:0-29976 GCA_964619725.1 uncultured bacterium | reverse complement strand
GTCGGTGTGTCAGTAGGACTCAGGGTGACCGTGGGCGTCAGCGTCGGTGTGTCTGTAGGGCTCAGGGTGACCGTGGGCGTCAAAGTCGGTGTGTCTGTAGGGCTGAGTGTCACCGTGGGCGTCAACGTCGGTGTGTCAGTAGGACTCAGGGTGACCGTGGGCGTCAGCGTCGGGGTGTCTGTGGGACTCAGGGTGACCGTAGGCGTCAACGTAGGCGTTTCAGTAGGGCTTAACGTAATCGTAGGCGACAGGGTAGGAGTTTCAGTGGGGCTGAGAGTGACAGTGGGAGACCGCGTTGGCGTTTCCGTCGGACTCAATGTGAATGTCGGCGTGAGAGTGGGCGTATCTGTCGGACTTGAAGACGGTGACGGCGATAATGTCGGGGTTAAAGTAGGAGTCGAAGTCGGAACCAGCGTTGGAGTAGAAGTCGGGGTTCTCGACGGCGTCGCTGTCGGAGGACCCATGCCTTTAATCTGAATATAACCTATAATGCTTCCGCATCCGCAATTGCAACCGCCGGTGTGGAAAGTAAATTTCATCTTGGGAATGCTTCCCGCGTAAGCGCTGATGTCGTAAGGACCGAACCACTCCCGGGACCACATGTTGTCGTCAATGCAATCGCTTTGATAGATCGTGAAGATAAGGTTGTTGTTCATGTACATTTTTATATGAGGATTACCGCCTCCGCAGGCGCTCTGCAGGCCCACCGTCAGCATGATCTTCGCCTCGATATAACCTCTTAAATCCATATCCCTGGTTATATACCCGCCGTCAACGCACCAGGCATCGCCGCCGATATCCGGGCAGTCGTCTTCGCACCATTCGCAATTATCATCGAAGCAGCATTCCGGTCTGTTTTTGACGTCCCACAAATAAGGCGTGTCCCAGTTTTCACGATGAAATGTCGTCGCTGAATAAATCATTTCCGCATCATCCCACCAGTCGGCATGAATGGGAGAACTTACGAGGAATAACGGCGAGAGTAACAGGAGAAGATACGGCAGCGCGATTATCCGCTTACTCCATGAATTCACAGACATGTTCCACCTTCCTGAAAAAAATTACATTTGAACGACGTCGTTAGAGAAGCTCAATCCATAAGATGAAAAAGACGTCATCCCCAGCATAATTCGGAAATTTATTTACTGATTAATCCGGATATGTCAAATTTTTGAGGAAATTTATTTGAAGGGTATGCCTGCCTGAAAATGACTATCAGCATTTAAATGTATATATTTAAAAAGTAAATTTGAATTATATGAAGGAAATGACCGGTCATTGATAGTCGAAATAAACCTGTTCGATATTGCTCGTCAAGTTTCCGGATAACGGATCGACGTATCCGCCCCAGAAGATTATGCCGGTATTGGCTCCGGCATTTGAGGGCCAGGTGAAGTTGAGGATTTGGTCGGAGAGGTTTTCGTTCTGAGGCAGCGTGACGGTTTGATGGTCTGGCGATTGTGACCATGCGGGATAGAACCAGTAAGCGCCGTGGTAATCCAGGATGATATAGCGATGCGCTTCTTTTTCGGGTCCTGGATTGTAACTTGAGCAGGAGAGGACGAAGGAATCCCCGGCTGTGTAGACCGATTGATTCAGCGTTAAATGTATGATGATTGAGTCATAGCCTGCCGGGGTGATGATAAGGCGGCGAGGGCCTGAAACGGAGGGGACGGTCAGCAATCCGAACTGGTCGGCAGTTATAGGCATTGGCGGCGCTGAAGGATCGTCCAGACGGTATTCATAGGAAGCGTAAGGTTCGACCTGAAAATTCTGAAGGTTTCTGAGGGTGACGTCGGCCGTGCCGGTTCCCGTCAACTGAACTTCGTACCTGTTCGGAAGATCGACGATGGTGTCGGGGTTCCACGAAAACTGATAGAGATCATTAATATTGCCGATTTCATTCAAAGCGACGCCGTAACCGCTGCGATTCGTGAACGCCGGAAAACTCCGGCTGAGCCTGAAGTTCCACATGCGGTTCAACTGCACGAAACAGGCTTCCGAATGTCCCCATTGATGACGGTAATAAAAGAAACAGCGTTTTTGAGCATCCAGAACAGGCGCCATCAGGTCGGCTCCTGAAGCTGCCGGTACGATTTCGTCATCCAGGCCTGCCGTTATGATCATGAAGGGAGCGGGGAAGGAGGGCGAGCGATAGTTTTCCAGCCACCAGGCCAGATTTGAATAATCACGGGCGGGATATTCGCTGCCGTCGTCGCCCGTTATTATTATGCCGTCTGCAGGACCTCCTACGATGTCATCCTCGAATTGCTGCTGAAATGGTCCCACTGGCGGCGTGAAGCGAGCGAATCCCGAATGAGCGTGTACAGCAGCGAAAATGTCCGGGTTTCTCATGCCCAACTGCCAGGCTCCGGTTCCTCCGATGCTGTGACCGAAAAGATATATTCTGCTGGGATCAATGCTCGTTCCAGGAACATGATCCGAAACCAGCGGCGTATTTTGAGCTTCCCGGACGATGTTCATCACTGCTTCATGCGCCCACAGGCGGCATTCGCCGGACCAGTGAGTCCCGAACCACCAGTCGTCCTCGTTGCCCGTCGAAGGCTTATACTGAAAATAAAGCATAACGAAATCATATTCCTCCGGCGTATAACGCGCGATGTCCTCCATGCGCTGAAAACTGCCGCCCCATTCGTGTACCTGTACCAGGAGAGGCAAACGGACTTCCTCCTCTCCGTAAAGGCTTAAGCGAAACGACAAAGTTTCAGCCTGGCCCTCATGGCCTGATATGATCCTGTCTTCTTCATACGTAAAAGCCGGCGTCCTGTCGCCGTGCTCATATTCGTTGAATATCCCTGCAAAAGTCGCCGTCAGGTAAAAAAATGCGCAAATTAATCCCGAACTTACGATAGTTATGACCTTTTTAAACACCTTAATCTCAATAAAGAAACAGAGGTTTTTTTATCCTCTGTGCTTCTTCCAGCAGGCGAAAGCAAAACCGATTACGAATACAAGAAGGCAGACCAGGAAAACGCGAAAATAAAATTTTATGCGAAATGAAGCGGGCATCTCCCTTACTTTTATGCTGCCGCATTTTTTACATCGAGGGGTCGGAATAAGCCGGCATAACAGGTAGACGGCCCAATCCTGCATTTTCTTTGAGGATTCCCATAACAGCGGTTCTCTGCAACGCGGGCACGGCAGCCCCATCGGTTTCCATTTCAGGTTTTTCTGCTTTTCTTTTGTGTTTTCGGAAACAGCGTAATCAGACATTCAAGCGCTTACCCATCGTCATCGGTTTTTCCCGATTGTTTTTTTCTTTTTTGAATTTTTACCCATTTCTTTACATGATCGATAAACAGGTGAAAATCGTTCAAGCGTTTTGTAAAATAACCGAAAACCAGCGAGTCGTCTATTTTTTCGTAACGATGAACCAGTATATTCCTGAAAGAAGCCATCCGTTGAAAATGTTCCAGATTATCATCCGGTATAACTCCATGCTCGTTCAACACAGAAAAAATGTCCCTGTAACCTTCAGGTTCACGCCATTGATGAAAAGAAATCAAGTGATTTCCAATATCGAAGGTCTTTTCGATCGAAAGATGAATATATCTTTCCACAAATGCCCGGGCTCGTAAATCAGTTCTGTATTTCTCCCAGTCTATGTCATGAGCTTTCTCAAGTTCGTCCGCATAACTTCTTAGCTGAGAAAGTTTGCGTGAAATCACCTCTTCATCGACCATTTATTTCGACCTCATTTCTTTATAAAGAAATTCAGTATCCAAATAAGCAAAACGGGCGAAAACTTCCTGTCTTATCCTCTCTTTTCCGTATTTTTCAACAATTAACCTTCCGTGCTTCAGAATCTGATGCTGAAGCAGCGGAGAAGCCTGGTGAAAAATCGTCAGGTCTGCATCAATCTTTAATATCCGCGACAGTTCCGTCTCCCATTCAATCCTTTCCCAACCCTGAATATTCCGGCAGGTCATGACAGCGATATCCAGATCGCTTGTTTTTCTGTTTTTCCCGACGGCAAAAGACCCGAAAACATAAACGGCCGCAATGGCTTCTTTTGATTGTGCAAATATTCTGATTGCCGAATTTAGTTTTTCTGACAACTGTTTCATTTTAATATTCTTATGGGCGCTAAAGTCATTGATTCTGTTTGTCAGTATCTGTTCCTGATTTCAATAATCGAACGTCTTCAAGATCGACTTTACGACCGGCGGCTTTTTCAGAGTCGATCAGATGTTCTTTAGAAACCACACAAAACTTTTGTTTGTTAAATGACATTATTTCCCTGTTTTTCCAGGCTTTGGAAAAATCCAGTCCTGGAGATGAAGTTTGAACGTCGATTTGGACGATATCGCTGAAAACCGTTATTTCATTCGAAATAATGTCTTGCGGAGAGGTTAATGCTGCAGTTCCCAGTTCCGCATCCAGAAACGCTTTAAGCAACCGTTCAGCGTTGTCCTCAGTTGAATCAATAATAATGTCAAGATCGAACGTTGCTCGCGGAACGCCGTAAAGCACAGCAGCAATGCCGCCGATTACGAGATATCTGACTTTATTTTTTTCTAAGGACTTGAATACGTCCAGAAGTCTGTTTATCATCTTTCAAATAAGGCAAATCCGGATTAATTTCCAGAGCAATGTCAGTGAGATAACAAAGCGCTTCCATCCGCTCTTCAAAAGAAAGCGACTGAAACCATCGCGCTTTGGCTTCAATGCTTTCCTCTTTTCGATCATGTGATATATAAAAATCCATTTTTTTCCTTTTGACGCACATAAAGGAACTCTCATCCTTTCACAGTTTTCATTGTAACACCAGAAAAAAATTACCGTCAAGAATCAGGACTTGGAAATGTTAACAAGTGACTGTCCAGCATTTAATTTTGAATCGGGCTTCGAGTTTGTGGACAGGCACTAGTTAGTTTTTGTCCATAAACGGCGAATTTTCCCCAGACTGCGTCAGGCTGCGGCTCTACTCAATCATCGTATAATAAATACCCCTACCTCGCAAATCCTTGCCTTCCTTGCCTTAAGATAAATTCGTCCGTTTATGGATCAAAAACCCAAGTGGCTGTCCAGCATTAAATTTTGAATCGAGTTTCGAGTTTATGGACAGGCACTAGTTAATGGACAGTCGCTAATTATAGGTCAAAGGAGAAGACGTCGGCATGCCTGAAATGTTACAGTTATTTCAGGCGAACAGAAAGGAAGATTCGCCGAATGCGTCTTGAAGTTCATTAAATGTTTAGGGGCGATTGATGAGAAATTACATAAAATTTTTAGGAACAGCCGGCGCCAGGCATGTTGTCGCCAGGCAGTTAAGGTCGTCGGGGGGCGTTTTCATATCAATGAACGGCAAAAAGATAATCCTGGACCCGGGACCGGGAACCCTGGTAAAATGCGCCGAATCAATCCCGAAAATAGAGGTGACTGAGCTGGACGGCGTAATACTGACTCATAACCACATCGATCACGCCAATGACGTCAACATACTGATCGATGCAATGACGGGCGGCGGGATAAAAAAGCGGGGGATGCTTTTTGCTCCGGCCGAGAGTCTGGAAGGCGACAATGCGGTGGTTCTGAAATACCTGCGGGATTTTTTGAGCGATATAAAGATATTGCAAGCCAATCACCGCTATTTTCTCGACGGTTTATCGTTCTCGACCTCAATCAGGCATCGCCATCCGGTTCAGACTTACGGCATCCAGTTTCATTTCGGGAACCGCAAGGTTTCATTCATGACAGACACCAGGTATTTTCCTGAACTGGCGGAAAGTTATAAAGATTCCTCGATTTTAATCATAAACGTGGTTCTCTATGCGCCGCCTCAACATGAAAAGATAATGCACCTGAGCGCCGACGACGTAAAGGAAATACTTTCAGCCGTAAAACCCGGGAAAACCGTGCTGACTCACTTCGGAAGAACGATGCTCATGGCCGGACCGGAGAAAGTCGCAGCCGATTTGAGAAATGAACTGGATATGGATGTGGTCGCGGCTTCTGACGGAATGATCGTGGATTTGGACAAAGAGTTCGGTGATGAATGATAGCTGATGAATATTCACAAACTCGAATCTCGATTCAAAATTTAATGCCGGACAGGCGCTGACCAGTTATGCAGCAGTATTTCTTCAAGGGTTTGGATACTCCGGCGGATGTCATACAAGCCGGCAATGACGATGGCGATGATTCATCAAGCTAATTTATCGTGCTGATAAATCAGCATTGATCGAAAAATCGTCTTTTGGGGTTACAATTCGACAGAATATCCCATCATTTTATTTCGATCCCGATCCCGATCCCGAAACGAACTGTCAAACGTTTTGAAAAAAGTGTAATCCCGGGTTGATCAGTTCCGACTTTCTGAAGCAGGGATTATATTATTCTCCTTTAAAGGCAGTCGATAATCAAAAAGTTCCTCTCGATCGAAACCATGTTGATCCGGTTAAAAGCAATCCCATCAGGGTCGCAATGAACGCAATGCCAAAACCTCCCAATGCGGGAACAGGCGGAAACGTGGGAACCGGAGTAAGGGTCGGGGTTTGTTCGGGCGTCAAAGTCGGGGTCAGTGTCACTGTGGGTATGGGCGTCGGGGTTCCCGGCAGCGTTTGCGTGGAAGCCTGGGCTCCTTCTACGGAGTAGGACGGCAGTATAAGGTCGTAGGAGAAAGCACGATAATGGTAAGTTACGCCCGCTTGGACGTCGGCGTCGGTCCAGGGTATGCTCGAATAATCTTCAGCGCCTTTGTAAACGACTGATACGCCGGGAGCGACTTCCGTGCCGGCCAATACGTGATAATGCTGTCTGTCTGACGGCCGCCAGGTTATGGGCGATTCAGAGCGTACGATGAGGACTCCGGCAAAGTCCAGGTCTGCGGGATTGGACCAGGTGAGTTCTATAAGATTGTGAGCTGTATCGTGCACGTTGAAATTGTAAGGATCGGGCGGCGATGTCTGATTATCCTGATTATTAGGATAATAGACCAGGTTAAAGGGATTTCCGATCAGTATGTCTTTTTTGCCGTCTTCATCCCAGTCTGTCACTTCTGGAGAAATTGAATTGACGCCTTCGATGTATCCGTAACCGGCCGTAAGAAATCCTCCGTCGATCAGATCGGGGAATCCGGGCGTTCCCTGGTTGCTGAAGTTGGTGAGTCTCGTATCGTCCCAGGCCGTAGTCATGACTATATCGGGAACCGCGTCTTCTTCATAATCCCAGATATGCGGCACGGAAATCCAGTCGCCGGGCAAGGGGGATTCATATCCTGCAGCGCCGTATTGCAGCGCTTCACCGGTAAAGAATTCCGGTGCGGCATCGGTCCCTTCGTTCAGGTAAACGTATTGCAAATAGCCAAAACCTGGAGAATTGATCGTCCCCAGGAAAAGGTCTTTTTTTCCGTCGTCGTTCCAGTCGCTGACTTCAATCCCATAAACTCTATTAGGACCAAGGTCTGAGTATCCTGAAGACAGTTTTTCAGGGTTTCCGAATCTCGGCTCATAATTTTCATTTGTATTAAGAAAAAGGTAAACGTCGCCGTTATTCGAATAATCGTGTCGAGCAACTAAAAGGTCTTTTTTTCCGTCATTATTCCAGTCTATGATTTCACTGCAATGATATTCCGCCGTGAAACCTATCTGCCGTCCGGTAGTCGTCGCCAGCCTCAAGTGCCCGGTGAACTTTGGTTCTGTTTGCGTGCCGTTGTTGAAAACGACATAGTGGTCATCGTTGCTGCCGACGCATAGAAGCAGGTCTTTCAACCCATCTTCATCCCAGTCTACTACGCGCGGGACTTTATTACGCCGGAACATTTCTGTCGGTTCATCACCGGGAATGTATTCCGCTTCGTAGTATATCCGGTTCGTATTCGTGCCTTTGTTGGGATAATACAGCACAGCCGTATCGCCGGTAGCCGACAGAATATCTTGGGCAGAATCTCCATTCATATCGGCCAGCGCCCAGTCGATATTCGATGCCAATCTGACCGCGCTGCCTTCATGGTAAAGAACGGTTTCCTCACTGAAGGCAGGATCGGCATCCGTATTGATGTTCTCGAAGAAGGAGAAGCTGTAGGGATAACTGCTGGATACTACCAGGTCTTTTCGTCCATCGCCGTTCCAGTCGACGACCCAGGGATTGGAATCGTCATCCATCTGGATGGGTTCATACCCGACATAGATCAATGCGCCGGAATCGAGCTGCGGATTCGCAGCAGTTCCTACGTTGCGGAAAAGACGGACTTTACCGTCCCTGGCTCCGACCACGAGATCATTCCTGCCGTCATTGTCCCAATCGACGGCGAACGGTTCGGCTTCCAGGCCCACATCGAGAATAGAGTATCCTGCATACAATGCATCGCCGTTGCGGAATTCGGGCGCATCATCATCGCCGAAATTCTGATAGTAAAAAACATTGCCGTAAAAATCGCCTATGATAAAATCGCGTCTTCCGTCCGCGTTCCAGTCGAAATGTTGCGGTGAAGCGCCTTCGCCTACTTCCACGTAGCCGTATACGGACTGTATGTCCGAACCGTCCTGGAACTGAGGCTGATTGACGGTTCCGATGTTCATCGCCAGTTGAATGCGTCCATGATGCCCGCAGATAAGGTCTATTTTGCCGTCTTTATCCCAGTCTGTCGCATTGGGAGATGTCGCACGAGTGTGGTCCAGGACTCTGTAAGCTTCACGTTTTATTTCTATGCCTTCTCCGAATTCCGGCTCCCCGGCCGGGCCTTCGGTGGGAGTCGACGTCGGCGTTGAAGTGGGAGAAGGCGTCGGCGTATTGTCGCTTGCGGTAACGGATATCTGAACGCCTTCCACCGAGTAGGCGGGAAGGACCGCATCATAGGAAAACGCCCTGTAATAATAAAGAGTTTCCGGTTCCACGTTTTCATCAGTCCAGGGAATCACGGAATGGTTTTCCGATCCTTTGTAAACGACCGTCACGCCCGGAGCGACGTCATGCCCTGTATCTGCATGATAATGCATGCGATCCGAAGGACGCCAGACGATATCGGATTCCGATCTGACGATAATTATTCCCCCCAGATCGCAGACGACAGGATTGCTCCAGGCAAGACCAATGCCGGTCGAGGTCGCTTCAACTGCCGTAAAATGCGCTGCTTCGGGCGGCGAGGTCTCTTGTGCCTGTAAGTTGGGACACCACCCCATAGCATGATTTTCTCCGAAAACGATATCTTTTTTTCCGTCTTCATCCCAGTCCGTTACTGCCGGAGCGATATGATAATTACCCATCAGATAGCCGTAGGAAGCTTCAAGATAACCGGCATCGATCAATTGCGGCGATCCGGGCGTCCCGATGTTGTTGAAGAGGTGAACGCGATCCTGATGCGAACTGTCTGTTATCAGAATGTCGGGGTCTCCGTCCTCCTCGTAATCCCATACATGAGCCACGCAAAATTGAATACCCGGTACCGGAGATTCATAACCGGAATGCATATATTGCAAAAGGGAGCCCGTGGTAAAGGCAGGATTCGCATCCGTTCCTTCGTTCAGATAAATGTATTGATTGCGTTGCGGTCCGGGACCCAGGTCTGAGGCGAGAATCAAGTCCTTTTTGCCGTCTGCATTCCAGTCCGTGACTTCCATTCCAATGACCTCTTCGGGGCCTAAATCAATGTAACCCGCGGTTAATTTTTCCGGATCGCCGAATTCCGGATCATAGTTTTCTCCGATATTCGGAAACAGATAAACGTCTCCGCTGTTATAACGGTCCCTATGCGCGGATAAAATGTCCTTTCTGCCGTCATTGTCCCAATCGACTACTTCAGGGAACATATAAGTGCTGTCGAATCCGACCCAGCGTCCCGATTCTGTTGAGAGGATCAATTGGGATGTGAAGGATGGTTCGTTTGAGGAACCGGAATTCAATACGACGTAATGCCTGTGGACCATATTTTTAGGAACCAGCAATATATCTTTCAAGCCGTCTTCGTCCCAGTCCACGACCCGTTGCGTTTTTCTGTTGTAAAACATGGCGCCTGGTTCCTCACCGGGAATATACATCGCTTTTTCATAGACCCGGTTCAATGTCGTTCCCTGGTTCGGGTAATACATGACCGCTCCTGATTTTGATGTAACGAGAAGGTCCTCCGCTGCATCGTTGTTCATATCGGTAAAACACCAGGTGTCGTGATAAGGAATGATGCCCGTCTGCTTCTGATGACCTATGACCGTCTCTTCATTGAATTGCGGGTCTGCATCGGTATTAACGTTGATAAACAGCGAGAAGTGATCGCTGCCTTCAACCAGCAGGTCCTTCATTCCGTCGCCGTTCCAGTCGGTGACCCAGGGTCTGGATACTCGTCCGATATCGATATTCTGGTAGCCTACCTGAAGCAGGGTCCCGGAATCGAGTTGGGGATTCGACTGATCGCCGACGTTCAAAAACAAATGAACATGACCGCCATGACCGCCGACCAGCAGATCGTCTTTTCCGTCGTTGTTCCAGTCTACCGGAAAGGGTTCGGCATAATGATCCACATCAAGAACTCCATAACCGGCCTGAAGAGTATTCGATCCGGCAAAAACCGGAACCGTATCTGATCCTTGATTTTCCAAATACTCTATTTGGCCTGCTGCATTGCCTATCAACAGGTCCCTTTTGCCGTCCGAATTCCAGTCATAATGAACGGGGCTTGAATGATCGCCGACGTCAATATTTGAGTAACCGGCATTTAAACGCCCTGCATCCTGGAACTGGGGATTCTGTGCTGAGCCTGAATTTATGCACAACCTGACATATCCATGGGTGCAACCGGTCAGCAGGTCCATCTTTCCGTCTTTATCCCAATCGGTAGCCCAGGGTCTGTATCGCCATCCATCTTCCGGGATGATATGAACTTCCCGCGTGATCTCCATTTTATTGCCGAATTCAGGTTCTCCCACAGGAGTAGGCGTCGCCGTTGCCGTCGGAGTAGGGGTATCTGTGGGCGTCGGCGAAAAGGTGGGCGTAACCGTATCGCCGTTCGTCAAAGCCACAATTTGAACGCCGTCGATCGAATACGCAGGCAACACCTTGTCGCAGGTAAAAATTCTATAATGATAGAAATGGCCCGGCAATAAACCTTCGTCCGTCCAGGGAACAGTCGAATGATCCTCATCCCCCCGGTATACGATCTCAACCCCGGGCGCTGTCTCGACTCCCTCATTAACATGATAATGCTGCCGGTCCGAAGGTTTCCAGGTTATGTCTTCAAATGCCCGAGCTATAATGACTCCCGCAAAATCATCATCCGAAGGATTGGTCCATTTCAAGGATGCCGTCGTCTCGGTCACAGAGTCCACAACTAAACCGGAAACCTCGTTCGGCGACGTCATGTTTTCCTGAGCGTTACGATAGAAGAAAACGCCGTCTCGCTCGCAGACCGTCAGGTCCTTCCTGCCGTCCTCATCCCAGTCGCATACGTCCGGGAAAACAGCATGCACGTGTCCGACGTATCCGTAGCCTGCTTCAAGTTGTCCCTCCTGCATGAGATTAGGGGAGCCGGGAACGCCGTGGTTGTTGTATTTCATCAGCCTGTTGGATGTCCAGGCCGCGGTTATGATTATGTCCGGATCGCCGTCCTCCTCATAATCCCAGACATGCGGAACCGTTAAGTTGGTTCCTGTCAGTAACGATTCGTATCCCACAGGACCATATTCCAATACGTCGCCGGAAGAGAATGATGGCTCCGCATCCGTGCCTTCATTTAAAAATACATACTGAAGGCAGCCCCCGCTTTGACGTAAATTGCTCCCCACGAGCAAATCTTTCCTGCCGTCGGAATTCCAATCCGCCGTCTCAACGTCGATAACCTCACGGGGTCCCACGTCCACATATCCGTCCGTTAATTTCTGCTTGTCCGCGAATAAGGGATCATAATTCTCCCCGACGTTTAAATATAAATAAATATCCCCGCAGGAACCGTCGTGACGGCCCATCAATATGTCCTTTTTGCCGTCATTGTTCCAGTCGACTATCTCTGGAGTATCATAATCGAAACCCGCTCCCACGCGCTTTCCCGTAACCGTCGCCGGCATTATGTGACCGGTCAATTCCGGGTCTTCCTCCGTATTGGTGTTCATTATCATGTATACCGCATTATCATGCGTTTTTACGCATAACATCAGGTCCTTCAAGCCGTCTTCATCCCAGTCGACGATCCGGTTGCTCATCATGTTGTTGTAATAAATGGAAGTAGCCTGCGACCCCGGCATATACAACGTTTCATCGTATATCCTGTTGAAATTCGTCCCCTTGTTAGGCATATAACTTATCGCTCGATCAGCGTTCACCTTCACCAGGTCTTCAACCCCGTCGCCGTTGACGTCGCAGAAATCCCATCCCTGGCGCCACGCGTATGGAATGTAGCTCTCGGAAGAATACAGGATCGTTTCCGATTGAAACAACGGATTCGCATCCGTGCCTTCATTGAGAAATAAAGATAATTTAGCGCCGTAGGACCCCCGGCCGGATACGAGAAGGTCCTTTTTGCCGTCTCCGTCCCAGTCTGTTACCCGCGGTTGGGAATCAGTTTCAACGTCTATAGATTGATAACCGGCCGTTAAGGCTTCTCCGGCAGCAAGCTGAGGAGAGGCAGACGAACCGATGTTGCGGAATAAATGCAGTTGACCGTCATGGCCGCCGACTACCAAATCATGCTTGCCGTCGTTGTTCCAGTCCACCGGAAAAGGGTTGGCGGACATTCCTACGTCCAGAACTCCGTACCCGGCGTTCAACGTTATGCTTGATCCGAATTGAGGCGCCGATTCGCTGCCTGTGTTTGCAAAGAACCTGACGCGACCGTCGCTGTCGCCGACCAGCAGATCACGCCTGCCGTCGCTGTTCCAGTCGAAATGCCGGGGCGACGCGTTCCAGCCTACATCAATGTCGTTATAGCCTGATTTTAACCAGGCGCCGTTTTCCAGAAAAGGTTCGGTTTCGCTTCCCGTATTGCTTACAATTCGGATTCTTCCGTCGTTCACCCCCACAAGCAAATCCTTTACGCCGTCCTGGTCCCAGTCGGTTACGCATAACCTGAAATGCGAACCCGTTCCGCTCATGACAAATTGCTCGCGCTTTATCTCCACCGCTTCTTCAAGCTCCGGAGGCCCCGCAGGACTCAGAACGTCCTCTCTGTGCTCATTTTCCATCTCAATCGATAAGCCTTTTTTTGATACATCGATCATCTTCGATTCTCGAAAGGCTGAACCCTCCAAAACCTTACTTGCGCCTGCAGCCCCTTCCGCATGCAAACTTTGTCCATCCCAGGAAAAAGAGAGAATTATTAAAACGGCGAACGACAAAAAGAACAATGATCTCATGAGAGCTCCTTTCAAGGTTGATCTGATGGAAAATATATTTTCATTTTTTCATTCACGCTTTAAAAGGCGCTTGTCATTATCTATTTAAGGATTGCGGCTTCGAATGTCAAAATGTCGTTTCGTTTCGCATTTAATAAGAATTCGCCATAATAAGCAATCAGATTTTTACAGATGCATGCATGCGCTTCAAAAATCATATCCTGGACTGAAAGGAGGATTGATTTATATGGAAACTGATAAAAAGGGATAATTTTTGTATATGACTGACATATTCAATTTAAATTTTAACCGGTACCATCACGGGCGACGCGATAGCTTCGCCCTGTGCATGGCTTGGTTCGGCTCTCCCTTCACACGTTGTAGTATGTCCATGTCACTTCAGAGTGCCACTTCAGGAAGACTTCTTTGAGCTCATCGAGTTTCTTCTGGTCGGGGTTCGGTGGGGGCATCGAGTTAACAAATACCTCGCTGCTGCCAATGTCGAAAATGCCCCCAAATACCTCTGCTTCCCGGAAGATCAGCAGCGGAAGCCTTAGACCGAACAGGATGCCGGCCTCCAAATGGTTCCATGGCGTTGGGAAAGCTGCCGGCTTGGCTTTGCTGGCCTTCCTCTCCTCCTTCGATCCCCGTTTCCACAATCCGGAAGTCGAGAAGAACTGCTCAAAGCCCAGTATCACACCACCGTGGCAATGCCTGGCAATGACGAGCACCTCTTTCAAAGGAACATCCTTAGGGTAGTCGGACCTTCCAAGAGCACGTGGCTCCAACTGAAGATCGTCGAAGATAGACAGGAGAATATTGCGACATTTCTCTTGGTTCGCATTCAGCTGCGTTGGGCAGGAAACAAAAACTGGTATTCGCATGTGACTTACCTCGCTCGTCTTGCCGAAGCATAATTATACGGAAACCGCTTGGCACGAGCAAACACGTCGATTCTGCCCGCGTAACACTTTTGTAGATCATTCCTATGCGCCACAAAGTAAATTGTTTTCATGTTCATTTATCTCTCCTTCTTTTTTATTCAGCGGTTTTCTGCGTAAACATAATAATTTTCTTTTACAGTCGTCAACGGGGCTGACGACTCCTTTTCTGCCCCAGTCGATAACATGAGTATAAATCATGGCGGTTTTCACATCTTACTATCCGAGGAGTTATTGGACGATTCTTATATCTTAACCTTTTTCCCTAAGATGTGTCAGGAACTGATTGGTTTCAATTTCAGCCATTTTTTCGGGATGTCGCTTTCCGTGAAAAAAATAAACGGATTAATCCATGAAGTTTAGGTCTGTTCTGTTCTTCTGCTGTAATGCCTCGCTCTGATTTCCACACCTATTTCTCCAACAACTTCTTTTTCGGCTTGCTATCGTTTGAACTTTGGGTGTTCTTCCTTGGAAAACCTTCGTTGAATGGATATCCTTTTTGTATCCGGTCGCGTGCAAACTTATCCATCGTCGAAATAATATCATCCCTTTCTATGATGTCAAGGATTCTTGCCATACTTTGCATACCGATCCATCTTCCATTACTTCAAAATGAAAATTATTGTATCCGTTTCTTTTCATTAATTTTAAATATGTTGATTACGATAAGGATTTTTTCAAATCGGGCCATTACCCGCTGTTTTCATTTTTTGACATTTTTCACCTTTTTAAATATATCCATTATGAGTTCCAAACATGAAAGAGATGTTTGGAAATGGAGTGAGGGATAAAATTTTATAAAGGAAGTCTTTTTTTCGGATCAGGATAAATCCGTCAGAATGATGTCGATTTTGTCTTGTCTGGAAAAGGGTATTGACTATTTTTCAGAAAGGGAAAAATTATGCCCGGTAGAAAGTTTTATATTGTATCAGCCCTGATTTTATTCACGGCTTTGCCTTGCCTGGCGCAGCATGCGCTGGATTTTAACGGAAGCGACGGATATGTTTCCTTCGGCGGCGATTTGTTGCCTGAACTGGGATTGCAGAACTTTACGATTGAATGCTGGATATATCGTGAGGGGACAGGAACAGGAAGGTGGCACAACGCCGAACCTCTTGTTGCGAAGGGAACCAATTTTTCCGATGGCGGGAATTATGACATCAATTATTATTTTGGAATAAGCGAAGATTCGCGTTTATTCATCGGCTGGGAAGAAATGTCTGGCGGCCCGAATTTTGCCGGATACGATCATCTTCTGACGGGAGATACGGTTGTATCGAACGGCACGTGGTATCATGCGGCCTGCACTTTTGACGGTTCGGTCAACAGATTGTACCTGAACGGGAACCTGGACGGCGAACAATCGACAGGCGGAGGGTTGCCGCGTTATGACAGCGCGTGTCATTTCGCCGTATCCAGGTCTCTGGACAACAACGGATCGGGTACCGGAGCATTCAACGGAGTATTGGAAGAGGTACGAGTATGGAATTATGCGCGAAGCGAGACGGAAATTCAGGGGAGCATGAACCATGAGATTGAAACGGCGAGCGGATTGGCAGGTCGCTGGGGCTTTAATGAGGGCACGGGCAGCACGACGGCGGATACGTCAGGCAACGGCAATACGGGCGCTCTCACCGGTGGAGTATCATGGACGACCGGGTACTCTTTTCCCGTGACAGTGACGCCTACCGTCGTTCCGACAGTCACGCCGACTGCGACTCCGGGAGAGTGCGGGATCGATTTCGACGGCTCCAACGATTACCTCTCCTTCGGCGGACCGCTGTTGCCGGAGCTGGGATTATCGAATTTTACTATAGAATGCTGGTTTTACAGGGAAGGCGCCGGAACAGAGAAGTGGTACGACGTGTCGCCCATGGTGACGAAAGGGACCAATTTTGCGGACGGCGGCGCTTACGACATAAACTATTATTTCGGCATATCCGCAGACGGGAAACTGTTCATCGGCTGGGAGGAGACGTCCGGCGGCCCAAATTTTGCCGGTTACGATCATCTTCTTTACGGAAACACGACCGTGACGGACGGAGTATGGAATCATGCGGCCTGCACGTTCGACGGGACCTATAACCGCCTGTATCTGAACGGCGTTCTTGACGGTGAGCAGAATGAAGGAGGCGGCATGCCCCGTTCGGACAGCACGTGTCATTTTGCGATATCCCGCTCTCTGGAGGACGACGGTTCGGGCGGCGGCGCTTTTGACGGCGTTCTGGATGAAATACGGGTATGGAATTACGCCCGTAGTGAAACGGAAATCCAGAACGACATGCCGAATGAAGTGGAAACCGCGACCGGCCTGGTTGGGCGCTGGGGTTTCAACGAATGCGAAGGTACGACGGCTGCGGACTCGTCCGGAAACGACAATACGGGAACGCTGACAAACGGAGCGGTCTGGACGGGAGGATACGTTTACAGTACTCCTACGCCGACTGAAATACCGACATCAACGCCGATACCGACATCAACGCCGAGCCCTCTTACTGACGCCTGCGGGATCGACTTCGACGGTTCCAACGATTACCTGTATTTCGGCGGAGCGCTGTTGCCGGAGCTTGGATTATCGAATTTTACTATAGAATGCTGGTTCTATAGGGAAGGCGCCGGGACAGCGAAGTGGTTCGACGTATCTCCCATGGTGACGAAGGGGACGAATTTTATGGACGGCGGCGTTTATGACATTAACTATTATTTCGGCATATCCGAAGACGGGAAACTGTTCATCGGCTGGGAGGAGACGTCTGGCGGCCCCAATTCTCCCGGATATGATCATCTCCTTTACGGAAGCACGACAGTGACGGACGGGGTGTGGAATCATGCGGCCTGCAGCTTCGACGGGACTTATAACCGCCTTTATTTGAACGGCGTTCTTGATGGTGAGCAGAATGAAGGGGGCGGCATGCCCCGTTCAGACAGCACATGTCATTTTGCGATATCCCGCTCGCTGGATAACAACGGTTCGGGCGGCGGCGCTTTTGACGGCGTTCTGGATGAAATACGGATATGGAATTACGCCCGGACAGAAACAGAAATCCAGACGACTATGCCCGACGAAGTGGAAACGGCTGCCGGCCTGGTCGGTCGCTGGGGTTTCAACGAATGCGAGGGTGCGACGGCCGCCGACTCTTCCGGTAACGATAATTCGGGCACACTTACCAATGGGCCGGTATGGACAGGCGGATACGTCTATTATACGCCGACACCTGTCATTACCGGGACGCCTGCGACTGCGACGCCTACTGTGGTTCCCACTTTGACCCCCACGACAGTTCCGGGAGCTTGCGGCATCGATTTCGACGGTTCCAACGATTACCTCTCCTTCGGCGGACCGCTGTTGCCTGAACTGGGATTATCAAATTTCACCATAGAATGCTGGTTCTACAGGGAAGGCGCCGGAACGACAAAATGGTACGACGTCTCGCCCATGGTGACCAAGGGGACCAATTTTGCGGACGGAAGCGCCTATGACATCAACTACTACTTCGGCATATCAGAAAACGGGAAACTGTTCATAGGCTGGGAGGAAACGTCCGGCGGTCCCAATTATGCGGGTTACGATCACCTGCTGTACGGAAACACGACGGTAACGGATGGAATATGGAACCATGCCGCCTGCACATTCGACGGGACCTATAACCGCCTTTATCTGAACGGCGTTATGGACGGGGAACAGAATGAAGGCGGAGGCATGCCCCGTTCGGACAGCACCTGTTATTTTGCGATATCCCGCTCGCTTGACGACAACGGTTCGGGCGGCGGCGCGTTTGACGGAATCCTGGACGAAGTAAGGGTATGGAATTATGCCCGGACCGAAGCGGAAATCCAGACGACTATTGCGGATGAAGTGGAAACCGCTGCAGGACTTGTGGGACGCTGGGGTTTCAACGAATGCGAAGGCACGACAGCCGCAGACTCATCCGGAAACGGCAATACGGGAATTTTGACCAACGGACCGGTATGGACAGGCGGATACGTCTACCTCTCTCCAACGCCAGGGCCAACCTCAACGCCGGTCAATGAACCTCCGGAAATCATACTCCTGTCCCCGGACGATGGAGCCGTCGATCTCCCGACTTCCGTTACCCTGGAAGCCACGGTCAGCGATACGGAAGAATCTGAGATGACTGTAACCTTTTACGGAAGGGAAGTTACCGGCCTTGGTTCACAGGAAGATTTCATGCTTGTCGTTCTACCTGATACTCAATACTATTGTCAGGCCGGTTCGCAGTATTTCAGCGATCAGACTCAATGGGCCGTGGACAATAAAGATGTCTACAATACTATTTTCGTGACGCATGTGGGCGATATTGTTGAAAACAGGGATTCCATCGAAAGCGAATGGATAGTCGCTGACAACGCCATGAGTATACTTGACGACCAGATTCCCTACGGACTGACCCCCGGTAATCACGATCAGTACTCCGACGGAACGGCTAATTTCTACGATCAATATTTCCCCTACACAAGATATGAGTCAGAACCCTGGTTCGGCGGTCATTACGCTCCCTCAAACTACAAAAGCAATTATCAGCTCCTTACCGTTTCAGGACTGGATTTGCTGTTCCTCCATCTCGAATATGCAATGCCCTCAGGATTGATTACCTGGGCCCAGAGCGTGCTCGATGCTTATCCCGATCGAATCTGCATATTGACCACGCATATTTATCTTAGCGGAAGCGGCAGTTATTTGAATAATCTCTGGAATCAACTGGTCAGAATGAACAACAACATAAAACTGGTTTTATGCGGTCATGCCTGTGAAGCGGCACGAAGAACAGACTTGAACGACTACGGAGAAGAAGTCCACCAGATTCTGAGCGATTACCAGTGCAGACCTAACGGCGGAAACGGTTATATGCGTCTGATGACCTTTTCTCCGGACAATAATCAGATTTACGTGCAGACTTATTCGCCTTCAATTGATGACTATTTGACATCGGACGCCCACGAATTCGTTCTCGATCTGGAAATGTCGCCCCAGGAACCCTTCCAGACGCTGGCCGTATATACGCAGGTTCCCTCAGGAACGAACCTCTCTTTCGACTGGACGGGACTTAATAACGGGAGCTCCTATGAATGGTACGTCACGGCTGAAGATGAGGTTAACATGATTGAATCTGCGGTCAGATCGTTTTCGGTACAGGAAGCTTCGCCCACTCCTGAACCCAGCGCCTCTCCAGAACCGACAGATACGCCCATACCTACTGATACGCCTGAACCTCCGACAGAAACGCCGACCGCTACGGCAACTCAATCGCCGACAGAAACGCCCACATCCACATCGACGCTCTCACCGACCGACACTCCTACAGAAACGCCCACATCCACATCGACGCTCTCACCGACCGACACTCCTACAGAAACGCCCACATCCACATCCACGCTTTCGCCGACCGACACTCCTACAGAAACGCCCACATCCACATCAACGCTCTCACCGACCGAAACCCCTACGCAATCGCCGACTGACCCGCCTACACTCACATCAACGCCTGAACCTCCCACAGAAACGCCCTACATTTCACCTACAGCAACAACGACTCCTGAACCTGTTCCTGTTCCGAGTCTGACCGCACGAGGAATTTTAGTCGTATTTATTTTAATGGGTTTATTCCTGTCAGGAGTCATAAGAAAGAAAAATTAAGCGAAGCACAGGTTTTAGCCGGAAAGCAGAAATTGTTCAATTCGTTTATTAGTGAAATGCTGTAAATTGTAAGGTTGTTCACTCTTTTTAACTGTCGGCTGAGCATTATTGAAGAGGATGCCGGCGGCTTGATGAAATTTATACGGGTAAAAACGAATGCTGAATATTGCAGGCCGTGGTCCGATGTCGCATCTGGTCGTCGGAAGGCTGCAGCAATATTCGGCTTCTTTATTGAATCGAAATGATGTTATTCAGCTTCTCCTTCGCAGCAGTTCTGTAAATATCGAAGTCCGAATCGAACGTCGCTATTTTATTTATTCGCTCTCTATCTGAAACAACCATGAGCGTTGCATCTGCAAAATCCATCGGCAGGTCGCCGTATTTCATCATATATTCCTTGATATCAGTGAAATCAGCGCTTGTTATATCCGCAATTTCCACCGCGCCTCTTGCAAGCCATTCAAGAAAATCAGCAGCGGCAAACAAATTCGTTTCCAGCAAATACATCACCTCGGTTATCGATGCCATTGTCGTTACTAAATTATATCGGCATCTCTTCATGAATGCTTTTGACGTCTCATGATAAGAGTCACGTGAATTAAACAAGGCAGTCATAGGTCCCGAATCAATCAATGCCTTTTTCATCTGGAATGCCTGTTCGTTTTTTTCTTTATTCTTTGCCGGATAATGCGTTTCCTGTCGCGTGAAAGGTCCGTATTTTCAAGGTCGTACCTTCCGAAAAGGTCCTTTCCAAGCTCCCACGCCATTTGCTTGTCACGCTTCGATAAATATTCCCTAATGCTTTTCCTGACCAATTCAGACCTTGAAATTCCCTCTGCTTCCGCAGCTTCCGATATTCGTCTTTCAAGTTTTCGAGTTAATCTGAGCGATATCATATCGTCCTCCGTGATACATGGTAATGTTTCCGTATCACGACGTCAAGCTTCTATATTTCTTTTTGATCAGTGCTACTCTCAGAGAATCCCGTCAAACTTGATCGAATGAGTCGGTACGGCGGCAACCGGAGATATCTCGTAATTCAGAAGTTCAGTATCGAACAGGCATATTGAGCAACACGCAGAGCGGTACATTGCTTCTTGCAGAATATGGATTATAGATTCGGGCCTTAACCCAGAACACTTCACGGGGATGCGTTAAAGTTGCGGGGATGAGGATTTCAACGGCGTGGCAGGCAGCGGTGGGGGTTGTGACAGGACCCGGAGGAATTTTCGGCGCCGGCGTAGGGGGCGTCGTTGCGGCAGGTGTGGGAGTGAATTCACGAACGACGAAAATTCTGTCGACCGTTAACAGGTCCTGGGGACTGCCGCCGCCGTAAGAAGGCCCGTCGAACTTTATTGATAAGTATGCCTGGCAGTGGTTTTCGCCTTCCGGCTCGAACGTGTAACGTCCCAGCTTGAAATGGGTTTCCCAACTGCTTCCGAAGTATCTCCAGGTTTTGGGCGTGATGGAGGAGGAAGAGTGGAATGATTGAGGAATGGAAGATTTTTTGATCATAGCTGTTTTTTGTGCAGACCATAGTCGGCTATAACGCGGGCTACGCTCATTTTACTTATCCTGTAACCGCTTTGCTGCAACTTTTTAGCGATGGCTTCTGTGGAAGCATCAGGATTCCGGAAACTCTGCCGAACGATTTGAACGATCGCTTCGTCAGTTCTTCTGTCATAACTCTTGGGACCTCGTTTCTTATTTAAGAGTCCCTCAACGCCTTTTTCCATGTAATCGGAACGTAACTGAAAATATCGCTGCCTGCTGAATCCGAACAATTCAGCGGCTTTCGAGGGTCCGATGCTCTCACATTCGCCGGTAATGAGCATAGCCAGTTTGTAGCTTGCCTCGTCGCCTTCCAGGATTTTAAACATTCCCCCAGGGCCGCTGAATGTTCTCGATTCCCGATCAAAATCCATTCTGACGCCTCCTTTTTTGATGGTTGCCTTACATTACTGCTTCATTTCAACAATAATCTGGGAGGAATGCGAAGTCTAAAATAAATGCTTATCCGTCAATGGCCAGCGTTTTGTAAGCAGATAAATGCGGGTTTCCAGTATCTGATGACAGTTTAAATTTTCTACGCAAAATTGCCTTTTACCTTTCCAACATGTAATCTTAAAAATGGAGGAACTTCCGCAGGGAGGAACAAGCATGAAAACAATTCGGTGGTTAATCTGTATTTTTTTAACATTACAGGTTTTTTACGGTATCGGCGCTTCAACGGCTTCCACGTATTCGTCCGATCAATTAGTACAGTATGAGAAGGAATACATAGAAGCGGGCGAACGTTACGAGGATTTCGCGGTGAAATCCCTGGAAGAATTCATACGTATGAAGGAATACCTGGCTGAATTTCGCGAAGACGGCGTTATTGTTCATGAATTTCTCATGAGCGACGGTTCAGAATGCGTTTGCGTCGATGTATATACTCAGGGATCGCTGGCGGCGGCAGGCATATCGCCGGATGAATTGACGTTTCAACCTTTGATGCCGCCTGCTCCGCGTCCGGAACCGATTGAACCGCCCGGCAAGGAATCGACAATGCCTGCTTCAGAGCATGTCGGACCTATGCTGGACGGTTCGCTTGATCCCAACGGCAATATTCGCCGGTGTCCCGACAAGTCATTTCCGCGTTTGATACCGTCGGAGGAAGCCCTTTTTCGGTTCAGGGACCTGGAGAGTTTCTGGAGCAAGTATCCCGGGGACGGCGAGAGCAAGGTGGAATTTATCGCATCTGGATCGGTTTCTTCTGCTGCAGAAGCCCATGGAAAACGAAAAGATTCAGTCGTTGTTTCCGGCGGTCGCGGATTGCCCGCTCCGCCTGCAGTTGTGCATAAATATGCAGCGGCGCGATTGATTACATCCAATATCGGACAGGGAGGAGATTTCAATCTTTGGAGTCCTGAAGTGGAAGACGACGACGAATTTTCTTTATGCCAGTTATGGGAAGTGAACGGAGCCGGCGCGGACACACAGACTGTTGAATTAGGATGGCAGGTATATGAAGGTAAATACGGCAATGACAAAGCTCGCCTGTTCATCTATTACACGACGTGTAATTACGCTCAGCATGGCGATGGTTTCGGCTGTTATAACCTGGACTGCGAGGGATTCATTCAGACTGATCCTGATGTGGTCATAGGCGGATACTGGAATAACTACAGCCAGGTAAACGGAACGCAGTATCACGTTACGCTGGAAGCTTACCGCGATCCTCCCAGCGGTCACTGGTGGCTCCGTTACGGCGGATCGATCTGGATAGGCTATTACCCGACTACATTATTCGACCATAACGGTTTGAAACTCGAATCCATCGTAGTCAACATGGGTGGAGAAGTCGTCGACAACGGAGTCGATCATCCTTCGACCACAGACATGGGCAGCGGCAAATTCGCTGGAATGCAGTATGCCCAGGCAGCCTTCGTCAAACACATGCATTACTGGACGTCAGATGCGTACCATGATGCAAGAGGCATGGACGAAATTCAGACGCATGACCAACTTTACACCACCCGTCTCGGCAGCGCTTCCGACAACGTATGGGGTTATTACCTGTATTACGGAGGTCCCGGCGCCATTGCGGAGGACCCGCAACTCTCGCTTTATTACTATAATCATGATCCTCTGGATTGTTTCGCCCCGGACGACCTGTTCGACGGCCGCTACTATATACAGAACCCTTCAACGACATCGATCGCACTGGACCTTTACATCGCACTGGAAGTCGAAGGAAATTTCTTCTTCTGGCCATCATGGGGACAGGACCTCGATTTTCAAAATATGACCGTCCCCGGCAGCGGCGGTCGCAGCGAATCTTTCATGCGCTTCGGATGGCCGGGAGGAACAAGCTCCTTCGGCGACTTGTTCTTCTGGGGCGTAATGACTACTCCGGGAACTTTCGAAGTCCTGGGCGACGTGGCTGTCCTCCCCGTTTGCGCCCTGGGTTCAGGCAACATATCCTTCCAGCTCAACTGGGACTATTACAACAGCGGCGAAGGTCCCGACCTGGACCTGCACGTCGTCTCACCCAACGGATATCATATCTACTACGGCGTTAAAACATCTCCCGACGGCGGTCGCCTGGACTTCGACGATCGCGGCGCTTGCGGCGAAGGCAGCGGCGGAGGACCCGAAAACATCTTCTGGGAAGCAGGCACAGCCCCCAGGGGAACCTACGAGTATTACGTGAAATGGTACGCCTCATGCGGCGATTACGACAGCGCCTCATACCTCCTGCAGGTTCGCGTCGAAGGCTCGCTCGTGCGGGCCGAATCAGGCTCCATCGGACCGAACGGCGCTGCATATTACAGTTATACCTATTGACGGAAAAAGCGGGTCCGACCAGGTCAAAGCAGCAAATAGAAAGCGCCGCGCGGCGTATATTTTGGCGCTTCTCACGATGGGAAAGTAGTTTTGGGACTGATCAAACACAGGTCACATTTGTCTCAAAAAATCGGGGACTGATCAAATAGCCGTTGCAAATTGTAATCTCGATAATCAACAAGAACTATCGTGCTCAGCGGAGCGGCGCTCGTGCTCGTAATCGTAATCGATCGATTCAAATGATTGCCCAACTTTGCTTTCAAACGGCTGTACAGATCATACCTATGGTTCGATTACGATTACCGCTGCACTGAGCACGAACACGGAGGAATCAAACTGAGAAATTGTAAACCTGACATGGCCGTTTCTGATCAGCGTCAATTTTTTTCGAAAAGTAGACGCGGCATCCTGCCGCGTTCCTTTCAGCTTTTGCTGCTCCCCAGGCTTACGAGGCGCGGCTTAGGATTATTATTTATCTGACTGCCGTTATTGATTTTGGAACTCAACAAACTGATGATTACGCTTGTTTTAAAATTCTCGACGGTTTGTTTCAGCAATTGGGGGCGGTATTGTTATCGGTATCGAAACAAAATAATTACAGTGAAATATGCTTTGTCCTTAACAAATTTTAAAAGCGTCTCAATTAATCAAGGTTGCGAAAATTGTACCTGCGAAACACGATTTTTATCGCCGAATGAACGGCACAAGAGCGTGTTGACCGTTAAATGCCGGAAGTGGTAAATTAACGAGAGATAATAGGTTTCGGACTATTACTTGAGGAGGACGGCATGAAAGGGAAAATGATCGGATCATTATTAATATGTTTCATTTTATTATGGGGATTCAATCCGGGCGTTTCGGGGCAGTTGTTCACGGACATGAGCGGCGAGGTTCCTTTGGGCGGCGGCAGTTGCGTTGCCTGGGGCGACTATGACAACGACGGGCATGTTGATTTGCTGGTTAATGGGGGAGTTAAACTTTACAAAAACGACGGAGCGGGCGGATTCATCGACGTGACGGAGGCGTCGGGATTATCGGATTTGCCTGGCGGGACTTATTCTGGAGTATGGGGAGATTTCAATAACGACGGATTTCCTGATATTTTTGCTGCGGGAAGCGGTCCGACCTGGGCGCCTGATTATCTGATCATCAATCAGGGAGACGGTACATTCGACTGGACGGACGTTTACACGGATTTCTGGGTGACGGCAGCAGCCGGTTGGGGAGATTACAACAATGACGGACTGATAGATTTGTATGTGCCGGCGGCCGAGGTATGGTCAGGCGCCGGCGGGACTTATCAGGCAGATGTTTTTTATGAGAACAGGGGTGACGGGACGTTTGAGGATATGACGCAGGAGTGCGGCCTGGGCGGCATGCCGGCCTGTTACGGACGAAGCGTCGCCTGGTGCGATTACGATGAAGACGGCGACCAGGACGTTTACATTTCCAATTATCGTCTGCATCCCAATTTTCTGTGGGACAACCAGGGAGACGGGACTTTCATCGAAAGGTCTCAGGAACTGGGCATACAGGGGGATGAGGAGTATTACCAGGGTAACGGACCTTATTACGGTCACACCATCGGGTCGGCCTGGGGCGATATAAACAACGACGGGGATTTTGACCTGGTAACCGCCAACCTGGCGCATGGCGGACATTACCTGGAATTCTCCGACATCACCAAAGTGTACCTGAATAACGGAGCGCCCGATTACGATTTTATGGACTGGCTGCCGGAAAGTTCAGGGATAACCTACAAGGAGACCCACTCATCGCCGGCTTTCGCAGACTTTGATCATGACGGCGACCTGGACGTAGTCATCACATGCGTATACAATTTTCCGAAGGCTCATCTGTATGAAAACCTGGGCAACGCCGTATTTCAGGACATAACGGATGAATGGGGCATAGTCGCCAAGAACAGTTGGGGCGCTGCCTGGGCCGATTATGACGAGGACGGTGACCTGGACCTGATCGTCAGCAGCACGGACGGTTTGAAATTATGCCGTAATGATGCTTCTGACGGCGCGTGGGTGAAAATCCTGTTGACGGGCAAAGATTCGAATAAAGCGGCTGTCGGCGCCAGAGTGGACATAGAGACGGCCGGACTCCATCAGGCGCGCCAGGTGGAAGCCGGTATGGGCACATGTTCATCCCAGAATTCTCCTTTTGTACATTTCGGACTCGGGTCAGCTCTGATTATCGATACCTTGACCATAACCTGGCCCAGCGGATTGACCGATGCTTATACGAACCTGCCGGTCAATACCACCCATTTTTTTGAGGAAGACGGCGGCATCCCGCGAGGAAGCGCACTCATACAGGTCGTCGATTCGGAAACTCAAGACCCCGTAGCCTGTCCGACGGTTAAGCTCAACGGCGAACCGAACAGTTATGCTGCCACAGGCGACGGATCGGGCGAAGTCGCCTTCGATGATATCAGGGCAGACGTTTATACGGTATCCGCTCACGCGGACGGATATTTTCCCGGCCTTTTCTCCGACATCACGGTGACCGAGGGCGGAGTAGCAGCGTTAATCATAGAAATGACTCCCGCTCCGCCTCTGTCAGGAACCTATACGATAGACCCCGTAACGGGCGATTTCGAATCCCTCGGAGCCGCCGTGGATTATCTGCATACAGCTGGAGCGACCGGTCCCGTGGTTCTGGAATTAAACGACGGAGTTTACCAGGAGGGATCGATGGTTATCGAACACATCGAAGGGACGAACGAAACCGATACCGTTACGATAAAACCGGCGGAAGGCTCTGAAGCGCTCCTGGAATTCAATATTCATCCCACTTATCACGCCGGTTTGATATTGAAAGGATGCGACTATATTGTCTTTGACGGTCATAACGGGGTTGATGCCGGCAAATTGAGTCTCAGTCTCATTGAAGAACCGGGAGAACAGTCATATACCGTATTATTGCTTCATTCCTGGCTTACGGAAAACAACGCTTTCAAAAACTGCCGGCTGCTCGGTTATTCCTCGCAGATTCAATGGTCCAATGCACTTAAGGACAACGGCAGCGGGACCCTTCTTGAAAGCAACGTTATCGGCGATGCCTATACGGGAGTGCACGCCGGCGACCAGTCCGACTCCATGCAGATACTGAACAACGATTTCGGCGGCGACGGAAACGATACGATGATTACTATGACCGCGTTGAAACTCGAAGGCAGAAACGCTGTCGTGAAAAACAACAGGTTTCATAATATCCATTATTTTCCGGGGAAGAGCCGGCTTGAAGTCCTGAGTTTGCCTGCAGACAGCGATTCCCTTATCGTGAACAACCTGTTTTATGATATCAACAACACGGCAGGCGCAGGAGTCAAAGCCGGCACATACGTCATTTTTGCTGAGGGCGCATCCGGAAGCGATTTATTTCACAACAGCATTTACCTTAAAGGCGACGACGGCGGCGTTGACTCGTGGTGTTTATACGTCTCCGGGGAAAATACGTCGATAACGGCCAGGAACAACTGTTTTTATAATGTGAAACAGGGCTCGAAGAATGATGTTGCGGTTGAAGTTGCGGGAGAAGCCGTATTGACCGAGGACCATAATTTTCTGAACGGCATCGACGGCGCCTGCATCGGCTTCAGTCCTGATGATACGACCGTGACGTCCGGCGATCCGGCTTTTTATGGCGATGAAGACCTGCACATTCATGACTGGTCTGCCTGCCAGAATATAGCGGCGCTTTTGCCTGAAGCGCCTTTAGATTTCGAGGGCGATCAGAGACTCGATTCCTGCGATGCCGGAGCCGATGAAAACACGGCTCCCGTTCCGACTTCAACTCCGACCATCATCCCGACACCAGCGCCGACCGTAACGCCTACGGAATTGCCCTGCGACATAACGACAGTCTCTCTTGAAATGCCCGCCCATCACTTCACTCCAGGTATGAACTGTTCACTCAGCGCCGTGATCTGTAACTGTGATGAATATATGCAGAGCATACCCCTCATCGTTCTCCTGGAAGTCTACGGCGAAATATGGTTCGCCCCTTCCTGGATAAATTCCTCGGAGGGCTTTGATTGCTACACGGAAGACATTCCCGCGGGAATAACCGAAAAAATCATCCTGGATACCTTTCCCTGGCCCGATCGTTGCGGACAGGCGGAAGGTCTCTATTTCTACGCTGGACTTACCGACAACGAGTTTACCGAACTGATCGGTCAGTTCGGTTCATGGGAATTCGGTTTTTCGGAGGAATGAGAGCAGCAGGCAACCTTATTTAAAGGAGAAATTGTGAGCAGAGAACCGATACCGACCTGGTTTTTCGTTCTTGCAGCAGTGAGAAAAGGAGATCGTTATCTGCTTGTGCATGAAAGCAGGCATGGGCAGTTCTGGTATTTTCCGGCAGGTCGGGTTAAGCCTGGTGAGGATTTTATCACCGCCGCCGAACGTGAAACGATGGAGGAAGCAGGCATCCCCGTTAAAGTGAACGGCATCGTAAGAATTGAACATACTCCTTCCATTGACGGCACAAGGGTCAGGCTCATCGTTTCTGCGGAACCTGCAGACGATACGCTGCCGAAGTCGACGCCGGACGAAGAGTCCCTGGAAGCCGACTGGTTTACTCTACACGAAATCAAAAACCTGCCGCTGAGAGGTCCTGACGTGGTGGATGTATTCTCATATCTCGACGCAGGAGGCGCTGCAGCGCCTTTGACCATTTTAGCGTCAGAAGGCGAACCGTTCGGTTGACCTTAAGAATAGCGGACTTAGCGGACATGGCGGACTCAGCGGAGAAGGCACATCGCATCCGACGCCGCGCATCCGCCATCCCGAGTCTGTCATCCAGCATCCGCTATCCGCCATAAATCGACTTTTACGCCCTTCACCAGCAACCACAGGCACAAGGATAACTCGGCAATTAAAGCCACGGCATAAATCGGAGCTACAAACTCCAGATACTCGGGCAGAAGAAACCGGGTATAGCTGCCGATCAGGTAAGTTAATCCTGCCGCGGTCATTAATATGCCCAATGCTTTTGGAAGAAACTGCGATTTGAAAATCAATCTGCCGAGCAGAAGACAATGAAAGCCGAAAAGAATCAATCCCAGGTCATATCCGTGGCTGTGAAGATCGAGGAAAAAATAAGCCAGGGAATGGGACTGATCGGGAGCGTACATTGAAGCGTATCCTGCACCGTTCAGAATCAGGTCGGCGGCATAATAATTGAGCAGGTTCAGAGCCAGAACAGCGGTTTGAGTCAGACGGAAAACGAGAGCGGCAAGCGCCAGAACCCGATTGACCGGTCTTAGAAGAACAAAGAGCAGTACACCCAGGGCGACATCGCTGAGGAACATGATCGTATCAGCGAAAAATCCGATCCGAAACAGAACGAGAGAGTTCATGATCTTGTCGGCCGTAATAGCAGCATCTCCGGTTGAAATAAGACGCATCCGCGCGAATACTTCACTGAAAATGCCGAATACGATGATGATGAGGTAAAGAATACCGGCTGTTCTCGCATAAGCGAGGGGGGACTTTTCTATTGTATTTTCCGTCATGTCATCGTTCCTCCTGTGGTCTGAAATGCCCATCTGAAAAAAAGGCGGAAACCTTTCTGAGAGACTCTTTTGCTATCTTGTTTTTGTCCATAAACGGCGAATTTCCCCCAGTGCTGCGTCAGGCTTCGGATTTGCTCAGTCAACATATAATAAATACGCCTTCTTCGCAAATCTTTGCCTTCCTGGCCTTAAGAAAAATTCGCCCGTTTATGGATCAAAAACCCAAGTGGCTGTCCAGCA
>CAZUFC010000103.1:0-30407 GCA_964619725.1 uncultured bacterium | reverse complement strand
AATGATAGCCACGGCGGGCAGGGATTGTTAAGCACGCTTGCCGGAAAGACACAAAATTTCTTCAATCCGTTCGTCAGTCGGTTGACATTTTCGCCTTTTTCTGATACTTACTAAAATGTTCTTATGTAAGGAGGGTCTACTCTTATGGAAAATCAAACGATTCGGTTCCTTCTTATTCTTTATGTTTCCGAAATTTTTTTGATTCTGGAATAAGAAATCATGAAAAGTGAACTTCTCAACGATCAATTTGCCCGAATAATCGGAAAATTGAAATTATGGTTTTCATTATGCAATCGAATTGGAAAAAAAAGTACAATTCCTTTTTAAAAAATAATTTAATTTTTTACATTTTTCCTGCGTGCTGCATTTTCAGAAATATTGGGAAATAAGGATTAGTTGCTATGAAAAAACCGAAACTGTTAACTGACATAATCGTTTTGTTTTTTTTCACTGCTTGGTGGTCAACCGAAGTTTGCGCCGGCGCTGACTTGGATTATAAAGACAGGGGAAACAGGTATGAGGGTATAAAAAGTAAGCCGATTTCGGCACAAAATATTGAATTATTGGCGTTCCAAGTCCATTACACCGACAAGGCGAGACTAAAAAGAGATACTTACTTGCGCTAGGTCAAGATAAAAAGGACAAAAAATCATAGAAATTACCCGACACCTTCCCGCATCATTTTCGCCACCCGCCGTAGCGGTTTTTTATGCAGCAGGCGGTGTGTGATTAATAAATTTCGATTATCCATTTCAATACCCACCAGCGTATTTTTTACGGCTTTCCACAAGGGAACATCGAGAGGTTTCCTCGGGCTGCTGTTTTGTTCTCGTTGTTTGTAGGCAAGAATCTCCTTTCTTTTGTCCCTGGCGGTTCCATCATGGACGTCTGCCGGAGCGACTCCGTTCAGAACCGGTCTAGGTATTTTGCAATTTAAATCCTCTATAGTTTGCTGAAGCGTTATCCTAACTCGTTTCAAAAGATTTTTTTCTTTAGTCGCTTCTTTCTTATCTTTTTTGTTTTCCGGCAATCGTTCATTTCGCCAATTTTCGTAAAACACCTGTTTCAATTCTCTCATCCCGCATTCCACTGAACCGTTGTACTGGGGAACGCAAGACGGTATGCATTTATGAACGATTTTCGCTTCATCCAGCAATTTTTCGTGCTTTTCGCTTTTATATTGCGTTCCGTTGTCTGAGATAAGAAACTCAATCGGCGGTTTACCGTCGGAAGATTCAAGCGCCTGCAAAACAGGCGCTGCTACAAGACCGTCGCACGGACGAAACATCACGGCCCATCCAAGATACATCATACTTGCCGTATCGATTACGACGGCTATATAAAAAGTTCTGCCTTCCGCTACGATTTGAGTGAAATCTTCAGCCCAAATCTCACCCGTAGATGAAGGTCGTTGATGCTCGTATGATGAGATTTGCTTTTGAATCAGGCGGCGATCGTAAACTTCCCACGCGATCATTCGGCGAACGAGCTTCTTAATGCGTTGATAATTATTCCTGGATAACAGTCCCATTTTGGAATAGAGCATGTACAATTGTCCCTTCAGACCTCCGAAATGGGGATATTGGACAACGACTGTCACTGCATTTGATACGACATCTGAATCCAATGACTTACGTTTTCTGGACTTCCTTTCCGTATTGCCTTTCATCCATTCATAAATCCTGCTGCGGGAATGATCGGTTTGATCGATTATTGTTTTCATGTTCAAAGAGGAACACTTTTCAGCAATTTTTTTGATCATGTTCACCGTTGCCTCTTTTTCTTTTTTTTTATGTGTCGTTTTTTATTCGGTCGAGGTTCGTCCGTTTGGCTTTTTCGTATCGTATCGCCTCTCAACTCCGCAGCTTCAAGCTCAGCATATTTAAGACGAACGGATGCAAGTTCGCTGCGGGCGTAATATAATTCTTTTTCCGCTTCGGCTTTGTTTTTTTCCCGCTCAAGTTCGCGAATTCGATCCATCGCTTCTTTCATATTTTTCGGTTCGTTTTTGAGTTTACGGCCGGGGCGTCTGTGAACATATCCTTCCTGAATAAATCGACGACAATCGTTTATTATCTCATACATATATGAACGATCCACTCCCCAACGCCCGGCGACTTCGCTTTTGTTTTCGCTCCGGATATAATCTTCATAAAGTTCCATTCTTTTATCCTGCGACAACGATTTTCGTTTTTGGGATCGTATGGCCGTCAATAATTCATTCGGGTCTTTATGATCCTCCATATCATACGCCGTAACCCTCTTATCGGGAAATGACTCCTTTAAATCCAGCGTTTTCGATATTCCTGCATCGTCGGCATCCAATGCGGATATTATTTCCACGGCGTCAGGTATGCGGCGTTCCAAAAATTTCGTCGTCAACCCCAACAAGGCTGCGGAAGCCGTATCATGCCCTTCTATATCGAGAATGCTCAGGCAATCCACGATTCCTTCGGAAACGAACACGCGCTCCGATCGGTTCAGGCGTTCATGATCAAGCGTAAACAAGTACTTTTCACCGAGAACGAACTTTTTCCTCCCGCCGATCTGATGGTTGTCAAGGCATCGCAATTTTCCAGATTCATCACGAACCTCGAAGCAGCAGTAGGTCTCACCATTTTTTCGATTCACTCTTACGATATCCGCCTTCTTCAATTCAGCATTCAAAGAAGCGCTTATGCCTCGTCGTTTAAGCCATTCATAAGCCGGTCCGGCATCCTCCGACTTGATTTTCCTGTAAACGTAATCAAGATCATAGGCGGTTTCAGATTTCTCAGCTGCTTGTTTAATCGTCATTCCCCTATATCCGGTTCCCTTGATTCGATTGATGAATCCCAAAGCTTCAGACGGCGAAGAAATATCTTCTTTATGCATTATGAAGTCTATTATACTGCCTCCCGAATCGCTCGAAAAATCTTTATACAACCATTGTCCGTTACGGCAATGAACAATGAAACTGGGGTTCCGCTCTTCTTTGAACGGGGAAAAAGACGACCAGCGTTTACCTTCTCGGTTGAACTCCATTCCGTAATGACGAATTAAAAATTCAACCAGATTCAACTGCTTACTCTCGTCTATCGTCATTGTCGTTTTTTCTCCTTTCCGGAACCATGAGATCGCCGTCAAGAAACACTCTGACCGCTTCCGACGAACCGGCTATGCTGATCGTATGGTCCCGGAATTTACATATCACATAACCCCGGGATAAATCTATCATTTTGCTTAAAAGCTCAGCCTCAACACGGCGACGCTCTCCCGCTATTCCGTGAAATCGATCCGCAGGACAAACGCCTCCTATTCCCTGGTGAGGACGCTCGAAGTTATAATAAGAAACGTATTCGGCGATTCCCTTTACCGCATCTTCATAGCTTGTGAATCTGCGCCTGGAGAAAAGTTCTTTTTTTACTGTCTGATGAAATCTCTCAACCTTGCCCAATGTCTGGGGGTGATGAGGTTCGCTTACTATGTGTTCGATGCGCATATCGTCCAAATACTGTTGAAAACGCGTGTTGTTCATGCTCCAACTGTAAAATGAAGGTCCCTGGTCCGTCAGAACGCACTTTGGTTTTCCATATCTGAGTATCGCTGTATGCAATACCGCAGACAGAGCGTCTGCGCTCTGATCGAGGCAAAGTTCGGCCGCCAGGCAAAAACGGCTGTAATCATCGATTATGTTCAGCAAATACTGAACAGGATGTCCTTGAATATATACGTAAGTTATATCCAACTGATACATTGAACGCGGATAAGGCGCTTCAAAGCGTCGTTCCTTTTTATCGTTCGCCGGAGTATGGTCAAAACTCGAATCCGTCGACTTGAGAATTCCGCGTTCCTTCAGTACCTTCCGTATCTGCTTGCGTGTCACTACCAACATATGCTTTTGTTTTAAACAATCCTGGATACGTTTAAATCCATGATCGGGATGCTCCTTCTTATAGGACGATATCAGGTCTGAAACTTCTGACGGAAGCTTTGACTTCTTTTTTACCGAACACTTCGATTCGGACTCTGATGATCTATTCTGTGCGAGTTTCGCCGATTCAGACTTTTTCTTCCTTTTATTGTAATTATAAATCTTCCATACGTTGATCCCGAAATGCTCTGCACCTTCACGATAACTCATGCCCAATTCCTTGATCTTGCATATCACTTCCTCTAACTCTTCACGGCCTATTTTCTTCTCTGACATTTTCAATCTCCTACTCGTGCGGAGATGTCGGGTTAATTCCTCAGACTTTTGTCCTTTTTAGTGTAACCTATGCACTTACTTGAAAATCAAATTCTATTTAACAAAGTCCAATCAAGTCGAGATAACTGCTTTAGAAATTGACAATGAGTTTTATTACTGGATGAAATCAAAAGAATCACTGAAATGGAGGAAGAACTGCTATAATGAATTTCAATGGCCTTACCAGGAAGTGATAATGAAAATTCACGGTATGGAATTGACTGATTTGGGTTTTATAATCGTGTTGGAGAAAGATAAAATCGGCAGAGAAAAGCGTGTCGCACCGGCGATATTTTATCATTCAAAACCTCCCAAAGAAGTAAAAGAATATTATTTCGCTTTTAAAGCCATAAGGGACGTTGTTGATTTAAAGTGTAGTATAAAGAAAAAATCTTCGGAGAATGATTCTTATCATAGAATTTATCCTTTACTTTATGCGGAAACGCCCATTAGCCTTGTTTGGGATTCATCCCAGGAAATCGAGGGGGAATATGATTTGACAATTGATGGATTGACTAAGGAAAAGAAAATACCAATTAATTTTAGAGTGACTTTTTATCACAGGAAAAAGATTGAATGATTTTTGTTTTTGTTAAAGATATTTTTTTCTCATCAAAGAAATGGTTTATTAAATATTATTGGACAGCTTTTCTGTTTTTGCTTCTCTTTCCCCTTACTATGCTGTTTTCCGTTAAAACGCTAATTTATTCAAATATATCATTGCAAAATGTTGTATTCTCTCTAACTATGCCTCATGATGAACTGAGTACAATTCTGAATTCAGTTCCCTTTTCTTCAATTGGAATCAACAATTTTGAATCTTTACAACTTTTTTCAAAAATCGACGGAATAGAAATTAATAAAGAGAATGCTCCCCAAATTAAATGCAACAAAAACAATTTGTTTTATCCTTTCCCTCTTATTATTGATGGTTCTAATGAAAACAGGTTGTTTTCTTTTATAAATTTTCAAAAAATCAATTCAAAAAAAAGTCATCACAAAATGACTGAATCAGGATTGGTCGACAAAATATTGGCTGTAAAAAATACACGATTTAAACTTTCTTTATTTAGAAAAGAGAGAAATTTGAAAATTCAAATTCATAATAGTTTAAACGAGATATCATTGACTAAAATCTTCCTTAATGACTCATTCAAAGTTCACTACAACAATGTTTTATTGAATGGCATTTCTGATAAAGATAACGATAATTTCTCATTAACTCAGAAAAATGATGAAGGTGTTCGTGCTGAATCATGGGGAAATGACTATTCGCTGACTCTAGCTTTACCGGAAAAAAACATTAATTTCATCAATCTTCTTCCTCGGCAGGGAATATCTGTTGACTCAATCAAATTCTGCAGTTATGACGAACATTATAAAATAGTATCGAGTTTTTTAGAAGAATTTCAATTGGAATATCCAATATATCCAGATGCGCCGTCTATCGGAATCAAGCCCTATCATTTCTTAGAAATCGATAAAATGGAAAATTTTCGAATAGAAAAAGGACATATTGTAACAGGACAAAATTCTGAAATCAGCTTATCAATATCAATATGTGGAAAAGCTGATGTTATTAAGCTCTTATGCGGTGATCACGAGCGAGATTTAAGGTTATCGATTTTTGATACTTTGTGGTATGATAATAAGTTAAAAAAATTCTATATTGTTTTCGGATTTGCTATCTCTGGCATTTTGACATCCGGTAAATTATTACAAGTAATATTGCCACGACGAAAGGAGTAAAGCAATGACGAAACGATCATCGTTTGTAACAATTTTATTAATAGCAATTATTTCTCTGCCTGCTGCAATGATGATAAAATATTTGATAGACAGAAATGAAACAGAAAATATGAAATCTTGTGTCGTTCAAATGGAAAGTGATTGCGGTGAGGGAACTGGTTTTATAATTTCGAAAAAAAACAACATCCTATACATCTTAACTGCAAGTCATGTGATATCTTCGAGTGAGAATATTTGTTTGGATCAAAATCCCAGAGTGCGCCTTTATGGTGTGGAAGAAAATTTTCCAGCCAGCCTTGTAAGTATCGATTCGGGCATTGATGTTGCCTTACTGCGACTCAATTTAGACAAGAATATTCAAGCTAGAAAAATTTCAACAATTGAAATAGATTCGGATGTCATTCTCAAGGATAATGATGAAATAACTGTTATCGGTGTTCCAGGTGCAATTGATGGATTATGGCATGTTGAAAGGAACTGCAGATTTGTAAGGTATAAAACTGATATTGTTTTCAGCGGCGGTACGATTACCCCCGGTATGTCAGGGAGTCCCATATTTAGGGAAAAGTCAGTCGTTGGCATGCTAACAAATACTAAACATTTTCATATTGGCGTCAGCGCCGAAAATATTATTAAATTTCTTATGAGAACTCCTGATATTGGTAAAACTTTCCAGCAACCGATGATTTCAGATGCAAAATTAAACGATTTGAAAATTGAAATCAAAATGAAAAATCCCAGGGAAATGTATAAAAGTTATGAAAGAGAAAAAATTGAAATAAGCGGATTTTTATCTTTTCTTTATAAGGACAGCTACCTTAAAAATGTCGGCAATTTCCTTGAGTTAAATAATTTACAACTTTTGCCGATCGTTAAGGATGAAAATAAGCGCGTATTCCTTATAAAACAAGAACTCAGGACAAACTCCAACGGTAATTTTTACGGAGAAATAATAATCCAGGAAGAGGGAGCTTACTCTATAAACGTTGGATTATTTACGAAGGATCAGGGTATTAATCCTGGTGACATAATAAGTAACGAACCAAATTGTGTATGGATGTGTGAACCTATCAGCTTAAACATAGTAAGGAAGCGTAAAAAATCCTCAGTCGGCGAAGAACTCAAGGAGAAGGGATTGCTTAAAGAAGTCTGTGAGGCGAACGATTTTTTTTCTGTTGGGAATCCTACAAACATAAACAAAGCTCGCGAAATTTATAATGACATTTTACTTCAATTATCAGATGAAAGTATTGCTCAGCTCGACCAACAGCTATATCTTGCCGCATCCAGCGATATAGAAAATCATCATTTTGATGAAGCTGCTCAGAAATATTATTTTTTATTTGAAGATATTCATAATACTTATTGCGCAGGAGTAATCCCAATGTCTACTGGAATAACGATTTATCGACCGATGGAAGGGGAAAGTGTAGGAAGAACCGGAATCGTGAAAGGCTCTGCTAAACTTAAGTCTGGCGAACACCTTTGGGTGCTTGTACATTGCAATAAAGGATTTCACGGAATGTGGTGGCCGCAGGGAGAGGCTATAGTAGATCCAAGAGATAATGAATGGAAACTAACCGTTCATTATGGTATTTCAGCGGATATCGGTTATGAGTTTGAAATTGCCGTAATAATTGTGGAAAATGTAGTCAATTTAAAGTTACATAATTTTCTGAAACTATCTATGCAAACGGGTGATTTCAAACCTGTTCCCATGCCAGAGCTTAACTCACCGCCTGAGATTGTGACAGTGATGAAAATAACTCATTAAATTATATCAATCAAATACGATTTCGCCTAAGCGCCGTTTATTCTATTCTTAAAATATTTTGCTAAATGATTTTTTCCCTGCTGCTTTCTTGAACTTTAACATTTGGGGTACCCGAAGATGATCGTTATATATCCGGCATTTTTTCTACAGTCGAGTTTTGAGAATTCTCTATATAAAACGAATTGACAGTCGGGAAAAGGATTTTCTAATTTGACGAGTTCACTCTATTACTCAACCTTTATTATGTACTCTAAAACCCTCTCATCAGCTCATCAATCTGTTTCTTGAGTTCCGGCGTTAGATTTTCGACTTCTTTTTTGAGTTGATCCATAAAACCGACGATTTCATCATGATTTTCCCGTTCCAGCTCCTTTATTTTATCCATCACATCTTTTGAAAGTTTGCCTGTTTTGTCGATTGATTCTATAGCCATATCCTTGAGGTAACCGTTCCATATTCTGCCGGCGCCGTCAGTCAGTCGGACCAGTTCGAATTCTATCCTTCCCACGCCTTCGTAAACATGTCCTGATTCTACCGGCTGAGCGGATTGATCTCTGTTTTTACTTAGCAGGCATTTTCTTCCCGTTATAAATTTATCGCCGGCTATGGTGAAGATGGTGGATTGATTCAGGAAATCTTTGTATTGATTTTTGATGTTCACTTTTATAATGCCCTCGCCGGGCGATTTTAATTTTGTTCCCGTTATCGTTCCTATAACCTGTCCGTTCATGTACAGGTTGTCGCCTCGCCTGATCTTGTTCAAATCATCAAATTTAACCTGTATGTTGAATCCCGGCGCGCCGATTATGATGACGATCACTAGAAGCGTAAGGGCAACGAAAGCCAGTCCTACAATCATAGGCGTTTTGGATGAACTCATTTTGTCCTCCGTTTTGTTAACTCGTTAATAAGTAATAAATCCTCATGATAAAAAAATTAGCGGCGATGACGACCAGGGATGCCGCTACTACCGCATGAGTTACCTGTTTTCCGATTGTTCTGGCGGGAGGCAGGACGTCCATACCGGCCTGGTAGGCTATCGAGAGGATGATATGTCCGAAGATAAGTCCTTTTATGAATGTACAGAGGACATCATTCCAGTTGATCAGTTCAAAGAATCCTGCTTTGAATCCCACAGCCGAATATCCGTATATTCCGGCATATCCCGCCAAGCCTCCGAAATAGCCCGCAGCATCTACTACAATCAGCAGAATCGGGAATCCGATAATAATGGAAATGAACAAAGGCGTGTAAAACAATTCATCCGGGTCCTTCCCCATTGTTCTCCAGGCATCGAAATCCTTTCCAGTCGTCCTTAAACCTATGTCCGAAGCTATGGATGCTCCGATTCTTCCCGCCAGTAATAAAGCAGCCAGTATCGGACCGACTTCCCTCACCAGCGTGGCCCCTAAAATTTTGGACGCTTCATGCTCCGCGCCGTATTCCGCCAATCCCACTATCGTGGAAAGGATTAAAGCCAATCCTATCAGAAAACCCGACGTTATGATCAAAGGCAACGATTGAATTATTACGTTGCTCAGACAACTCAGCGTCTTCTCCGGCGGAGAGGACAACCTCAGCCGTCCTAACGACGTAAACAAATGACCGATGGTTGAAAAAACGGAAGCCGTTTGTTCGGTTAATAATTTTACTGCGCTTTTTTCATGTCGACCAGCCGGCTGGATTTTTTCTCCTTTTTCTGATGTCTTTAATTCGATCTTCTCCCTGATACTCTCTTCAACCTTTTTGACGGGATCGTCGCCTGATCGAAGCTTTGCCAGTTCCGCTTCGTTTATCAGTTCAATGCAGGTTCTTTTTCTTCGGTCCAGGTACAAGATTCGGTCAGCGGCTATGGCCGCGCTTCGCATGTCGTGAGTTATCATTACTGATGTGGTGTTCTTCTTTTCATGGCATTGCCTTATGAAATTCGATATCGTTTCTGAATTCATCGGGTCCAGTCCCGAAGTCGGCTCATCAAAAAAAAGCAAATCCGGCTCCCTTATTAAAGCACGCGCCGCCGCAGCTCTCTGTTTCAATCCGCCGCTCAATTCATGCGGCAAACCGTCAATCAGATCAAGGTCAAAATTGCAGGATTCGGCGATATCCTCTATCAATTTTTCCGGCTGCTCCGTTTGATCGCTCAAAGCCGCTTTGAGATTCTCCCTTACGGTCATATCGTTAAAAAGCGCGCCGCCCTGGAACACTACGCCTAAATTTTCCGCGATCATCAGCCGCCGCTTTTTGCTTAGTTTCCAAATGTCCTGATTATCGATTACGATTCTGCCCTCATCCGGAACCAGCAATCCCAGCATCAGCTTCATCAGCACGGATTTTCCGCTGCCCGATCTACCCAGCAGTACAAGGAATTCACCTTTTCTGATTTCCAGATTGAGGTTTGAAATGACCGGTTTATTATTGAAGCTCCTGGAGAGATTTTCCAGTTTGATTTTAATGTTTTGCTGCACTTTAACGCAATTCATGATCAATTTACTACTCAGATTTTCGCCGCGACATCCATGAAATTTCCATGTAAATTCTAAATCAGATGCTTCTATCAGTCAACTCACTTTTCGGTGGGTTTCTCACATCAAACGACTGATTTTCCCAACTGCCGCTTTAAGCTTCTCATTAATATTTCAAATGAACATTCCCTGATGATGCCGCTAAACTGATTACTCATCTCTATTTTGTCAAAAAAAACAGTTCATTTTCATTTACAGCCGTGATATTCATCACCAAGCCTCCCTCAAATATCCGGACTTGCCCGATTAAGGTTCAAGTCAGCGCCTGTCCATAAACTCGATTGTCGATTCAAATTTCAGAACTCCTGATAAGGACAACCTAACATATTGATATCAATTGATTTTTTTACACTGAGTCTCGGCATAATAATTGTGCAGTTTTTTGCCCCCCCTATATCCGGCATAAGAGCGTTGATTTAATCGAAATTCGTTGCGAGTTTTTGGACAAACCGGTCAGGGCATGGGTTGTTGCGGATTATAAAGGAGGTGTTCAGCGATTTTTGAATAATGCGACGGTGAACCTAGGTTCACCGCTGTCGGCGAAATATATAGCAATAACCGCATAAACTGCAATTATGGCATTAATGGTAAATTACTTTTAACATGGGCGAATACTCATTCAACGCAGATGCAGGAGAAGTTTATGCAAAAATATGCTTGTATCGGAGGGCTTCCGGTATTCGAAAATTTGAACTGAATCGTAATGACTCATATCAAGGACGATGGGAAATGACGGGTAACGCATTCCATGAAAGTTGGAATAACAGATACTATTGACGGAGCGTAGAAACCTCGGCGTGAGAATATTTTTTGCATCAGGCGCATGAGTATGCAGATAGTTATCGCTCCTGAACCGCCAGAGGATTTAGGCATTGGTCAAAAATGCGTCTATTGAGGTTACAATTTTTCCGAATATCTCATCATTTTGTTTCGATTTCGATACCGACCCCGATTACTGAAGCACACTGTCATAAGTTTTGAAAGAAGTGTAACCCGGTTTTGATCAGTCCCGGGATTTATTTACTCTTTCCGCTATTTCTGTTATCATAGTTTCAACAGATCAACGGTTTCATTGTGGAAAAAATTTTCCAGCGGGAGGTTCATGATGAATAACAATGACGGGCAAGCTTTTTTGGATGTTTGCGGTAAGAAGATTTACGACTATGCACTGGAGTGTTTTTCCCGTTTCAGCCGCAATTCGGATACTGTCAGGCTTCGAGCTTTCGGTAGCAATATTTCCCGGGCTGCTGTTCTTGCGGGGCTGGTTCAGGAGAATCTGGGGGCTGTATTGGCCGACAGCGTTATTGAGCCTGTTTCCTTGTTCGGCTGTCGAACTACCGGTATGGAATTGACTTTACGATTGCAGGCTCCTTTGTCTTTTTCCGATTCCGATCACCGCTCTATAATCGGCGACGGTTTCGTTCCCTATCCTGTTTATCATCTGCTGCTGGACTGGCTGCTCTGGCAGGATGAAAAGGTCGTCGTGCGAAATTCTGACGGGAATGAATTGTATTCCATTATTGACGGTGATGAGGGGCTTAAAGTCTATAAGACTTTGTTTAAAAAAGCCAAACCTGATTATGATCGTCTTAAGCAGGCGCTTTACCGTACCGGCATGATCCTGCCGGACAACTGGCGCAGCATTGCTGGAAAAATATCTCAATTCGACGATGCGGTTATCGGACTTGATACCAATATTCTCTATAATTGCACCATAAGCGAACATCTGATTCCTGCGCTGTCTCTCATTAATCCTCGAGAATGCTTCAACACGCCTAACTGGATACTCCTGGTGATCCCTCGAGCGGCCGTTCATGAACTGGAGGAATCCGCCAACATCAGGGATTCCCGGGGAGGTTTGGAGCATGAGGGTCGCATGGGATTCAGGGCATTGCAGGAGGTCCTTGAATTGAGTCATTGCGCTGACATCGCCGGCGTATGCGTTTTCATCGTGGGCGACGCCAATCCTATACTGGATACTAAAATTGAACTGCAGGGATTGCGCCGTGATATTCCTCATCTGGAAAAAAGAATAGAAAGAAAAATTTCCGAGGAGATGAAGCGAATGTTCGATAAGTCTCTATCCAGTCGAGCCGATGCCGGCGTTTCTTCAAATCAGGACAATAAATCCCGCTCTGCTCATGCAAGGTCGTCTTCTCCACCGGTATACCGGCCGCGCAAAGTATCGACCGGCGACATGATCATCCGGGACCAGTTCAAGAATTTCCTGCGCCGGATCGACTTTCATAAAGGAGTCTTTTTTCTTACGGCCGACAAATCATGTTCAGCCGTGGCCTGTACGGAAAGTCTCAATTCTCTTTACGTTGATTTTCCCGATCGGTTTTTCGATAGAACCACATTATTCGACGGCAAAATAAAATTGAATCGAGATGATGATTATCTTCGATTGAGTCCCCCGATAGGCAAATTGATTTATGAAACTGCGGTTCAATTCGGCGGTTTGATCATCGATTACAAGAATAACAGCATGACGATCCGTTGCGATCATAAGGGCGGATATCTTGATAACTGGCTGCTGAGAAAACTGAAATTCACCGGAAAGGGATTCGATAATCTCTGGGATGATTACGACGGAGCGGTCAGCCGCACTAAAATGCTTGATTCGTGGAAAAAAACGTTGCGCCATTCGGGACTGACCGCCGACCTGTTGACAAAGTGAATCATTTATGTTCATGTATAGGAAGAATCTGTTTTTGTGAGGACTCGCGCTTTCTATCGAAAATTTTATTTTTTATCGAAAGGAGTAAAACCGGGTCACCGGTGAGAATCATAAATTTTTCCTTGAGAAAATTATTGCGGCATTGATCAAAAATGCGACTTTTGAGGTTACAATTCGACAGAATATCCCATCATTTCGTTTCAATTTCGATCCCGATTGCGATACCGATTACTGAAAAAAACTTTCAAACGGTTTGAAAGAAGTGTAACCACTGTTTGATCAGCCCCATTATTTTGGTTGCATTAAAGCTGTAATATGTCGTCGAATAAGGATTTTTCATTAACTATGGAATATCGGCTTAGAAGCATTGAACTTCAGGACTCTTTACAAGGACAGCCTAACATATCGAAATCACTTGAATTTTTTCGATCGGCTTTTGTTTTTTCGTCAAATATTTCACAATTTTTTCTAAGTCAATGTCGGGAGATGTGAAATTGCGACTCGAGAGAGTTACAGCATCTATGTTCTGGAAGTCATTCTTGCATAGTATCACAAGACTTTCACGAATTATACTCGGATGGTCAATCGTCCTTATGGTCTGCAATCCGTGCGTATTCTCTCAGAGCTTAAAAATAAGGATTTCAGCAGGCCATGAGAATGGGACTTATTATCCGCTGGCTGAGAGTCTCCAGGCTATATTTGAAAGAGGGTCGCCCAACAGCGTTGTATCAGTTCAGTCATCCGCTGGTTCAGTCGAAAATGCGGAGAAAATTTTGAATGGTTCGGCGGATCTGGCGTTTATACAAAATGACGTTGCCTTTTGTTTTCGTGAGGGAGTCGGGATGTTCGAGACATCTCATGATTGTCTTACCGGCATTGCATCGCTATATACAGAAACGGTACATATCCTTGTTTTCAACTGTGACGATATAAGAAGCATCAGCGATTTAAAGGGAAAAATCGTTTCGATCGGAGAAGAGAACAGCGGAACTCAATTCAATGCTCAGCATATTCTGACGATTCACGGCATCGGTTTATCTGATATAAAAAAAAGGAATCTGTCACTCGACGACATATTGTCTTACGGGGTCTCTGCGCCCGTCGATGCTGCCTTTTTAACGGCGGGAGTCCCCACAGTCAGCGTGGTGCAGGCAATCAGGCGTTCCGGAGGCCGGTTGCTGTCGATTGATGATCAATATATAAAAAAATTAAAAGAGAAATATCCTTATTATTGTTCCAGCAGCATTGAACCCAACACGTATATTGAACAGCCTTATGGAGTGAAAGGAGTAGGCATACGCGCTCTGCTGGCAGCGCACAAAGACATGAATCCTGTTTTGGTTTACCGATTACTGGATATACTTTTTAATGAGGGATCGCTTGAACTGCTGAAGAACAAACTTTCGATAGCCGGGAATATCTCCCGGGCTTCAGCTTTGACCGGAATGTCCGTTTATCTGCATCGAGGAGCCAGGCAGTATTATCGTGAACATGGAATGATCGAATCTTCCTGGTATTCCAACCTGTTGTGGATCATCATTTTTATTCCTATTGTAATCTTCATTTTTCTGTTGACCGGGCCTTTGTTTTTTAAGGGAAAGAGATTCCCGGGGAACAGGAGAAGTGCGGGACTGGGATTGAGTTTTTTTCACTGGTTAAAACGGCACAAATATAGTTTGGGATTATTGTTTATCCTGTCTCTATTGCTTCTGGATGCCCGCATAATCCAACATGTTGAGACACAATATGAAATGAAGCAACCGGGAGCGGTTCTTCAGGACTACTATGACATAAAGGATACTCTGGTATGGCTCTATGTTCTTTCCGGCTGCGGGTATAATGAACAGCGATTTCCGCAAACACTTGTGGGAAAGGTTGCGGCAGCCACTCTGCCCTTCATCGGTTTTGGAGGCTTAATTGCGCTGGGCGGAGTTTTCGTTTCCGACAAAATAATCAAAAAGCTGCAAGGAGTGAAGGGTATGGAACCGTCAGAATGCAAGGACCATATAATCATCTGCGGATGGAACGAGAGAGCTCCCGGTATAGTAAAGAACCTGACGAACGAACAGGCGGCGGACTGCAATAAAATCGTCATACTGGCGCCGAACGGCGATAATCCTGATTTTATCATGGAAAACCGGTTGGATGACAAATACGCGGGATACGTCAATGGGAAGGCGACGGTGAGAAGCGATCTCGACAAAGCGAATTTTTTGACTGCAAAGACAGCATTAATTCTTTCCAATCCCGCCAACCCTCATTGTGACGACACGACCGTTTTGTCCGTACTTGCCATTGAAAAATACTGCGATGAATTAATCAGAAGCGGCAAGCGCAAATCAAGCATTTATACAATAGCGGAGCTAATGAACCCGGAAAACAGGATACATCTTGAAAATGCCGAATGCGATGAAATAATCAGCACAAGAGACATCAGCGAAAAACTGATCGTTCATTCCGCCATGAATCAGGGCTTATCTCGCTTTATCAGTGAAATACTGACCTTCAGCGAAACCAACGAGGTTTACTCGCGTGAAATCGCCTCAAACAGCAAACTGAAAGGCAACACATTCGATGAAATCTCTTCTCTACTCAGGGAGAGAGATACGATGCTGATGGCTATACAGATAGAAGAAAATACTTCGAAAGGTCGAACATATCGCATTATGACCAATCCTGTGGGCGAAGACAAAAATTATCAGGCAAGGGAGGGAGACAAGCTTTTGATATTAGCGGAAAACGGTAATAAACTAAAAGGAATTTAACCGGTAAACTGATTGTTGAATAAACGGAAGCCTGGCTATATGGCGTTGATCCAAAAAGTCTGATTTGGGAAAACGATAAGGCAATGAAATTTATATTCCTGAACGTCAAAACAATGAATAATCCAAGAATAAAGATTTCGTACATTCCATCTCAAGAAAATTTGGGACTGATAATACAACGGCAACAGTTTGTTTCGTCAAAAAAACGACCGGGTAAATTTCCCACCATCAGATGAGGAGAATACGCCTATGTCGATACGAGTCGTGAATTATTAGAAAGCCAGGATTATGAGGGAATCTCAGACTATTTTACAGCGATTGAACGGCGCTCCGGAACCGGAAGAATGGATTAACCTCGAAGAATCGGAAAGATGTGAACTCCGCGATTTTCTTCTGGATGCTTACAGGTCTGAATCGGTAGAAATATTCGTTTCTTCGAGTCGATTGCTGGGTCGCCTGGCTCGTGTTGATGCCGTTTTGCTTGAAGAGATTCAGGACGGCATACTTGATTGGGAGGATCATCATCGCTTTCGTCATGCTCATACGGCATTGATGAGTTATGCTGATCCGAAGGAGGAATTTTTCGTACCGGTATGCCGAAAAGGAATCGGGGTCAATAAGGTAAAAGAGAAGTTGGGGAAAGAGCCGAATGCTGATTTACTTCAAAAAATGACCATTCTTCAATATTTCAGCGGGATGGTAGTGAAAGGATGGAAAGCGGGGCGTTATCTGGGAAAGGGCGGGATAGCGGCAGTCTTTTCCAGCATGGTCTGGGGACTGCCTGATGCGGTCAGCAACGGATTTTTCACATTGGAGGATCTGGAGAAAACGGTTTTTTCGGACAGTTCAAAGTGTCTGAAGGCAGCCAGGAGCGAACCGTTCTGGATCGTCAGTTTGCCCGGCGTTTTGGAAACTATGGCGTCAACAGGAATAGCGGATGCCGAAACCGTGGCCGGCTGGACATCGACATTGCTGGAAACAGCCGAACAAGCAACCATACAATCAATTCATCTTAAATCCTGGTTCAACTCAGTGACCAGACTGATGAAAAGTCTGCTGGGTCCGCCCGGAAAAAACGGCAAGGATGTTTTGAGCGACGCGTTTCGGGATAAATTTTTTCAGAGGCTGGGTGCGGGAATGAACGTATCGGAGAGCGGTTTTTTGACGGCAGTAATCGCACTGCCCTGGAAGCCTGAATTTGAGCAGAAAATAAGAGCGTTATGCCGTATTGACGATCTGGATGCTGATATGAAAGATTTCGTCAACTCGGTCATATTCTGGGCCCGTTTTCGGGAATCTTCCGTTAATCTTAAGAATCAACTTAACATGATGGAAAACAAACTGTTGAAAAGGTCTTTTTTCTCAACTGATTACTCCGTCCTGCCCAGGCGATTGCAGATTATGATTATAATTTCCGCAACGGCATTAATAAATGATTTTGAGAATCGCGCTCAACGAAAAAGCAAAAAGGTAAGCGTAGTCAACAGAAGATTTCCTCTTTTCCATCAATTATTTAAACTTTCGTCGAATAATCTCGATATTCAAACATTCATCCTTCGCGGTATAAAGGATGTCATACTGACAGCGGATGCTCACGGCAAACAGGACACGCGTCTTTTATCGCCGGTATGGGTTATGACTCTAAGGACGCTGAAGTCATCCTCTCTGCGGTCCACAATGGTGAAGGACCTGTCGACGTTATGCCTTTACAGGCTCCAGGCGGCATTGAACGAAGACCCGGATCGTTTTTTCAATGATGTGCGGACACTTCTCTACCTGGACCCCTTGACGAAGATATTCAAAGAGATGTCTTCGTTCTCTTTCGACAGCAAGCTGAAAAGCAAACTGGAGATCATGATCGAAATGCTTGATGTTGCGGAAACAATGGCGGAAGACGAGGAAGTCGCTTTAAAATATGAAAATGACATATTGACAGAGCAAATCAAGAGCTTGACGAATTATTTCACGGAGATCGGAGATACAACAGGCGCTCGTCTAATGGATCAGTTTGATTTAGCGGCGAGCATCGATACTGAATTTGCCGTTAATGAAGATGTACTTTGTCGAATTATACGCCCCTCCTTGTTCTGCGAAATGATTTCATCTGACGATGAGTTGCTTCCGACAGATGAAGAAGTTATACAAGTGATGGAGCAAGGACTTACCCGCCGGTCATCTATTCTGGCCCATAAAGCCGGCGACTTGATGAAGAGAATCAGGCATTTGCATTATCTTCTTGAGAATGCGAATCTGAGCGATTTTGAAACGGCATTTGATATCGCTGCAGAGCTGCTGGAGAATCTGCGTGAACTTGAAGGGATGGTAATAAGATATTTTCCGGAAATATACAGGGAAGCATCAGCGATTCAACTGGATATGGTTCGAGAACGTTGCGATTATAAGGTCAATCGTTTGCGCGATATACAGACTACTGCTGAAGGCGGAGATGAGAATGAGCTGTTCAGGATCATTATGGAGGATTTTCCGGGTGAGCAGCCGGACGAAAAGGAAGTACGTTTTTTACAGGAGTGGTCGAAAAAGCGCTTTGCCTGGACGATGGCGCTTGAAGCAGATCGATTGTTATACCGAAATAAATTTCGACGTTTCGGTTTTCTTCAGATGGGTCGTTGGGTGCGCAGGCGATCCGATATAATATTATCAGCCATAGTCGGATACATGGTTTGTTTTCTGGTCGGAGGAAACAGTGATATCTGGAGTTATTACGCGGCAGCGACCTGGCAGTCGACGCTGTTTTTGACTGTTCTCGTGGTCGTCGGCGGTTGGCTTTATATCAACCTGGTCATCAAGGACCGTTTATCGGGAGAGACGAATCGTCTGTTCGGCAATGAGAGTTATTTCAGGCGTTGGTCCCGTGTATGGGCTGTCGGAAATATCCTGGCTTTGTTTTTAAGCCTGGTCGGTCTGACGGCCTATTCGTTGTTCGACGGCGAACAGGTGGGGCTTGTCAATAAAGGATTCGTCGATCAGCTTACGGCGTTCATCGAAGGAACTTCCCGGAATCCCAGAGCTTTCCTGGAGGTTTATCTCAAGTATATCATCACGTTTCCTCCCGCTTCTCTGCTTATCGGGATGGTTTTAGAGGAAAAAATGAGTTGATGCGATTAAAGAAAATCTCTGGAATCACTGCTGTTCAGGCTTAACAAAGCAAAGGAGGCATAAGCATGTCTTTTGAAAACGTACCGGAAGGGATATCAATCATTGATCTCAATGAACGCAACCGGGAGGAGGCGGTAAAGCGTCGTTCCCAGAATCTGTCATTGTATCTGGATTGCATATACCATCGAACGTTACGGAATTATTTGACGGACGAGTTGACGAGAAACATTGACTACGGAGTTCTATCAAGGGTAAAAATCAGCGAGATAACCTATTTTTTTATTGCGGCGAATTTTATGTTCGGCGCTGAACAGATAGACGACGGCCGGAAGAACAATCCGATAAGCATTCTACAGAGACTGCGGTTACTGGTGGAGTTCAGCATCAAGGATCGTCAATATTCGTCGCGAATCATCTATCCCGGCAACTCAGGCGGGACGATCGACCGTGAATCGATCAATTCCATAATTATTCAGCTTATCAACGATTACAATCGTGTGGGTCGTGATGTAAAAGAGTCGGTGATCCGAGAGCGATTAAGAGTGTTGTCATCCGAGGACACCGGAAGCGAAGAGACCGATGCGTATTCCGGCAATCAGACGCCCCTGGAGCTGCTTGAATTGCTTGTTCCTCTTACGTCGCATTTAAATCAGTCCTATTTGATCGATCAGAACATGACGAAAAGCATCGATTTGACTTTTCCTCATGAGGTCAACAGTTTCAATCGTTCCTTGATTCGCAACTGGAAAAAACTGTTGGAGATCAACTATCTTTACAAGACGGTTTTAAACTGCTATCCGTATCTGGAATTTGACAGCCCCAACAGGACTGATCTTGTTCTGGCCTGCATGACTCCATTGGATGAGTCATTCGTCGACGAACGGGTGGGACCGGACCACAGAATAGGTGATATATCTTTGGCTGTTTTTGATATCGCGGATTTCACGGATTTAAGTCAACTCTCCGAATTTCGGGCGCTATTACGTTTAACGGCAGCCAGATTAAATAATACCGTCATGGCTTATAGATATAAGCAGGCTCTGGAAGAGGCGGGAGGAGAGTCGAGCAAAATATCCCGGTATTGGTACAGCAAGGGCGTGGTGGATTTACTGAAGGCGGAGGAGGATCGAGGCGCCCTGGAGAAATTCGATACGCTTGATTTCTGGGAAAAATTCGTTAGAGACCTCTTATGCGCCAGGATAGAGGGGGTTAAGAATTCTCAGTCTTATCCTTTTGACCGGGCTTATCTGTTCAGAATGACGGGGGCGGGAGATTTGTCCAACGTTAACTATGTGAGGCTGCGTGTATTGGAAGCTGCATTGAGGAGCAAGGACCCGAAGGATCAGAACGCCTATTGCACCAGTATGGAACGGGGCGACCGGTCATTAAAAATGTTCAGGGTGGCGGACAAGATCATACAATACAAGTATGATTTATACGTCCGCAACGTTGAAGGCAAATTAAAACTGGAGAATGATGAGGAAACGGCCAGGCAATTCGAATCAGTTCCTTTTAAGCATTATGCGCCAGGTGAATTCGCGGAAAATGAATACTCGGTAGACAAAAAACTATCGGCTATCTTGTGTTCATTATTTGAGGACGAAGAACATTTAAGACTTGATAAATCGGAAATCTGGAAAGATTTTTCGGAGATGGGACTCTCTTTCGAATATCGTCACGGGCTGGACTTAAGCACGGAGAATAAATCGCTTTATGAATTGCAGCGGGCTTACCTCGAACATTTGAAAATCGATCTTGCCGAGGAGGTAAGCGGCCGGTCGGAATCAGCCGATGAAATGAATAAACTCGTTGAAATATATGAAAACAAAAAACGACTCTCGAAAGTCATTTATATCTCGTATGATCCGATTCTGCATCCCGAGGCACGCGACAAAGAAGGAAAATTAATAATCTCAGAGAACGAGAGGTTCACGTTAATTCTGGTGGCTGATGACGATGAAGAAAAGAGCATTTCCGAATTGGATTCCGAAAGACAGACGCTTCAGTTGTTGATAGAGCTGATAGTTCGTCAGAAATTGAGGGACAAGAAAAAGGAGCAATCCGCCATCAAAGATCGGATGAATCTTATTTCCGGCGCTATGGATCAGTTTCTGCACCGTATAAACAATGAAAAGAAAATTCCGGCGGAAACGAAACTGCTGACTGAAGAACTGTGGAGGGGGCTTCGTCCAGTTCTGGAGCAGAAAACCGAGTCGACGAGAAAGCCCCGAAAATTCATTGCATCGAGCAATGCGATAATGGGACATCTTTTGAAGATAGACGGCAGGACATTTGAGGGAGATGAAGATAAACCGGCGATAACGGAAAAGATGATCACGGAGGCTTTGAAACGACGAGCGGAAGAAATCAAAAGAAGCGACGGCAAACTGAACAGAGATATTTTCGTGAATTATATACCGTCATCAGTACCAAAAATCATAGTCGATTTCCCCGAAGCATTGGTCCGGGAGACTTTTGACGTAATGTTCAAGAATGCGGTGGAGGCTGCAGGAGCGACCGCAGCGCCCTCCCCCAGGCAAGTACTGGTCCAAATCCAGACGCGACCGAGGGAAGCTTTCAACGCCATGGACTCAAAATGGATACTGGATTTCATCATAGAAAACTCGACGAAACCCGTTCCCGCTGACAGAATGACTGCGCTGAATCAGGATGAACCCAAGTTGCTGGAACGCAATAAAGACAAAACATCATCAACCGGCGTCGGAGTATTTGCGGCCCGAATGCAGTTGAAAAGCGGATTATCTCATGGCTCGGACATTCGCTATTTCATGCTTTCAGAAGAAAGGATTCAGGGGAAATTGTCGTTGCCGGCAAGGGCGGTATTTACTCGAATACGAGCTGCAGCTTCAGAAGAAAGTTTGAAAGAGGAGGTTTCCGATCCCTATGTATTATATGTGGAAGATGAGGAGGACAATTATAAAGATTCGCTCGAATATCTCAGATCGAGGCCGGCGTTGCAGGGGGTATCGATCATTCACCGAAGGGGATTTCTGGATGCAGAAAAGGACCTGCAGAAATGCATGCCCCGTTTAATGATAGCTGATATGACAATTTTACGGGACAGCCTTTCCAGCGAACCTGACAGAAAATACGGCATAAATCTGCTGGAGAGTTTTTTCAGAAACGTCTGCAACGGAGACCGAAAACCTCCTCTTTGGCTCGTAACCAGTTATGGTATCGATCAAGTAAAAAGCACGCTGGAAAACAATGCCTATTTTATCCCTTCCGGTTATAAAGTGGTTAAGGAAGAATTGAGGGATTTGTGTGATGAAGCGACGGTTTGTATTTTTTCTTCAGGGAAAAAACTGAATGAGGTCCGGACCATTTGCGAAGGCCTGGATCAATTATCAGAGTTGATAGAAAGGAAAGGATATGCCGTTTCTGAGGAAACCGAACCGGCGAGGCGATACAAGGCGGAAAAGGTCTCTTTCGATGCAGAAGACTTTGATGATCGTTTACAGCGATACTTTGAAAAAAACAGCGGCAGCGACGAACTTGATGTATTGTTTTTAAGTAAAGCCGAAGCATCGAGCAAGGAAGAACTGGCTTCAGTAATTTGTCGATGGTTCTCGCATGAAGGGATACCTGATCTGGAAGAACCGCGAGACAAAAAGAGGTTGAACAACACAACCATGCACAAAACTATATTGCTTAATATTGAGGTATCTGCCGACTTGTTGTCTGGGCTTCATCCCAAATTTCTCTTTTGGTGTTTGAACAACAATATCGCTTTTAGGGTGAAGGAGAAGCCGGACAGATTGGCGGCTGAATGGGCGACGCTGATCAAGGATTCGAGCGGCATATTCAGCGTCATCCGACACAATTTACGAGGTAAGTGTCCGGAGAACCGTGAGTTGGAAATCAGGAGGGAAGTGGATAATTGCGATGAAGTTCTTTTGCAGTCGAAAAGCTGCATTGAAAAGATGCGACGTATATCGTTCAGTGATGAAAAAGAAAATTCAGCGGGTTTGATTGAACAGATGATGAGTTCGCCGGAGGAGGTAAAGGAAGCCAGGAAGAAAACGAAACGCGGATTTGACAAGGTTAAAGGTGAGTTAAAGGCTTTAATGGAAGAGAGCGAAGCCGAGATAGCATACCAGGTTGAGCATATGGTTCAAGCATTGGAGAACGTATCGAATTTCCTTTTGATAAGCGAGGTGAGTTAAATGATGAAGAGGTCCTATTCAAAAGGTTGTTTATTGTGGGTTGACGATAATTTCGCGTTGAAATCTTTTCTGTCTGAAGGCGGCGATCATGATGTCTGGACAAGGACTTTCGGCGACACCGAACATAGAGTATATCGTTTGCTGGGTCTGCATCTGGCTCTGGCTACAAGTCTGGATCAGGCTCGAAAAGTTATAAAATTTTTAGAGAGTCCTCAGCATCTGGACACATTCATAGTAGGAGTCGTCGATCTGAGGATACCGAGACATGACGGCGGCGAACCTGACGTCAAGTATGGCCTTCAGTTGGCTGGAGAGCTATATAAGAAGGGGATACGCTTTTCATTCTTGAGCGCCAAGCGGAGCGAAACTGCGTTGGAAGAACTGAAAAAGGAGAAACTTGAAGCGATCGCCTATTATCCCAAAAAATCAAGCGACGGCAGGATCATGATGCCGGAAAGTCTGGCCAGAGCGATATTGACTGAATTTCGGAATCGCATAAGCTGGATAAATCTGCAGAATCTCTATCAGGGATTGGATGAATACAGATCGACTTATCCGGGTATGCACAAAGAAGGGAGGCGGAATAAAAAAGCCCTTCTCCATTTTCCGTTTATAGGCGCTTTTCGCGATTTTGTGGAGCGCTGGGAACACAGACCTTTGCAACGCCGTAACCTGACTTTTGTACTGCGTTGCCCCGAAGACCATTCGGATGAATTTGTGGTTCAATGTCTGATGATAATCTTGAGTCAGTTGATAACGGGTGAAGGCGACATCGCATTGAAATATTACAATCTTGTCGATCAGAATGAAGCAGATCGATTCATGAAGGCTGATTTTTCGGTGGGTCAGGATATTCTTGTTTTTCGCATTCACAGTGAGCTGAATATTAATTTGAAGTCTTCCTCCACGGTTATGCAGCAGAATTATCAAAAAAGCGCGGTCCCACCGGAAAGAATAGCGGAATTGGCTAATAGGACAAAAGAAGCGACGACAGTTTTCATCGTGCCCAACGACGATTCGGCCGATCCATACCTTGAAGTGCTGCCGAGATACCAGGGCACGTATTATGATGATCTGCCTCTGATAAGAGACGGCGATCAGATCGCGAGAGAGGAATTAATAAGACGCGCCGCGGAATTCGTGTTTCAACGTTGCCGTTTAAAGGTTGACGGTCAACCCGAACGACCGCTCAACAAGTTGTATCTTAATTATCCGGAAATTGCGATCAATCCTTTCAACTGGGTAGCCTTGATGGAGTCTAAAGATGTTGAAGAAGACCTTTCGGACCCTTACGAGATACTGGATGTTTTTTACCGGGTGACTGACGAACTGGATAATCTCGAACCGGAGAATAAAGAGCGATTGATTGCTGGAGAACCTCTGCCCTATGACAAGCTGCTTCTCGTAGCAGAAAACGAAATAAGGCAGAAGGACCCGGTGATTCATCACATATCCTGGTACAGAAGAGCTTTGGATTTATGGCTCAGTTCATCCTGGCATTTTCCATTCGGTCTTTCGACTCGAGTCGGTCGACCGATCAGCGAGCAGCAGTTGTATGATGAAAAATGGGAGGATCATTGCCTTGAAGTTGCCGTAGAACTGAGTCGTGCCTATGAAGAAACTGAAGCGACCCTGGGGATGAACGGCAATAATCCTCTCGTGCAGAGTCTGATGCGGGCGAAACGTTTCCTGGAGCATCCGTCAGTCAAAAATTTAATTGAAAACGATCAAGCAAACGATGACTATGAAGGCTTGAGTTTTCTTCGGTGGCCACATTTGCGGTATCCGCTGCCTGCGGCGCTGAGTCGACGCTTGAAGAAAGCCGGCCGGTTTTTATGGGTGCAACGAGATTATTTGGATTTGACCTCGGTTCTCCCGGCCGGTCATTCCGCTTACGAGCTGCTGGATACTGTTTTGGGTGAATATGCACGTAATCTGAACTGGATGAAAACGGTCTCTTCTACTTTGCCCGAAGGATGGAAGCAAAGCGTCGAATACTTTACGGAACTTATCGAATCAAGAGAAGTAAAGCAAAGGTGGAATTTCAATCGTTCGGAAGTTTGGGACCCGCTGCTGGGACTCCTTCGCAATGCGCTACCCGTCAGTCTCGTTTACCATTATGTCCTCGCAGGCAAACCATTGACGGGAAACAGCAAAAATTCAGCTCTTCATGCTTTGACTAAAACCAAAGGCTACGGCACATTGCTGGCGAAAATAAGAGGTAAAAGAAGTTATGCTCTGCGCTATGGTCTTAAAATGCAAAAAAGAGACACCAGGTCCAGAGAGCAATCACTGAAAAAAATAAGAACCTATGGAAAACTGGCGGAACAGTATGCCGGAGCGCATGAAGACCAGGGGCGAAATAAATTGAATGATCTGGTCGATTTTTTGATCGAACTCACCGCCGCAGTTTCGAAGGATAAAAGACTGGATGAGGGCTACGGAGAAAAAAATAATATTTCGGATTCATTCGCTCAACCGTTGATCGATATCATGATGCATCCCGAATTCGCCCTGGATGAGGACTGGTACGTTAAACCCAATCAACTTGATTTGAATAAAATAGACGACTCAATCTTACCGTCTATTCATATGCCTTCGTTGTTCGGCTCTAAATCAGACTTCCTCTGGCATGCGCTTGACCTGCTGAACTATATTCGCATAGTCACATCGCCTTTCCGCTGCTATGACGGCTACTCTCTGCTGGCTTGCATCGGCGATTTGAGAATTCTGGATAAAGATTCCGCCCCTGAAACGGATTCGAAAGTTATTGAGGAAATAATGCAAATCCTTTTCTGGAGCCTCCAGGGACTGGTCGCTCAACTTAAATTCTGCCTGAATATGATGGAATTTCCGACGGCTGAACATATTCCTCTCGATGCTTTAAAACTGGAAACACCGCCTGATTTCAAAAAACCAAATAAGAGCGATATGAAGAAGTTGATGAGAATTAGAGAGAAAAACGATGGAAGATATGAATTGTTCGTACGGGGCATACCCGGGTCCAGAACAGTGTCCAATTTCGCCTATCATTGCAAGGGCAAAGTCTTGTTGTGGGATGAAAAGAAGAGGGAAAGGAAGAAACGAACCGCGAAAAAATCTACAAGTAAAACATAAGTGATAAGAGGGTGATGGGAATCGGATTCAGCGGATGCTGTGGACTCAGCGTACGAAGCGGACCTGGCGGAATGAGCCGTTATAGCGCGTAAATGTTGAAGGATATATATTTGTCCTTGTTAAAACAATTCTGTCGGGTATTGATCGGGGATCGAACATATAGTGTGAACTAAAATTCCAGGATAAAAAAATGGGCATTGAGCAAATCCCGGTATTTCGAGGTTGCGATTCGGGCAGTGCGCAATCTGTAAAAGACCCGGCGATACCATAAATTCAATACGCCTTTGTGGTTCCATAAAAAGAAAAAGGGCATTGATCAAAAATGCATCCTTTGAGGTTACAATCCTACAGAATATCCATTCGTTTTGTTGCGATTGCGATTGTGGACCCGATACCGATCCAGATACCGATCCAGATACCGATTGCGACTCCGACCCCGACTCCGAGACCGATACCGATTGCTGTACCGACACAAATTGTCAAAAGTTTTGAAAGAATTGGAACCCGGTTTTGATCACTCCCGAAACATTTCATTTCCAGCATAAACTTTTCATCCTTATTTTTCACCTTTCAATCAGGCCGGCGCAGGATTCAAAAAACCTGAAACGCAGCTCAAAGCCGTTCATCAGCGAAGATACCATCACTGATGAACAGGGATGAATATAGTAAAAAAAAGAATATTTTCAAAGTGATGAAGGTTTGAGACGGGAAACCGGAACGAATTGATTACACCATCGTTGTCCGCCAGCACAAACTTCATATAGAAACTCAACTCCACAGCTTCTGAAATTCGCTAGTTTTTGTCCATAAACGGCGAATTTTGCCCCAATACTGCGTCAGTCTTCGGATTTGCTCAGTCAAAGTATAAGCGCCGCCCCTGTCTTGCAAATCCTTACCATCCTTGTCTTAAAAAAATTCGTTCGTTTATGGATCAAAAACCGCAGTGACTGTCCAGCATTAAATTTTGAATCGACAATCGAGTTTATGGACAGGCACTCGCTAATAAAAATTGTGAAATGTTTGACAAAAAACTATAGACGATCGAAAAAATTCGTGTAAAACAAAGTTTCATCGCCTGCGGGGGAATGGGGGAAGGTAAAAACTTCACTATTATTATGCCGAGTTTCAATGTAAGAAAATCAATCTTTTCAATAGGTTGTGTTCTTGGCAGGAGTTCTGAACTTTGAACTCTGAACTCTGAACTGAATTCAAATTATTTTGCAAAAATTCATAACAAAAGCGACTTTTTAATTTGACTTTATTTTTTCCATTATTACCATGGAAACTGATAGAAGCCGGGAGACGGTTTTGGGTATTATATTTTCATGAGTCTCGGAGTATTAATGATTCAAAAGAGGTGTTTTTGTTTTATTCTGTCGGTTGTTGTATTGTCTGGAACGGGCGGCATGGTTAATGCCGGATGGTGGTCTGGCGCATTGGAGGATATAGTGATAAGTGATCCTGACGAAGGCATTTTACATGTAGTCTTGCTCTGCAAATTGTCATATCTGCAGAATCGGGAATGTTTCTATATTTTTTCCACAGACGGAGGCAATACATGGACAGGATCAGAGGACGAGTATGAGTTGATCAGTTGGGATGCTCCGGGTCATTTTTTTGATTTGAACGACGTTTCGATCTGTCTTGATCGGGAAAGTATGCCGTATGTAGTTTGGAGGGAGGTTAATTTAACGCCTCCGCTGCTTGAGGTCCACATATCTGCTTTTCACGAATAGTGGACATAATTGAATTAATTTCAAAGGTTTTGTTGAACAATGTTTTACTCAATCTCTTTAAATTCCCGGAAAACAGCAATGTTAATGCTCCTGCTTCACGCTGCAGTATTTTTCAGCGTCACATCTGCTGACCTCGAATGGAAGCTGGAATGCGTAAAATGTCCGGCCTGGTTTTCAGGCTGGGCTCCGCATCGTTGTCTGCATGTTATGCCGGACGGCGATCGGGTGCTGGCAACAGGCGGAGATCAGTTGAAGGTATATTATCGGGAAGGTCCTAAGTGGCGAGTTGAATTAGTCAGCGACAGAAGAACAGCTTTCGTTTCCATGAGCGTAGAGTCTATAGATAGAATTCATTTAAGTTATTTCGATAAACTGGATCAAACATACCGGTATGCTTTGAAAAATTCAGGTACTTGGGAAATAGACGTAATAATTGAGGAAACCTTTCGTCTGACTCCCAGCAGTATAGCCCATGATTCAGATGGCAATCCCTGGATATCCGCTTATTACTCATCTTCATTATATTTATTTCACAAAAATGAAACGGGTGACTGGCAAATTCAACAAATAGAAGACAGCTCAGTTGGCGGCAAATATCCTTCCATAGCCGTCGATTCGGAAGACAGGATTCATATTACTTATGACGCAAATAATGACGGAGAGGTAAAATACTGTCGATTCAACGGATCGACGTGGGAATTTCATGAAATTCTGTACGGGGGAACTTCTTTTTATACTTCTCTGAAACTTAAAAACCAACAGATACCTCATTTCGCTCTGTACATGGACGACGAAGAGAAGGTCGACGGCAAAGACAGCGGCTATTTGAATTATGTTTACTGGAACGGGACTTCCTGGGAAATGGAGTGGGTCAACATATTTGAAACGTCTCAGATGAGGGCTTATCGGCCTACCGTTTGTCTTGATTTTGATTCTGAGGGAAATCCGGGTATAGCTTACGGGCGGAGTTATTACAAGGAACTTGTTTATTTAACGAATGAGGACGGCGTGTGGGTTTTCGACGAGATAGATACGGACAATCATTCCTTTGCCTGCGCTTCATTGGCTTATGATTCAACGGACCGGCCGGTCGTGAGTTTCGTCAGTCGGGACGATCAATACCTTAAAACCGCCGTCAAGGACGGCGATGATTGGACCATTGAAAATATTGAGGAATATCTTTCCTATTTTGATTATGATATCGCTCTGGATTCTGACGACAACGTTCACATAGCTTTTTCCGACGATCAGGACAACATTATTTATGGATACCGTGACTGTTCAGGATGGGAATTCGAACTGGTGAAACACTACCCCGCACTATTGCTGAAAGTGGAGCTGGAACTTGATTCTCAGGATCGTCCATGCGTGGTGTATTCAGTCGGCGACGGGTTGCGGTTCGCCTGGAAAGATCAAGGCGTCTGGGAAATAACTTCTGACGAGTTCGTCGGACAATTGTGCTACAACTTCGTTATGGATTCCTTCGGGGATCAGATGTACGTCGCTTTTCTGCCTCAAAACGGAGTCTACTTCACTAAAGGTTTCGGCGAAGAATGGATTGATCCTCAATGCGTCACCATGGAGTCCTCAAACGCGGCTGAAGTCATGTCCATGAAGGTTCTTAACGATGAGGAGTATTATATAGGGTATTTATCCAGTCCTGCAGCCATGGGATTGGCGCATTATTCGGATTCCGCCTGGGAATTGGAAATAGTAAGCGAACCTGAGCTGGGAACGGGGAAGATAAGTTCCATTGATGTGGCGAGCGACGGGACGGTCTACTTGGCCTACAGCGATAACGATACGGGATTAATATTGGCACGATATACCGATACGTGGGACCTGACTCTTTTTGACGAAGGATACAAAGTCTATCCTTCCGTCAGGGTTGATTCTGAAGATGAAGTATGGCTGGCTTATGCATTCTGGAAGGATTTTAGCGGGGTTTATATATATTTTTCCAGTCCCGGCGGCTGGCACGGTCCTTTCCGGTTCGATCAGGAATATTCCATAGAATCGAACGTCATACTTGAACTGGATTCGAATGATTCTCCATACGTGCTGTATAAAAACGGTTCGCAGCAGGATATCAAACTTATCTACGCAACCGCCCCGGCGCCGAGCCCGACCCTGAGTCACACCGTAACGACGACGCCGGTTCCGACGAACAGTCCGACGTCGACTCTTTCACCCACGGCGACGTGCAGTTCTACGCCAAGTCTGTCGCCGACGTCGACTTCGACCGGGACGCCTACTTTAACTCCCAGCGTCGGACCTTCATTCACCCCTTCTCCGACCGCAGTAGGGACTATAACGCCGACGCCGGCGATCGAACGGCCCTTTATGCTAGCCGCAGGATGGATGAACAGCAGCATCGCCGAAGCCGAAGGCGGTCATATTTACCTTTTCGCTATCGCTTCAGGAAATGATATCGATCGAGTCGAACTGTATTACATTGACCGGGCCAATTTATGCCGGGTTTATACAGGCATAAATCTGGAACCTGTCCCCGGCGCTGATCCGCCTTACGGG
>CAZUFC010000102.1:0-30764 GCA_964619725.1 uncultured bacterium | reverse complement strand
GATTATACCAGAAAGGGGGCTTTTCCGCAAGAGCCTCTATGAGAAATCCGGGCTAGGCCGTTGGGCGGCAATCTTCGGAGGTAGTCTATAGATGAACGCAGTCATGTTTGTGGAGCTTTTGGTCTGTGGTGCCGGAGTGCTAGTCTGGTTAATATTGGCACTTGCGATCCTTCTCGATATTGATCCAGTGGCACTCACGCGATCTTTGGCCAGTCTTTCAGCTGCGCTATTCGCTGTTTTGACCCTCGCAGCCTATGCATTGGGCGTGTGTGTTGATAGGATTGCGGATATTTCATTCAGCTGGTTCTCTCATAGATGGGCTTGGCCATCAAGAATGATCGAATTACTTCTTCGTCGCCACGACGATAGTCTTAAGGGAACACGCATACGGGTTGCGGCTCAAGAGGGTAAGCTGACAGAGCATTTAGAGTATTTTCGACACCGTGAACGAATAGCACGAGGTGTAGTTTTCAATGCGTTTGCCACATTTGTCGTACTTTTGGGTAATCGCGCCCGCGGACGCACGATACTCTCGGTCAACGAACTAGCGATCCCCGTTTATGTACTCACTTTTTTTGCACTGCTTCTCACCATAGTGGGTTGGTTAGCATGGTCGTTTATTGAACATACGTATGAGTCACGAAAGCCGGTTGTCGAGAAAACACTGAAGCAGAAGGAAGTACCAGGGCGTGAGGAAGGAACATGATGCACCTATACAATACTCCACGCCCGTTCATCAAGCCTTTCCCACCTGTTCTCCAGCTTCTTGGCGATGGTGGTATGTCGAAAGCTATGCATGAATATAGTATTAGAACTCCCCAGACTGAAACGGAGGCAGTTCTGGTGACGCTGGTTGATTTACAGTCAATATTAGATAATGGATATAGGTCGATCATCGTTCCGACGTCTGGTCTGCAGTACAGGAGTATTCAATTAGAAAATATGACCGGAAAATTAGCGGTAGAAGCTTATCAAATTGAGCAAACATTTTCTTTCAACGATGAATCAACTGCAGATTTCATCACGGGAAAGCGGGAAAAATGGCGGTAGGGACTTTAAATCGGCCCGACGAAAAAATATGGGAGGGGTGAATTTACATATGATGACATGTCAAAATACTCGTTCAACCATGACATGCAGCCGAGATGCCGTTGATCATGGATTGTCTGAATGCGACTGTATTTATTTGCGGAATGCGGCTGATGTCATAAACGTTTATCAATCATGTCATCTCTGTTTCGAAAAAAAACAATGTTAGGATAGCAAATGAAAGAATCCGAGGCTAAGAAACTCATTCTCGATAGAACCGTTGTGACGCCACAACATGTAGTCGTTGCCAAAGCAATTATTCTAAATGTATGCTATGCTATCTCATCTTCTGAGGATCTCATAGCCGCTGTTCTTGAGGCCAATGGCGTCATCATGCCAAAGAAGGTTGTCATTCATCCAAGCGTGGATCCGGTTCCAGCATTGATGGTAGTTGGTGATGTTCTTTCATGGTCAATAGCATCAAAGGAGGCAATTTGGTCACTTATCCATGGTGGGTACCTGATTCCAATGGCTGATTTACATGTGGCAGCACCATCAATAGGATGGACGACAACGGTTCCAGGAAGTGGTGGCATGTCCAGCAGTTGGAAATTCGAAGAACTCAATTTTTCGATTCCTATGAGAGTCCGTCGAGCACTTTCTTCAATTGGCTCAAATAATCAATTTCTCGCAGATCCCTGTTTGTACCTTCATACCCTAAAAATAAAAAACATGCACCCTGATATTGAAATTGCGTTTAGAGAAGCTGTTAGATGTTTTCGGTGCGAACTATTTACTGCAGCGTGTACGATGCTTGGGAAGGCTTCTGAAGGTGCTTGGCTTGAGTTAGGAGCATCGTTACTCGCGTACGTGCCAACAAGTAACCAATCAATCTTCAGCAAGCAAAGAAAAGTACTAGAAGATCCAATGATTGGAACATTTCGTAAAATAGAGGCGATCATCAAAGTCTTTGAGCGTCAGGATATCTTTGGTCCACTGTCAATGTCAACTGGGATAAAGCCGAGGGAACTCCGCACAGTCGTAATCTGGAGTGATTCTGTGCGCGACTCACGTAATACCATACATTTTGGTGTGACTCCATCCACACCGAATACTTACGAAAAAGTTGCGGCTTTACTGATAGGTGCAGCACCCAACGTCAGGATTCTGTATCGTTTAAAGGAGTTGGCTGATGCAGAAACCTAATCTTAAAGGATTAAACAATAGGCCGGTACAACATCAAATTATTTTCGTTACATATCTTTGTGAATTCGATGGATTCACATTAGGTAAAATGTTTGAAGGATTGAGAGGATAAATGTGTTAGGAATAATTTATTATCACAAAGTTAAGCATACTATCTGTTGGCATATATTTTATTACATGGATCATTTTCATTCTTTGATGGATGTGTTCGTATGAATGACGAGGATTTATATATTAATGGTAACTATATATTCTGAATATAATAAACTTCGCGAAAATCTAATTTTTGACATAATTGCTCCGTCTTCAAAAGGAGATTTATCGGTTTTTGAACGATTATTCATTGTTCAGCATTTTAAGAAAAATAACCAAGTCAACCAAAGATGGCTAGCTGATCTATATATTAGATGCGGTTGTTTCACTGAGGCTAAACAAATTTTTTCTGTATTGGGGCATTGGCGAAAACTTGGTGATTTGTCTTGGGCTTATGGCTACGAAGGCGATGCAGAATTTTATTACTCAAAGAGTGAAGACAAAAACGGTCCTGTTTTTAGAGGTGGTAAAGATTGGGACCGCTTAATAAAACTATTTTTTTCTCAATCAAGATGGGATGATGTTTTAGAGTTGTTCTCACAGGCAAAAATGAATGCTTTGTCGCCTAAATCTATAATCCTCGGAAACAGTGCAGTAACTTCATTGCCGTTTCAAAGAATATTTTCCATTGCTGTCAATGAATCTGGGAGATCATTTTCTTCTGGCTTTCTTAAAAAATATGCTGAATTATTTTCTATTGAGAGAAAAGAATTTGAGCTTTTTATAACGGCTACATCAGATTTAACCCCAAAAGATTTGGCAAAAATACAAAAGAAATGTACTCCCAGAATTAGAAAAATTTCCAAACAACGGTTGGAAGATGCGCTTAAAAAAGGAGAAACTTTCAAGGCTAGTAAAATAATTTTTTCACTTGGTAATATAGCAGAACTTGTTCAAAAGTCCTATGCTGCTATTGATGATTTGATTGACAACAATCCTAATCAAAATATTAATTTTTCCGATATAATCAATGGTTTTTTCGAGGAATCATTAGCAAAAACATTTATTAATTTCGTGATACCAAGAGCAAATCATTTTCTTTACAAAGATCTTGAATTTAAGTCTAGGATGCGGGTATTTGAATCACATCCACTCGTTAAAAGGTTGTACTTTTCCGAATATCTCAAATTAAAATTTGACAATAACGCTTCTATCAAAAGCGAAGATATTTTCACTTCACTTTTGCAAACTCTATACGTATCCGAATCAGACAAATTATTATCATCCACAACTGAGAATAAAAATGAACAATTAATAAATTTTGATAAATTAATTTGCTATTCCGAATGGGCAATGCTGAAAACTTCAGAATGGTTAGAACGCAATGGCATAGAACAAATTGAGAAAGCTGTCTCCATGTGGCATTTAATAAATTCAGAAGTATCAGTTAATAATATGAGGAACCATCGGGAGAAAAATATTTATAGTCCATGTGAAATGGTCGAATGGAAAGAATCTGTTCGTTCATGCCATGAATATTTAAGTCATTTTTGGTATTTAGAAATCGGAAAAGAAAAATGGAAATCAGAAAAAGCGTTATATGAAATTGTAAAGAGAATATTCAAAAACTATAAGGTATCACGCCACGCCCAACCTATATGGCTTCAACCACAACATTTTGACATTTATATTCCTGAACTATCCTTAGCGATAGAATATATGGGTGAACAACATTTTCGGCCTATTGATTATTTCGGTGGAGAGCAAGCATATGAAGTAAATATAGAAAGAGATAGACGAAAAGCACAGCTATGCGCTAAAACAGAAACAAAATTGTTTTATGTCCGTTATGATGACGATATTAAAATGAAAATGAAAGAACTTGTGCACATAACGAAAGATCTAACCACAGGATGAACCGGACGGCGAAAACGCATTTCCAAAGGTCAAACCGGCTTCGTCGCCGCCGGTTATCCTAGCCGTTGCCATTTTCGCAGTCTTTGGAATCTGAAAATGGCAAAAAAAATATCTCGGCTTAACTATTTATTACGATCCCGATAGCGATCCCGACCCCGATCCCGATTAGTGAAACAAACTATCAAAAGTTTTGAAAGAAGTTAAATCCCGGTTTGATCAGTCCCTAAAAAGGCTGTTCAGCCGGCATTTTTTCGATGAAAACTTCCGTCAAGTAAGTGTTTGGCGATAATGCTTCCAGGGAAAAGCATCAACATCGTCGCGAGTATGGTCCAATTCGATTCCACTGGAATCTCTATTGGTTCGGAGCCGCAGCAGAGCTCAACAGAGCCGGATTCTAGTCGACATATCCACACATTCATGTCGTTCATATCGATCCATTGGTCGCAATTCAGGTCTGCCGCTTCGCAAGGGCCGACCGCTGGTCCGTCAAGACAGACTTCCAGGATGTCCCGGTCCAGTTCGTCTACTACCTGATCATTGTTCAGGTCCGCATTGCAGAAGCTGTTCGGCATGTTCCACCTGAGAATTGTGCTGTCGGGCTGACATCCGGCAAAAACGACATTCGCTTCCGTGACGCACATCTGGTAAATGGCTTGCATGCCTCCGTACGGTCCGTAAAAGGGATTTCCCAGTGATTTCCACGTCAACCCGTCATCAGAAGATTGAAACAGCAGCATATTGCGTTCGTTGCTCGTGCCTTCCAAACAACAGGCGGACGCCAGAAGGCTGTCTCCGGCCTTGATCACGTCGCGCCAATAGGTGGTTGTTGAACGGTGCAGATTAACCGATGCAACCTCGGTTCACGACAAGCCTCCGTCTATGCTCCGAAAAAGACTTATGGGCGTATCCGGCGCGGTGGTCGCCTCACCGCAGAAATATATCTGGTTTCCGGCATCGCAGAGAGGTTGAAAAAGGAAAGCCCCCGGCACGACTGTGGAAAACCAGCTCCCGCCGTTATCGGTCGACATGTACATTCTGTCGGTTGTGCAGGACGGCCACAGCAGGACGCCGTTGCTTGTGAGGATCATATTACGGGCCCACGCCGATGCATTCTGTCCGGGCTGAGCGCCTGGTACATACCATGTCTCACCATTATCCGGGGACATGATGACCTTGTTGAGGGAGTCAAAGGTCTTTACGTTCAGAATCCAACGGTCGTTTCCGAGATAGACCGGACCGAAGAGAGCCCGGGCGTTTGCGGTTCCCATCAGGGAGCGAATTTGTGGGGACGACAGCGCTGTCGACCATGTGGAGCCTCTGTCGGTGGACTTCATCAGGCAGGCATTGCCGGTGTCGCCCGTACCTGAAAAAACCACGTCCCCGTTTTGACCGAAAAAGTAGGTGTGCGAACCGGTTGAGCCGGGGCAGCCGACGACTTCCCAGGTCTCGCCATAATCGTCGCTGAGCAGAAAACGGTTATCAGCCTGCGAGGAGCGTTTTCCTGCGATGATGCGTCCTTCGCCGAGGTAGTGGACGGCGGAAAAGGCATCGGAAGCTTCCGGCCCCTGATAAACATTTCGCGCGCATAGCATGCTTTCCTGCTGTCCACTGGCTGATATCCCCAGCAGACTCAGCAGAAGGGGGTACAAAAAAATCAGGCTGCGCTTGAAGCGCCGCCGGGTTGGTTGAAAAAATTTTTGTGTGTTCAAAATTACGGTCTCCTCGAAAAAATCCCGACTGCCTTTCCATTGTCGTCGGCGCATGCCGATATGTCAAACATGAGAATTGTTTCTATGATTTCGGCAGTGATCAAGAAACATCTTTTGAGGTTATAATTCGACAGAATATCTCATCATTTTGGTTCGATTGCGATGCCGATCCCGATACCGATTGCGATGCCGATCCCGATACCGATTGCGATACCGACCCCGATACCGACGCCGATACCGATCCCGACCCCGATCACGATACCGAAACAGCCGGATTTCTATGAAAAAACAGCGATGAGTTCGTCAAACAGACAGTTGTGGGGCAAGGTTAGTTTTTTAATGGGGATTTCATCAGTCAATTTTTTTACCGGCAAAAACGGTTACCCTGATCTGATCAGTCCCTGTTTTTGACTTTCGCTCTACTTTTTTATACTTGAAATCAGGTCATTAATTTAATAGGATCAGACACCGGTATCGTTGATTATTCAATAAAGACCCAAAGGAAGCATGCTTATCGGCTTAGTTCAACTGAATTATCTGGGGCGGTGAAGACCTCAAGAAAGCCTTGATATTGGGCAGGGTCTTGATTTTTGATGACTTTCAGCCATGAGGGATGAGCTGAATTCCTTTTAAAGAAGGGAGGAGTTACGATGGCACGCAAGATCGTAATTTATGGCGGCTCTGGCGGCATCGGTTCAGCCGTGGGACGTATCCTCCGTAAGCGCGGCTATGAGCTTCATTTGGCGGGGCGAAGCGAAGACAAGCTAGCGGCAGTTGCGGATGAGCTTAATGCCGGTTATACAACGGGGGATGCCGGAGACGGAGCTTTTTTTTCCCGTGTAGCGGAAGATGCAGGTCATCCATTGGATGGTCTCGTCTATGCTGTGGGCACAATCAATCTACGTAAGCTCCAGCGCCTTACCGAGGAGGATTTTTTGAACGATTTCCGTATCAATGCGATGGGCGCTGCGCTTGCCGTTAAAGCGGCGCTTCCGGCGTTCAAGAAGAGCGAGGGGGTAGCGTCTGTTGTGCTTTTTTCCAGCGTAGCGGCCCTTCAGGGTTTCTCGTTGCATGCGTCTATGGGTCTGGCAAAGGGGGCCGTGAACGGATTGACCCTGGCCCTGGCAAATGAGCTCGCTCCAAAAGTGCGCGTTAATGCCGCAGCTCCCTCCCTCACGCGCACGCCGCTTTCCGTAGGAATTTTATCGAACGAGCAGATGGCGGCGTCCATCGCCGAATTGCATGCCTTACAGCGGCTCGGCAAGCCCGAAGATATTGCAGCGCTGACTGCCTTTCTTCTTTCTCCGGAAGCCGGCTGGATAACCGGACAGATTATCGGAGTCGACGGCGGTCGATCAACGCTGCGAACCAGGGGCTGAGAGAGTTTCCAGTGAAGACGCTCAGGCTGGTTTTAGGCGATCAACTTTGCCGTTCAATCAGCGCCCTGCGCGACATCGTTCATGACAGCGATGTAGTGTTGATGGTCGAGGTAAGCGATGAGACCACGTATGTGCGCCATCACAAGCAAAAGATCGTTCTTGTGCTCTCGGCGATGCGTCAATTTGCGGAATCGCTGCGTGCTGAAGGCATATACGTGGACTACGTCCAACTTGACGAGGAAAGCAATTCGGGTTCAATTACCGGCGAGCTGGGCCGGGCGCTGTCGCGTCATAAAGCGGATCGTATCGTCGTTACAGAGCCGGGAGAGTGGCGAGTATGGGAAATGGTGCGATCCTGGGCGGCAAAATACGACACGCCAGTCGATATTCGTCAGGATAATCGGTTCATTTATTCGCGAGATGAATTCGCAGAGTGGGCAAAGGGATTAAAAAGCATTCGTCTGGAGAATTTTTACCGGCGCATGCGCCGCAAGACCGGTTGGTTGATGAACGGTGATAAGCCGGCCGGCGGACGTTGGAACTATGATGCAGAGAACCGTAAAACGCTGCAGCAAAATATTCGCATACCGCCCGGTCACCGCTTCGTTCCGGACGCCGCAACGCGAGATGTTATGATGCTGGTTCGGAATCGTTTCGCGGATCACTTCGGTGATGTGGACTCCTTCGGCTGGGCCGTGACGCGGGAAGAGGCTCTGGAAGCCCTGCAATACTTTACCGAGAACTGCCTGCCCCGATTCGGGGATTACCAGGATGCGATGAAAGCAGGGCAGGATTTCCTGTTTCATTCAATGCTGTCGCCATACATCAACATTGGGTTGCTGAATCCCCGCGAGGTATGCGAAGCTGTGATGACCGAGTATCGCCAGGGCTCGGCGCCGCTGCCGGCCGTCGAGGGATTCGTCCGGCAGATTCTCGGCTGGCGTGAGTTCGTGCGCGGCGTCTATTGGATGAAGATGCCTGCCTACGCAACAACCAATTTCTTCAAGGCGCAGCGTCCGCTCCCGGATTTCTACTGGACAGGGAATACCGATATGAATTGCCTGCGGGAGGTCATCGATGCCACCCGACGTAACGCATACGCGCATCATATTCAACGGCTTATGATCACCGGCAATTTTGCTCTGCTGACAGGAGTTTCCCCCGCTCAGGCGGAGGATTGGTACCTTGCCGTCTACGCCGATGCCTTCGAATGGGTTGAACTGCCGAACACGCACGGCATGGCGCTGCACGCCGACGGAGGCTTGTTAGGCTCGAAGCCCTATGCGGCATCCGGCTCCTACATTAATCGCATGTCGGATTATTGCAACGGCTGCACCTACGACCCGAAGGTCAAACTCGGTACCAACGCCTGCCCGTTCAACTACCTCTACTGGTTTTTTTTGATCGTGAACGAAGAACGACTCACGTCCAACCCCCGAATGAACCTCCCATACCGGACGCTTAAACGCATGACTCTTGAGCGCCGGAAGAAGATCACCAGGCAGGCTGAACAGTTCCTGAATCGGCTGGAAAGCCGATAGACATAATAAATTTTCGACTTTAAAATTTTTGGCATTGAGCAGATATTCGTGTTTCGAGGTTCACATCTCTTGACGTTGAATGATAAAAGATGGTGAAATTTTTGACCGAAAAAACAACAGTCGATCAAAAAATATCAAGTAAAACAAAGTCCCCCCCGCTGGCGGAATACCAATTAGGATAAGCTTTACGTCAATACTTCTCAATATGTCGGCTGCTGAATCGTTGTCGGAGTATTGTGCGAAATGACTATTAAATTCAATTTCTCTTGAATGAGCGTCATGTTTGAATTCGACAACGATCACGACAACGAATACATTTTAAAGTTTTTTGGATTTTTTTTCCGATTTATCTTGACCCAGAGCAGTTACAATTCGACAGAATGCCCACCATTTTGTTTCGATTGCGATCCCGACCCCGATACCGATTACTGAAACAAACCGTCAAAAGTTATGAAAGAAGTGTAATCCGGTTTGATCAGTCCCAGAAGTGTAATGAGGAACGCCTAACGGCTTCTGGTGCATCGCCTGGGTAATGCTCATTGCTTTTAATTTTCTTGTTACGGCGCTATTCTGATAGCGTATGAACGGATTTGCCGGTTGGTTATAAGGCTGAATTCAGCCGCTGAGAGGGAGAGGTAGAATGTTTGATTTTATAATGACGCCGGAACAGAAGGCGCTTCGGGATGAAGCCCGCGATTTCACGAAATGGGTCCCCAAGGAGATGATACTGGATATGGATGCCGAGAAGCTCCAGTTTCCTCATGAGTATCTGAAAGAAGCGGGTAGAAGGAATTTGCTGGGCATCAGGATACCCCGTCGTTATGGAGGCCGTGGTCTTGAGTGGGTCGATAACGCTGTCACGGCTGAGGAAATCGGCGTGGCGAGTTATTCCCTGGCGTGTTTATGGGGAGTGGGCGCTGATATCGTATGCGATGCGATCGTCCAGTTCGGGTCCGAGGAACTCAAGCGGGAGATCGTCGTCCCGCTGCTCCAGGGTGAACTTTATGCTGCAGAAGGACTTACTGAGCCGCGGGGAGGTTCTGATTTTTTTGGGACGACGACCAGGGCGGAGAAACAGGGCGACGAATGGATCATCAACGGCCAGAAGCGATTCATTGTCGGCGCTGAAGGTGCAGACTGGTTCCTGATCTACGCTGTCACCAATCCCGATGAAGGGTCTCATAAGAGGTTATCCGCTTTCATGGTTCCCAGGACCTCAAAAGGATTGGAAACTAAGTACATCTATGGCTTGATGGGAGTTCGCGGCGGCGGAGCCGGTCGACTGATGCTCGAAAATGTAAAGGTACCGGAACGGTTTGCGCTTAACGGCATAAATGGCGGGGCTGAGGTTTTCAAGCGGATGATGATTCCTGAACGGTTGGGAACAGCGGCAATGACGATCGGTTCGGTCCGGCCGGCTATTGAGATCGCTACCCGTTATACATCCCGGCGAAAAGCATTCGGCCGGCCGATCATGAATTTTCAAGCCGTGGGATTCAATATCGCGGATTGCGTAACCTTGCTCGATACTGCCAGGGCCACGGTCTACAGCGCCTGCCTGGCGATCGATTCCGGCAGAGTCCATCCCGGCCGAATCCGGCGGATGATATCTCAATCAAAAAAGGTTTCCAGTGAAGCAGCCTGGGAGGTTGCCAATAAATGCATGCAGGCTGTAGGCGGCCTGGGTTACACCAATATATATCCCCTCGAACGAATCCTCCGCGATATCCGGTTATCCATGATCTGGGTGGGAACGAATGAAATTATGCAGCTCATCATACAGACCGAATGGTACAAGGAATATGAAAAAGCGCTTGCCGGTCAGGATATACGTGACGTCGAAAACGATGCCCCGGATGCCCATCTGGCGGAGGAGAAGGTCTATGAGTAGAGAATAGGGCCAGACATCTTATCAGATGTTCGGGCCGACTCCTTGCCGGCAAGCTGAGAAAGCTGTTCATGGTTGGAGGTGTCGTTTCAGCGAGCCGCCTGAGCGATGTTTATGACTGCGTAAATTTGAATGTCGGCCTCAATGTGTTCTGTGACGTCGAACCAGACGTTAACGCGGTATTGAGCCAGCGGTTAGTGTCTGCGACAGAGTAATTTCCGGCATCGATGTCGGATTCATCGTTAACGCATAGGTCGGCGTTTTTGTCGAGTATGACATCGGGGAATGACCTGGACTGAGTTGCTTATTACGTTCCCAAAGGAGTAGATTCACCGCTGTTTGGGAAAAATTTTCAGGTTGAAAAGGGAGAGGCAGAGCGTAAACACGATAATAAGAGACGCTGATGATATGCGGCTGAGGGCCGGAACGGATGTTGCGGCAGGAGTCGGCGTATTGGAGGGCGTATAAGCCGGTGAAGGAGTAGTCATGCTTGAATAATTGTTTTTGTCCATAAACGGCGAATTTTTCCCAATTCTGCGTCTGTCTTCGGATTTGCTCAGTCAACGTATAAGCAATACCCCTGCCTCGCAAATCCTTACCATCCTTGTTTTAAGAAAAATTCGCTCGTTTATGGATCAAAAACCGCAGTGACTGTCCAGCATTAAATTTTGAATCGAGAATCGAGTTAGTGGACAGTCACTAATTAATTCTTATCTCATCTAGGACAGGAATAAATTCCGTATTGCTGCTTTCCATCGTGATCTCGTATTGAATCCACCTATCGGGAAACCCGGAAATCGATGAACCGCTTTCCCTGTAATATTGACTCCACTCGGACCATAACAAGGAGTCGGGAGATGTTCGTGTTCTGATTTTCATATCGGTCCAGTCAGGAATAACCGCGTCCCAGGTTATGGTATTCCAATCCGATTCAGCGCCCGTATCATAGGCTGATGAAAGCAGGGTTCCTGAAGCAAGGGGTTCAGTCCAGGACAGGAAATAAATCCCTTCCTCATTTTCCGTATTATCCGTCCAGGTCAGGCAGGGATGATCCTGGTAATCGAGCGCCAGAGAGGGCATTTTCGAGTGCCCGGCATTATTGCTGATATTGAATGATTCTCTTCCGGTTCCGTCGGCATCCGCCCACTCAGAGCCATTCCAGTAAAGGTAATAATAGATGTCCTCCTGTCCTTGCGGCCGACCAAACCAGGCGATATGGGGCCGGTCTAGGGAATCGAGGGTAAGGCAAGGCTGATTGCTTTCAGCGCTGCCGTTTTTACCCGATGACCTGTTATGCTTCGGATTCTTTTCATAACGTTTATTCCTCCTGATCCTTACGTTATAATGATCATTTACAATTGTATTACTGAATTAGAAACAAATCAAATTCCGGCCATTGATCAAAAATGCGTCTTTTGAGTTATAATTTCTGCAGAATATCCAGCAATTTTTAATGGACATTTCAGAACTTATGTGTTGGGTGTGAACCAAAGGAAACATAACCCGCTATATTGATACTGACCCTGATAGCGACCCCGATACCGACCCCGATAGCGATTGCTATAGCGACGCCGATACCGATTGCGATAGCGATATCGAAAATGCTGATTACGGTTAATAAAGTGGAAAAACTTCATGAAAGAACACATATTGCGCAGTCCCTCTGCTTTCGGGACCTTTGATTCATTCGACAATTAATCCGAGACATTGATAGGAACCATAACAAGTTATCATCAACTCAAGTTGTCTGTCATCAGTTAAAATTTGCGATTAAATCATCGCTCTTGCATCGGATTTTGCCTGGATTTCTCATACAAAACCTATTACGAACGTCCATATCCCCGAACCTTCAAGCTCTGCTCCCTACGGACTTGCTCAACATGGCGCTGCTATGCTTCCGCAGTCCTCCGGTCCGCTACGATTGAATCTGCGGGAATCTGAACGCTCTCACTACAATTTTGTATGAGAAATCCGGTTCAGGAGCTGCAGTTGGGTTAAAAACATCCTTGACATTTATGGAAAAGCTTTTAAAAATTAATATGAAAAGTTTATCGATAATTGAAATGCGGGTGAGTCCGGTGAACATGGAAGATCGATTCATTTCTGAATTCGGAACGTTAAAATCAGCGATTATGGTTTGCATGATCGTGCTGTCCTTGATCCACTCGACGGAATCGGGCGCTTATTCGCTGACGTATGTCGGCAACGACGGGTGGAGCGACGGGGTGACGGTGCGGGGTACGTATTTTGCTGACGGCGTTTCATCGCATCCGTCCATTGAGAATCCGATCATCCAGGGGAAAAATCTTTACGCTCCGGACCTGATCAGGAACGGAAGCGTTTGGAACCTGTATTACGGCGGTTGGAAAGATTCAGGCGACGGCAACGACAGGATATATTTTGCGGTTTCCGACGATTTGATTCCCGAAGGACCGTGGGGCGGTCAGAGTGTCATCATCGGAAATGGAGCATATCTGCATGTGAACGATCCTTCCGTCCAGAAAAGGTCCCAGAATGAGTGGTTCATGGCGTATACGGTCGCACATTTCCAGGGTTCGGATTACAGGGATTGGATCGCCATTTCCACCAGTGAGGACGGTGCGTCCTGGACGCCGGCCAACGGCGTTTTTTCTGCTGAAATCAGCGTTTCCGGACGGAATTTTTCCGATATCGCCCGGCCTTCGCTGTTATGGACAGGATCGAAATGGAAATTATGGTTCGACGGTAAAATCAATAACGGGGAAACTCATTGCTACCTGGCGGAATCTCAAGAGTGGCTGCCGCATAATTTTGTAGTGGCGGCAGAGTATCCCGATGTTGGAGGATTCCCCGGTTTCATGGAGCCGGACGTTGAGATTGTAAATGGGACTTACAGGGCGGTCATCAACCGTCATTTCAACGAACTGGTGGTGATGGAAAGCCAGGACGGCATCACGTTTACGGAGTCAAGCACGGCCCTGGACGCAGACGATCCGGCATTCGGACGGAATTATGTCAGCAATCCGGGCCTGCTGTATGACTGCGCGACGGATGAGATCATGGGTTATTCATTTGGAATGAACGATGCCCCGGATATGACCGGGCACGACATCGGTTTTTCTTACGGACAATATACGGTGAATGTGCTGAGTTGTCCAAACACGTGGCATTCCGTTCAAAGCGCCAGGCACCATGATAAAACGCTGGTATTAACCTTTCAATACCAATATTATTGCCGTATAAGGATTCTTCATCCGTCAAGCGGGGCCGCGCTCATTGATCAGCAAGTCCAATCCGCTGTCGGCGACGTCTGGCTGTTTGCTCCAAGCTCTCCTGCGCCTACGACTACAAACACGCCAACCCTTTCGCCGACACGAACGGCAACGCGAACGCCGTCAAGGTCTCCCACACGAAGCCCCACCTCAACGCCGACGGCAACGTACAGCCCCACCGGCTCACCCACTAAAACGCCGAGCAGAACCCCGACCAAGACATTTACAAAAACCGCTTCGCCGACAATGACTGCAACCCGAACGCCGACGAAGTCTCCCACTCGAAGCCCCACCTCAACGCCGACGGCAACGTACAGCCCCACCGGCTCCCCCACTGAAACGCCGAGCAGAACCCCGACCAGGACATTCACAATAACCGCTTCGCCGACGATGACCGCTTCACGAACGTCGACAATTTCGCCCACTCGAAGCGCTTCTCCGACGCCTACTGCATCTGTCTTTTCATCGCCTTCGCCCTCATATTCACCCTGGGCCTCCCCGACACGGGAGCCGACGCAGCTAACGACCTTTTCGCCGACTCAGCACACTCCTTCTCCAACAGGCGCTCCGACAGCGCCTTCGATCCCCGCCGTCTCCGATATCATGTCCGCGGTCCTGATATTGTTGATTGCGAGCCTGCTGAAGTTCTGCTTCCGGGAGAGAAATTAAGGCATGAGATGCCTTTTTTGAGTCTGATCAATCCGCTGTAAATGAACGGGATGGAAAATTCAACGGAAAAAGAGGCATTGATCAAAAATGCGTCTTCTGAGGTTAGAATTCGAAATAATATCTCATCATTTTGTTTCGATTGCGATTGCGACCCCGATTGGGATACCGACCCCGACCCCGATCCCGATTGATATCCCGACGCCGATACCGATTGATATCCCGACGCCGATACCGATTGCGATACCGACACCTGCCCCGATTACTTATGGTTGCTGCAGGCGATAAAAAACTTGTAGGCTGAACTTTTGGAATGCAGACTAAAAATGTACAAAAACCGTTTCCTTTTATGAATTTTGCAATAAAAATCCGCCAGCGTACAATCTATTAATTAAAAACCTCGATATACAAGCCTCCAGAAGGTTCCGTCGAATACCAGGGTAACGCCTTGTTGATAATCAATCCCGACGTTGCCTGGGGCTACGAATTTCTGAACTCCGGCGGGATCATTGTCATAAAAGAACGCTCCCGCGCAACAGACGCTGTCGGTAATGACGACATGCAATACCTGTCCTTTGACTCCTCCTGAGAAGCCTCTTATGGTAACCCAGGAGCCTGCCGGGTCGATAAACAGTATTCCGATGTTTGAAACGTCGTAATCCGTAATTTCCGAAGTTCCCGAAATAAAAGCTGAATTCAAAACCAGGGCTTCTGACTTAACGGTTCCGTTTACTTCCAGATTAGCGGCCGGACTATCCGTTCCAATTCCGACATAGCCGCTGTCGTAATAAATGTTGCTGCCGTTTTGCATCCATGTTCCGCCAGTGACCGGTCCGGATGGACCTCTGGGACCTGTCGGTCCTTCCGGTCCCGTATTTCCCTGCGGTCCGGCAGGTCCTTGCGGTCCCGTATCGCCCTGCGAACCTGACGGTCCCATCGGTCCGGTAAAGCCTTGCGGCCCCATAAGTCCCTCAGGTCCCGTATCGCCCTGCGGTCCGGCAGGTCCCTGCGGTCCCGTATCGCCCTGAGAGCCTGACGGTCCCATCGGTCCGGTAAAGCCTTGCGGCCCCACAGGTCCCTCATATCCCGTATCGCCCTGCGGTCCGGCAGGTCCTTGCGGTCCCGTGTCGCCCTGCGAACCTGACGGTCCCATCGGTCCGGTAAAGCCTTGCGGCCCCGCAGGTCCCTCCGGTCCCGTATCGCCTTGCGGCCCCGCAGGTCCCTCCGGTCCCGTATCGCCTTGCGGACCGGTCGGACCGGCTAAACCCGTCTGCGGACCTACCCATTCTCCATATTCGTTGATCACTTCCCCTTTATCATAACCTATTATTCTCACCGATCTTGGGTTAATATCCCTGTTATATACGTCAAAAGCTTCCAGTGCCTGTCCCACACTCGTCATTTGCTGCCTCGGAGTTAGAATTTCCGATTCCCCTTCTGGACCAATTTCAACCTCAAGCCAATACTCTTCATCAAAATGCATCGTTTCCGGAAAATTCACCTGGGTTCCAAGTATCACATGGAAATATCCGCCGGTTACGTCCACCGCTTCATGAGTTTCCATCCACAGCAGGGTTCCATCTGCAGCAGCATCGTAAATACTGAAAACGAAACGGTAATAACCGTCTACAGCCGGTTCGCCCGTTTCCGGGTCCGTAACATATCCCTGATAATTAATCCCATTCAGAAAAGCTGTTCCTGCTCCGAATGAAACAATAAATCCCCATAAAATCAAAGAAACTAATGTTGTCCGTTTCACTTATTATTTCTCCTTCTATAAAAATTTTTAATTTTTCCCATTATCTCTCTTTTTGACTTTTTATGCCTGTCTTTTCAAACGCAATCCATGAAAAATCAAAACACCTCCCTCCTGTTTTACATTACAGGTTCCTGACTATTTTTGAAAATTTTTTTATGATATGAAACAGCAAGCAGGCAAAAGTCGATATGTTTCATAAGCGAGTGAAGACTCACCAAATTAATTATAACGAGAAACCTCATAAAAGCAAATCATTCGTCTTTAAAGTATCAGCCGGACAGTGTGGGACTAAAGATATATGTCCATATTTGTTGTTGCATTGCAAAGCGTCTTGAAAGAGGATGGGAAGGGATGAGAGATGAGATAACGGTAGTATAAATTTCATGTTTTATCACCTCATTCCCTGGAAATGGGTTGAGTCATTTATGAGTTTGAACAGCATTTTCATCCCGGATTTTTGCTTAGCTGAAATCGAAGTCGTTGAAGATTTTCATCAATGTCGGGTTTACATTCCACGGAATATTTTTTTAAAATATCAACAGAACAATGAAAGGGGAAAAGTGAGTAAAGGAATTTCAATTCCATCCCTGGCTTGAGGATCGTTTCCTTCCTGACAAGGATATCAGAAATCCCAGAATCGCTATGATTCCGATTATTCCCCTGAATCCTGTCGCAGGTATTGATTGACAGGGGGTTTGGGTAGGAGCCGGGGTCGAAGCGCCGTTTGGCATGCCCCAAACCTCGCTGCTGTATGGCCCCAGGTGATCTCCCGCATCGACGGCTCTGACGGCGAAATAATAGATTTGACCGTTAATCAGATCGGTAAGAGCAAAATTATTGACGTTGCCGACATCGATGGGCGAAGAGCCTTGAGAAGCGCCGGTCCCGTTGTAGGGAACGCCTGAATCTATGTCATAGTACAACCTGTAACCGGCGAGGTCGGGTTCGTAATTAGGCTGCCAACTCAGTATCATGCCGGCATCGATGGGAACTGCCGCCAATCCCTGCACTCCCCCTATTCCTGTTTCAATAATGAAAGAATGATTCGTGTCCGCCGGCATAAGAAGTCCAGATGCGTCTTTTCCTCCCGAAGCGCTGATAGTGTTTTGTCCGTCTCCGGTGAAGTAATCGATTAGGAATGATCCCGACCAGGTTTGCTGGTTTTCCCAGTCTCCCGTTATCTGATGCTCATCAAATGGTTCATCAACGCCGAAAGTCACGGTTAACTCCGATTCCATGTCCATGGCGCTGCTGAAACTCAAGGTGAAGAGGACAAGCTCCGCACCAACGGGACTGGGCGGGTCGAGAACGATATTCCACAGGAAGCCGGGAGCTTCAGGATTCGGTTCCGTCAGCCAATAGCTGTAATCCGCAAATCCCAGGTCGAAATCATCGAGAAAATCATAGATCGCTTCGATATCGGAATCAGCCTGAGGCCATTCGTTTTCTTCATTCATCTCCGCCGTCGCAGCAAATCCCCAGTAAGAGTATTGTACGGCTGCGTTAGCCGGCTTTTGATTTTTGAAGCAGTATTGTTCATTTTGGATGTAATTGTTGCCCTGATAGTCATAACCCTCGAAGTATGCTGATATTCCCTGATTCCGACAAGCTATGATGTTGTTGTTCGCCCAGCCGCGATAGGTCAGTCCAAAATCAATGTAATCATAGTGTGTGCCGGCATTGAAATGAAAATCATACGGAGAAGTCTTTGCAGTATAAAAATAGAATGGCGGAAGAGTGTCCGGATCGATATTTACGAAATATCTGTTATTGGGAATCATATATGCGCTCAGGTTGTACCAGCCCGGATATCCTGAAACGGGATCGTTTTGAGTCGTCGCTGAATCCAGCAATATGTCGCCTTGATCCAGTTCATTATTGTCGTTCGTATCCTCGTATATCTCCATGAGAACCCCATTTATCCCTGCTGTTTCCCAATCTTCATTCTGCTCGCCGTCCTCATTTTCATCATTCCATACATAATCGCCGACAATGACGGGAGTATAAGTCGGCGTTGCAGTCCGGGTCGGGGTCCTCGTCCAGGTTCCTGTCGGCGTTCGCGTCAAGGTTATCGTCGGGGTACTCGTGGAAACGACCGTCGGGATGGGAGTATTTACAGCCGAACTGACAGGGGTGACCGACGGGGTCATAATCCGGCCGGTTTTATAAACAGCGGACGGCGACGGCGTGAATCGACTCGAATATGATGTTGTCGGAGTCGCCGTCGGGGTCATTGCGAATAAGCAGTATAACTCTATGGTCGAAGACTCTGCTGACTTTTCTGCTGCAGTCGTTACGGATGTTTTAGTGTTTTCATTTTCGGAATGATCTCCTGAGCTTCGATTTTTTTTCATAAATGACGAATCATATTGAGCCTGGTCCTCATGAAGAAATCTCATGTTCCTCGACCTGACGAAACTTCCGCCCGTATAAAGATAATTGATATCGGGCTTTGAAGATGCAGAACGCCGCTTTAAATCATATCCGTCTTCACGATGCCCTCGAGCCCCGCTGAAATACTGATATTTTATGCCGTTATTGCATTTTTCAACATGATTGTGATGAACAAGAATGCAGCCGTCCAAACCCTCATCGCAATTGCTGATCAGGTTATGATCGGCTTCAAAAACCCTCCTTATGCCGATGGAGCAATTGATGACCGTATTTTTCGTCGCTCGGGGTTTCATATTCAGACTGCCTGATATACCCTCATCTCCGTTCATTACGACATTGCTTTCGAAAAGGTAAAGCGACGGTTCTGAGCTGCATGTTCCGCCGTACAAGTCACCTCCGTCGCAGTAATTGTCATTAATGAGTATGACGTCACCGGTTGAATTATCATTTTGTATCTGGAGTTCCAGATAACTGTTAATGAACAGGTTGTCCGCCACGTTGAATTCGTTTTGCGAAGTCAGTGTCGGAAAGAGTACCAGGGACAGACGACCTGAGTCTATAAATTCATTGTTTTTCAAGGCAGATGTTTTCATGTATCCCACCTGAAGACAATTTTCTGTTTTATTGTATTCAAAATACATGTTGTTTCTATTGGTTTCGTCATTGACCGGCATTTCGGCATATTCAAGAATACAATACTTCAAGTCGTTTATATGTGAGTGGGAATTGTCCTCGAATTTAAGGCATATCCATTTATTGGGCGGATTGGATGAAGTGAACGTTATCGGTTGAGTTTCCGTCCCGACGGCTTCGATGAACCCGTTGTCGCGAAAAACGATGGCGGAACCTGGGTCTATTTTTACAGTAACGCCTGGTTCGACGGTTAATTTCGCCTGGACCAGGACGTTATGATTAACCAGGTAGGTTTCGTTTTCCTCCCATGTCGTATCGGAGTTGATAAAAACGGGAACAGAATATTCTCTGGAGCCTGTAATGAGAGTGAACGGGAATTCCCATAAATTTGAGAGCGAGTCCTGTAATATGAGGTTAATATCTATGCTCTGACCTGCGGGACACGAATCATTAAGGTGCAATTCGAAAGGATCGGCGTTGTTTTCCGTAAATAGTTGTGAAGCAATGTCGCCGAATGTTCCGTAATTATCTGTAATGGAGAGGTGAGGATGAGAAGATTCTATCGTTCCGGAAACAGATACGGCATCGCCCCATGAATTATACAGCGTGACGATAAGATTCGCCGTTTCATCCGGGTCAAGCGCTCCATCTCCGTCCGCGGGAGAGGCGGAATCATCTATTGAGGTTTCTATCAGATGCAGATCAGGTTCAGGAGAAACAGAGAGGCAGTTGAAAGAATTAATCCTGCCTTTCCCCAGCAGTCCGGCGTATCCGGGATTGGCGTTGTCGACATCGTCGGCCAGATGCAGCATATGTGATTCGATCAGCAGATTATTCCAGGAGGGAAACGCGGAAAAGAGCAGTCCTGCGGTACCTGAAATGAAAGGAGCCGCCATGCTCGTTCCAGACCAGGAACTGTATCCTTCATGAAGAACGGCGCTGGTAATGTCGACTCCGGGGGCGGACAGGTCTATCCAATCCCCATAACCTGAAAGTTGATATTTAACATCGTTATGGTCCAGGGCCGCTGCTGCCAGGACGTGATCGAAAGCGGCCGGATAGAAAGGATCGTCATCGTTGAAATTGCCCGCTGCGCCTATGATGACGCACCCGTTATCGTGAGCGTAACCGATGATGTTTTCCAGCGGTTCAGAATAAGTTTCGCTGCCGAGACTCAGGTTAATAACGTCTGCTCCGTTGTCGGCTGCATATTCTATTCCTGCTGAAATTTGAGCGTATGTGCCTATTCCGTCGCTTCCGAGGACTTTAACAGGCATTAGCGAACATCCCCAACAGACGCCTGCGATGCCTTCACCGTTGTTTGATGCAGAGCCGGCGATACCCGACGTATGAGTGCCGTGGCTGTTGTCGTCCTGCGGATCAGCGTCTTCGTTGATGAAATCCCACCCATTGACGTCGTCGACAAATCCGTTGCCGTCGTCGTCAATATCGTTTCCGGGAACTTCACCCCCATTAATCCAAATTTTACCCGACATATCCGGATGAACCAGGTCTATGCCTGTATCAAGTATGGCGATTACCACTGCAGACGATCCTGTTTCAATTTCCCAGGCTTCAACTGCATCAATATCCGCATCAGGCGAACCTCCGCTCTGTCCCGTGTTGTTCAATCCCCATTGATTCTCAAAAAATGGATCGTCAGGTATTAATTTTTCTTCACCCGTGATGACGAATTTCGCATAATAATTGGGACCGGCATACAGAACTTGAGAATCCTTAGCATACCGCCCGGCAGCGAACTCCATATCCAAACCTTCTCCACGCTCGAACTCTAAAATATAGTAATTTGAAAAAATCGGATTTCGAAAAACCCTCTTGAAATTTTTCGCTCCCCATTCACGATTCAGGCGGTCCACCGAAGGGAGTCCGAAAACAACCGCTCCGGCGGAATTCAGCGAAGGCGCAATACCATGATTCACCTTTACGATCATCTCTCCCGGCGCATAACGTCTGTTTTGTCCATATCCCTTGTCCGCCATAAGAAACACACAGATGCCCAACGGCAACAGAAAAACGATAATCCTCAATTTTTTCCATAAATCGAACAATTTCATCATGATATCTTTTTCTCCCTGATTAAGTTCAAATAAACAGTTATCCAGTTTTTGGATTTCTGATATTCAAAGGAGGTTATAATTTTAACAAATCAAAGATTCTATAGTCAATCTCAACAGCCTGTCATTATATCGTTTCAAGGATTCCGATGGGTTTTGAATTTTATTTCGAATTTAGCAAGCTGGTGAGCGCCTACAGCAGTAAAATTTGAATGGGTACTCGAGTTTATGGACAGGCGCTGTTAAATTTAATAAGCAACCTTTTCGCGTCGAGAGGCGTCATTATAAGTAGAGTCCGACAGCTATGCGAGCGTAAGGACGGCTTAAGGCGATTCGCGACGGCATTCATGGCGAAACAGGTAAGACAGAGAGGTGAAAGGTACATGATCAAGAAAGGTACGATGCAGCAGAGACAGAAAGTCCCGGATAATGTTGTCATCGTCGCCCTATGTCGTGAAGGGAATCAAAACGCAATGAAACAATTATATGAAGCCTTTCGAGTTCCGCTCTTTAATATCATTTGCCGGTTTACGAATGATTATGGGATATCGGAAGAATTACTCCATGACGTATTCGTCGCCGCTTTCAAAAGGATCAAAACGCTGAAAAAGCCGTCCGCCCTGAAGGGCTGGCTCTGTCGAATCGCCATAAATGCTTGTATCAGTCATTCCCGGAAGGTCAAAAGGGAGAAACTCGATCTCCACGAGAATATGGAACAATTCGAGGTATCGCTTTCCGGGAAGGGTTATCTCGCCCATGATATCGAGCGGGCCATGAAGGAGCAGCCCCCCAAATTAAAAGCGGTTTTTATTCTCCATGATGTTCAGGGTTTCAGTCATCTGGAGATAGCCGACATTATGAGCTGTAAAGTCGGCACGTCAAAATCGCAACTCTTCAAAGCCCGTAAAAAAATGAGGCGACTCTTAGCGAGTGTCTGTCCACAAACTCAAATCTCGATTCAAAATTTAATGCTGGACAGCCACTTGGGTTTTTGATCCATAAACGAGCGAATTTTTCTTAAGACAAGGAAGGCAAGGATTTGCGAAGGAGGCGCATTTATTATACGTTGACTGAGCAAATCCGCAGTCTGACGCAGCATTGGGGGAAATTCGCCGTTTATGGACAAAAACTAGCGAGGGAGCAGTCATGAAGTGTATAAAATTTGAACGATTGATGAGCGATTTCATTGACGGAGAACTGACGGAAAAGCGTTCGGCGTTGCTTCGCGACCACCTGTCGAATTGCAACCGATGCCGAAAATTGTTCGATGACTATAAAAAAATGCTCGACGGGGCTCGTTCTCTTGAAACGGTTGAACCGGGATCAGATATCTGGCCTCAGATAGAAATATGCTTGAGTGATCAACTGTCCAGCCGGTTAAGGAATACTCCTGCCTCTCCTTCCAGCGGTTTTTCGGTATTCCGAAAAGCCTGTTACGGGGTTGCCGCTGCCATGATTCTCATCGTTGCGATAATGCTTTTAAGGCATGAAAGTCCCCAGAAGAGTTACCTGATCAAGTCCGAACAGCTTCACCTTACGGCCATGAAGCGGATTGCTGAAGCAGAGCGCAGTTATCAAAAGGCAATTGAAGCTTTGAACCGGGTTGTTGATGCGCGCCGGGAATCACTTGATCCGGCATTAGCTGCTGTTCTTGAAAAGAACATCGCTCTCATCGACGATTCAATAAGGGTCTGCCGGGAAGCAATAAAAGAGCGCCCGGGTGATCTGGAGGTGAGAAAATACCTGCTCGTCTGTTACCGGCGAAAGGTTGATTTACTCAATGAAATACGAACTATTTCACCACTATCCGGCTGATTACAGTCCGGAAAGGAGGTCTATGATGAACGACTCGATCCTTAAACTCAGTTTTTACCTAGTTTTTGTCCATAAACGGCGAATTTTCCCCAGACTGCGTCAGGCTGCGGCTCTACTCAATCATCGTATAATAAATACCCCTACCTCGCAAATCCTTGCCTTCCTTGCCTTAAGATAAATTCGTCCGTTTATGGATCAAAAACCCAAGTGGCTGTCCAGCATTAAATTTTGAATCGAGTTTCGAGTTTATGGACAGGCACTACCTAACTGTTTTCCTGGATATGGCCCTCTCTTTTCCATCACCTGTCCGGGCCGACGTAACTGAAGAGAATGTCGAAGAAATAGAACTCGACAGGGATGGAAAAGTGTCCGTAAAGAATTTCGCTGGTGATATCAACATCTCAACCTGGGACAAAGAGATGGTTAAAATGACGACAGTAAAAACAGCGGGAAATGAAGCCGACCTGGAAAACGTAATAATAAAAATCAGGAGGTCTCATGATTCGCTCGTGATAAAAACGAAATATCCGGAAAAGAATAAAACAGGCGTTACTGTCAGCTTTGAACTGAAGGCGCCGGACAGGGCATCCGTCAAGGTGGAAACCAAAAGCGGCGGCGTAAGTGTTCAGAATATCGGCGGGAAGTTGGAAATCGAAACTATCAGCGGAAAGGCGGATGTCAGGGATTGTCTGAAAGGCTTTAAATGCGAGACTATCAGCGGAGATATCAAGGCGATGAACATTGTCGGCGATGCTTCTTTGAGCGCCGTTTCAAGCGATATTTATATTCAAAACCTCAAGGGAGACCTTTCGGCTTCCACGGTCAACGGCGATATCATTATGCTCGATATCGAAAATGCCGATAGAATAACAGGCGAAACGGTCAACGGCGATATTTTTTACAGCGGTCAGGTATATCCGACCGGGTTTTATGAATTGAAAAACCATAGCGGCGATACAGCGATGAAACTCCCTGCCGGCGCAGAATTTGAAATTTCAGGCAATATATTCAGCGGCGACGTCTCCATTTCAGAAGAATTCAATAATGAACTTGAATTTCAGAAGGTGAACCGCAAATTCAGCGGGATTCTCGGAGAGGGCGGCGCAGATATAGAAATAACAACATTCAACGGCGACATCGATATCAGCGTCATTGGAAGCATATCCGCCCATTCCTGAAGCATTTTTCAACAGTAACCGATGCGCCTGTCTAATGCCTGCCCCGTCAAAGCTGGAGAAATTTTAATGGAACAGGGTCGCGATGCTTTAAAATGGTCTCCGCGTCTTCCGAAGGAGAAACTGCGGCAACTGTATTTAACAGAAGCCAAAGGTATCTATGATGACGAACTGATCGATGATGCAGGTATCTCTTTGTATATGAGATGCAGAGATATCCTGGCCGTCAAACTTTTGCTCAGAAGGGACAAGCCCGTCCGGGGCGATAATCTTTTGAAGCAAGCGTTCGCGAAGGGCCCTGACACCTTCGCAAGGCTGCGAAAATTGTAACCTTGAAGAGCGTTTTTTTGACCAATGCTTAAATTCTTTTTAATCAATTTGTTGTCATATAATCAAAAAGGCGGCGATCCGCGAAGATCGCCGCCTTTTGTCTTTTTAATTACTTATGAAACGCCGTATGTTTTCATCAGGGATGCAAAGTGAAGGGGAAGATGCTGTAATCGCCGTATAACTCGCCGGTATCTGTATCTGTCATGCAGGCGCACCATTCGCATTCGGCAAAAGGTAAGTCGAATGCCAGCGGGATGGCAAAGAGATTGATGTCTTGGCTGAAGCCGGAATCGATGGTGAAAGTAAAAGGAATGGGCGTTTCGCTGAAGTCGGGATAGAAATTTGATGTGGGATCGAGAAAATAAAATTCTCCGAATGCCTGTAGGGCGAAATACAGGTTTACTGTTTTGGTTTCTCCTTCATTTTTGAGACAAAGGCTGACGTCCATAGTATCACCCTCGACGAACCAGTCTTTGTTCAAATGGACGTATGCTCCGATATCAGGTTCGCAGCAGGTAAGGGTAAAATGCTGGAAGCAGGATTTGCCTGTATTATCTATGGCTTTCAGTATAACGTCATGACATCCGTTTTCATCTGCGTCAGGCAGCCAGTTGACCGCGCCGCTCAAGGGATCGATTTCCATTCCTTCAGGGCTCCTGATAAGTTCGTATTCGATAGAATCGCGTTCAGGGTCCTTTGCAACAGCTTCGTAGAGGTATTCTTTTCCGCTGAGGTAAGCGCAGAGGGGCAGTGAGGAGAACTGAGGCGGCATGTTTTTTCCGTAAAGGTGGGTGACGTTGATGGTGAATTCCTGTATGGTTTCTCCGCCGTTCCCGTCGCCGACTTTTAAAATTACACTGTTGTTTCCTATCCGGTTATTGTACGGCGTCCATTCGATTTGTCCTTCCTCCGTTATCGTCATGCCTTCAGGAGCCTCTACCAGTTCATAGCTCAGTTCATCACCATCCATATCATAAGCCGAAACGGTATAGACGTAGCGTTCATTTTCTCTGGTTTTTCGGATGGGCGAGGAGAGTATCCAGGGATCATTGTTGTTTTCGTCGCTGATGAGCCGAATGACGGCATCGCTTTTGCCGCCGGATTTGCCGGATGAATCGTATGCTGCTATGGCGAATTTGTAGGCTCGTCCGGGCGTCAAATTGTCGATAATATACGAAGTTTTATTGCCGACGGCTATTGACCGGTCATAAGCGGAAGATTCCAGTCGATCCGTGTAAAAAATCCGGTATCCGATATTCGGATCATCTCCGGTTGATGCCGGAGGACTCCAGTATAGATGCACGGAAGATTCAGACGCCGTTACTCGAAAATCCTGAGGTTCAGAGTGTGCGCTCTGGTTCCGGACAATAATCTGGGCTGTCGAATGAGAGAAACAGGGAGAATTTTTACCGTCGTCTATTTTGGCATTGATGAAATATTTTCCTGAGGGCCAATCAGTCACGTCGATTTCTATAGAATCAATACCCTCAACTTCCTCTATGCTTTCCGCAATTGCCGTTCCCTGACAGTCGCCCAGAACAGAGCCTCGATATATAGTGATTTCGGCATCGTCGTCAGGGTCGAAGGCGAACCATTCCACGACTATGGTTTCGGGATCATGCAGATCGACATCAGGTTTATGCAGTTCTATGGTAGGTTTTGAATTGGCGAGATACATTTCTGTTACGGCTTCCCCGATTTCATCAGGATCAGTCAGGGAGACCTGCCAGTTTCCGGGTTGGGGGTTCTTGATGAAATAGGCGGCTTGTTTTCTGTTGTCCGGTTTGAAATAGTTCCACTTTTTGGACGTCATCGGCGCATATTCAGGAATAACCGTTTCACCTGATGGGGTTACCAGGGTGATATCAGTATCGCCCTTTTCCCATTTCGTCAAAAACATGACCAGATCATATCCGGGCGGGACATAGAAAGTTTGATCAGCCAGGAGGTTTGTTCCGGGTACATATTCGAATTTCTGCATGTCGAAGAAATTGAAATTGGTATAGAATTCAATATCTCCAGAACGGAAAAAACGAACGCTTAACTCTGCAACGCCGAGATTGACGCTTCCGCTAATGCTTTCATTATCGATTGCTCCGTTAAATGCGACGGTTTGGGGATCGAAAGGGGGAATATGGGGAAGGTTGACGGCGCCGAAGGCTGAGCCTGAGAAAATAAGGTTCCAGTCAACGGCAAGGTCCGCGTGAGCTTCCAGCAACGGATTTTCTTGGGGGAAAGCGATTTCAGCCCATCCGTTGAAGCCTTCATTTACGTTGATATAGGCGCCGCCTGAGGCCAGATCGATTCCTTCAAAGTCATATTCAAACAGATTGATGCCTAATGCTCCTACTTCAATATGCCAGGGCGGGTTCTCCGGTATAAAGATGCCGAAATCGCCTTCCAGTCCCACAAGTCCGCCGAGATCGATTATCAGAGTTACTCCATTCAGTTGAAGAAGATACAGAGATTGATTATCTCCGATGGGCACGGGCGTGCCGCCGGTCAGGTCGACCCAACCTTCCAGTCTCAAAGGTGGAGGTTCAGGCATTATATTCATAACGCACGCTCCGATAGCAGTGACGTAAAAGACCGGAGGCGAAGCAATGGGAATTTGAATGCCGGATAATTCCGCACAGGCCCAATCAAGTTTTGAATCGCAAATTCCTGCAGCGCCTTCGATGTTCAGAACCGGAAGGATCAGGCGAGCTCCGGCGGTAATAGACGGAACGTCGAACATACCGCCGCATTCCCCGTGAGGATCATAAGCGACGCAAATGTCCTGAAGTTCCCATCCTGAGTATGGATCGAACCGGAGGCTCTCGATGCAGATATCGCCTTTGAATTCGACTCCTGCGGCAATGCTGATTAAAATATAATTCTCATTGCTGAAGTCCAATTCAGCGCCGCCCAGATATTCGGGAAGGATTATCTTTCCTCTTATTTCTACCGATTCGAATGTGAAATCTTCATTCAGATGTATTCGGATATCTTGAAGCTTAAATTCCATCCCGGCAGGAAAAAACATGTTTACGACATTTTCAAAGGTATCAGAGAAGCCGGCCGTTTCCGCATTAATTTCCAACTCGCCCGAAAACAGCGGAACCTCACCTAAAAGGGGGACATCGATTAATGATATGGTGATGCTGTCGGACCATATCCGCATTTCTGCATAATCGAAATCAAGCGCTCCATCGATCCTTATGTAATCGGAAACCATTATATTGCCGGTCGCCCTCCAATGTTCGCCTGATATGTTTTCAAAATTGTCGGCCCGTATCACAAGCAAGCCTATTTGCATCTCATCTTCCTGAAGAAGACGTATTTGATGTGGATTCTCGTCTGTTCCGTGATAGGTGCAGGTTCCGTAGTCATCCGATGCTTTGATATAATATTCGACACATACTCCCTGCGTGTATGAAGCGGGAATAGCGCCCCGGTAAGCGCCTGCGTTAAGAGACATTTCCATTTCATCGTAAAAAAAGTCCCCCTTTTCCCGGACATAGAGCATTACGTTTTCTACATAGTTAGTCTCATCAAAAGCCTCGGCGGTTATTTCAACCGCAACGTTTTTTTCAGAGGCATTTACCGGTTCATGAACTATTACGGGCGCTTCATTAGGGAGCACGGCTATCTGGTAGGGCGCTGAGCCGGGATTATTGGCCGGATCGGACGAGATATAGGTCCCGTCCTCCGCGGTTATGTAATAATCTACTCCGGGATCGAGCACATACCCTCCTCCAATCGTATATGAATAAAGGTCTCCTGATTCGTTCGACATTTCCGCCTCGGTGTAGTGACCGTCGCTACCCGTTTCCCTGTAGTATAAATGGGCTGCCGACACTGCTTCGTCATCCGTGATGTAAGCGGCTATCGTGATCGGTATCAATGAAGGTTGTGCCGTTTCCCCGAGTGCGATGGTATCTTCTGTCCTTTGTATGCACGGAGCGTTTCCTGCGCTGTAATGCGTCGTGAATGAATCGCTGAGGCCCTGATAAGTGACTGTCGTAGTCACTGACCTGGTTATTGGTGGGACATTCTGGTTGTGACTGACGTAACGGATTCTGTAGCTTTCCTGGATGCCTGATGCTATTTGCACGTATATTTCGCCGAGATCAGCCGACGAACCCGTGTAATATTCCCCATTCGAGCAGTCCGCAATTTCTTCTAAGTCGTCGTCTTTCGATGCGGGGTCTCTGCCGGCTTTCCAATCATCTGATTTTAAGGCTGCCGGACCCTTTTTCGCGTCTATTTTTATAGTGTAAACAGGGATACCATATTGGATCGCAAGATCACAAACAGGAGAATAATGGGGCTCATCTTCTCCATAACAATCAACGCTGACGTTTTCCTCTCCGTCGCTGAAGGCGATTACAGCTTTAACGCCGACTTCTCCGGACGCTTCTTCTAAACCTAAGCAAATGCCGTCAAATAAGGCTGTTGAACCGTCAGCATACAATTCATCTATGGCAGTATGAAGGAGAGCTTTGTCGCCGGTAAATTCCTGTGCGACATAAGCATAACTTTCGAAAGCAACAATAGCCACGCGGTCTAACGCCCCCATTTGATCGACAAATTCGTGCGCAGCCGCCTTGGCGTTCTCTAAAGGCAGACCTGCCATGCTGCCTGAAACGTCTATCGCCAATGCCACTGCAATACCCTCATTCGGCTGTATTTCCGTCAGATCAAAATCCTCCGCCACTCCGTCCTCGGTCACATCAAAATGCGATTCATCAAGACCAAGCACAGGTTCATCGCTTTCATCCGTCACCAATACGATCATGTCAACCTGTGGAAAAGCGGAAGAATCGATTTGAGAACAGGTAAGGTGTAATTCATCAATATATCTCTCGCCTTTGCCTGAATTCAAATCGTTCATCTGATACGCCGGTTCAGAGGCAGACGTATTAAATCCCATTACGAAAAGAAATATCGTCAATGTAAAAGCTGCTGACGACGCGTAGTTTTTCCTGCCAAAAACATGTTTCATTTTTTTTTACTCCTTTTCTACCGATGCACATTGGAAGTTTAATTTCCGTTATCCCTTAATTCAATTAATGTGACTATCCGTTTTTTCTATAAGTCCTCCTTTCATTTAAAGGTTTTCCTCGAACCCCTTCATCCAACGTCAGTCCGATATTCCGTTTTAAAAGAAAATTTGCTTCTAACTTATTAAACGACGATTTTCGGAAAACGGGACAAAAAAAATTAGGAATTAATCGAAAAACGGAAACCGGAGATTAACCGAAGCGCAATGCCGCATCGGCCTGAAGGCACATCAGTTCGAGATTCAGGAATCGTTATAGACGGAATTTCTATTCTGGTATTGCTGAGTTTATTTCCTGGAGGAAATAAGCGGGTGATTCCGGCCAAAGAGGATGACCGCACAAACATGGCAGCGCTCTGTTGAGCAACTCCGTAGGAAGAAGCGCTTGAGGGCGCTGGGATATGGACGCTCGTAATAGGTTTTGTATGAGAAATCCGGGTTATAAGTACATCCCGCGCATCAATGCGCTTCAAGGGTTTCTTGTACCGGTATTAACGATTCCGATTTAGTTTATTAACCCGGAGAAGACGGATCATGAAAAAAAAACCTCCGATCCGCTAATGTTGAGACTTCGAATCCGGCTTGCCTTTTTTGAAGCATATCTCCATGCGTCGAGCTTCGCTCAGACCGGACGAGCGCTTTCAGGTTGATAATCTTTTGGAGCAATGGTTTGCGAAGGGCTCTGAGCCCTTCGCAATCAAAAATGCCCCTTTTGATGTTAAGATTTTTGCGGTCTTGAATAATTAGGAAGTTTTGAAAATGTGATCAGGACAAGAGATATCACCTCGTAATTATTTTGTTACGACCCCGATCCCGATCCCGATTACGATCCCGATCACGCCCCCGACCCCGATCCCGACCCCGATCCCGACCCCGATCCCGATCCCGATCCCGACCCCGATCCCGATCACGATCCCGAC
>CAZUFC010000101.1:6846-30827 GCA_964619725.1 uncultured bacterium | reverse complement strand
GCAAGAAAATCACACTTTTTCAATAGGTTGTGACATTCTTGTCAGGAGTTCAGAATTTCATTATTGAACAATTCAGAAATGGAATTATCCAGCGAATTTCCATAAAGAAGATGCTTCGCATTCATCACGACACAGGAGCGGACAATTCAGGCCGGGTCCATCTTGAAACTTTTATGTCCCGAACCGCAGCCTGCGTTCGCTAATTCTTTAAATTTTTGTTCATGATAATATGTAACGATACGCGCATAATGAACCGCCAGTCGGGTTTCCGTTTTCAGCGCTTCCTTCAATTGTTCGGTCGTCATTTGCCATAGAATATCAGCGCCTCTGCCTACGAGATAAGCCATATTATAACTGAACCAGCGGTCGCCGAGGTTAAGACTCAATTTCAAAGTATCTTCAATTCAGGAGCATTCGGCAACTGCACCGAAGGTTGACCGTGCGGCTTATTCTTTTTTTTCAGGAACCTCAAAATAGAACCCGTTTCTCTTGAACGCAAGGCTGGTGAATTTACGAGTAATACTATCGCTGTTATCCGTCAGCTCCTATCCTCCGTATCTGTCCACGGAGTAAACTGCTTCCTGCTGATTCTGATTACGCCGTCAGTTCCCTAACCGGTTCGGTGCTGACAGTTGAGCTGCCTTGTTGAGGAGAAGCGGGAATTCCTGCGTGTCATAAAGCTTCTGCATCGCTATTAAGATTTTGCATTACTCGGCGCTAGTTGCCGAAATCGAATTCCCAGGTTGCTATGTTGCTTCGGACGGTGGTGACGGCGGTATCGGTCAATGCCGCGTACCATTTTATGCCGTAGCCGATGCCGGCGCCGCTGGGCCAGTAAAAGTTGGATATCGGGGAGATGAGGTCGAAGTTCTGCGAAGGATTGACCGAATAATAATCCATTCCGGTTGAAAAGGAGGGTCCCATATAATAAGACCCGTATGCTTCAAGAATGACGAACAGGGGCAATTGAGAAGGATTGGTCGCTTCTGCGTACCAGGCGTCCAGCCACACAAAGTCGCCGGGTGTGAAGTAAGTGTCAGGCATGACAAGACGGACCCTACCAGGTGTGTTCGATTCGATCCAGACCTCGACATTGTCGAGGTAAGCGCCTTCGCCGTCCACGATGGTCCCGTCGCTGGAGAACCCGAATGCGATCCATACCGCGTTTGAGCCGAGGACGTTACCCAGTATTGGTACTGAGGAGAAAGGCTGACTTACGTTTTCCCATCCCGATGTGTCTGAGCTGACTTCCGTGCCGTAAAAGTCTACACCGTCGATCGAAACGGAGTAAAAGAATTTGTCGTGTTGATCTTCCAGCATGCGCCAGGTGTAGAATGTTATGTAACCCGCCGTGGCGTTGGAGATATCGAACGGTCCAAACTCCATCCAGGCCGCCATGTCGTCGACGTAGCCGTCGCAAGCAGTCACCGGGGCCGCCGAACCGTCATTCGCACAGTGTGCGCTCCAGGAGCCGTCCCATGAGCGACAACTGACGGTGCCCCAATAGCAGTCGGCGGCGCCCGATTCCGTATAAATATACCAGTCATACGGCCAATACAATTCGAATCCGTCCTGAAAAACAGGCGTCCAGTATCCGTTGGAAGGCGCTCTATTCGTTTCCGGAACCTTTTCCGGCGCCGGCAATGTCGCCGACCAGCCATCCTTCGAATAAACCTTATACTCCTCAGCATTGCCGATCGTGGAAATGCTCACGAGCAGAATCAATCCTAAGCTAAGGCTCAATAAATTTTTCATCGATTGCTCCCTTCTGGGCTTGTATGAACCGGTTCAAACGGTCCAGGATATTTCATCCTTTTTGGTGCGAGTATTATGCCATCCACGGCAGGATAATGATCAAAAGGTAGTATAAATAATTATTTAATAAGTCTTAATGAAGAATATTGGTGTCCTGTGGTGAGATGATGTAGTTCAGAAAAATTCTAAAAAATTTAGCAATAGTTCTAATCAGCGGCTGTCCAGCATTAAATTTTGAATCTAGATTCAAGTTTGTGGACATGCACTAAGAATTTTTGAAAATATGGGGACTGATCAAACAGGGGTTACAAATTGTGATCTCGATACTCAAAAAGAACTTTCGTACTCAGCGGAACGGCGCTCGTGCTCGTAATCGTAATCGATCGATTCAAAAGATTGCCCTCCTTTCCTTTCAAACGACTTTACAGATCAGACCTATGTTTGGATTACGATTACCGCTGCACTGAGCACGAGCACGAAGGATTCAAACTGAGAAATTGTAACCCTGATATGGCCATTTTTGATCAACGCCAAAATATGATCTGGACAACACATATCTCCCCGTAATTATTTTGTTGCGACCCCGATCCCGAAACAAACGGCCCTTGATGAAAAAAACAGGGGATTTCAATTATTCAAGTGTTTTATGAAATAGTATAACCCCGGTTTGATCAGCGCCATAAATTATCTGTCGCTCATGACATATGTTGTGGTTTCCGGGTCCGTTCCGGCTTCCTCACCCCAGGTGAAATTTTTCCCGGATATTCGTTCTGCAGAAAACCCGGAATATGTGCGATTTACGCCAATATCGATCCTCTCATTCGTGAGATTCGTGCGATTCGCTGTTTCGCTGTGATTCATTTTTGCATTTTCACTGGGGGTATCGAAGATTGCATTGTATCCAAATCGCAGTGTCTTCAATTCAGTAATTACCAGGAGCTTTCCGGAAAAAAGAAGTTTCAATAAGGTGAGATTGAACCCTTTGCCCGTAACGACGCCGCCAAACTTACAATTTAATCATTATGCTCTTCTCTTTTTGCGTAAATTCTCGTGATTTCGCGGATAAAAATTCTTCAGAAATGGTTGAATCATTTGCCGATGCCTGGTTGGATTTTTTTTGATACGCGAAATTTCACGAATTCACGCGAAAAAGAGGGGTCGTCGGAAAGGTCCAGGCGGGCTTATTCCCTCTGTAATGCTTACTGTTTTCAGGGACCGATGAAGGGCGTCAAATCAAAATGAACCGGGGTCCTTGGGCAGTTACAATTTTATAACGGTTGACAGACGTTATCGATGCATATTCCGCTCTGGCAGTCATCATCTTCGATGCAGCTTTGTCCGTCCTGGCACGGCGGACACTCGGAACCTCCGCAGTCCACGTCCGTTTCATCGCCGTTCATGACGTCGTCAACGCAAGCGGCTGTGACGCAATACCCTTCCGAACATATGCCGGATACGCAGTCTCCGCCTTCTTCGCAATGTTCGCCGGTCTGGCATGGCGGGCAATCCTGTCCTCCGCAGTCGACGTCCGTTTCATCGCCGTTCTGGACTCCGTCTGTGCATGAGGGCTCCTGGCAGACTCCTCCCATACAGACTTCGCTCTGGCAGTCGCTGTCGATCATGCAACCGGCGCCGTCCTGGCAGGGTTGGCAGTCTTCGCCTCCGCAATCCACATCCGTTTCATCGCCGTTCTGCACGGCGTCTGTGCATGAGGGGGCCTGGCAAACTCCGCCGATGCACACGCCGCTCTGGCAGTCGCTGTCGATCATACAACCGGCGCCGGTCTGGCATGGCGGGCAATCCTGTCCTCCGCAGTCTACATCGGTTTCATCGCCGTTTATCACCTCGTCCGTGCATGAGGGAGCCTGGCATATATCATCGATGCAAACGCCGCTCTGGCAGTCCCCGCCATACTCGCAGCCGGCGCCCTCCTGGCAGGGTTCGCAATCCTCGCCGCCGCAGTCCACATCCGTCTCATCGCCATTCTGAACACCATCGTCGCAAGAAGCAGCTATGCAGGTTCCCTCTTCGCATACGCCGCTCTGGCAGTCGCCGCCATATTCGCACCCGGCTCCGTCCTGACAGGGCTCGCAATCTTCTCCTCCGCAGTCCACGTCCGTTTCGTCACCGTTCAGAATACCGTCGTCGCATGAGGGCTCGCCGCATGTTCCCGCGATGCAACTGCCGCTCTGACAGTCGCTGTTGTTGATGCAATCAGCTCCCGGTCCGCACGGCTCGCATACGGGGCCGCCGCAGTCCACGTCCGTTTCGTCGCCGTTCATCACGCCGTCTTCGCAGGCATGAAGAGATTCCAGATAAGCCAGACGAGATTCATGGTCCGCTGCCTGCAATTCAAGATTCTCTATGCGATCTTCCAGTGCATCGATGTAGGCCTGTGTATAATATTCCGCATCATGATCGTGTGTGAAAGGCGCGAAATTTTCTGAGTCTAAATCGTCTAACGTGTCGGCGTTATCCGCATTCGCTGCCCTCATTGCGTATCCAAACGATACTATCTGCCGGTCGGGAGACAGATGCTCAAAACCCGTCGATCCGTCGTCGAACCATACCCGAAGATAAAGCGGTTCGTTTGAAAAGACCGATGCTTCAATGGGTTCCTGGGGACTCTGACCCAGAATCACATTGTACAGTCCTTCGTTTACTTCCACCTGGACAGAGGCGACAGGCTCCGACCCCGCAATCGACGCTCCGTCGTTCGACCAAAAAGTCTGCACCGGCGATGCAGGATCATCAACAATGGCGAATTTGAAATAACCCGTACCATTGAATTCTACTCCGCCGCTCTCTATTTTCCCCTGATAATTAATGGATGAAGGAACAGCTTGACATACGACCGGAAAAATCATTATTGCAGCAAACAACCATGAACACCTTTTCAATTTTCTTGTCCTCCCCGTATATAATTTTAAGCTCCCAAAAAAATCAAATATATACACCCGAGATGAATTACTCACCCCAGCATGTTTTTCAGAATATGCATTGAAAGCTCAGAAAGCAAATGTATCATTGAAAAAAATCTGGGGCCGACAACTGCAGGTTGCAATTTTTGCGAATCAGTGGATGCCGCAGGATTCCCAAAGATGGGCGTTTTGATCAGCCCCGAAATTCACATCTCCTGACATCGACTGATACAAAATTGTGAAATGTTTCAAGCGATTTCGGCATTATTCAAAAGGCGGGACAGCAATATGTCTTCAACGTTTCGACGCCCGTCGATTAACGTAACGACATACACTTTTCTATCCTGGATTCTGTAAATCAGCCTCCAGGGTTTGATTACCATTTCTCGATATCTTGAAATACCTTGCATCAACAATGCTGAAACGATAAGCCCTGTTCCGGGAAATTGGTCCAGTTCCCCTGCCGCTTCCTTGATCCTCTTCAGAATTTCCATTGCCGCTTCTGGTTGTTCAACGGAAATAAATTCAATGATTCTGTGAAGATCATCCTCTGCTGCTGCAGTCCAAAGAACGTCGAATTCAGCTTTCATTTTTCGCCGAATACCTCTTCGATTTTTTTGAACACTTCTGCCTGCGGCTTGACTTTCCCTTTACGTATATCCTCTTCGCCCTGGGAAATCAACTTTAAAAGCCCAAGAGCGTTTTTCATGCTCTCGTAGCTTTGAGGGTCTTGAAGAACGGCCCGGGGTTCTCCGTTCTGTGTGATTATTACCGGTCGACGGGTTTCGTTAATCTGCCTGAGTAATTCAGCCGTCCTTGTTTTAAGATATGTGATGGGGCGTATATCGTTTTCGATGCTCATAATCCAATCCTCCCGACTTTATATGGTACCATATAAAGTTCGATTGTCAAAGAGTCTTTTAGAAAATAAGATCGCGTCCCCGCCTTTGCTAAGCCTGTCGATTTAATCGAAAATGGCGCAATGCCGTCAAAGCATGCAGCGGTATCAATCATGAAGTCCACACTATGTTGCGTGCCGAACATCTTTTTTTCGATTAAATCGACATCCCTTGCTAAAGGGGAATTTTATATGCCGATTTTTTAATTGATTCACTCAGTCAGACGTTTTGAAAAAAGTGTAATCCCGGTTTGAGCTATCCCAGGTTTCCGAAGGGTCCTGATCCCCATTCCAATAGAAGTTATGCGAAAAAAGCCGCATTCTGATGACGGCATACTTTTTGCTTAACAATTAGTGGTTTATGTTTTCTTCGTCCTTTCAGAGATTGGCGACGACTTGAGGTTCTCAAGTCGAAACAATATGAATCTTACGAAAGAGATTATGAATCAAAAGAAAAGGTTGTGTGCTATTGCGGCGAATTTTAATTTATTTCAGCGGAAAAGGAGTAACCGCAATTGTTTATCAATCAGGAAAACTTATAATCAGGTTTTCAAATGGATGAAAACCTGAAAACACAGAGGAGAAACGATGTCAGGCAAAAAACTACGAAAATTGATGACACTAATGATTATGGCGCTATTTGCGCCAACCGGCGTGTGGGGATATTCTGAGTTCAATTCAAGGATACCCAACGGCGAAGTATTTTCATGCGACACATGTCATGGAATGGGCAACAATTTTTTTAATGATTTTTTAGCGGCGGGGAATACCTGGACGACGGCGCTGGCGAACCAGGATTCAGACCAGGATGACTGGACGAACGGGGAAGAGTTGCTAGATGCGGAAGGAACGTGGCAGGAGGGTCAGCCTGATCCGGGGAATCCGGCTGATGTGACGAATCCCGGTGATCCGGAGAGTCATCCGCCGGAAGCGACCGTGACGCCTGCGCCGACAGCGACGCCCACATTTGCGGCGACTGATACGCCGACTCCGGTTCCTACCGATCCTGCTACCACGCCGGCGCCTACGGAGACTCCTCGGGCGGACGAACCGGTTCTGGACCTGATGCTGAATCAAACGGATTTCGGAGCGAACGATCCATTTGAGCTGATCATATCAATCGAGTACAGCGGAGTATCCATCTCTGTAGAATTGTATGTTATCCTTGACGTTTACGGTGAATACTGGTTTTATCCCGGATGGACCCAGGCTCTGGATTTTCAGACTTTGATGCTGGATATGGACTTTAATGACGTAATTCTGGCTTTCCAATGGCCTGCAGGCGCAGGAAGCGCCTCGAATCTGAAATTCTGGGCCGGACTGCTTGAAGCGGGGTCAGTCAATCTGCTTGGAAACGTCGATTCCGTTACTTTCGGTTACGATTCCTGATGCTGGATTGATATGGGTATTCATGGCAACTCTGGTTGCTAACCGCCGTTTGCATTTTTTCGATTAATTACGCTTATTAATCCCATCTGTCGGAAATGGTCGTCAAAACCGGCATATTTCGTAATTTCCCGTCATTTTGATTTCGATTACGATCCCGATACCGACGCCGAAACAAACGGCCCTTGATGAAAAAACAGGCTGATTATTGAAAAAATAAATAAAAACGCTTACTTTAATGAAGGAGGTGTTGCTCGCTGTGTCGCCTGTTATTAGAATTCCTGAGGACGAACAGGATGAAATGCGTGAATTGCAGATTGAATTGGATTATCAGGCATCTCTTACTACTGAGCAGAGATTTGAAATGATGCTGAAAAAGTCGATTGAAATGGCATCGGAGCTTATAAGACGTGGATACAGAAAGCCTTTTGAAATTATTAAACGATCATGATGTGAAATATATTGTGATTGGGGCGACGGCATTTCCTGTTCATGGATATGCTCGTGCCACGCTTGACGTGGATATTTTCATCGAACCTACAGAAGCCAACGCAAAAAAGGCGATTAAAGTCCTGACTGAATTCGGATACGATATGACCGACGTTTCCGTCAGGACCTTCTTACAAAAAAAATCCTGATCAGACAGTACGCTTTGGAAACCGATATGTATCCCTTCGTTGCAGGATGTACTTTTAATGAAGTATGGAAAAACAGGATTAAAGATAAATTCTGCGGCGTAGAAACGTGGTTTGCCGGCCTGGATGATCTCATAAAAATGAAAAAAGCCGCCGGCAGAACCAAAGACAAAGAAGACCTGAGGATACTCCAGGAACTGAAAAAAAGAAAAGAAAAATCAGGTTAATCCGAAGGGCTTTGGTCCTGTGTAGCCGTTGCGGGGGCGCGCTTCGGCGTCCGGGCCGGATCATGTGCAGTCGTCGGTGAGTTAACCGCGTCAACACAGGAGCATCCCGTATCCAGGTAGGCAGCGAAAACGCATTGTGCATCGTCTGCCGTCACTTCGCCGCAGCCGTTGCAATCTGCAGCGCAATTTTCATGGAACGCTGGAACATAAATTCCTAATATGATCCAAATCGCGAGTTGCGCATCTTGGGGCGTAAGGACTCCGTCATCATTCACGTCTCCGTCGTGAACACAGGCCGGAGTGTTTGTAGGGATGAGCGTGGCAGTCGGCGTCAGGGTTATTGCCGGCGTGTGCGTCGCCGTAGATGTATAGGTTGGAGTTGATGTTGCAGGGGGTAGGCTTGTGGGTGTGTTCGAAGGCCTTGGCGTCGCTGTGGGCGTGTCTGTCTGAGCCGGCGACTGGCTTGGAAAAGGAGAATCCTTCGGTTGTCGACGGGAAGGAAAAAAAAGTAACAAAAGAAGGAAAAGGAGTCAAAAACGGCCGATTACAAGAGATTACGGCGGGCTCTGACCCTCATGCAGGCTTTGCATCAATATGAATTTTCGATAGAATATAAAGCCGAATCCGGTTGCTGTAATTATTGAGTTTATGCGGATTCGGGATCGCCCCTGTTGAGACGCCAGTCGTATTTCTGGAATTCGACCGTCAATTCTGCAGCGTTTTGTTTTATGTAATTACCGGCATCTTGATCGTAAATCATGTCGGACAGTTTCGTCAGAATGTCTGCTTCATTTTTGCCGAAATCCTCGCCGTACCATTTGAATATTCTGGATAGCCGGACTGTTTTTTTCTCTTTGTCCAGGACGAGTCCTGCGCTGTTGAGGAATGTTTTGCCGGCCAGGTCCAGTTCCTGGTCGAGGTTTTCCGCTGTGTAGAGGTCGATGGGCGGGCACGATGATGAGGCGCAGACGAGGGCGAAGTGTATGCGGGGGTCTTCTTTATCCAGGGAGAATTTTAGTCTGGCATCATTTTTTCCAAAGACGCGGAAAAGGGAGTCGGGCGGTTTTCTGTTGCTCCTTAATATGCCGTGCTCGATATCATCCGGAGTATATTGATGCTCGCCGATTATATAGCTGATTCGACGGAAGAACCGCCGGACTTCTTTAACCGAATCCCTGATATCCAGTTCAACGACCCCGTGAATGACGATGACGTTATACAGATTGACCCAGAAGGCAATTTTTTCTTCTCTGGATTTTAAAATTTCAGGATCGAATTCTCGTAAACTTCTTGTCGCCATGACGTATTCCTGGTAAAGGTCTGAACTTTTCATCCTTTCATAGGCGACTCGACCTTTCTTTGTGTCGAAAAAGGCGCCTCTCAGCAGATTCATGATTGATTTAAGAGTGTGGGTCAATTCTTCAGGAGGAATGACATAATCGGATTCTCCTTCATTAAGTATAATTTCTGAGGAGAGGGCTTTTTTTGTGATTTTTTGCTTAATGGAATCGACGGTTGAAAGTGTTTCATTCTTGTGTTTGCTGTGCCGTGCCTGTTCAGATTCAATCAGGGCCATGACTGCGTTGACGTAGCCTATGTGTGTGAATGCCTGCGGGAAGTTGCCGAGCGCCTGTTTCCATTTAACGTCGTATTCCTCAGAGAACAGACCCAGATGATTGGACTCGTTTTCCAACCGGCGCAATAGTCCCTCAGCCTGAGAAACACGATCCATTTTCACAAGGCATTGTATCGCCCAGAATGAGCAGAGCAGGAAGGCGCCTTCGTTTCCTGAAAGCCCGTCGTCACCCCGGTACCTATACAGAAAGCCGTCATGTCCTAATTCACTCATAATGGCATCAACGGTGGATTTGATTCGGGGGTCGTCAAAAGGCAGGAAGCCCAGAAGAGGGATGAGAAGACTGCTAGCATCAAGAGCATGATCCCGCCCTTGGTCGCGGCGTAATTCGCATGACCTGCCCAGGGTATGTTTTCGTGAACGGAACTTATAAAAATAATTTTTCCGAGCGCTTCAGACAAATCCGTCGGTCCGCGGCGTTTGAATTCCCGGGCAGCTTCCCTGGCACAAAGGAAACTGCCGGTCAGGTTGACGGACAGAACCAGGTCCCATTCCTCCAGAGTCATATCCACAAAGGATGCATCTTTTTGAATTCCTGCATTATTAACAAGTACGTCAACGCTGCCCCATTCATCTACCGTCCTTTCAAACATCGCCTTCACTTCGTCTTCTTGACTGACGTCAGCCTGATGAGCAAAAGCCCTTACGCCATATTCCCTTATTTTCTTTGCCAGTTTTTCGGCGCTGTCTCGTTTGTTTAAATAGTTTATGACCACGTCTGCGCCCGCTTTTCCGAAACCCGTCGCAATGCCGCTCCCGATGCCCGATGACGCTCCCGTTACTATTACTCTCTGTCCGTTCAATTTAATATGGCTGTCTTTTGTTTTTTTCATTCCTTTCTCCGTTTTGAAAAAAATTTATCAGATTAAAATCGAGAAGAACATAAAAGCACATTTCAATTTTGCAATTTATGCTGATCGGAATTCGAAAAAGGTCGGGAAATTTAATAAAGATGCTACGATCAAAATACCCGGATTTTTGGATACCATTGCAAAGATTCCGCAATTGCGGATAGCGCTGATTATCAAAGATAAGAAAAGAAGCGATTCGCATCGAGATAAGCGTGTTTTCCTCTTCTTCCTGTCTCACTTTAATATACCCCTGGCGCAAGCATTCAGTCGGGATCATTTTTCGTAATGAATGTTCGATTGCGATAGCGACCCCAATACCGAAAGAGCTGCTTTTTGCATAACAGTCCTGCTTCACAAGATGGAGGGACTGATCACCGTTTTGTCCTGTAGGAATACGCGGACAGGTCCGGCAATGAAAAGTAGAATTCCACTTATCCATCATAAATTTTTAAGATAATCGATCAGTTTATCGATCTGATTTTCAGTCAGACGATCGGCGTAAGAAGGCATATTTTTATAGGGGTTTTTCAGTTGTTCGGCAATATTTTTTTCTGTTGCTTTCCATCCGCTTACCGGCAGCTCGTCCTGTTCAAGTATCCCTTTCAGTCCGGGTCCTACAAGCGATTGTTCACTGTCGGTATAGTGACACTGGGAGCAGCCTTTGTTTTCGAACAGTTCAGAACCGGTAACCGTCTCGGACTCTGCCTGCGGGGCCGTTTGTGATCGCAACAAGGCGAAAATTGCTGCGAGAGCGGTCAATACGATAATCATGGTCGTCGAAGTCCATTTCAGCCTGGTTTTTCTCATGATAATTCCTCCTGTTAATCCAGAAAAGAAAAGATTTCGGCCCTGATTCCGGCGTCAGGGACGCGTAAATCTTTTAAAGTTGAAATTACAGCGTTGAGCATCGGGGGCGGTCCACAGACATAGAACACTTTTTTACCCGGTAGTTCTCCCGTCAGTCTTTCGATTTTCTCCCGGTCGATCAGGCCGGTTTCCCCTTCCCAATCATCATCAGGATCGCTGAGCACGTGGATGATTTTGAGTTGCGGATGCTTCCCGTTTTCTATGTCGGACAATTCCTGCCTGAATACGATCTGATTCTCCTTTTTGTTGGCGTAGACAAGTATGACCGTCCGGCCGTCTTCCACGTCGCGCATATGCCGCAGCATGCTCATCAACGGCGTTATGCCTATGCCGCCGGCCAGAAAAACCAATTCCTTTTCGTCCTGGTGCAGCGCATATGAGAATCTCCCGAAGGGTGCATGAACCGCTGCCCTGTCGCCGATCTGCGTCTGGCCGATTGTAGAAGTGAAATCTCCGAGGGCTTTTATTGTTGAGCTAACATAGCCCGTTTCCGCGGGGCTGGAGGAAATGGTCCAGTGATGTTCCTCGACCGGCAGGTTTCTATTACGGAAAAAAGTTATGAATTGAAATTGTCCGGGCAAATATTCATAGATCGCTTTTCCTTCGGGAGGAGTCAACTTTACGGTCCAGACGTCATCCGCTTCAGGTTTGACTTCTGTTACCCGGTATGAGTTGCGCTTCAGAATATAAGGCCGGAGAAATCTGTGACCGGCGAAGATAAGCGTTGCTGCAGCCAATGCCAGTATCCATAGAATACGCATGCTTGACATAACCAGGTCATCCCCCGTGATCCAGCTATGAACGAAAACCGTTGCAAGAATCAGAGGGCCCAGAACGTCATGAGTGAAGCGCCACTTTTCAAATTTCAGCTTGAGAGTCTCCTGGTAATAGCTGAGTCCTATATTAATAAGCACGATCAAAAGAGCGGCCCGGCCTGCCCATATATACCAGGGCAGGTCCAGTCCCGTCAGGAGATGCAGACTTCCGCTTCCTGCAGCCAGCAGCAAAGGGTGAACTAAAAGCAGGAATCCCGCAAATATTCCCATATGCTTGTGGTAACGGATTAATATGTCAAATCCGAAGGGTCGTTCAATCCACTTGATTCTGGCCGCCAGGACGACCTGCAGCATTAGGAGGACGAACCCCATTAAGGCGCAGTTTCTCCCCAGTTCATGGAGCAAATTTTCCGATTCCGGGTTGAAAAACGTCGCCAGTAATACCGGTAAAATGACCAGACAGGCGAACAGGATAATTTGGATGATTGCTTTTAACATGATGTTTCCTTTGGTTGAGAATCTGAAAGTTCATAATGGCATGATTAAACAGGGGATTACACTTTTTCGGGGCTGATCAAACCGGGGTTATATTTCCTGCAAAACTTTCGACAGTTCGTTTCAGTAATCGGGGTCGGTATCGGGTTTGCAATCGCAATCCAAATCGAAATCGAAATCGAAACAAAATGATGGATATTCCGCAGAATCGTAACCTCAAAAGACCCCTTTTTGGCCAATGCCGATAATTGATACTCTTTTTTTCAATGATTTCGACTATTTGGGGAATATCGCACAACGCTTCAGCTCTGTAGTCCCCATCAATCCCAATTCCTACAGTAATGCATCCAGCGGTTCTTCCCGCCTTGATATCCTCCTCTGTATCTCCTATGACGATCGTCTCCTCAGCGCTTGCTTTTATTTTGTTCATGGCTCGTGTTATCAATCCGGGATCGGGTTTGCCTTCGTCGACTTCGGCGCTTGTCGCGCAGGCATCGAAATGCTTTTTTATGTCGTGAGTCTCAAGAATATAAGAAGTGCAAAGGTCAGTATTTTCGGATAATGACAGAATGTTTAGCCGGAGCATTACGGATGATTTCAGTTGCTCGTTACCTCAACGCCCTTCGAGAAAGCTACAAATCCTTGTATATTCTTTGCTGCCTCCTTGGGTTCGGGAATGATCCAGGCGCCGTCCTTTTTGACTTCGCCGTCCACAACTATATCGTAATAATGCGCTTTGCCCTTCCAGGGACATGTGTAAGTATTTCCGGATTTCCGCAAGTTTATCATGTCAACAGATTCCGGGGGAAAATAGTGATTTCCCTCCACTACTTCAGTTTCATCGCTCCCGGCCAACACTATATCTTGCCATACAGCTTGCATTTTTTTCACCTCCCTTAAATTTTCCTGACGGCAACCGTCCGGCCGCCATAAACTCAATACAAAGTTGCGTTTACGGTCATAAAAATCGGCTTCTGTTTTAAAACCGGTTCCGGCTGCGAGGTTGCCGATGGTTCGTTGCGTGTATTTCCGTGATATTTCCGTTTTGATGCTTTCGCCGGCAGAAAAATGAACCGTCATATCTATTTCATCTATGTGAACTTCCTGTTCCGTCATGCTTTCCAGGTAACTTTCCATGAAATGCCCTTCAGGAATATATACGGGCGCATGTCTGAAACTTTTCAAATCAAAATTGGCCTTCAATTCACGGTTTATCCTCTTCAGCAGGTTAAGGTTGAATTCTCCCGTGACGCCGGCTTCATCATCGTAGGCGGCCATAATCTTCCGGGGATCGGAAGCGACGTCGAAACCTATCAGTAAGTAGTCCTTTTCATCCATGTTGGTCCTTAATTCCCGGAGGAAACATATTTCTTCCTGGGCGGAGAAATTTCCAATGCTTGAACCGAGAAAAAGTATCATTGTTTTTCTGCCGCTTTGTTTGTGTATCTGCTGCAGACCGTGTGCGTAATCGGCATTAACGCATTTGAAGGGGCAATTTTTATTCCATTGATTTGTTTTCAGCATGAATTCCTGCAGCGCTTTACGGGATATGTCGATGACGGTGAAAGTGAAATCGAGGTTATGTTGAGCGAAAGATTCGAGGAGAATTTTCGTTTTTCTTCCGTCGCCTGCTCCCAGTTCCGCGAGGTTGAATGCTTCTGTGCCCATCATTGCTGCCAGAAATGAGGAATATGTTTCGATGATTTCCTTTTCAGCGTTGAAGAGGTAATATTCCGGCAGGTCCATTATTTTCTGGAAGAGTTTGGAGCCTTCATCGTCGTACAGGTATCTGGAGGGAATACATTTTTGTTCGGCTGCGAGTCCTTTTTTGACGTCATTTTTAAATTCATATAACAGGCGGGTCGCTTCATTTGAATCGAGACGTTTGTCTATAACGACAGGCATGTGGGATCCTCCTTACTTTGTTTGAGATTCAGGTATGCCTGTTTCGACAGCATTATTGTATTTGCCGCTCCATTCCATCCAACCTCCGTCATAAATCGAAATATTCGGCCAGCCCATGAGATAGGCATTGAGAAAAGCTTCGGAGGCTCGCCATCCGGTGCCGCAGTAGAAGGCAATGCGTTTTTCGGGTATCACGCCGTTTTCGGCCCAGTTCCGGGCGACTTCTTCATGCTGTCTCATGGTATGGTCTATATTGCGGTAGTTTTCCATGTGATAGGCATCGCTGCCGCAGTTGCCGAAAACCGAACCGGGTATGCGGCCCCGTTTTTCGATGTAGTTGTATCCGCTTACTTTACCGATGTATTCGTCCCAGCTTCTGACGCTGACGAGTTCGCCGTCGTCCGATGCCAGTATTCGTTTCGCTTCGGGCGTATCGATTATATATTCGGGATGAGCCGGTATTTGAATGCCGAAATCGTCGGATTTTCGAATTTCCGGCTCTTCCGTGGACAACTCATAACCGGCCTCTTTCCAGGCGGCCAGCCCTCCGTTTAATATGCGGACGTCTTTTACCCCGGCATACAGCATGATGACGGCGCACCGCATTGCCGCCAGATGACCCGCCTTCCTTCCGGGATAAGGGTCCTGATTATTGGGATGGGAAAACCTCCCATACATTATGACGGTCGTGTCTGAAGTTATCCCGCAGTCCAGGAGCGCTTTCGTCAGTTCCTCCGGAGTCCTTCTATTCCAGGTTTCCGGGTCCTCCAGGCTTATCGTGTCGATATGAACCGCTCCAGGAATATGTCCCGCTTCGTAGTCTTCACGATAACCATACGTGGCATGTCCGATTACATAATGATCGTTTTCATAGCCTGGAGGAGATCGACCTTCAATGAGCTCATGCAGCCACTCCGGGTAAACGAGTTGTTGATATTTTGCGAGTCTGACCAGAGGCATGCTTTTGTTTTCAGTCCAATCCCCGAAACCTGTGAGTATACCTATGTCGCTGTAACCCGCTGCCATCAGTTTTTCGCTGAATGTTTCCATCTCTCCATCATTATATCCATACAGCATAACCGCATCATTCGGCGTTATGTTTTTATCCTGCAAAACTTTCTTCCAGCCGTCAAAATCTGTCCATTTCAGAGGGAAAGAAACGGCCCCGGGAAGATGACCTCCTCTTTGCTGCTCATTCATCTTCCATCCATTGAATGCGGCGACAGACCGGACGTCGATTACAGACCGGCCTGATATTGCAGACGATTTAAAAAATTCTCCATTCATATTGACTCCTTTTTTAAGTTGAGCTTTTGAATCATGACTGAGGGCAATTTAAGCGCCGAAAACAGGGGAGGCCCTTTATGATCATTACTGCAACCCGAATTCCCCGATGTTCATCTCACTTGGATTCATTCCAGTCTATGCTAACAGGGCAATATTTATGCCGGCATCAAATCGGCAGCGACTGATCAAACGGGGATTACATTTCCTTTCATAAGTTTTGAAAGAAGTGTAACCCCGGTTTGCTCAGTCCCGATCGTTGTTCATGTTTAATGTCCGATTGCGATAGCGATACCGGCCTCGATGCCGAGACAAACGGTGCATGATGAAAAAAGCAGCGTTGAGGCATAAAAAGGTAAAAAATTAGAAAAACTTCAAAAGAAATTTCGAAATATTACGAATGTGGGAATTGAAAAAGGATGAATATTAAGTATGCAGAAGAAAGGATCATTCGGTAAGAGAGTTCAGGAATCCGTTCGTCCAAGCTCCTGCGCAGGTTAAAAAGAGTGATTCTGTTATGAACTGCCCCGGAACACAGGCACACATTTTGCGATTTTCGTCAAGTGATGAAAGATTTCAGAAAGGAGCAGGCGAATGAGTGAGAGATCGAAGTACATTCGATGGTTTGAGGATTTGAATTCCGATGATGTGGGTTCAGTAGGGGGCAAGAATGCATCTTTAGGCGAGATGCTGAAAGAATTGAAAGGAGAGGGAGTAAGTGTTCCTGGAGGATTTGCGACGACGGCGGCGGCTTACAGGGAATTTCTTGATTTTAATGGAATAAATGAAAAGATCAGAACGCTGATCGGCGAATTGGAAGAGAATAAAAAGAGTTTGGCGGAGGTTGGAAAATCTGTAAGGCGGTTATTTGTGAAATCCGGATTTTCCGATGAGCTGAAGGAGGAGATAGGTAGAGCTTACGATACGCTATGCGAGCGTTATGAGGAGAAGGAGGTTGATGTAGCGGTAAGGAGCAGCGCCACGGCTGAGGACCTTCCTGAGGCGAGTTTTGCGGGCCAGCAGGAGACCTATCTTAATGTGACGGGGAGGGAAGAGCTTCTGGAGGCTTGCCGGAAGTGTTACGCATCTCTTTTTACGGACCGTGCGATAGCTTACCGTCAAGAGAAGGGCTTCGATCATCTTAAAGTAGCGTTATCCGCTGGTGTGCAGAAAATGGTTCGTTCGGACAAGGCGGGTTCGGGCGTGATGTTTTCACTGGATACGGAAACGGGATTTAAGGACGTAGTGGTGATCAATGCGGCGTGGGGTTTGGGTGAGAATGTGGTCCAGGGTTCGGTGAATCCTGACGAATATATAGTATTCAAGCCGCTTCTAGGACAATCGGACAAGCGGCCTGTCATAGAGAAGGAATTGGGGGAGAAAGAGAAGAAAATGGTATATGCCCGTGGAGGAAGCGAGACGACCAGGAACGTAAATACTTCAAAAGAGGAGAGAACTTCATTCGTATTGACCGACGATGAGATATTGAAACTGGGACGTTGGGCGGTAAAGATCGAGAAGCATTACGGGAAGCCGATGGACATGGAATGGGCCAAGGACGGGTATTCAGGAGAGCTTTTCGTGGTTCAGGCTCGACCTGAAACGGTACAGTCGCAGAAAGAGGCTGCTGAGATGAAAACCTACAAGTTGAAGGAAAAAGGGAAAGAACTTCTGGAAGGGCTGGCCATAGGACAGGCTATAGCTTCGGGAAAAGCCCAGATCATTAAACATGCCGACGATATTGATCAGTTTGAGAAAGATTCGGTTCTGGTAACCGGCATGACGGACCCGGATTGGGTGCCTATCATGAAAAAAGCGTCCGGCATAATAACCGATCACGGCGGAAGAACCTCGCACGCCGCCATAGTCAGCCGCGAACTCGGCATACCGGCTGTCGTAGGGACCGGCGAAGCCACTGCTGAACTCATGGACGGTATGGAAATCACTATTTCCTGTGCGGAGGGAGACCGGGGATACGTTTATGAAGGCAAATCTGAATATGAAGAAAAGGAGCTTGATTTAGAGAGCATCCCGGAAACGAAGACTCAGATCATGATGAACATTGCGAGTCCTGCAGCGGCTTTTCGATGGTGGCGCCTGCCGGCACGGGGCATAGGGTTGGCGCGGATGGAATTTATCATCAACAACGTCATCAAGATTCATCCTATGGCGCTGGTTCGATTCGAGAATCTGGAAGACAAAAAAGCGAAGAAACGAATTCAGAAGTTAACGGCTGATTATGAAAATAAAGAAGAATATTTTGTGGACCATCTGGCGCGGGGCATCGCCAGAATAGCCGCTTCACAGTATCCCCATCCTGTCGTAGTCAGGATGAGCGATTTCAAGACGGACGAATACGCCAATCTCATCGGCGGAGAACAATTCGAGCCGAAAGAAGCTAATCCCATGCTGGGATTCAGAGGGGCATCCCGTTATTACAGCGACCGTTACCGGGAAGGCTTCGCGCTGGAATGCCGTGCAATAAGAAAGGTCAGGGAGGAAATAGGACTGGATAATGTAGTCGTCATGATACCTTTCTGCAGAACGCTCGAAGAAGCGGACAGCGTTATGAAGGTTATGGCTGAAAACGGATTGAGCAGGGGCGAATCAAAATTGCAGGTATACGTGATGATCGAGATACCGTCCAATGTCGTTCTGGCTGAGCAGTTCGCCGAACGATTCGACGGCTTTTCCATCGGTACGAATGATCTGACCCAGCTCATCCTGGGTATAGACCGCAATTCAGAGGACCTTTCAGACCTTTTCGACGAGAGGAATGAAGCGGTCAAGTCCATGATTCGGGAGCTGATCGAGAAGGCGCACAAGAAGGATACGAAAGTGGGATTATGCGGTCAGGCGCCGAGCGATCATCCGGATTTCGCCCGTTTTCTGGTCCGGGCCGGCATTGATTCGATTTCATTGAATCCTGACAGCGTGGTCGAAGTTATAAAACGTGTGGCGGAAGAAGAGCAATCCGGCGATTCCGCTTGAGAAGGGGGCAGATTAATGGAAATCGAACGTTCCGAAGCCTTTGAGCGCATTACTGGAAGGAGGATATGCCCTGATTGAGGGGCCGTAATCGGTATCGGGATCGTTATCGCAATCGTAATAATCGAAACAAAATGATGGGATATTCGGAAGAATTGTAACCTCAAGAGAGGTATTTTTGATCAATGCCCATTTTTCTTTTGATCATTTGTTCAACCGCATGGCGAGTATTTCTATGCTTCAATTTTCGATACCGATTCCGATACCGCCCCTGATTACTGAAACCAACTGTCAAAAGTTTTGAAAGAAGCGTAACCCCGGTTTGATCAGTTTCCCCTTTTCGTCAGCATTTCCTTTATTTTGGCGGTCAGGGTTTCGACGGAAAAAGGTTTTTGGAGGAAGCCGGCGGATGAGTTGAAGGAGCGTTTTTCTATGTGTGATTCAGAGTAGCCTGAGATATAGAGTATTCTGGCATTGGGGTGCCGTTCGAGGACTCCTTTGGCTGTTTCCGAACCGTCTTTATCCGTGAGGACCATGTCTGTGATAAGCAGGTTTATCGGTTCATCCTGTTTTTCGGCCGCTTCTATCGCTTCCCTGTAATTTCCGGCCTGAATGATTTTCATTCCCTGGTTTTCCAGCTCAAGCGCCAGACCATACCTTATCATGGCATCATCTTCTACCAGAAGAATCCGGAGCGTCGACAGTCGAATTTCTTCTTCTTCTTCTTCTTCTTCTTCTTCTCTTTCAATCGTTTTAATCGCTTCTTCCCGTTCGATGAGCGGCAGGAAGATACGGAAGTGGGTTCCGCATCCCGGTTCGCTGTCGACGGTTATTTCGCCGCCGGACTGTTTTATGATTCCGTAAGTCGTCGCCAGTCCCAGTCCTGTTCCTTCTCCTTCCGGTTTCGTCGTAAAGAAGGGTTCGAATACGTGCGAAGCGATTTCCGCATCCATTCCGCATCCAGTGTCTGAAACTTCCAGGAGAACACAATTCTGCGGAATTGTCTGTTTCGTCAGCCTTTTCGGACCTGATTCGCGTATGGTTATAGTAAGTCGGCCGCCTCTGGGCATTGCGTCCCTGGCATTGACGGCCAGGTTCATTAATACCTGTTCGAGTTTGCTCCGGTCGGCTCGAACGTATAGGGGATTACCGGGAGCATACAGTTTTATTTTAATTTCTTCGCTGAGGAGTCGCCCGATCATAGGCAGCATATCTTTGACGGCGTTGGTGATATTGATCGTTTCTATCCTCATGACCTGTTTACGGCTGAATGCCAGAAGCTGGTTGGTCAGTTCCGCAGCTTTTTCGCCCGCTTCGACGATCATTTTCAGATTGTTCTGCAGCATTTCGTCAAGGTCGTCTTTACGAAGCATTTTTTGAGCGCACGTTAATATGACCTGCGTACGATTATTGAAATCATGGGCGATGCCTCCCGCCAGGCGTCCGACGGCTTCCAGCTTTTGAGCTTCAAGCAGTTGCGTTTCCAGTCTTTTGCGGTCGGTAATATCTATCGCCGCAGTCGTCAAGCCTGCAGGTTCGCCCTCCGCATTCATACGGGGCGCAGCCGTAAAATCGTACCATTTTTCGCTGTCCGACAATTGAAATAAAAGCTCTCCTCTGACATTCCTCTGAGTTTCCAGCGCACGCCGTTTCAGTTCCATTATCTCTGCAGCCTCTTTTTCGCCCAGCGCTTCATCGTCCCTCTTTCCGATGAGCTTGTCCGGAGGGAAATCGGGATGGCTGTTATGCACCCAGGTATATCTGAGTTCCTTATCGACATGCGTTACAATAATATTTTCATTGGACAGGGCCGCTCTGAAGCGTTCTTCGCTTTCTGCCAGTTCAGCGGTGCGTTCTTTTACTTTTTCTTCGAGTTCGTCATGCGCCCTCTGGAGCTTTCTACCGGTTTCTTGGAGCTCAGCGAAAAGCCTGCTGTTTTCAAAGGCAATTGAAGCCGTGGAAGCCAATTGCCGGGCGAATTGGACTTCCGCTTCGTTGAATTCATGCTTGTCGGCATGGTAGTTGAAAAATATTACGCCGAAGGTTTCATTTCTTCGTATTAATGGCATTACCAATACGGATTTAATATTGTGATTACGCAAATGTTCGGGGTTGAATCTTTCGTCGTTAAAAGCATCGGAAACGACGACCGGCTGTTTCGTTTTTATTGCAGCAAAGGCGTGCTTTTCGGCTTCCTCAACCAATTCGGCGCCGATGTAATCTTCGGCAGGTAATCCTTTGACATATTCGACGAACCACTTGCCGTATTTCTGCAGAGAAACTGCAGCGCTTTCGGAACCAAGCACGGCGCTGCCTTCATGAATCAGGCGATGCATAATTTCATTGACGTCGAGGCTTGAATGGAGGGTTGCATTAACGCTATTCAGAGCTTCACTGAAGCGTTGTGCATTTCGAATGACCTGTTCCTTCTCTTTTCGGTCGGTAATATCCACTATTATTCCTGTGGAACGGACATGGCGGCGTTTATTGCCTTCTCCTGCAAATAGAACCCGTCCTTTTAAGTGAAGCCATCGAACCTTTCCGTCAGGCGTGATTATTCGATGTTCGTTATCCACCTGACCGTCGCCTTCAGGATTAAAAGCACGCCGGAAAACGTCTTTGACTGCATTAACATCATCCGGATGCACGCAATCCGGGATTTTTCCCGGAGCAGGCGCCGGAACGTCAGGAGGATAATGGAGAATTCTTCTGGTTTCAGGAGACCAGTAAAGCGTATTTGACCTGTAATCGGCATCGTAAGCGCCGAATTCCGCTGCTTCAGCCGCCAGGCGCAACCGTTCTTCACTTTCCCGAAGCGCCTGTTCGACTCGACATCGTTCCGTCAATTCATCCCGCACTTGATATTGTCTTCGTCGCGATCTGAGAGCCGAACGAACGGCGCTCAATAAAGCGGCCCTGAATACCGGCCGCTCCAGGATGAGGGTATGAGCCGCCGCATCACTTTTTTGCAGAAAAGACCATCCGGCGCCGAGATCGCCGCCCCGCGCAACCATGAGAATGACGGGAAAATCAGCCCAATCGGGTTGACGATTCAGCGCTGCTTCGAGTTTTCTTCGACCATCGTCATCAAGCTCTTCGCCGGCAATGATCGCCAGGCCGGAACCCGCATCGATGCGCCTGCATAAGTCAGTCATTGATGAACACGATTCGCCGGGTAATCCTGCCTGAGAAAGCGTATCGATCAGCGCTTCAGCATCGCCCTCAGTGGAAGCCAGGATAAGCGCCTGAAGAGCATCTTCTGATGTTGAGTCCGTTTTCAACTATTTCCTCCGGCCTCTTCCAGCTCTTCTCCCAGAAACTGGGGATTTCCGGAAATTACGCCTGTAAATTGAGTCAAAGGTTTTCCGATCTGTATTGATCCTTCTTTGAACGTGAATTCCCGTATAGTGTTCTCATGGTCGCCGGCTCGACGTTTATGAACCGATATGGACCTGTGTACGGCGCCCCTGTATTCAAACATCCGCATCAGAATAACCGTATCCGAAATATAACTGACGTCAAAAGCGGCAGATGCGGAGGAAAAAATTCCATGCTGCGTCATGACCTGGAGTGAGGTAACGGCCTGTCGGTTGAGGTAACTCAGCAACTCATGAAGATGAACGTCCAGCATTCGCTCCTCGGGCATGGCATAGGCGTAGCCGTTCAAGCTGTCGATGGCGATTATTTGCACACCCTTTTCCACGTCATTCATCACCCTTGTGCTGAATTCACCCGGCGTCATTTCAGCGGGATCGACCTGCAACACCGTTACCGTTCCTGAATTCACATGTTCTTCAAGCTCCATACCCAAGCCGGCTGAACGCTGAAAAAGAGTCTGAATTCTTTCATCGAAGATATACATGGCGCATTTTTCGCCGCGACGCGCTGCCGCCGTCACATATTGGGTCAATATTGTGGATTTGCCGGTGCCGGTCGGACCCACAAACAGGGTGCTCGTTCCCCGGTCCAATCCCCCTCCCAGAAGCTTGTCGAGTTCAGGCAGTCCGCTGCTTACCATTTCCGGTTTAAAGCGTTGTCGATGTTCCGCCGCAATCAGCCTGGGGAAAATACGCAGTCCGCCCTTACATATCGTGAAATCATGATAACCCGTGCAATAAGACGTCCCCCGCAACTTGGCGACTCGCAAACGACGGCGGTCAGGTCCGTAAACGGGCGAAGTCTGCCCCAGTTCTATCACTCCGTGCACTATGCTTCTGACTACAGGCTGCTCATTTATGTTAAGATCAGTCAACAACACCGTGCAAGGCTTGTCTGAAAAGTGCCGCTGAAGGACCTTCAACTGGTCACGATACCAGCTTTCCCTGCCGGACAATAACCTGATCTCCGTCAAAGAATCTATAACCAGACGATCAGGATTGACCTCATTCACTATGGCCATCAGCGCCTCCATCGTCCGGGGAAGCTCAACCTCGACCGGTTGAAACATCGTCTGCTTCGGCTTCCCCGTCAGCGCTTCAAGTCCTCCATGATAACGAAGCTCTATTCCGCTTAAATTCCAGCCGTGAGACCTCCCTATCTCCCTGATCTCTTCGGGAAATTCCGACGTCCCGATATAAAGAGATTTGTCGCCCCGGCGCGCGCCTTCAATTAAAAACTGCAATCCGAAAGTGGTCTTGCCCGAACCGCTGGGTCCCGTTAAAAGATAGATATGGTCGGCAGGAAAACCGCCCGCCAACACATGATCGAGTCCCGGCATTCCCGTTTTGATCTTGTTATTTTTTGCGTTTTTCATTCGAATTCTCCTAAAGGACGGCACAATCCGTCAAAGGACTGCGTTAATTATTGTTAATTATATATTTATACAGCGTCGCTCTGTCAAGGAAATTCAATTTAACGCATCAGTAATTCAATAGTTTGCGCCGGGCTCTGACCCCTTTCCGGATGTAAATGAACCAGGCAGGATGCCGCGACTGCTTTTAAAGAAACGATTTTTTCCCGGGAATCCAACAATAGAAGAAAAAAAAGTAGAAGCGGCATCCTGCCGCTTTCCGTGGCGTTTCTGCGGGTCCCTGAACTGTGACGGCGCAACTCATCTTTTTAACACGTCGAATGAAGACCCACACGCATAAGGCTGATTCTTTTAAGGCAAAGATCAAAAAAGCGCCTTTTGAGATTATAATTTTCACAGCCTTGAATAATTGAGAAAGACAAAGCATATCTCCACGTAATTGTGTATTCCGATTGCGATCCCGATTACGATACAGACACTGATCCCAACCCCGATCCCGATGCCGATGCCGATGCCGACCCCAGCCCCGACCCTGATGCCCGAAAAAAAAGGGTTTGCGCCGGGCTCTGACCCCTTTCCGGATGTAAATGAACCAGGCAGGATGCCG
>CAZUFC010000101.1:0-6746 GCA_964619725.1 uncultured bacterium | reverse complement strand
ACCCCAGCCCCGACCCTGATGCCCGAAAAAAAAGGGTTTGCGCCGGGCTCTGACCTCTTTCCGGATGCCGTTTGGTACAATTGTATGCTTGTAAAATCAATGAATTGAATACGCATTGGTTGCCGTGTTATCAGGTCCAGTAAACCCAGAGCAGAGAGATCATGCCTGTTAGTACGAAGGAGGAGTCCAGTATGAAGTCGTGAATCAGGTTATGAGTCAGCAGGGCTTTCTGGTAGAACTTGTGGTAAATGTAGAGATAAATGATGTTGTAGAAAACGGGAATGAGCAGCCACCGGCTGAGGTTAGGCGTAATTTTGAAGATGTTGGCGAAGACCAGGGAGAGGACCAGGACGAAGGCGTTGATTCGTATAAGTTTCCAGGTGTTATCGAGGCCGATTAAAATGGGAAGGGATTCTTTTCCGACGATTCTGTCTCCCTGGTAGTCGCGAATGTCCAGGGCGAGGTTGCGCAACAGGACCAGGAGGAAAACGAACACGAATGATGCAACGGTTGCCTGTCCGAAATATTCCGGGTTGCTTGCGGCCGGAACGATTACAGTAACGGTGGCCCAGGCCAGGGCGACCAGGGCATCCTTGGAAGCGGGCAGGTCTTTCAATCTTCTGAATCCGATCCGTCGGCTCAATCGTGCAGGAACGATGCGAAGGCTGTAGAGTAGCCCCAGAAAACTCGATGCAAAAACGATAATAAATGCGGCGCTGCCCTCCATGGCCGACAGAAGGAAAGCGCCGGTAATTCCGGTCAGTCCCAGGGTCCCCAGGAATATTTTATATTTTTCATAGAACTGCAGCTTGAGCGGCAGATTGTACTTCAGCGCTTCTTTGTCGGTGAACCTGTTAAGGATATGCATGGCCAGAACGTAAGCGCCCGCAATCAGACCCAGGCTGATGCGGAATATCTCCTCCGACTGTAAAGCGCAAATGGCGTAGCTGAGACAGAACGCGCCGAAGGCAATGTAAAGGTTGCTTTCCAGTATGAATTCAAAGAGGCGTGAAAGGGGTTTAAACACGGGGATGCGCCTGTACCATTTCAATTCCTTCAAACGGTCAATGACTTCTCTTATTTGCCAGTTGGGAGTAGAAGCCCCGGCGGTAACGCCGATTTTATGATATTGTTTCAGATCGTCTAAAGGCAGTTCGCCGGCTTCTTCGACATGACATACGGGAGTATTCATGGAGCGGACTATTTCGGCCAGCCTGCTGGTGTTGGCGCTGCGGTATCCTCCGACAACGATAACCGCATCGACTTTTTCGGCGAGTTTTTTGACTTCATCCTGCCGAATGCGTGTAGAATCGCATATCGTATCGATTATCGTACACCGGTCTCCAAATCGTTTTTTGAGAACTCCGGCTATCTCCTCAAACAGGGCATGGTCCTGAGTGGTCTGCGAAACCAGGCATATTTTATCCGTTTCCGGCAACCGTTCAGCCTCTTCCACAGAACGAATCACATGCGCTTTCTCATCGGCGTAACCTCGCAGCCCCATCACTTCGGCATGCTCGGGATCGCCTATAATGACGACATCGTAACCTTCAGAGCGATATTTTTTGATGAGGCCCTGGACCCTCGCTACCTTGGGACATGTCGTATCGCAAATTGAAAGTCCTTTCTGCCTGATCCTTTTTCGCAGGTCAGGAGGAATGCCGTGCGACCGGACGATGACTGTGCCGTCATCCATTTCTTCGGGCTCGTTAATCACGCCTATGCCTTTAGATTCGAGCAGCTTGACGGTCTGAGGATTGTGAATCAGAGGACCGAGTGTAGCCAGGGGTTCTTCGTTTTTTTCACGGGAGACGTCCAGCGCCTTGTTCAGTGCCCTTCGGACTCCCATGCAAAATCCCGCGGATTCAGCCATCAGTATTTTCACTTTATCACCACACCATAATTGAAGCGGCCTGCGGGCTCTTGCGGTCTTCCTCCAATTCGGAAAACCAGCATACCCCTTCATAAACCATGTCGGGAACAAGTTTGTATAATCCCCGCTTCAAAGGCGCCGTCGCTTCAATAGTTATTTCGGCTTTTTCGCCGCTGCGTATATCCCGGTCCAGCATTCCCCGTCCGAAATCCCGTTCGATCACTTCTCCTTTTCTTCCGACAAGATGGATACCTGCCGTCACATGTCGTCTTCCGAACGGAGTGGCACGGCGCCATATATTTTCGCCGCTGTTTTCCACGGTCAATCTTACCTGGAAAGGGGTTCCGCGCCTGACGGTCCGTGGGATTCTAAAATCAATGATGCGACGTCGCATGCCGAATCGCGCCCAGCCCCATACCCTCGGCTTTATCTTCTCAAAAGCTTCCGTTCCCGGCCTGTATTTCAGCGAATAAGCCTCTTCAGGATAATCCGTTATCTCATAACAAAATCGGTCTACTCCAAGCTCCTCTGCCAGCCGTTCGGCCGCTTCCAGTTGATCGTCACTGTCGTTCCAGCGGAATAAAATATAACGCCAGATGATGTAAGGATGATTTTTGCCGAGACGTTCCCGCAATTCCACTAATGAACGAAGGTTATTCATGACCTTCTCATAAGAACCGCCCCGTCTGTACCTCTCATACGTCTCCTGGTCAACCCCGTCGATGGAAAAGAAAATCTGATCCAGACCGGACAGAACTACGTCCCGACGGATGTCGTCGTTATCCAGAGGAAGCCCGTTAGTGCTTGTGCTCGTATAAAGACGGGGATATTTCTCTTTGGCCTGGACGATCATTTCACTCACTTTTGAATGAAGAAAAGGTTCCCCGTAATTATAAAAATCGATTCGTTCCAGGGCCGGTCCTGCCGTATCGATTATTCTCTGAAAATGTTCTTCCGACAAATACATGGAACGGCGCGTCTCACGAATGCCGCTTTCCCGGCTGCAGCAGTCATTGGCGCAGGATAAATTGCAGAGGATCGTAGGCTCGATATGAATCAGCAGAGGACCGGAGGGAAGAGGCGCTCCGCTGCCGGCAGATGAAGAACCTCCGGCTTCAAGCAGAGAACATCCCCGGCAATATCGATGCGGTCGATTCTGCTCAAGACCGATTCGAATCTGCTGCAGTTCCTGTGAGTTATGCCAGACCTCCAGGATGCCCTGTTCGTCAAGATGTCCCAGAACGTTTCGCCCTCGAGGGTCTCCGCAACCGCAAACTACCTTTCCATCGCACAATACTGCCAGCGCCCGGTAAGGCCATTCGCAACTGTATGTCGGTTCAGCATTAGGGTGCATCAATAGCGCCTCCCGCAGCTACTATAGCACATGTTTTTATTATTTTAAGGATCATTTTGAAGACCGCTGGAGAAATTAATCTCCCAATCGAATCAAAATGATGGGATATTGGGAAGAATTGCAACCTCAAAGGAACCATATTTGATCAGCGCCCATCTTTATGAATAAAAGTTGGTGGGGCGACCTCACCCCCCGGCCCCCTCTCCATGAATGGAGAGGGGGAGTAAGAATGGGTTGTTTTTTGGCTGGATAGGGGGATTTAGTTGTTTTTTTGCACAGATCAAACCAGGATTATACTTTTTCAAAACTTTTGGCGGTTTGTTTTGTTAATCGGGGGTCGATGCCGGTGTCGAAATAAAAGGCCGTGGATGAAAAAAAAGCGGTAAGTTCGTCAAAGAGACAGTTTTGGATTCGGGGCGAACCGGCGGTTTTTCAGTCCCGAAATTATTTTCTCTTTTGTTTTTGTCTTTCAACATGCATAATTCTATTCAAGTTCTTTTCGCGTTTATACGTCGTCCGATTGAAAAAGGCGAGGAATCCCAATTGGAAAAGGAATTTATTTCAAACAAAATTAATCCCATGCATTCGCCGGCTAATCCTCCCGGTGAAAGCCGTCGGATCGTCATGCTTTACCGTTCGATCAGGACAGTAACCCTGATCTGTTTATGCGGAGTCCTTATTGTTCGGATTACAGGCGGAGGGACTATCGAAATCGGCGAAATATCCTGGAAATTCCACAGTACAGACAACGCAGCGATTGTACTGGCCTTTCTTCTTACGCTTCAGGGCATCCTTCTATTGAAGTATCCTCGTCTGAGACGTTTTTCATGCGGAATGATCAATTCCTTGCTGAACATTAAACGCCGCCATAGAATTGTATGGTTTGCCGCTTCCGGTTATTTTCTGTTTTTCACGTTCGTTGCCGTGCATGAGCATATGGTTTTCCGCACAAACGGCTTTGATCTGGGGATATTCGACAATGTGTTATGGAATAGAATTCACACCGGTCGTTACTTCAATTCGCTGGAAAAAACTAATCAGTTCGCTATCCATTTTTTCCCCATACTTGAACCGATCTCTTTACTGTATCGCTTTTTTCCCACGCCTATCATGCTTCTGGTCCTGCAAACTGCGGCGTTGAGTCTCGGTGCGCCGGCGCTTTATAAAATTGGAATAAATATTACTAAGAACGAGAGTGCGGGACTTCTTATCGCAGTTCTTTATCTATTTTATCAACCGGTGCGGAACGTGAACCTTTTTGATTTTCATCCTGTGGCTTTAACGACGGGCGGGCTTCTTTGGGCCTTTGCTTTTCTGATTCGAGGAATGATCAAAAGATACTGGATTTGCATTATTCTGGTCCTGATGTGCAAGGAGATTGCTGCGCCGACTGTAACATTTTTGGGATTATTTCTTGTGTTAAAGGGGTTGAGCAGGAAAGCCGGTTTTCAGACAGCGATATTGGGGGGCGCTGTTTCATTATTCCTGGCGCTTGTTTATTTTCCCCTGATGAACCCGGAAGGGTCGCCCCATATGCATCATTACTCGCACCTGGGCAGCGGATTCGGCGAGATAATAATCAATATGATAAGGAAACCGGCGATGGTCGCTGATACCCTGCTGACTGTTCCGAAACTGCATTATCTGATCAAAATTTTTGGTCCGGTCCTGTTTCTGCCGTTTGCGGCTCCGGCGTCCCTGCTTCCCGCTGCGCCGACCCTGTTTCAGAACTTGCTGAGCGCCCGACCTGAAACCTTTTCAATATATTTTCAATATACCGCAACCATAACGCCGTTCGTTTTCATTTCAGCATTTTACGGTTATGCAAGAGTGACGAGATTTTTCGAGAAGACGGATATGAAACGAGACCGGATCAGGTTAACGGCAGGATTCGCTCTGGCGCTCTCCTTCCTGTATTTCCTGGATCGTCCGCCGATATGGCTCATCCGGCAATACCCGATGAGTTCACGCATTCGCACCGGACACGAATTGCATGAACTGGTTCCCCCCAGGGTCCCGGTTTCCGCTCAGTCAGGACTGATTCCCCACCTGTCGGGCCGCAGGATAATACGGCAGTTTCCCGACATCGACAAAGCTGAATATATCGTTTTAGATTTATACTCAAACACCTGGCCGCTGACCGAAAATGAATACCTGGAGAAAGTCGCCGAGCTGACGAACGATTCGAGATTCAAAAAAATCGCCGATGTCGACGGCCATCTCATTTTTCGGAAAAAACAGCAGGATAAAAGAATAAGACGAGATAAAAAAAGGTCTTGCCTTTTCGTTTTGCGTTTTATTTCATAGACGAGGCCTTTAACCTTTCCGGTTAATTCCGTCGAACTGCCTTCTGCCGCTATTTTTCCGTTATGTTGAATCAGTATTTGATCATAGGCGAGATACGCATTCTGGGCAAGAGAAGAAGAAAAAATTACTGAAAATTGCGGCTGGTCTTTTCATCAATCCCTTAATTCCTATCGCAAATAATAATGGAAGCCGAAGCTGCCGAAAGCATCGCCTACTGTTCCGAAAACGTCATAATCTTCTCCGTTGACGTAATCGATACCAACTTCTCCATAGAAAGCTATTTCCTCAAGCCCCGGAAAGCAAAATTCAACTCCAATGCCTCCTTCAATCGTCAGCCAATCGTAACTTTCGTCTTCCGAGGAAATCCTGTCCATTATTAGTCCACCTTCAGCATAAAGCGAGGAATACTTTTTACTGATGATGTTGTGAAGATAGCGCCCTCCGATAATATAGCCGTCTACATCCTCCATGAATGTAAAGCCGAAGAAAAAATCTACACCGGATGTATCCGAAAACCACCAGCGACCTGTAAGTGCATCAACGGTGAGAATCGCTATTTCTTCCATACTTGTGTATCCCATCGCTGCGCTTCGTCCGTATCCAATGCCGAATTCGCCCGGACGGTCGAAAGCAGCAACATTCATTGCTGTGAGAAGCCCCAGTAAGATGATAACTAAATTTCTCGACTTCATTTTAAATCTCCTTTCAAAAAAAGTTAATACTTCGCCTCGAAAGCAGCACAGGATTCGCACTTCTTGAATTTCTGGCTGTGGATCGACTTGAAGCAAGTTAAAGGAAATGATTCAACCAATATTGTCAACTCTTCAAATTTTGTATAGCCCTTTAACGCGAAATTGTCGACTGAAGAAGAGACAATATACGCAGTAAAGCCGTATGACAATCCTGTATACGGATGGGACATTGTCGCAATAATCCCGTTGTCACAAAATGGACGAAACGCATTTCGCGGGATAAGCTGATATGAATTTTCAGGATTATTCTTCACAAGAATCCGCTTTCGTTTTTTCTTTATTCGAGCATGATTTCCATATTTCTTTAAGCAAAAACTCACCTTATCTTCTACTCTATCTTTTTTCCAAGTTCAGTTGGCAATGATTATAATTCATTCTAAGATTCTTGTCAAGCCTTTTTTCAGTACGAGCTTTTTCCGCTGTGCAGGATTTTGGAGAAAAATTTTTCCAAGTATTCCAA
>CAZUFC010000100.1:0-31230 GCA_964619725.1 uncultured bacterium | reverse complement strand
AGCGTTACTATAAAAAACTGCACATTCGAGAGCAACTCGGCGTGGTACGGCGGAGGTATGGGAATAGCCAATTCCATAGTTTCCAATTGCACATTTACAGGCGATCATGAATATCGACGAATCGGCGTGGAGTGAAAACGGCGGCATTTTCAGGAGCATTTTCTATGAGCAGCTTGTCTCCCGTTACCAGACATGCGCCGGGATAAACAGCCAAAAGGTCCCATAAATGCTGATCGTCTCTGTCTGGAGTACGGGTTTTCGATTCGATTACTTCTCGGAACATACCATTCGCCGATAAGTCCGTCAGAATTTCATCAATTTCTTCTTCACTTAATCCGTGCACTTTTCTGATTCGTTTCCTCAGCAAAACATCCCGGTATTCAGAAATTAATTTATCTGAAAGTAAAAAGTAAAATTTTCCTTGAAGCATTCCGTCCAGAATTCTACCGGTAAATGAATCCGAATCTTTTGTGATAATGCCGCTGACCAGAACGTTCGTATCAATTACAGCCACAATCACCGTCATTTTTTGCGCTCTTGTTTCGTCTCTTCCACGGCAAGTTTAAGCGCTTCATCCTCTCTCATCTGCGAGCGTTCCCTGGCTTTCGACACTAAACTTTTTGCTCTCTCCCTTGTTTTAATCCCGGCTATTTCAAGACTTTCTTCGATTATTTGTCTAATGGATTTGCCCTGTCTGACAGCCGCTTCCTTTAGCGCCCGGTGTTTTTCATCAGACAGCGTAATTGTTAATCTATGCATGACTCTCTCTCCTCCATCACAACCTCACCATAACACTATAGCGCCGAAAAATCCGGCTGTCAAAATTTAAAACTGGTCAGGCACTGCGGTTTTTGAACCATAAACGAGCGAATTTTTGTCATTGATCAAAAATGCGTCCTTTGATGTTGCAATTCTTCCGAATCTCCCATCATTTTATTTCGATTTCGATCCCGATTGCGAACCCGACCCTTATCCCCGATTACTGAAACGAACTGTCGAAAGTTTTACAAGAGGTGTAACCCCGGTTTGATCAGTTCCCGATTTTTCCTGGTTTCGGGATGCCGTATTGGTCTTAATGTTTACGAGCCTGGAGCGCTGTCGTTGCCGATAAAGAGTTGTTGCCTGCAGGTATAAGGCGGTCTGATTTCTAATATGTAATTTTCCGGCCAGGTTCAGACAATGAAAGCTGCACTGATATTTCCCGGAATTTCTGCAGATATATCCAATTCCTTGGGTGGTCCTGTCAGCATGATTTTTGTCCGGGAAAAATTCTCAGTTGGACAAGCGAGGCGAATTTTGTCCGCTCTGGCAGGTCGGCTAAAAATGAGTTTGTTGAATAAACCCAGTTTTTGATATATTAAAAATTCGTGAGGCGTCGATATAAATTTTTCGGCGTAATGGGGACGGCTTGAAAGCAATGAAGGATTACAAATTTACCGATTATTTTGAGAATGAAATCCTGAGGAAGCGTCCGTATATTAAAAAGGAATGGTGTATCATGGTACTGGAAAATCCGACAAAATCAGAACGACAGGAGTTTAACCGGTACCGGTTCTGGGCGCCGATAAAGGAACTTGACGGCCGTTATTTGAGGGTCGTCACTTTAGAAGACAGGAAAACCATTCATAACGCCTTCCCTGACAGGAGGTTTAAGCCATGAAGATATCATATTATCCCGATACGGATTCAATGTATATAGACCTTTCACAAAAAGAAAGCGCAGAAAGCAAAGAAGTATCAGCCGGAGTCGTGTTGGATTACGATTCTGAAGGTTTCCTCACAGGCATAGACATAGACAACGCCTCAAAAATACTTGATTTAAAAGAATTAGTCCTCAATAAGTTCCCGACCGACAAGCAAACCATTGCCGCATAGAGACTTTCAGCAGCATGTAATCAAAGGTACGGGCAGCGAAGTATTGCGCAGATGCTTATCTTATAATCGGATCGGGTAGGACAAACATGCGAAGTGATGACTTCCATCCCGCAGCGACGACGAATTTATGATGAAGATTACTGTGAGCTAAAACTTCCAGCCTGCCTGAAAATCGAGAACCATTCAGACAGGATGCCGTATTGGTCTTACCGGCGACGGGCCGGGAGATTCAATTGATCCGCCATTTCTTCAGCGGTTTTGAAGACTTCTTCGACAGAAACGTTTTTGAGGCAGTCCATGGTATTGTTGCGGCAACTGTTTTCGTCGCATTTTTCTCTGCAGGCGGTTTTTTGTGAAAAAACAGTTCTGTTCATTTTGGACCAGGGTGCGGTTTCCTGCGGCAGCGAGGGGCCGAAGATGGAGAGTGTCGGGACGCCTGTTGCAGCGGCAATGTGCCCGGGAGCGCTGTCGTTTCCTATAAAGAGTTTTGCCTGTTGGTATAAGGCGGCCAGTTTGCGAATATCGAGTTTACCGGCGAGGTTCAGGCAATGCTGCTCCGAAATTTCCCGGAATTTCTGCAGATATATCCAATCCTTCGGCAGTCCAGTAAGTATTATTTTTATCTGATAATTCCGGAGCAGTCTGGCGGCCAGTTCGATATATCTTTCCAGGGGCCATTCTTTGAGGGGCAGCCGGGCTTTCGGGTGTATAATTATGAGATGATCGTTTTCGTTAATATTATAGCCGGCGAGGAGTATTTTGACTTGTTCTGTATCCTTCCTGGCGGGGTACAGTCGCGGTTCCCGGGTCGGGCAATCCATGCCTGCTTCACGCAGGAGGTTCAAATGAAAATCCACTTTGTGGGTCAAATCTTTCCAATCGACCGGATGTGTCAGCAGTTCGCCTCCCCCGCCGGAGTTATAGCTGAGGCGATGCCTGATTTTCGGATAGTATAGTGTCCAGAAGATATTTCTGACGTCGCCGCGAAAATCTATTCCCAGGTCGAAATTTTTTTCCCGGATGAGCCGTTTAAGGCGGCCGTATTCCGAAATAAGGCAATCCATTTTGCCGTCCGGGGAGCAGGCCGGGGTTTTAAACCAGGGAGCGTCGAAGACCAGGACTTCATCCAGATGGGGGTCTGACCGAAAAAGAGGAGCGGCATCGCTTGATGTCAGGAACGTCAGGCGGCTTTGGGGGTATTTATCTTTCAGGACAGCGAAAGCCGGCTGGGTCATAACCGCATCGCCGATATAGGCCAGGCGGACGGCCAGTATGTTTTCAGGATAGTCGGGCAGTGAGGAACGTACGGAGAGGCTCCTGCCGCTGAACCGACGGTAAACGCACGAAGCCGCCTGCAATAACCGGTCGGCATTACGAACCATAAACAGTTTTTTCCGGTTGATTATCTTGTATTTGATATTTCTTGCGTCATCTGTCTTCATGTCGCACGTTAATCCTTAAATATATCGTTTCGACCGCCGCTGCCGGGTTCCGGATCAACTTCCCCAGGGCCGAATATCCTTATGATGAGGCTGAAACCCCTCATGCGGCTCTCAACGACGTAATGGTCCGTTTGCCGGAATTCATCGGAGAGAAACCGGACTATTTTCTCCGCATCTTGTTTTATCAGAAGGTTATCCTGGTATACGACGGCGAATTCCTCGCTTTCGTTCAGGGTATCGGGAAATCGAGCCATCAGGTCGTCCCGTTGCATGCCGGTCATGGGGATAACGTTTAATTCGTCCTGGTTATAGTATTTCCAGACCAGGAAGTCGCCCATAGTTTCAAGAGGCGCGGGAATCGCTGCCGGCAGTTTATAAATGGGAGCATCCGCAGCAATTTTGTTTTTCAGGCTGGCCAGTGCTTCTCTGACCCTGGGTTTTCTGTAATCCGGACTGTAATTCAAATTTATAACGGTAAACAGATTTGCGGCCAGGATGACCGTTATCAGCAGAGTTTTAAATTTTTTGTTTTTATAGTTCATCAGGCCGGTTGCGGCGAGATGATAAAAATAAGGCGAAAAGATCAGAAAGGGATGACTCTTGTAAATTTTCAATCCGACCAACGCTGCCGAATAGACCAGAATCACGGGAAACAGAAGCATGAAAATGGAAAAAACGATGCCGGCGGAACGGTATGCGCTGCGTTTAAGAATTCCCGCCAATGCGGTCAGAAAGGCTGCTGCGCCGATGACGTAAAACGGGAGGCGCTCGAAGATGAATTCCTGGTTGCCGAACATCGAAAATTTGAGGAACAGAAAGGGGATGGTAAAAAGCGGGTGAAAATAACTGGCGAAACCTCCCGGGGCATTCGCCATGGAGTAATCGACCAGAACGGTCTGCAACCATGGTGCGAAAAGTATGAGGAAGAGAAAACATCCGATGAAGAATTTTGAATTTTCCTTGAGGTATTGTTTCAGAGGCAGATTTTTTCTGTTGATCAGATATACGAAGATGACGAAGAGGAACTGAGCAGTCAGAGCCATAACAGCATAATATTGAGTGTATAAAGCGGTGAGGGAAAAGAAGAACCAGGGGAGGAAACTGCTTTTTTTCTTCTGCGCGAAGAGGCCGTAGAAGTATAAATTGGAGAGCAGGACAAGCATTGCGGCGAAGGTATACATGCGGGCTTCCTGGGAGTACCAGAGATGAAAGGCGGAGACGGCGGTTATCATTCCAGCGAGCGTTGCCGTTTTCAGGTCCCGGTTGGTTCTGAGGACGAATGAAAAGGTGAATAAAGCGCATAGAATGCCGGCGAGAACGGAAAAGCTGCGCATCCCGATTACAGTCCTGCCGAAGGTTTTCATCCAGGCGTGCAGAATCAGGAAATAAACGGGAGGCGCCACATCCACGTCGGGACGATTTTGACTGACCAGGGCATCGACTATTTCGGCGGGTGAGTCGCTGCAGAGATACAGCATGCAGGCTTCATCGCCCCACATGTCCTGGTGATGGAGTTTGACGAGGCGAAGGGACGCGGCAAGGATGAGTATTAAAATGACGGCGGCTGCCGTGAAGCGACGATCTGTTTTCATTTTTCCATTCATAATGCCGTCCCGGAACAGTGGGAATAAGCGGAAATGAGAATACCACAGAGCAGGATTGATTCAAAGCGGGAGATTTTAAATGGCGGGCTTGGCGGACTGAGCGGAATTGGCGGGCTCAGCGGAGTCGGCGGCGAGTTCGTCCTGCAGACAGTTGTGGGTCCGTTTCAATGTGTTGTGGGATTTTCATCAATCAAGTATTTTATGGCATTGATCAAAAAAGCGTCTTTTGAGGTTACAATTCGACAGAATCGTCTATCATTTTGTTTCGATTGCGATCACGATGGCGATACCGATTGCGATGTCGACACAAATTGTCAAAAGTTTTGAAAGAATTGTAACCCCGGCTTGATCAGTGCCTATTTTATTAAAAGCGTCGCCCCGGTTTGATCAGTCCCGCATTTTTATTTTTGGGCAAAAATCGTTTTCTGGGTATGATCAGGTTTGTATATGACGATATCTGAATCCTCTTTTCGCATGAATATCTTGACACTTTTCTTGACTATTCGTTAAACTTTTGATTTAGGATGTTCTGCCGGGGCATTTGTTGATGTTCCTGATGAGGGCTCTTGAATGGAAGCTTAATGAATAGTAACGGAAGGAAGGACACATCCGATGTTTTCCGATCAGTGGACGTCGACGTTTTTAACCGGCCTGGCGAACATTTTCACGAGAGTAACTTTTTACAGTTTCCTGATGAGTCAGGAGTTCATTGAGGCGGCGCGATAATGCCGCTTCGGTCAGGTGTTTATAGATGAAGGTTTTTTTTCTTAATCCTCCTTTTTTACCCCGGTTTTCTCGTGAGCAGCGGAGTCCTGCGGTAACGAAGTCCGGGACGATCTATTATCCGATGTGGTTGTCATATGCTGCGGGGACGTTGGAGGATGCGGGATATGATATTGATCTGGCGGACGGCGTGACGCTCAACTGGACGAGAGTGGACGTGGAGCGTTATGCTGAGGAGAAGCGGCCTGATATGACGGTATTGCTGACCAGCACGCCGAGCATAGCCAACGATCTGGAAATAGCGACGTTAATTCGGAAAAAATTGCCGGACAGCGCTATCGTTCTGGTGGGACCGCATGTTTCCGCGTTGCCGGAGGAGACTCTGGAGTCGTGCCCGGCGGCTGATGCGGTAGCTTATCGCGAATATGAATACACTATCCGGGAGTATGCTGAGTGTCTGAAAAACGGCAGTGACGTAAGCGGCGTGAAGGGTATCGTTTATCGTGACGGAGAGCGGATAGTGAGGAATCGGCCGCGTCCGTTCATAGAGGACCTGGACGAATTACCGTTCGTCAGCCGCGTTTACCGTGATTATCTCAATTACAAGGATTATTTTTATTCGATAACGCAATGGCCTGAAGTGACGATAATAACAGGTCGGGGCTGCCCTCATCGCTGTAAATACTGCGTTTATCCTCAAACTCAGAACGGCCATGCCTACCGATGGCGCGGGATAGATGAAGTGGTGAAGGAATTCGCGTTTATCAGGGAGAATTTTTCTGAGGTCAAGGAGATATTCATTGAAGACGACACGTTGACGGCTAATCCCGAACGGTGTCGTGAGATATGCCAGGCATTGATAAAACAGGGCAATAGTTTGAGATGGACGGCCAATTCCCGCGCGGATGTGGATTATGAGACCTTGCGCTGGATGAGAAAGGCTGGTTGCCGTTTGTTGTGCGTGGGATTTGAAAGCGGGAACCAGGGCATATTGGATGATATGGGAAAATCCAACACACTGGAGAACGCCAGGAATTTCGTGAAAGCTGCGAAATCTGCGGGCGTCATGGTGCATGGTTGTTTCATGGTGGGGAATCCCGGCGAAACAGAAGAAACCATGGTCCAGACATTGGAATTCGCCAAAAAACTTAACACGGATACCGCGCAGTTTTTTCCCATTATGGTGTATCCGGGAACTCAAAGTTACGATCATTACAAGGAGAAGGGATACGTAACGGCCGGGAGTTTTCGGGAGTGGCTGACGCGGGACGGATTGCACAATTGCGTGGTTGATCTGCCGGGACTGGACAGTCGGTCGATGGTGGAATTCTGCGACAGGGCGCGTCGTGAGTATTATCTGCGGCCCCGTTATTTATTATTCAAATTGAAACAGACGGCGCTTCATCCCACGGAAGCGCAACGAACGTTAAAATCGTTCAAAATTTTTTACCGTTACCTTTTCCGTGGAAGCTTCATTGAAAACCACAAGCGAAGTTAATGAAGACAACAGAATAATCTCCGTAATAATTCCGTGTCATAATGCTGCGGAAACGTTGGGGGGAACGCTGGAGGCATTGAAGCATCAGACGGTGAGCTGGAAGCGGCTTGATGTAATCGTATCGGACGACGGTTCGGATGACGGTTCAACGGAAATAGCGGAAAAATACGGCGTCAGGGTAATTCGCGGGACTTCCCGTAAGGGTCCGGCGGCGGCCCGCAACAGGGGATGGGCGGAAGCGAAAGGCGAAATCGTTTTGTTTACGGATGCTGATTGTATTCCTCAATCCGACTGGGTGGAATACATGATTGAGCCGTTCTGCGATCCTGAAGTGATGGGGGTCAAGGGTTCTTATTTGACCAAGCAGCGTGAACTGACGGCCCGTTTCGTACAATATGAATATGAAGACAAGTATAAACGCATGGCCGCCTTCAAAGAAATTGATTTTATCGACACTTATTCCGCGGGTTTCCGGCGTTTTCTTTTGGAGGAAACGGGAGGTTTTGACGAAAGTTTTCCCGGCGCTTCGGTCGAGGACCAGGAATTTTCTTTTCGCGTATGGGAAAAAGGGTATAAGATGGTCTTTCAACCGCATGCCCGTGTTTATCACAGGCATGCCTCGACATTAAAGGATTATCTCAAAAAGAAATTCCGCATAGGCTACTGGAAGGTCAAATTGCTCCTCAGTCATCCGCAAAAAACATATAAAGATACTCACACTCCTCAGTCACTCAAATTGCACATGGGACTCTTCGCCCTTCTCCTTTTCGGTCTTCTCCTCAACCTGTTCGTTACTTCCGCGCGATGGCCCCTGTTCGGCTGCTTTCTTTTCTACTTGATCAGCACAGTTCCGATGAGCGCCGGGATATTCCTGCGTGACCCTGCCGTCGGACTGCTCACTCCGGTTTTTATCGCGGTAAGGTCGCTCGGACTGGGAACGGGATTAGCTGCGGGATTGTTGAGGTTCGGACTGCGGCGTTCGAATGGAGAAGCGCCATGAGTGATCCTGCAGTAAATAACGGATGCATACCTGACGTAAAACAGGAAATAAAATTGAAATCGAGGCGAAGACTGAAATCGAACAACGGAAAGCGCCGTTCCGAGCGAAAGCGTCACGATTTATTCTGGAAAATCGTTCTTATCGCAGGCGATCTTTTAATGGTGAACATCAGCTTTGCCGCAGCCTTCTGGTTGAGGTTTCACATCGAACTGTGGGCGCCGCTTCCTTTCGTTCAGCCTGTTGAAGTCCCTCCGATTGGGGAATACCTGAAGGCGCTGGTATTGGTGAATTATACCTGGTTGCTGCTTTTCGCCGTTTTCGGATTGTATGATCGCGAGCACCGTTATTCAACAATCGACGTCATCCATAAAATCGTCAAAGCGGTGACGTTGAGCGCTGTTTTCGTAATTTCTCTGACATTTTTTTTCAGAGAATTCTCCTATTCCCGTTCGGTATGTATAACAGCGTGGTTTTTCAATATTCTACTGATGATACTGTTTCGATGGAGCGTGGAAAAGCTTGAAGACAGGATGCGCGAAGCGGGCGTCGACGTCAAAAATGTCCTGATAATCGGTTCCGACAATATGGCTCGCTACGTGGCGCAGAAACTCAACCAGGAACCGAAACTCGGTTTTCACATTCTGGGATACGTGGACGGTACCCGTGGAGATGAGCTGATGGAGGGACTGGCATGCCTGGGAGCGTTGGGTGAGTTAGCGGACATAGTGGAAGCGCATCCCGTGGATGAGGTAATACTGACGCGGACGGACCTGGGGCATTACGATCTTCTGGAACTGGTGTCCTTCTGCGAATTATCCAATATAAGACTCAAAATGGTCCCCACGGTGTATGATCTGTTAATCGATTACGCCGACGTATATGATTTGGACGGCGTTCCCATGGTAACGCTCCAGGAAAAGCCGCTGAACCAGGCATCTCTGTTCATCAAAAGAATCTTTGACATTGTGCTCTCTCTTGTTCTTCTCCTTTTGAGCATCCCTCTCTGGATAGTGATCGTAGCGGCCATAAAGATCGATTCGCCGGGAAGGGCCGTCTTCAGGCAGAAGCGTTCAGGCAAAGACGGCATCCCTTTCGATATGTATAAATTCCGCACGATGGTCCTGAACGCTCCTCAATTGCTCAACAACCTGCTCCAGGAAAAGCAGTTGCCCGAACCTGTTTTCAAGATGCCTGACGACCCCCGGACGACCAGAGTCGGCAAATTTCTCAGGAAAAGCAGCCTGGATGAACTTCCACAACTTCTCAACGTGCTGAAGGGAGATATGAGTTTCGTAGGTCCGCGTCCTGAAGAGACTATTTTCGTAGACCAGTATGACATCTGGCAGAGAAGGCGGCTGAAAGTCAAGCCGGGGATTACGGGACTTCAGCAGATCATCTGCCGTGGAACCACGTCGCTGGCTCAGCGAGTCAAATACGATATCTATTACATCAGAAAACGATCCTTTCTCCTGGACCTGTGGATACTCATCAAGACCGTTCCCGTGGTTTTTTCCGGCAAGGGCGCATCTTAGAAGGGATTCGAGCTATCAGCAAACAGTCCATCATACCCGTGATTTTGGCCCTGGCATCTCTTGTCGCAGCAAGCATCTATATTTTCGCTTCTCCCAGTTTAATCGACGACGATGCTTATATTTTCTGCAGGTATGCGGAAAACCTCGTCAAGCTGGGGCGTCCCGTCTATAATGAAGGCGAAATATCCTTCGGTTTCACAAGCCTGGCCTGGCTTCTTGCAGTTTCCGCAACGACGCTGATCACCGGCGGCAACGCGGTCATCGCCGCTAAATTGTCCTCACTGCTGTTTTTCACAGGTGACGTTTTACTGTTTTATCTTCTGCTCTGGAGGATGACGAAAAAAAGTGCCGTCATATCCACTATATTCACTCTCCTTTTCATCATCGATCCCTTCCTTTTCATGTTTTCTCTTTCGGGCATGGAAACGCCCCTGGCCGTCTTCATCTTCCTGTTCATCCTTTTCTTGATTCAAACAAATTACAGTCGAAAAAGCTACCTGACGGGATTGGCGTTAGGATTCGCCGTCCTGGTGCGACCTGATTTCCTGGCGCTTTTTGCCGCATACATCGCTTTTTTGTTCATGGTCTGCCGGGTTGAAAAACGCTTGAATATCGGGGAGTTATTAAAAAGTTACGCGTTATCCGCCCTGGGGCTGCTCACCCTCGTTCTCCCCTATTCCCTTTACACCTATATCCATATCCGGCAGTTCATACCCGTAACCTACGTGGGAAAAATACTTTCCAGGAAATCTTTTTACCTCGATCTCCACTGGCTGAAAAAAATACAATTTTCCTTTCAAGCAAATGCAACTTTAATGTCCAACCTCATCGAGGCTCCTGAATACAGATACCTGGGACTCCTTCTGTTTCTTTTCGTCGCCTTTGCTATGCTTCCCGTAATCGATTCATTGCGCAGAAAAAAAATTCATGTGCTGTGGTTCGCTTATTTGAGCGTCCTGATATCCTGGATACTCTTTTTTGTGTATTATCCGGAAACATCCTGGCGTTATCGCATCCTGATTTTCCCGACCGCATATATGAGTCTTGCGGTCAGTCTCTGCCGGTCGGTCATTCCCGCCTGCTCTGGCGAAGATATATCAGGCAGAAGGTGTGGTAACGGCGAAACAGGAAAAATTTGTCGCATTTTAATTTATACTTTTATGGGATTAATGCTGGTATACTGGGGTTACAGATCGCAGAGAAACTATGAGATTTTTGCGGGTGAAGAGCAATATGAAATAATAAAAACAGCAGTCGAGTGGGTGGAGGAAAAGGTTCCGGAGAATGAAATGATCGCTTTTGACATGATAGGCGCGTTCGGTTATCTGATCGACCGGCCGGTTTACGATTTAGGCGGGTTAATTGATCCCGAAGCCTGGAAAATATTGAGAAACCCGGACGATCAGAAGCTGGTGAATAATTTCCTCAGGGATAAAGGCGTCAATTACCTTTTGACCTATAACCGACATTTCATGTGGCGAAATATCGCAGACAACGCAAAGGAATATGAATTAATAGACGAACTAAAGTTGAACGACGGCCGCGACCTGTTTAAACTCTACAGGTTGAAGGAACTTCCTCCGCTGGAGCAGATGCAGCCGGAACCTTCGCTGCCGCAAAGGCCCAAGGTTGAAAGCGAAACGGTCATAGCAGCGCCCGCCGAGCCTGAAACTGAGACGGATACTGCAGAAGAAACAGAACCGGCAAAAGAAATGGAAGAGCAGAAAAAGAGAATTGTGCCCAGAAGCATTGACTAGCGTCTGTATAGAAACTTGAATCTCAATCCAAAATTTTATACTGGACAGGCGCTGCGGTTTTTGATCCATAAACGAGCGAATTTTTCTTAAAGATGAAATAAACAGTAACGTCATGTAATCATCTATGACTCAAGAACCATGCGTCTGATCAAGCAGAGCCGGCGGTTTCAATTAATCTTTTCCTGGATTGACAGGATGGGAGTTAACAAGCGCCTGTCCAGAAACTCTTCTTTAATTTGGAATGCCTGGGGATAGGCGCTGGTGAAGAACAATAACCGGCGAATGAAAAAACTTCGATTAATTTCCGGCGAGCCATGTGAGAGGAAAATCCGGGGTGATTCTTATGACTTCGAATAAGGTGCCGATATGATTTTTTTCTTTTCCCGTTCTATGTGGGTTTACGAATTTCCAGACTATTGTGCCGTCCGGCAATACTTCGACAGCGCGGCCATAAACCGAATCGGTAATCAACGTGTTGCCGTTGGGCAATCTTTGATTCGACCCGCAAAATTTTGAGACGAAAACGTCGAGGTTTTCACCTCTGTATATCCATCCGACTTTTTGACTCAGGGGATCGAATTCAAACACCCTGGAATTCCCGTTTCGTCCTTCATTGTCAAAAATCAATATATTTCCGTTATCCAGGAGCGTAGGCTGATGCTGATGTTTCCACATTCCTGTCATCATCCATACGATTTTTTCCTTTTCCATATCAACGATGGCCGTCATGCTGGGATTTCTCATAGAGATCAGGGCGTTGCCTTTTTTAAAGATTTCAGAGCGCTCCCGGTGTTTTCCGTCAAAGATTTCCAGGGTGTTCACATGAAAAATATCTTTGACTATTTTTTTTCCAGGTTTGATAGGCATGGCGCCGAAGCCGACTTCGACCGATACGATCTGATCCAGCGCCGGGGCGAAAAATGAATTTTTAAAACATTCCCACAGGGAAACCCGCCTGATTTCCTTGCCGTCCGGGGTTAAAACGGCTATCAGTTCATCCATGTACGTAATATGGTCATTACCTGGAAGGTCCAAATCTTCGCTGATCAGCACGAAAATTTTACCCTCTTCATCAACGTGAAAATCATGATGACAGAATTGTTCGTAAGCCCATATCAGATTGGAATTTTTATCGATTTTAAGCAATCCGCAATTGGACAGTATGGCGCCCAAGTCTCCGTTTTTGAAAAGGCGCGCCCGTCTGAAGTATTTAACCGGGACAGGACAGGGGCCGTTTTCATCCCCGCCGGGATACCTCCAGCTATGCAAAACTTTTCCGTGCATGTCAATCAAAAAGGCTTCAGGTCCATGCCCGGAAATATACAAATTTAAACCGTTGAACGCCTTTTCCTCATCATAAATCGTTACGTTTTTTTCTTCAGGTCCCGGTCTGTAACCCGGAAGATATCCTAATGCCGAAAGGCGTTTTTTCTCCTCTTCGTCCGTTTCTTTCTCATGCATCTTTTGACCTTCGCCGATCATATCGTCATAAAAACTTTGCGTGTGAACTTCAGAATGGTCCCCGGCAGTATTTTTCTTCTTCTCCTGCAGCATTGTATTAACTTTCTTTTCAGCTTTCGCCTTTTCTTCAGAAGAGTCCGCCCGGACTGCGATACACAAAAAATTAACAAAGAGAAAAGTTAAAATAAACAGTTTCAAATTATTTTTTCTTTGAGCGGGACAGCCTGCTTTTTTCATTTACTTTTTTCTCCGGTTGAGCGCTTTACGAGTTTGATCTGAATTTGAAGTTTCCGGGAATATCCACATCTGTGAGTATGAGCATGAGTAAGCAACAAAATTCAAGATTTCCGATTCATTTCAGTATGAGGATCATACTGAATAGTCGATAAAGAGTGTAGCATAAAAAGTAATGAAAGAAAATGGATATAACGTGTTCAGGAACTTTGAGGAGAGGCGGCGTTAAGCATCAGATTAATGGAGAGGGAACAGCGGCGTTAGTTATCCGCTCAGCTTTCGAAGCGTCTTTGGACTTCCTGGAGGCTGTCGACAGAGCCCATAATGGAGATGATGTCGCCTAATCTGAGTGTGGTGTAGCCATGTGAGATGATCATATGATCGTTTCGGCTGATGGAGAGGATGAGTGTATCGATGGGCAGTCTGAGGTCTCTGAGCGCCATATCGTCGAGGTTGGGATTGGTGATTTCGATATCGATGATTTCCTGATCATCTTCAACGCCGAGCAGGAGTGAGGCGACGACGGGGGATCTGACGAGGTGGTCCATGAGGCTGACGATGGCTGTGGAAGGTTCAACGATGAGCGCTCCGATTTCGCGAAATGCGTCTAAGTTACATCTGTTGTTGAGTCTGACGACGATGTTTTTTGTGCCGAAGTTTTCAAAGGCAAGCTCGCAGATAAGGTAGTTTTCTTCATCGGAAAGCATGGTGACGATGACCTCTGCGTGGTGCGCTTCGACCAGATTAAGCGTATTGAGGTCAAGAGAATTGATGGTCACGAATTCCAGGCATGGGTGATCGATTTTGGGCGGCAGCTCCTGGTTGAAGGCCGCGATTCTGACTTTCCAGCCGTGGTTGCATAGTTGCCTGGCGAGGGCCAGCGACTGGTTTTCCACACCGAATATGAAGGCATTGTTGTCTTCTTCAAATTCGGAGGTTTCGGCTTTCAGGTGTGATTCTCCGACGATGTTTATCGCCCATTTGAAAAAGGGCGGACCGATGATCTGGTTGAGGACGATGACGGCGATGATGACTGTAGAAAAGGCGGGTCCCCATTCGGGGAATTCAACGGCGACCTGTTTGGCCAGGCCGAGGCCGACGCCGGCCTGCGTAACATAAGCCATCCAACTGATTTTATTGTGTTTGACGGGATCGCCGGCGATCATTCCTCCGGTGAATGAGCCGATGAAAATGCCTACGAGCCTTACGAAGAAAAGGGTGAGCGCCACGGGCCAGGCTTTAACGAGGATGTTAAGGGAGAGGGAAGCGCCGGTAAGGGTGAAGAAGGCGACGTAGACGGGCGGACCGGCATCCTTGATTATTTTAAGGAATTCAAGTCTGCATGTGCTGAAGTTGGTGACGACGAAGCCGGCCACCATGCAGATGAGCAGCGGTTCGAGTAATATTTCTACATTGATGGTGTCAGCGCTGTAATGTCTGATGAATTCTGAAAAAAGGAAAACGCCGTAACCTGAGGCCAGCAGGGCGACGGCTTTAAAAAGAGTCCTTGTGCGCATATTCATTATGAGCGTCAGTAATTTTCCGAGGACGTAGCCGAGGAGGAAGGCAAACAGTACTTCACCTGCGAGAAAAGCGAGCAGGATGAACCGGAAATCCGCATCGGTCAGCAGGGTGTCGGCGAATGAGGAATTAATAGCGAACAGGACGATGACCACCACGTCCATAATGACGGTTACGCCGAGTACGGTGCATGTAAAGGGGCCCCTGGCGCGCAATTCGTTCACTATAGCGATGGCTGATGAGGGAGAGCGAGCGGTAAGGACGGCGCCGGCGAGCAGAGACACGGCCAGGCGGCCGTTGAACGACAGTTTATGAAAAAAAGGCAGGTAATCGGTTAAAAAGAATATGGCTGTGCTTCCCAGCACGAATGTGCTGAAAACTATGCCGATCGTCACCCATTTTATGCTACACATCCGCGTTTTCAACTCATCCAGATACAATTCGCTTCCCGCAGCAAAAGCAATGAAAGCAAGCGCTATTTTGTCGACGAACCTCAGTTTTTCCACGGCTTCAGCAGGAATAAGATTGAGAATGTAAGGCCCTGCTATCATTCCTGTGAAAAGAAATCCGCTGATCAGGGGAAATTTTATCCTGGTGAAAAATTTTCCAATCTGTCTGGATGAGACTGCGACGATGAAAAAGCCGGCTATAACCGCCATTATAGTCTGGATTTCATTCATTTAATATTCTTCCTTAGACTTCAAAAGATGGAGCCAGGCTGAGAAGGTTAAAAAACAGGGGTACCGGCAGCAGTTTAAGCCGTCCGGCAGGCAGGTCGACAAAATTACTCAAATGGACGATAACGGGAAGCTCGGGGGTTTTTTTGTTCATAAAATAACCGTTTTCATTGAGAATTAATAATTCACCGGTACAACGAAGACTTGCCCTTCATCTGCACCCTGTTCAATTAGTGTAAATACATTACTCTCCATAAACAGTCAATGCAATTCGGGAAAATACCTGGTGCAAGAATCGCAGAGATGTTGTACAATGGGTTTGGGAGGCTTTGCCGGGTATGGAACGGATTTTTTTTCAAGTAATCAGAGTTTTCGATTCGATTGATTCGACGAATGAAGAAGCAAAGAGACTATGCCGAAGAGGTTACGGAGAAGGAACGATCGTAACCGCAAGGTTGCAGACCCGGGGCAAGGGGAGGCAGGGGCGACAATGGATGTCTCCCCCTGATGCAGGATTGTACGCCACATTGACGTTTCAGGATAAAAAAATACCGGGTTACCCCCTGCTCTGCCAGGCGCTGGTATCCCTGGCAGCAATCGAAACACTGGAAATCATGGTCGGTTCAGGACTCATTTTTTCTCTCAAATGGCCCAACGACATAATGCTCAACGAATATAAAATCGCGGGAATCCTGTCGGAAACCTTTTCGGCAGAATCTCAAAGTTTCGTCATAGTGGGCCTGGGAATAAACGTCAACAATAAAACGGAAGAATTGCCCGTAAAAACGAAAATCAAAGCCTCTTCCCTCTTTATAGAAACGGGACGACTCTTCAACATCAGAAAAATGCTGAATATCCTGGTCGAAAATACCGAAAAAAGATTGGTCAACCTGACTAAAGACAAAACTTATGAACTGAGCGAAGAATGGAAAAGCAGGCAATACCTGATGCAAAAAAACGTCCTCATGGTCGCGAAAAACGTCAAATTTGAAGGCCGCGTCGTCGATGTAGATATCAAAAACGGAATCATCATCGAATCTACGGACAATGAACGAAGAACTTTCGTTAACGGCGACATTTTTCTCGTCTGATATGTGATGAAAAAAAACGATAACCGTCCATCTGAAACAATAAAGAAATGAAAAAAAGAATTGAAATAATCGATTTTTCTCTTCATTCCGATGAAAGGGGATGGGCTGCCGTACCTTTCCCCGTCAATGATTTCCCGGAAAAAACGCCGGCGAATATTCACCTGGTCAGCTTGAATCCAGGCAAAATAAGGGGCAATCATTACCATGAAGAATCCGCAGAATACCTTTTCTGCACCCAGGGCATTCTGGAACTGACCGTTGCAGACGCCGACGGCAGCAATAAAGAAATCATGCTGTTCAATAATGAAATGCCCTTTCTGATCAAAATCCCTCTCAACGTCGCACACGCCGTTAAAAATATCGGCGATTGTCCTGTTTTTCTTCTGTGCTACTCCCATTCGGATCAAAAAGCGCAGAAAATGGACCAGAAAGCTATCAAACTGATCTGATCGACGTAAAATTTGGCATTGATCAAAAGTGCGTCTTTTGAGGTTACAATCCTGCAGAATATCTACTCATTTTGTTGCGATTGCGATTGCAAACCCGATTCCGACCCTGATACCGATTTTTGAAACAAACTGTTAAAAGTTTTGAAAGAAGTGTAACCCGGTTTTGATCAGTCCCTAAAATTTTTTATTTTCGTGAAATTCATCACTCCTTTTTATTAAAATAATAGAAAGGAGCATAAAGCCTGAAGCAATTGCATTGTTCAAAGAAAAACCATTCTTGAAAAGCGCAGGCTCAAAAGATGAAAAACAGGGCGTCTGAAAAATTAAACAAGGCATCATCGCATAAATGGCGAACCATTAAAAAGAACATAACGTTTCTTTTCATCGTGGAAAGACAAAAATGCATAAAGTGCGGAAAGGTCAGAAGCATCCGGGATAACGGTTTTGAGCGTAAGGTGATCTCTGAAGGCAAACCCGGCAGCGGCAAATAATTAAAGCGTTTCCGGCATATTTTATCCGCGAAATCACGCTAATTTACGCGGAAAGCAAAGAGGGATTAATTTTAGCTTCTTTTGAGGCCGTTACTGAATATAACCCAGACCCTTCAAGCGCATCCTGATCTCTTCCTCTTCCGTTTCATCATTTATCCGCCCTGTCTTTTTATCTATTCTCCACCTGGGCTTTTGATAATCCTCTATGCCGAAAAGAGCCAGAATTTCATCGAAGAGAGCCGTTTGCAGAAAATGCCTGCCGGGGACCCTGCGTTTAAGGAAAGAAGACATATTTTCATCAGACAGAAGCACGGCTGTCCTGGCTTTGAAGTGGGTGGGAAGCCGTCTTCCGAATCCGTGGTCCGATACGACCATAAAATATTCCGGTCTCAGTCTTCCATGCAGCTCGTCGATTATCAGATAAGCCAGGTCATAAGCCTTTCGAACCGTTTTATCCTTTTTATATGTCAACGTATGTCCGATTCTGTCCAGAAAGGAAAATTGAACGAAGATCATGTCCGCATCCCCGAAATTCATCTGATCGATAAGTCCGAATGCATCCTTTCCCGCTTTTCGGATGACCTCCTCAACGGGCATTTCTCTGATTCTCTGTCGCCACTTGCCGGGCCCCTGTTTCAGGGCATCATAGTCCCAGTTTATTATGTCCTTCTCCGGCGAATCGTCAAAAGGGAATCCTTCCGGCGTAATGGGAAGATTAAAAAGAAAAGATTCATAACCATGCTTTTCCAATAGCTTCCAGAACGTATATTCTTCAATATCCTCGAAACAATTGGAACTTTTTACGGCACGGCCCCAGTAATCCGTAACGCCGTGAACCGATGCGTTCAACCCCGTATAAAAAGTCGCCCAGGAAGGTCCCGTTAAAGGTACGTCGACTCTCAAAGGAAATATCCTCAGGGGAAAATCGAACCTCTCTTCGTCCAACGTCATTTTCGTTAAATGATAATCCATCCCGTCGAAACCGATTATCAACAATTTAACCCTCCTCCAGCCCGAATCCCCGGCGCCGTCCGCAGACTCGGCTTCCACATCCGTTTCGGCATACCCTGCCTTCGTCCGCTCCGTAAACGATTCTCCCGTCAACAGACCAAAAATCAAAAAAAATGCAATCACCGATTTTATCGCTATTTTAGGAATTCTGCTCATGCCTGTCCCCTCTACCGTTTCTTCCGCTCTTCTACCAGTGTCCTTTAATTCGAACATCAGAAACCGGACGTTTTTCATTCTGATATTTTTTTGTTGGAGCTGTCAAATCAGAAAATAAAACAATTTTTTAAAACATTTGTTTTTGACAATTGTTTAAAAAATATCGTATAAAAATTCCGGCGAAGAAAGGAGAGGCGTCCATGGGGGCCGAAAACTCAGATAAGGATCATTCGACAAAGGAAAGGATACTTCAGGCGGCCGGATCGTTATTCGGAGAGAAGGGATTATTCGGAACGAGGGTTCGTGAGATATGCTCCCGTGCTGAGGTAAACCTGGCATCGGTCAATTATCATTTCAGGAGCAAGGCGGAATTATATTGCGAGGTATGGAAGAGGAGCGTAGAGCTGGCTGATTCGTTGTATCCTATTGACGGAGGCATTTCGCGGGATGCATCGGCGGAGGAGCGGCTTCGGGGAAGCGTAGGATCGTTTATAGGTCGTATGACGGACCGCAAGAATCTGTATAATTTTCATCGAATACGCCTGATGGAGATGGTAAATCCGACGGGACTGCTGGATGAGTCACTGCGAGAGATGATAGAGGCAAAGCGTGGACAAATGATGGAAATACTTCGAGGACTAGTGGGACCGGGAGCGCCTGTAGAGCTGATCAGGCTTTGTCATATGAGTATAATCAGTCAATGTTTAATGGTTAATCCCATAAAGCGCGACAGGGGAATAAAACCATTGATACAGTTTAGTGAGAGGGATATAGAGGAGCTGACGGAGCACGTAATTCGTTTCAGTCTAGGTGGAATCCGTGCGGTATGCGGCGTAGAGGGAATGTCCTTCGGTGATGAGAGGAAGCAAGTATGAAAAAGACACTGGCGATATTTGGTGCATTGATAATGCTGATAGTGATATGGAGAATATTTGGAATATTCGGTGATGGAGGAAATGGAGAGGGAGCAGGCCGGCGCTCCGGCGCTGAGCGGGCCGTAGCTGTGGAGATAGAGATGTTGAAGAAGGGAACGGTGAGGGATATAGGGCTTTTCACGGGTTCACTGGCGGCTCGATCCAGTTTTATAGCGGCGCCGAAGGTATCGGGTCATTTAAATCGCCTGTTGGTTGATATCGGCGATGCGGTATCATCGGGTCAGATAATAGCGGAACTGGATGATCAGGAGTACCGTTTGCAGGCAGCGCAGGCGAGGGCGGAGCGGGCTGTAGCGAAAGCCAATGTGAAGGAGGTTGAGAGTACGAAGGAGACGGCCAGGCGTGAACTGGAGAGAGTAGAGGCGTTGCGTGCAAAAAAGGTAGTATCTGAATCAGAGCTTGATGAAGTGCGGGCGTTGTATACGGCCAGTGAGGCCAAGCATCAGGTAGCGCTGGCGGAAGTTGAGCGCCGGTCGGCGGCATTGAGCGCTGCGGAGTTGCGTTTGTCATACACGCGCGTGATGGCGTCCTGGCGTGATGAAGAGCGGGATCGTGTCGTAGGCGAGAGGTATGCTGACGAAGGGGATTTATTGAGCGCCAATTCACCGATCGTATCCATTATAGACAACAGCGTAATGACTGCGCTGATCGACGTAATAGAGAGGGATTATCCCCGGATGAGTGTTGGTCAGGAGGCGGTCATCGAAACGGATGCTTATCCCGGTCGAGAATTCGAGGGAAAAATAGCCAGGATAGCGCCTTTATTGAAGGAGGCGTCGCGGCAGGCGCGCGTTGAGATAGAAATACCCAATCCTGATCGTGCTTTGAAACCGGGGATGTTCGTGCGAGTGCGGATACAATTTGAGCGGCATGAGAACGTGACGACGGCGCCTTTTTCAGCTATTGCCCGTCGTGAAGGACGTCAGGGAGTATTTCTGGCTGACCTTGAGAACAAAACGGCCGAATTTATTCCGGTGGAGTTGGGAATTGTGGAGGGAGAGCTTGCGGAAATAATTGAGCCTGAAATTTCGGGTTATGTAGTCACTTTAGGGCATTATGTACTGGAAAGCGGCTCATCGATCCAATTGCCTCAGCAGTCCGGTTCGGGTAAGCAGGAGGAATCCGGGCTGGAGGAGAATAAAGGAGAGAGGGAAGGCCGATGAGAATTTCCGCCGCAGCAGTCAATCGTCCTATTTTTACGATAATGGTCGTTCTGATCGTCATAATATTGGGCGGCATATCTCTTTACCGTTTACCCATAGATTTGATGCCGGACATAACTTATCCGACGTTGAGCGTTATGACGAGTTATGAGAATGCGGGTCCGGAAGAGATGGAAGAGCTGGTGACGCGTCCTATTGAGGAGGCGATGAGCGCAGTGACGGGAGTAGAGGAAGTCAGTTCAATATCAACGGAAGGCAGCAGCAACGTACGGGTAACTTTCACGTGGGGAACCGACCTGGATGCGGCCGCCGACGATATCCGTGACAGGCTTGACCGCGTGCTTCCGCAACTGCCTGAGGATGCGAGCAGGCCGAGTTTACGAAAATTTGATCTGGCGAGTTTTCCGATTCTGATTTTAGGGGCATCAAGCCGTTTGGACCCTGTACAGATGCGCAGAATAATCGACGATCAGATCAAGTATCGTATTGAGCGGATACCGGGAGTAGCTGCCCTGGACGTCTGGGGGGGATTGGACAGGGAAATACACGTCAACTTGAACCCTGACAAGATAAAGGCGATGCAGTTGTCGACAAACCAGATACTTAGTCGAATCAGGTCCGGCAACATCAACCTTCCGGCCGGTTCAATCGACCGCGGCGACTATGAAGTTACCATCCGGACTCCGGGCGAATACCGGAGTGTGGAAGAATTGCGGAATCTTGTAATAACTGAACGGGAAGGGGCGCCTGTTCAGTTGCGTGAAGTGGCTGAAGTGGAAGATTCGTGGCAGAAGATAACGAGGATAGTCCGAGTCAACGGAGAGCCGGGCGTGAGGTTGTCGGTAAACAAGCAGTCGGGAAAAAACACCGTCGAAGTGGCCGAAGCGGTCCTCAAGGAGATAGAAAACATCAATACCGACCTGCCTCATATTAAGCTGATACCGATTATCGATTCATCTGAATTCATCCGGCAGTCAATAAACAACGTCAGCCTGGCGGCGGTTTACGGAGGAATACTGGCTATCGCCATCCTGTTGTTTTTTCTGCGGAATATCCGCAGCACAGCCATTATCGCTACGGCTATTCCCGTTTCGATTGTGGCGACATTCGGTCTGATGTATTTCAGCGGATTCACTCTTAATTTAATGACGCTGGGCGGTCTGGCGCTGGGTATCGGCATGCTGGTGGACAATTCCATTGTTGTGCTGGAAAATATTTATCGATTGAGGGAGTCCGGACAAAGCAGGCTGAAAGCCGCCGTAAACGGCAGCGATGAAGTAACTGCAGCAGTCGTCGCCGGCACGCTGACGACTCTGGCCGTTTTCGGTCCGCTGGTCTTCATGCGAGGAATGGCCGGCATCATGTTCAAAGAATTCTCTCTGGTCGTAGCCTTTTCCCTGCTCTGTTCTCTGACCACAGCGCTGACGCTCGTGCCCATGCTGGCCGGGAGACTCCTGCGCCTGCCTTCCAATTCCCACATCGGTCCTGAAACTTTCTTTCAGAAGATGTTTCGCGTCAGCGGGGAATTATTCAAGCAGTTGGATTCCGAATATAAGCAATTGCTTTGCACGGCCCTGAAACATAAGTTCATAACCATTTTCATAACCCTGGCGATGCTTGTCGGCAGCCTGCTGCTTATTCCCTATGTCGGTACGGAACTGATGCCTGAAACGGATGAAGGTGAGATACGCATAAGCGGCGAAATGGATGTGGGAAAAAGATTGGAACTGGTCGATCAGAAAATCAAATATATAGAAGAGATAGTGCGGGAGGAAGTCCCGGAAATAGAGAGTCTTGTTTCCAGTGCGGGCGGTTCGTCCTGGCGCGGTTCAGCGTCTAACACCGGGAACTTGAGAATTTCCCTGGTTCCTCAATCGGAAAGAACGCGATCAAGCGAAGAGATAGCCGGGGAATTGCGCAAAAAATTAAGCAATATTCCGGGGATGACGGTCAGGGTCAGGACGAGTTCCGGACTCTTCATTTTCAGGCGGATGTCAAGCGGAGCGGACAGACTCGAAGTGGAAATACGGGGGCATGATCTTGAAGTAGCCGGGTATCTGGGTCAGAAAATAAAAGAAGCGCTCGAAGAAACGGACGGCGTGACGGATGCTGACCTCAGTCGCGATGTCGGTTCTCCTGAAGAACTGATCATAGTGGACAGACTGAAGGCTGCGGATATGAACCTTACTATGCGTCAGATAGCGGAAATGCTGCAGACTGTGCTGTCGGGAATGCGCGCCGGCAATTACAGAGAGCAGGGCGACGAATACCGCATCCTGGTGCAGGTGAAAAACGCTGACCGTATGGACCTGGATGAGATACTCAATCTGACCCTCGCAAATGAAAAAGGGGAGCCCATAGCGCTTCGGAACGTCGTCAAAACGGTTCCGCAAACCGGACCTACCCGTATCGAGAGAAAAGACCAGGAACGCCTGGTATCCGTAACGGCCAACATCAGCGGTAGAGATATGGGCTCCATCGTTGAGGATGTCCGTGAAAAACTCAGGTCGATTCCATCGCCGATTGACTTCAGCATAAGGCTGAGCGGCGAGTATGAAGAGCAGCAGGAATCTTTCCGGGAATTGCTGGTCGGTTTTATCCTGGCGCTGATACTGGTCTATATGGTTATGGCATGCCAGTATGAATCGCTTAAAGACCCGCTTGTCGTCATGTTTTCGGTGCCCTTCGCCGTCATCGGCGTCATCCTTATACTTTTCCTGACCGGAACGACGTTCAACATGCAATCCTATATCGGATGCATCATGCTCGGCGGCATAGTCGTCAACAACGCCATTCTACTCGTGGATACCGCTAACCTTCTCAGAAGAAGAGACAAACTCGAACTGTCCGAAGCCATCCAGGAAGCCGGACGCCGGCGCCTCAGACCCATACTGATGACCGCGCTTACGACCATTCTGGCGCTTCTGCCGCTCGCTTTAGGACTGGGTGAAGGCGGAGAAGCCCAGGCGCCCATGGCCAGGGCCGTTATCGGAGGACTCTTGAGTTCGACGTTGATTACGCTGGTTTTTGTACCCGTGGTTTACTCGATTTTTTATGAACTGCGGCGCTCAGGTTCGCCCATATTCAAAAAGAAAGGAACCGCAAGCTGATGTGGAATTTGGATAATGAAAACGGCCGAAAAGCTAAAAAATATCCTCTGAATCCGGGTCGTATTCCCGGATTAAGGCTGATCCTGGCATCCCTTACGGCAATATACCTGTCTGCTTCCGGGTTCGGGATATCTGAAGCGTCTGATGATACGAAACTTGAAAAAAGGTCCTCTTCTGATGAGGTTGAATACGCAATAAGTGAGGCGACCAGTCAGTCTGATTCTGCATTCATGACCACTACCGATGGTGAGACGCTGAAATTGACATTGGAATCAGCCATTCTGCAGGCCCTGGATAATAACGTCAGCTTTCAAATAGATCGCCTGGAACCTGAGATCAGCCGCACCCGGGAAATACTCCAGAAATCGGTTTTCGATGCGTCATTAACTGCGTCTGCCGGCGCGTCCGAATCCCGGACGGATACTGAACCGGAAGACGGTTCCAAGACTTCATCGGATATGAATACGGATTATGCCGGCGCCGGACTTTCTAAATTGTTTTCACCCGGAACCGCAGTAAACCTGGACTTAGATTATACTGCATCATCAACGGAAAACGGGACCGATTCCGATTCCGAAGAGCTTTCCTGGGATGTCGCCTTCACTCAGGCGCTGCTCCTGGGCAGAGGAATGAACGTAAACCTGGCCCAAGTGAGACAAGCCGAACTGGACACGGAGATATCGCTGTACGAACTTAAAGGAGCGGCCGAATCTCTGGCAGCGCAAACCGAACGAGCCTATTGGGACTACATCCTGGCAGAAAGGTCCATTGATATTTATCAGAAATCTCTTGAACTGGCCCGTCGCCGCATTGACGAAGTGAAGGAAAGAATACTCGTCGGTCAACTGGCTGAAACGGAACTGGCAGCTTTCGAAGCCGAAGCTGCAGGCCGAATGGAACAACTCATCAACGCCGAGGGTAACCTGGCAAAAAAGCGCCTTAATCTCATCAGAATCCTTAATCTCAATGACAAAAACAGCAACTGGGATCAAAAAATCGACCTTATCGATGCCCCGGAATTAAAACCACTCGAACTGGACACCGTGGAATCTCATGTAAAAACGGCCATGATGAAACGCCCTGACCTCAACCAGGCCAGACTCCTGATCAAAAAACGCGAGGTCGAGCTCGTCAGAACAAAAAACGGCCTGCTGCCGAAACTGGACCTCTTCCTTAACCTGGGCGGCTCTGCCTACTCAGACTCCTTCTCCGGTCAGGACGACTCGGAGGGCGATGAATTCCAGGCCGGTATAGGAGTTAACCTGGAATTTCCTCTGCAGAACAGGCAGGCGACTGCACAGCGCAGGCAATCCCTCGTTTCTTATAAGCAGACGGAACTGGCGCTGAAAAACATGGTCCAACTCGTCCAGGTCGACGTCAGGACCGCTTACGTCGATGTCCAAAAGGCCGAAGAGCAGATCAAAGCTGCACGCGCCACCAGAATATTCCGTCAGAAAACTCTTGACGCTGAAAATGAAAAATTCCAGGTCGGAAAATCTACAGCTTTCCTGGCTGCTCAGTCTCAAAGAGACCTGGTGGCCTCCCAGATAAATGAAATCAGCGCAATTATCGAATATCGTAAAGCGCTGCTGGAGCTGTTCCGCCTGGAGGGCTCTTTTTTGGAAAGAAAAGGCCTCAATATTTCCGAATAAATTCTGTAACTGTATCAGCGCAAATCAGCCGTTTACGGACAGACTCGACTATACCTGATAATTTAATGCCGGTCTCAATTTTACTCTTGACAAAGCTTCAGGATAATAAAATAATAAGTGAAGAAAGTACCGGAAAAGTCAAAGACAGACGATTATACAATTTAATAAAGTAAACTTTCAAATTCACCGCCTACGCCTGGAAATGTTCCGCCGACGTTATGCAGGCTATGAGATGCTAATGGATTGAGGGCGCAGGTAAAATGAACAAGGAGTCAATGTTTAATGCGGATAGTCTGCTGGGAAGGATATAGTCTGTTAATATATTACCGGACAGGTTCAGGCGGCGAGTGAAGGCAGTAAAATGAAGGAGGCTAGGGGATGGATAAAAAAGAGACGCTGGGGAAGCAATCCTGAAAAACGGCTACAAAGGCAGGGCATGCAAAGGATTTAAAGAAAAAGAAGGGGAACGACGACGGGGTCGCAATACTGCCGGAAGCTAAACTCATCAGACTGGAACTGATTTCGGAGAATCCTGAACAACCCAGGAGGAAATTTTCTCAGCAAAAATTGGAGGATCTGAAGTCGTCGGTAGAGGAGCGGGGCATATTGCAACCGATCAGGGTAAGGCGACATGACGGCGGTTTTCAGATTGTTGCGGGAGAAAGAAGGTGGCGAGCCGCCAGGTTGGCTGGATTAACAGATATACCTGCTATCGTATGCGAGCGTTCCGAAAATGAAGCTTATGCCGATTCGCTTGTCGAAAACATTCACCGGGAAGATTTAAATGCTATGGACAGAGCTGACGCTCTGGAAAAACTCAAAGCGAACCTGGGTTCTCCGAAAAAGGAGGCGTCATGGGATGAAGTTGCGAAAAAAGTGCACCTGTCCAAAAGGCATATACTTAATTTGGTCGGCTTGAAGGCGCTTCCCGATAAGGTCCAGGAAAAAATAAAACAGGAAGGACTGACCGAAAAACATGGAAGAGCTTTAAAAACGCTGCTGAATCGCAAAAATTTGTTCGATGATCTGCTGAAAAGGATCGAAAAAGAGAAACTGTCGGGTGACCAGGCGCTGGCGCTGGCTCGTTCATTGAAAAACGATAAGCATAGAGTCCAAAAAGAGTTAAATGCCATAACCAATTTAAGCGATAAAATGATCTCCCTTTTCTCCATCATGGAACCCGGACTGCTCGATCAGCAAGACAAGAAGCAGTTGCGGCAAAAGATACTGCGCGTTCAGCAGTCAGCGGCGAGCATCCTTAACGGAGAAGGAGTCAAAAAGTAAGAGGGAGATGTACAAAAGGGCATATTTAGCCCGGATCATTATCAATACATCGAAAAGTTCATCACCTCTTTGAATCTGGAAAACATAACGCTGGTTCTGCATGACTGGGGATCAGCCCTGGGTTTTCATTACGCTATGATGAACGAAGAAAATATAAAGGGTATCGCTTTCATGGAAGCTATGATTAAACCTTTCAACTGGATGGATTTCAATAAGGACTTCAGGTTGGGATTCAAAATGATGCGGGCTCCGGTCATCGGCTGGTTTTTAATCTGCATAATGAACGTATTCGTCAAACAGATCATGCCTAAAGCCATAATCAGAAAACTCACACCCGAAGAAAAGAAAGCCTATAAAACGCCGTTCAGAACCATCAGGAGCCGCAAACCCGTACGTCGTTGGCCTTGCGAAATCCCGATAGACGGAAAACCCGCCGATATGCACAAGCTCGTTGGAGAATACAGTCATAAACTTGAGAAGTCCGATATTCCGAAGCTGCTTATTTATGCGTCTCCTGGCGGCATCATAGACGCCGGGAATCTCGAATGGTGCAAAAAGAACATTAAAAACCTCGAAACCAGGGATATCGGCAAAGGCATACATTTTCTGCAGGAAGACCATCCTCGTGAGATAGGGGAAATTGTGGAAGGGTGGTATAAGTCATTGCCGGCGAAGTGATATATCGGGGGAACGAATAACTCGAAAACTGCAACGAACGGATGCCGGACATCAAGCATCAAGCATCCATTAGTATCCAACACACATCCTGTGAATATGGCTATCCCGTTCTCACGGTTTGAATCCGCTCTACTGTAGAATATTCCATCAATTGGGGAAGCAGGTCGGATTGAAGAGGCACATTTTGAAGTGAGCAGCGTGTTTTTTTCAGCAGGAAGTCAACCTTTTCACAGGCGGCTTCGATTCCTGCGAGTTTCGGGTAAGTAGTAATTTGATTACGGTCGTCGTTACCCGTATTTTTTCCCATTGTTCGTTCATCAGCAATCATGTCCAGAACATCGTCCGCTATTTGAAAAGCTGTGCCGAAATATGTCGCCGTTTCGTTCAGCCGGAGTCTCGTTTTTTCATCTTTACCTGCTGTAATGGAGGCTGTTGAGAATATGGCTTTAAACAGTGAGGCGGTTTTTTTCTCCAGGATATCCATGAGCGCATCTTCAGAAAAAACTATGCCTCGCAGATTATATTCAACGGCCTGGCCGTCCACGGTATCATCCAGGTAAAAAGAGATAATTTTCAGGATGTGAAGTATCGTTTGAGGAGCCAATCCCGCCTCTTCGCCTCCATCCAGCATGCATTTGAGTGCGGAATTCAACAGGGCATCTCCCGTCAGTACTGCTATGGCTTCCCCGAAGACGACATGATTGGCGGGTTTGCCTCTCCGCAGGTCGCTGTTGTCCATGCAAGGCAAATCGTCGTGTATTAACGAAGCGGCATGCATGATTTCAAACGAACATGCCATTGTCGCATAACCTTCTGCATTCCCTGTTTCTATGCCGAAAGACTCCAGTAGAGCAAGAAAAAGCAGGGGACGCAACCGTTTTCCTTCTGCGGACACGCTGTGTTTTATCGAAGGAATCAATTCTGTATTGTTCTCATTTTTCGGCAGAGAAACCCGTATTAAATTATCATCGATAATTTTTTTTCTGGTTTCGACAAAATGTATCAAGGCATCGGAAATGTCTGTCATAGCTATATCCCGCAAAAATCAGCCTTTTTCACTATGCCTTTCGGACGCTGAACTGTCAAGAATTCCATAATTTTCGCTGCGCGAAAATTAATTGAGGAGTCTCTTGGAAGAACAGGGCGTTGATTATGATGAAAAATGGGTTCTCCCGCACTTTTGGTGAAAAGCGGCTAACCCCTCTAACCCAGGGCGGTGTAATCCTCCAGATATCCTGGTCCTGGGCTGATTTATCTTGCTCCTTCGGAGCTGCTGCGCTTTCAGCGCTGAATTGGGAATGCCTTTTGAATCCTTCTGAAACATCTGAATCAAGTATCGAGACATATCAACCCAGTGAGTAATGTTGTAGGACAATCACAACTTTCGCCGCATAAGAAAAATGGGGACTGATCTAACCGGGGTTACACTTCTTTCAAAAATTTTGACAATTTGTGTCGACATCGCAATCGGTTCCGGGATCGGAGTCGGGGTCGGATTCGCAACCGAGGACCGGGATCGTAACTCAGTGCATGGAATGCAAAGAGCCTAGACACTCTTATTATCGCATTCCTTGCATGAAAACGCAAGGAGTCGATTATGAACAAGCTGTCTGAAGAAAAACAAATTCAAGTATTAAGCGCCCTGGTGGAAGGAAATTCGATTAGATCGACTGAAAGAATGACCGGCGTTCATCGAGACACGATTATGAGACTGGGAGTCAAGGTCGGGGAAGCCTGCATGCAATTAATGAGCGAGGAAATGAAGGACATCGAAATGAAGTCGATCCATATTGACGAAATATGGGCTTTCGTCGAAAAGAAACAGAAGAACGTCAAAAGCGGAGAGATAAAAAGAAATGAAAAGGGCGATCAATACACTTTCGTCGCAATCGATGCGGATACGAAGCTGGCTCCCGTTTTCATAACCGGAAAAAGAAACGGTATATCCGCGACTGAGTTTTTACTTCGTTTAAGACAAGCCGTTAAAAACAGACCTCAGATAACGAGCGACGGATTTAAACCTTACGTCGATGCGGTCGAGACCGTTTTCGGATGCGAAGTCGATTTTGCTCAACTGATAAAAGTTTATGAGTCGGAGCAAAAAGAAGAAAAGAGGTACAGCCCGCCCAACGTGGTGGAGACTAAAACAAACGTAATTAAAGGAAATCCCGATAGGGAAAAAATATCGACTTCGTTCGTAGAACGTCAGAACCTTACGATGAGAATGTGTATGAGGCGGTTTACCAGGTTGACGAACGCCTTCTCAAAAAAGCTGAAAAACCTGAAGGCTGCAATCGCCCTTCATTTCGCTCATTACAATTTCTGCCGAATTCATCAGACGCTTAAGGTAACGCCCGCTATGGAAGCCGGAATTACCGATCATGTTTGGAGTTGGGATGAATTGTTGAAGGTGGTTGGAATCTAAATTTTAAAAAGACAAACGAGGGGCTTGAAAGATTTAATCAAGTCCTTCGTTTGACGTTTGACTCAAACGATAGTATTCTGTTATATGAAAGGGGAAATCATTCCCCAGTTCAAGAACTGAGTGAATCATGTGGCCGTTAAAAAAAATACTCGAAATTCGTTTCATAGGTGACAAGATTAAATTAGGGGAAATTCGGTCAAGGGATTTAGCAGAAATCCTTGTTTCAACTGAAGATATAATTGCATCAGTCATTCATAAAAATCATCCCAACTTTAAAAAAGAAGATGTAAAATCGGACTGACTGAAATTCTTCCCGGAAGCATAACTGCATCGCTGAATTTCATTCTTTGAATTCACATCAAAATGTAGCAAAAATAACTCCAGATACAATCATTCAGGAACAACCAATGATCATTGGGGAAACGACAATATATGGAAAAATTATTCGTGTGGGAGGGATTTCGCCTAAAATTATGATTGAAACACTTCAGGGAGACACGATTTTTTGCGATGTCAGCGAGCGAATAGCAAAACAACTGGCACAAAAACTTTACTGCATTATTTCATTGAATGGCACGGCTACTTGGAGTCCTGGAGATTTAAAATTAAAAAAATTTAAAATTAAAGACATCGGACTATATGAACAAAAATCTGTTGCTTCTGCTATGAAAGAGCTTTCAGAAAAAATAGGAAAACACTTTAACAACATTTCGGATATTGATGATTTTGCCTTAAAACTCAGAAACGGGGACTTAAAATAACAAATGAAACTTGTTTGCCTTGACACCCATGTAATTATTTGGGGAATTGTTAAACAAGCAACGCCCGGTCAAGAAAACATGATACAAAAAGCAAAAAATTTATTTGAGTTTCTAGATCAAATAAAATAAATGTTTTAGTTCCCTCAATTGTTGTTGCAGAATTGTTAATGACCATTAAATCAGATAAACATTTAACAATTACAAATCATCTTTCAAAGATTTTTCAAGTTGAACCATTTGATCTTCAGGCGGCTGCTCATTTTGCAAGAATTTGGAATGATAGATACGAAAAGGGAATTGTGAAAGATTTGCAAAGCAATTATGGTGCAAAGCGTGAAAAAATAAAAGCTGATTGTATATTAGTAGCTACAGCAATTGCCAAAGAAGCTGATTGCATAATTAGCAATGATACTGGACTTGAAAAATTTGCAGAAGGTCAAATTGAAGTTCGTAAAATTCCTAATATCGGCAAACAGGCAAACTTATTCCAATAATTTTTGGCAAACTTCATGCCAACCAGCCCCGTCAGCCTAAATCACCAAAACCAAATTAGGACACTACCAAAATGACAGACGATTCTGTCGCATTGTAACCTCAAAAGAGGATTTTTGATCAATGCCTGAAAATTCAAATTTCCGCTGTCGACGGTCTGCATCTGTAAATGTCAATCCAAAGACAAAGGATTATGACGATTTACATC
>CAZUFC010000099.1:0-31265 GCA_964619725.1 uncultured bacterium | reverse complement strand
AAAAATGCGCTATCTTTTTATATTTTTTGACTTTCTATTTTGTGGACAGGAACTAGCTTGCCTATTTTGAAGGGATTCTCGTTGCCCGGCGACGGTGCTGCGTAGTCGAAACTGATTGTCGACTCCTCATGCCTTGCCGTGGAAAAAAATTTGCCCTGAGCATGCTTACCGGAAGAACACGACAGTTTGTTTAAGTAATCGGAATCGGAATCGGGATCGCAATTGAAACAAAATGATGGGATATTCTGTCGAATTGCAACCTCAAAAGACTCTTTTTTGATCAATGCCCAATTTTTTGAATGTTCGGAAGGAATAATTATTGAGCTTTGATCGTATAACCTTCAGAGCGTTTTGGGGATTGCATCGACAATCAAGCATCGTTTTTATCAGAAATTCAGCCGGAGTGTAAAAACGGGGATGATGCCCGATAACATCATCCCCGTTTTTATCAGTTTATCTTGAAGTAAGGTCTGCTCTATTGATTGTCGGGAGCGATATTCGTCTTATTCCTGGATTCGGCTTTGAGTTTTTCGTGATTGATGTTGTCAGCGGGGAATACCGGTTTGAGTTGTTCTGGATCGTTTACAGCATGGAAGGGCGTTTCCGGGGGTTCTTTTTCGATTTCAGGATAGGGGATATCAGTCCATCGCAGTGTTTCGCCATCGTGCCATATGGGAATGGCGCTTCCGCTGGTATCGTTCTCATTGTAAGCAGCTTGAAGCATTTTTTCATCGAAATCTTTGGCGGCCAGGTCCTGATGCAGTTCAGGCCTTCGTTCGTACCCGGCGCGACGTCCGACGGCGATCCAGTCGAATTGGACATTCGATTTACCGTCGTTGAATTCCTGGACGGAGAAACCGTTTATACTTTTATCCTCGATGAAAAGTTGATCGCAGGGTCCTGAGGGCGAAACGGTCACCACGATGGAGGCATCTTTGCTGACGGCGTTGAGAAAATCTTTGTCGAACTGGATTTGCGCCTGTCCCTGATTCAGGATGCCCGTTCCGTGAGTCATAATTTCAACGTCAGGGGAAGTGACGCCGTAATAGGCGGTCCTGTGATCTCCCGTTTCCTGTAAAGTAGCCATAACGCCGGTGGTATAGGTGTCTCCGTTCGAGTAGCCGGCGAAATATTCGCCCTGGGTGTACAGTCCCATTATTTCGCCGCGTATCCAGGCGCCGGCCACGCCCCCGTAAACGCCTATGCCTATGCCGGTGGTGAAGTCTGCATCTTTTCCGGCGCCGCCTGTATAACCGCCGTAAAAGTAGCCGCCGTAGTATCCCGCACTTGAACTTTTATATCCCAGGCATCCCCATTTCGCCCCGGTCTGTACATATCCGCATACGCCGCCGGTTCGATTATAATCGCCGTAAGATTTTCCATAAACGCCGAATCCATAAGTGCTGCCGTAGTAAGTATATCCATGTATCGCAGAGACCGGGTCCGCATAACTTTCGCCATGATTGGTACTGCCTCCGTACCTGTACCCGTATACGCCGCAAAAGCTGTGCGCGCTCGAATAAATTCCATATTCCGTTCCGGAAGCGTATATGCCGGTATTTAGACTCAGCGCATAACACCCGTAGTCAGTGCCGCTCCCATACAAACCGGTATGTGCGCTTATACCGTATAAACCATATGATCCGCCGCTGCCGTGAACTCCAGTATCATACGCCACGCCACGGACGCCGTAAACGTCCGAAACGCCGTATATGCCGTGACTCATCCCGCTGCCGTAGACTCCGGCGAGCGCGGAACTCTCCCCGGCAAGGCCGTAAGTTCCGCCGCTGCCGAATACGCCGGTATTCGTTGCCGTACTGTACGCTCCGAAAGAGCCGCCGCTGGCGTAAACCGCTGTCTGACCATAATAAAAAGCTCCGTAAGAGGCTCCCGATGCGTATATGCCCGTGTTTCCGTTTCTGACTTGCTGTGCGAGCGAATTTCCCTTGGAATAGTTTGTTACGCAAGTGGTTTCAGTATCATCGACGTATAATAATCCTGTGTAGGTGGAATCGTTGTTATAGATTTTATAGTTTTGGGCATTATCAGGCCTGATGTGAGTCCCAACATCAGTCCAAAACGAATCTCCCTGAGGTCCCGTCGGCCCCTGATTGCCCGCAGGTCCCGTCGGTCCCATCAGCCCCGTCGGATCTCCGACCCATTGTCCCGCATTGTTTACGATCTGTCCGTATCCCGTTACGGATATGCTCCTCGGATTTATATGCATGTTGTATACATCCTCGGCATTTTCCGATCGAATAGCCTGGCCAACGCTGCTCAGCGCCTGTCTTGGAGTCATTCGCTCTCCTTCAACTACTATCTCCAGCCAGTATTGATCGTCAAAGTCCGCAATGGACGTATCTATCGGAACGATCTCGCCTAATATGACGTTAAACAACCCCGATGATACTTCCACTCCGGTCTGAGTTTCAGTCCACAGGGCGACTCCGCCTGTTTCGACATCGAAAATTCTGAATATGAATTCATACGTTCCGTCCTGCGGTTCGCCCATTGAATCCGTGAGTTGTCCCTGATAATTAATTTTATGCGGGATCGCCGCTGACGCCGGTGAAACCTGCAGAAATATCATTAATGTTAAAATAATTCGTAATTTTTTATCCATTTTTCTTGCTACCTCAACTTTCGATGATTTCTTTCTTCTTTTCCTTATTTACAGCTTACGTGCTTTGATCACTGCCCTCGAGCAAATGATTTCAATTAAAAAATTCAACTGATGATTCGACGACTGAAAACTAATTAGCGCCTCCTGTTACATCTCCTTTCAGTTTAAATAATGTTGTCGGGTTAACCAATAGCGAATTTGAATACCTTTTCATGACGATTCCGGCATCAAATTACCCTTGTTAAATAATGATTCTTCAGAAAAAGTCAAGTTGAAAGCTGAAAAAATTCGCTCGTTTATGGATCAAAAACCGCAGTGACTGTCCGGCATTAAATTTTGAATCGAGAATCGAGTTTGTGGACAGTCACTATTGAGATGATTCGAGCAAAAAATTTCGTTTGGACTTGCAAAATAAGTCGTTTTGTGGTTAATTGTTGGCCTTTATTCCGGCCTGCCGGATTGAATCGGTTCCTGGAATGGAGAAAAGAAAAGGGGGTATCAGAAAAATGGCGATAGTAACTGCTTTTCGGTTTTCAAAGGATTCCGGCGCCATATGCGTCGATCAGGAATCCTGGCATATTTTCCGCCGCAAGAACTGGTTTACGGACCATTTGTATTTGCTTGTCCCGAAAGAACATTCGGACAGATATGGTATAGAGCTGGCTTACGGAGGGGTCGGGCATCCGCCGTTTCATTATGAAGCGGTAAAGATGGCCCGGCGGAAGATTTCTGATTATCTGGACGGACCTGGGATCAAAGCTGAGGATGCAACGGTTGAGAATTTAGGTCGGCTGGTATTGGAGGCGATGCGCGAGGTGCGACGACGGCGTGTGAACGGAAAGCTGCATTATTTATTTGGATTTGACGGCGACGGTTTCGCTTCTGGAAATTTCAAGCGGGAAGGATGTGAATATTCCATACGTCAGAAGGATGTAAAGACCCGCTGCATGGATATAATAGGCGGTCGTGAAACGGTTGACGACAGTCCGTTTTCGCCGCCTGTGGAGGCTTGTCTTATCGGAACGGACCGGCGATACGGATATTCGGCTTTTGCATTGAAGGAAAAAGACGGTGTGCTTTCGTTTCAGTCATGCTGGTTTGAGTCCATGGGACAGGGGCGAGACGGGGCCGCTCAGCGTTTTGCGGATTTTTTAAACAAGCGTATACTGGATATCAGGCGCAGCGGCGCGGACCTTGCCGAAGGATTGACCGTGTTGATGGAAGCTGCGTGCATGTCAATCGACCATTACGGACAGAACGGCGGTTTCGTCAGGGTGATCATTTTGAACGGAGAAGGCGCTTCGCGTGAGGAAAGGGTTATCGATATTCACGACGACAAAGCGCGCGTGATGGTCGAAATGGTCAAGGCAAGCAATCACGGAATTGTATCACGGAGCCGCGTCAGAGAACTTATCTGGCGGACGGCCTGCGGCAGGTTGGCTGTTGAGGAAGCTGAAAAGGAACTCTTCGGATCATGCCCGGAACCCGCGAAACTGGGTAAGCTTCTGCGGGGATACAAAATTGAGGAACCGGGTCTGACGCTCGACGGACCGGAGAATGAACTGTACCTGAAGGAATCTGCTGAACCCGTTTTGACGGGAGGGAGCGTGAAACAATGACGTCGATAAATGCCATAAAATTCGACAACGACTCCGGCGCCATGATCTGCGACGAACAGCGACACTGGAATCCGGAAAGATTGAAAATATATGCCGCAGACAAAATTCGAAGCATAATTCCCGGGAACGTTATTGAAAAATACGGAATAGCCGCAGCATACGGCAATACCGGCACGTCGTCAATCGGCGATGAGCTTAGAATGACCATCTATCGCGAAATCGAGAATATCTACGCTGAAAGATGCAGGGAAAAAGACGGACCTCCCGAAAACTTCATGTCCCTGGAAGAAGTCGCTATGACGGCCTGGAGAGTCATGTGCCGCATGAAGCATAGACATATAGACGAACATCTGCTGCAGAAATTCGGATTTACGACGGCTGAATTCGTTCAGGGATACTATGAGAAAAATGAAGAAAAAATCGATATAAAAAACGATGAGGTGGTCCGGGACGCATTGGACGTTATTGCAAAAGTTCCCCATTTCAAGGGCCCGGACGCTATTTTCGGCAACAGCGGCATCATAGCCGGATTCGACCGGAAGGAGGGATTCCAGATATACAAATTTTCAATGCGAGAAGCCTTGTTCGAACCCGTCGAATCAGGATACCTGGCGTTGGGTTCAGGAGGCGACACCACCAATTTCGTCCTGCCCCGTTTCTTCAACCGCACTGGCGTGGAATGCCGGAACTGCGGCGTCGATAAAACCGAGGCTATCCATGCCATGCTCGATGCCGTGGATATGGCTTCGGAACATAACCTCGGCGTAGGCGGCTACTTCAATATTATCCTTTTCGACAGGAAAAAAAGGCTTCCGGAAGGCTCCTTCATGGAAATCAACGATCACCGGTCAAAATTGTCCGTTGAAGCCGTTAAAGCGGCCAGAGCCGGTTACATTGACGACAAAATTTGCTGCAAAATTCTGGAAGGTCTCATCTTCGAAGGCGAAAATACTGACTGGGGAGAAAAAGAACTCTGGAAAGACGCAAAAGATAAACATGGGTTGCACAGGCTGCTCAGAGGTTACCCGACGGTTTGCAGGGGATAAATGCCGGATGACGGCTGATCGGATTATAGTTAGTGCCTGTCCATAAACTCGATTGTCGATTCAAAATTTAATGCTGGACAGTCACTGCGGTTTTTGGACAAAAACTGGTTAACCCGGATTTCTCATACAACATCGTAGTGAGAGCGTTCAGATTCCCGCAGATTCAAGCGTGACGGTCCGTGTCCGTCAGTTCTGGACAGTTCATCTCCGAGAAACCTGCCCACATAGCAACGGGAGACTTGGCGGCATAGCGTTCCAGTTGCTCTCGGCTTCCGAACGTCTTGCATTTTGTTTCGATCACCAGATTGGACGTGTCGCCATGGTTGTCCGTCATGTCGAAGCGTCGGTCCCTTGATGGTGACTGTTTTGTCAGAACCCTTACATCTACGACTTCGTTGAGCTCCAGGCTGCACTTGAGATAGAACAGCTTAAGTACCCTTGTACCAAGGTGGTGAGTGCCATTCGCATCCAAAAGCCACGCGAAAAAAGCGGATGCAAGGGGCTTACGATCGGCGGGGGCTGCGTACGACCATAATGTCGATTGCATAAGAGTCCTCCTGTTTAGGTTTAACGCAGAGTTAACCGGGATTGACAACAATGCCGGTCAATCAATCCCACACAGACGATTTCGTTTGCCATCTGACTTCCGCCATACGTAAAACGGTCAATCTCCGGTTCGATGACTGGTTATATTTCGTCATATTATCAATAAGTTATTCACCATACATTTCTGTGATAAGAAAACGCAATCGTTGAGCTTCTTTCGGTGTGAGTTGCCCAATCTTCTTCCGTAATCTTGATTTACTAATGGTTCTAATTTGATCCACTGCTATTTCTGAATTCTTTTCTAGACTCTCAATCTGTATTCTGCTTCTCCATTCCGGGTGTATACTTGTGGTTATTGGACAAATGACGATTGTTTCCAGATACTGATTCATTTCATCCTGGCTGATAATAACGACTGGGCGAACCTTTTTGATTTCATATCCAATTGTTGGATTTAAATCAGCAAAATAGATGGCATATCTTTTGGGAAATGCCTTATTCTTCATCATCTAATCCATCACTGATTGCTGTATCGAAATCAGTCCAATCTTCATCCTCTGATGCCATGGCTTGATACGTCTGCTCCCATGTTAATTTTCGTTCTTCATCATGTCGAATGAGAATACCATTTTCTGTTTCCTCTAATATCACTGAATCAGAAAATCCATATTTTTGAATGATAATCTTGGGAATTCGGATCCCACGAGAATTACCAATGGGAATAATTTTTATATTTCTCGTTTTACTTTTATTTACCATTTTTATTTCACCTTTTTCTCTTGTTTCTGGCTTCAGGTTGCAATCAACATCTCATTCCGGTAATTACTGTAATTACTTTATCTGTGAAAGTCAAGAGATTGAGATACAAATTCGACTTTTTTACACTCAGATTCAGTTTGAATCAGTCTGACCGCAGGTCCAAACACCGCAACCGGTTGTAAGTCATTTACCTGAGACGAGTATTCGGCTGTGTGAGGTGACAGGAACTTAATGTCTCTGAAAGAAGTCGATATGACGGCTTGGAGAGTCATGTGCCGCATAAAGCATCGGCATATAGACGAACATCTGCTGCAGAATACTGGAAGGTGTCTTCTTCGAAGGTGAAAATACCGACTGGCGAGAAAAAGAACTCTGGAACGCCGCAAAAGCTAAACACGTATTTCACAGGCTGCTCAGAGGTTACCCGGCGGTTTACAGGGGATAGATGCCGGATGCGGCTGGATCGGATCATAGCTAGTGCTTGTCCATAAACTCGATTATCGATTCAAAATTTAATGCTGGACAGTCACTAGTTAGTGGGCAATGGACTGGACGCCAGTGTTTAACGGGTCGATGAATTCTTGATTGCACCTTTTGCGGATGAGCAGGAAAAATTGAAGCGTAAATTTTAAGATGTCGGGGAAAATCTTATATGATTACCTTTGTTAAACCCTGCTGCTGCCCCTCTCCAGAATGTACCCAATCCTGCAACGCCTCATCTCATGAATTTTTCAGGCGCAGCAACAACCATCCTCCTGTATTTTCCAAACACTGTGACTTCCCCTCTCCAGAATGAAGAGGGAGCCGGGGAGAGGTCGGCTCTGACCCAAGTATCGGGGCCATCGGGGTTACGCTTCTCTGCAAATTTTTGACAGTTTGTTTAAGTAATCGCAATCGAAATCACAACAAAATGATGGGAGATTCTGTCGAATTGCAACCTCAAAAGAAGCTTTTTTGATCAATCGCCAAAATTTAGGTTTTTGCCGCCTGATTGATTTTCATAACGCATACTGTTAAAATGATTATGCTGATTTTTTGATCAGCAGAGATTTCAATTAGCGCAGGGATCATTACGAATTGAGATGTTGAATTCTTCAGAACGGAATTTAAGGAACGCTTTTAAAAGCATCCCGGGTATTCTGTTAAAAGGGATGAGTAAGACGAAAGGAACTTCATATGGGAATCAAGTCATATTCTATTGATTTGCCGGAATCTGCATTTTCAGCCTTGCGAAAATCTCCAGATGAATTTTTACAGGAAATGAAATATGCAGCAGTGATTAAATGGTATGAATCAGGAATGATCAGTCAGGATAAAGCTGCTGAAATTGCGGGACTTTCCAGGTATGCCTTTCTTAGATTGCTTTCCCGTTACGAAGTTTCGTCCATACAATATACCGCTGGTTTGTTGGAAGAGGAATTACGCAATGCGCGTAAAAAAAATAGTTCTTAATGCTTCACCTCTGATATTATTATGCAACAGTGAATTGTCTTTTATTTTTCCAAAATTATTCACCGATATCGTTGTTCCAGAAACAGTGTGGAGGGAAATCTTAAAAGGGGCTGACTTTGATCAGGCGGCTGAAATGCTGCCGAACTTTGGTTGGCTCAAAAGGAAAACGATCTGTCTTTCGCCTGAGGTCATACGCTGGGATTTAGGGATGGGCGAAACGGAAACTCTGAGTTTCGCATTTAAGAATTCCGAGTATACGCCGGTTTTGGATGATTTGCATGCAAAAAGATGTGCCAGGTCTCTCGGAATACAAACATTGGGAACAGGTGCAATTTTAATTTTAGCAAAAGAAAGTTATTTGATTGAGTCAGTCGAACAATCTTTGCGTCGTTTGCAAAATGTTGGACTATGGATTTCAGAGAATATTATTGAAATTTTAAAAAGTAAAGCGGGAGAATAAATTCAGAACTCCTGATAAGGTCAGACTAAGATATTGAAATCAATTGATTTTTCTCACACAGATTCTCGGCATAAAATTTGTGCAGTTTTTAGCCCCCCCTGAATCCACCCGCTCACTGCTGTTGATTCTTTATGATGTTTTCAATAATCCGTAATCTCCGCTTCGTCCGCCTGGTCCGCTGAGTCCGCACATTCCATCTTCATGAAGTGCATCGAAATCGCCTCATTGGTTTATCGGGAGATCAGATTCGTCGCCTCTGACCAAGTATCGGGGCCATCGTGGTTTGTAAGGTTGTCCATATTCAGTCCAGAACAGCAAGTGCATGGCATTTACCGGACAAACATTGATGCAGCCCAGGCACAGGATGCACGTTCCCCTGGCGCGGGGATATCCGTTTTTCAAAAACAATCGCTCCTCCGGGCAATACCTGATGCAGCGGCTGCAGGAAACGCAACGCCTTTTCCAGGCATAGTTGCGATACAGGAAGGTATTAAGCCATCTGTTTTCCAGCAGAATTCCAAAAAAGATCAAAGGAAAAGGCCATACTATCAATGGAAAACCTGTATTTTTTCCCATCCCGAATTGCCGGCCGGAAAAAACAGCTTTTTCGACATCCGCTCTGGAAGGACAACAGCGGTCGAGTTTCTTCCATAGTTTTTTCGGCCCCAGTCTGAATGTGGCGACGTTCAACGGATAAATCGACCATAAACGTCCTTTTACGCGCCAGCCTTTCAGCATCAGAATCAACCACGGCAGAAACGCCGCATTTTCCGGACCTCCTGCGGCAGTGTAGAGGATAAAAGCAGGACGCCCCCTGCCCCGGGGCAGTTCCTTCAAAAGCCAGTGCAGCAGAGGACGAGGCGGTTTCCAGCCGAATACGGGAAATGCCGCAACCAGCGAATCGCCGCTCAATTCCGGCTTGAAACGCTTATGATAATGCAGCCGGTGAACAGTCGCCTCTGCTCCCGCTCTCCGCAGTCCATCAATGAATTTGTAGGTGAAATGCGCCGTATTGCTTGAGTAGGAACTGAGGATCACATCGACCTTGCGGGGAGCCGGGGATGCCCTTCCGAAATATCCCCTGAGTAAAACCACTAAAGAGAACATGATAATCAGAATAACAAGGATGTCCAACCAGCCGGGCATTCCAGAGTCGATCATACCGGGGATATCCAGGCTTACTGCAGTCGCTGCCGCTGCCGTCGCAGCGCTCAGTCTCGTCTGCAGCGCATGACCCAACGATATTATTACGGGGGCCGTCAGCAGCCAATACCATACGGCATCATTATGCGCGCTTCGGTCAAATGACCACCAGATGAACAATACCATCGTAAATTCCATTATTAAAGAATGAGAACGATACAGCAGCGCCAGGGGCAGCATCGCTGAAAACCATAGAACAAAAGGATTGGTCAATTGAAATTGATCGATTATTATCGGCTTGACTGAAACCAGGTAAAAAATGCCGAGCAAAAAAACGGTCCAGCCGAGTGGTCTGCTTGCATTGAAAACTGATGTTTTTTCTTCTTTCATTTTAATGCGCCGCGGGTTTTTGCACGGAGAACAGCAAAAAGTTAATGTATCGCTTTATTGATTTATTTGCAACAGAGGGTTACTTCCGATCGCCTAAAGCGGAAATGCTTCAAAAGCATCCACGTTCGTGCACGGTAAAGGGGGTACGATGAGTGACAATGTTGGTCGGGCGTGCGCTTGATGAGCTGCCGGCAATTTTCTCCAGGTCAACAGGGAATATCGTCAAGAGAAAAAAGCGGCTTTGTGAAGACTGCCGGCCCGGTTTTTGCTTTTATTAGGCGGGACCGCGAACAGGCGGATTCCAGGGAGGTCAGAGAATGAAATACCGCAAATATTCAGTGTTAATGCTTATTGTTTCAATTTTTTGGACGTTGGGGCATTCGGATTGCCGGGGGATGGTATTCTGGCATCCGGAGAGGGATGATGGTTTCAATAATGCCGACAATGTAAACATACTTCCGACGGTTGAGTATGAAGATGAGTTATATATAGGCGTTTTCAACAGTCAGAGCGGCGGTGAGGTTTGGAAGACGGACGATGGTAAGGACTGGGATTGCGTGATGAGCGGCGGATTCGGGAATGCGGCGAACATTGTGCCGTGGAGCGGAGCGGTTTATAAGGATAATATATATTTTGGAACGGGGAATTTGTTCGGTTTCGAGGTTTACAGGAGCGACAACGGCAGCGACTGGGAAAAAGTAGGCGAGGGAGGATTAGGATCGGCTTCGAGTACGAAAGCGATGACGCTGACGGAGTTCGAGGGGGACTTATATTTGGGGACGAGTAATTTTGAGACGGGCGCGCAGTTATTTCGAACGAGCGACGGAGAGAACTGGGATTTGATTTTTGATGACGGATTCGGTGATCCGGACAATGTGATTATTTATTCATTGGTTGAATTCAACGATTATTTATATGCGGGTACCAGGAACGATGCGACGGGACTGGAAATATGGCGCACGGACGATGGGGAGGACTGGGAGCGAGTCGTAAACCAGGGACTGGATGATGCGGACAACTGGCGGGCATCGGAAATGATCGTGTATGAAGATGCGCTTTATTGCGGAACTCACAATGAAACGGGCGGCGCTGAGATATTGAGGACGGAGGAGGGGGAAAACTGGTCGAGTGTCGTAACGGAAGGTTGGGGTGATGAGGAAACGGTGTCGGTATTTTCAATGGCGTCGCACAATTCGACGTTATACGCAGGAGTATTGAACGAAGATAAGGGCGGCATGGTCTGGGAGACTCAAGACGGGACGGAATGGACATGTCGCAGCGAAGGCGGATTCGGCAATGCGGCAAACATACAGGTTTCCATACTGACATCGTTTAACGGGCGATTAATAGCGGGAACGAGAAATCCTGAAGAGGGTTGCGAGATATGGACGGGCAGGAATGTGATACTGGTTCCTTTGGAGCATGAAACGATACAGGCTGCCGTAGATGAAGCGGAAAGCGGATATGAGATAATCGTCGATCCGGGGACTTATTATGAGAACCTTAACCTGGACGGCAAAGATATACTATTAAGAGGCCGGGCGGGAAGTCGGCATACGATGTTGGACGGAAGGTCACGCGGTTCCGTCATCATGTGTGAATCGGGAGAAACCTCGGCGTGCATTATTGAGGGTTTTACGATCAGAAACGGATGGGGTAATGCTCATGATCATACAGCAGGCGGGATATCATGTAAAAACGGCTCTTCGCCCACTATTTTGAGAAACCGGTTTATGGATAATCACACGGGATGCGGAGGCGGAGGCATAATATGCAGCGACGGCAGCCGTTCGAGGATCGCTTATAATCATTTCGCTTTCAATTCTGCTGAGAACAAAGGAGGCGCAATTTTCTCCATAAGTTCAGCGCCGGTGATTGAGCATAATGTGTTTTTGAACAACGATGGGGCGGCAGGAGGAGGCGCGTTTTTCGCCTGGATGGGTTCGGCAATGATTTACAACAACCTTATGGAGCATAATTACGCGCAGGACGGCGGCGCCGTAGGATGCTCATTCGCGGAACTGACCCTGGCCAACAATACGATAGCTTTTAATGAAGCTCTTGATGGGGAAGGAGCCGGAATAAGCCTCAGCCAGGACAGCGCCGGCTACGTCAGCCAGAATATCTTTTACGGCAATACAGGCGGATACGGCGCTTACGTCGAACCCGGTACTTCTTCAGCCGACCTTTCTCATAACGCTTTCTATGCTGACGAAGAAGGAGCCTGGTCAGGCGGCATTAACTCCCATACGGGCAATATTGCGGCTGATCCTCGCTTCTGTCACGGTCCTGAAGGATATTATTACCTGTGTTCCGCCACAAGCGGATATGCTGAAAACAGTCCCTGCATCGATGCTGGAGAATGGAACAGCGCGGATATCGGGATTTCCCGTTTTTCGACTTCCATCGATTCAAAAATGGACGCTGGAGTCGCTGACCTGGGGTATCATCGTCGCGGGGCTGTAAGAGTCCCTGCTGATTATGCTGATATCCAGGATGCCCTGGATGCCTCCTGGGAAAACGACCGTATACTCGTTTCTCCGGGAACGTACATCGGCAATCTTGAATTTCCTTCTCATGATGTGGTCCTCGAAAGCGAAGAAGGTTTTGAAAAAACGGTTCTTCAAGGTATAAATGACGGAGCGGTCATTCGTTTCGATGAACAACAAACCTGTCGCACCGTCCTGAAAGGATTCACCATTAAAAACGGGTACGGCGGTTACGGCGGCGCCCTTTCCATCAATGATTCTTCTCCCCTCATAACCATGAATAAACTAATCGAAAACGAATCCTTGTACAAAGGCTCAGGCATGGCGTTTCTCTGGTCTCTGGGCGCCTGCATCTCCAATCAGGTTATGAACAATTACGCACAATGGAAAGGCGCCGGAGTCTCATCAAACGACTCCTGTCCGCTCGTTTTCAACAACCTCATAACGCAAAATTTCGCGGAATTCAAAGGCGGCGCTCTTTATGCTCGGGATTCTCACCTGAACGTCTTGAACAACACCATGTCAGAAAACAAGGCTGATCAGCATGGAGGCGGCATTTTTACCGTAGACAGCGCCCTCGTTTTGAAAAACAACATTATAGTCAACTCCGCCGCAGGCGAGGGACTTTACATGGAAGGTCAAGCTGAACTCGATTCATCCACCAATGACTTCTGGAATAATGCTGCCGGCGACTATGGCGGAAATGCTGCTCAGGGAACAAGCGACATTCACGTTAATCCCCGCTTCGAACACGGAAACAGCATGGATTATTGCCTCTCGACAGGACTGCCGAGCAGCCCTCCAGCCAGTCCATGCCGGGACCAGGGCGATCATTTCGCCTCCTTCTACGGACTGGATCAATATTCCACGGACGTTATGTTCCAACCCGACGCCGGCGCCGCCGACCTGGGATACCATCATCCCGACCCATCACAGCGCTTCCTGTGGGCTAAACCTGTTACGAATAAATTCATTTACAATACCAATTCATATTTCCAATTCGATCTCAGAGTCCACAATCCGGGAAAAATTACAACCGTTGACCTCTGGCTCGTACTGGAGATCGGGGGTGAATTCTTCTTCTGGCCGGGATGGACAGAAGAACCGGACCATTCTCTCAAGACCCTCACCGAAAGAACTACACAATCAATATTCTCTTTCAACTTCATCTGGCCAGAATACTTTACCTGGAACTCACCCATAACCTTCTGGACGGCCCTCTTTCCCTTCAATCCCGTGAACCTGGAAAATATGGCCTGCCTCGAATCCGTATCCTTTGAAATCCCGGGTTGATGAAGCCCCTGGCGCAGGATCAAGGAGGGGTTCGCTGTTTGTAGTTATACTGCAAGTAATGACCGAAAGCTGATGATATAGAATATACAATCTTGAATTTATTAATCTGCGAACGGATTGAAAATTCAGGGAATGAACGAATACGGATTACATTACTGCGAATTGCTTCACAAAACACGGATGATTTTGATCATCGCCAAAATTTGACATAATAGGATTCTTTTGCTTTCATAATACATGGACAATTTATTCGGGAGGATAAGAATGAAAAATATTCATAAAAGTCTTATTTTTTCCTTTTTATTTTTTGCAAATATAGCTACGGCTGCGATTATACATATACCTGAAGAGCAACCGACGCTTCAGGCGGGAATCGACGTCGCTGAAAACGGGGACACTGTTCTGGCCGCTGACGGAATTTACAGGGGTAACGGCAACAAGAACCTGATGTATAACGGCAAATGGATTGTCGTAATGTCAAAAAACGGAGCTCGCCGAAGTATAATAGACTGTGAACATGAGGGAAGAGGCGTCAATTTCATTAATAATGAAGGGCATGATTCTGTTTTACGAGGATTCACCATAAAGAACGGCAATTATGAGCTTAGTGGCGGAGGAATAAACTGTAGCGGGGCATCGCCGACGATCGTCAATTGCATAATATCCGATAATTCAGCAAGGTTCAAGGGTGGAGGAATCAGGTTTCAGCATAGCCAGGCTGTTGTTTCGAATTGTCTTATTATCGGAAACAGGGCTAATTTCTGCGGCGGCATTTATTGCACGGAATCTTCTCCTTCAATAATTAATTGCAGTTTCATCAATAATACGACGAATCTTTCCGGAGGAGCGTTGAGTTGTTTCAGATCATCACCGACGCTGACGAATTGTACAATTGTAGACAATTATGCGGGCACGGGCGGAGGCGTTCATTCCTGGAACGAGAGCGCTCCGAATTTGATCAATTGCATCCTGTGGGGAAATACGGCGATTTCCGGTAATGAAATAGCGATTATCCATCAAGCAAGCATTAATGTGAGTTATTGCGACGTGAAGGGAGGAGAGAGCGGCGTATATTCGGAACCAGGCAGTTCCTTGATCTGGGGTCCGGGTAACATGGAGGCCGATCCATTATTTATTTCAGGTCCTCTGGGCGATTATTATCTGTCCAGGACGGCTGCAGGCCAGCCTGTGGACAGCCCCTGTCTGGATGCCGGAAACATGAGCGCTGCGGACATTTGTTTTGAAGACATCGAGGGCATTGTTTGTCTTAATGAGCTGACTACCCGCATAGACGGCGTGCCGGATGAAGGCGCCGTAAACTTGGGTTTTCATTACAATATCGTCGTTTATACGCCCACCACGTCGCCGACGGCAACCTATCCTCCAACTATTACTCCCCATTATTCGGCAACCCCGACGCCTTCGGCTATTCCCACTCAAACTTTAACGCCATTTTATTCTCCAACAGGGACTCCCGTTTCGTCTGCTTTCAGAGTTCGGTTCGACATGCCCTCCGATCATTATTGCATCGGCGACGAATGTTGGCTGAACGTTCATATTTATAACTACGACATTCCGTTACAAAACGTGCCGCTGTTTGTTTTAATGGATATTTCGTCTCATTATTGGTTCTGGGACGACTGGTCATACATGGAGGACCACATAGACTATAATTTGATCGATATCGGGTTAGGAAAAACGATAGTCCCGATAATCGAACCTTTTGATTGGCCTGATACATCCGGCTTTGAAATGAAAGGGCTTGCATTCTGGAGTGCGGTGACCGACCGAGATTTTACTTATGCCTATGGAGGCGAGGACGGAATCGGAAACTGCGCTTTCGGATTCGGCGAAGAACCGGGGTGTTGTCATGTTAGATTTCAATTCAATTGATCCGGAAGGATTCCGGACACGTATTTCTTTTTCATTTGGTTATCGAGCCGGGATTTTCGTTTTAAATAATGTTTACGGTTGGTTCAAGGAGCAGCAAGATGAGAAAAAATGTTGTTTTAATTATATTGATTTTGAGTTTTCCAGACGTCATCTTCGGGGAGATCATTCGCGTTCCTGAAGATCAACCGACGCTTCAGAGCGGGATTGACGCAGCAAATTACGGCGACACCGTGCTGATTGCCGATGGTCTTTATACCGGCCCCGGCAACAAGAATTTAGATTACAAAACAAAAGATATAACGGTTATTTCTGAGAACGGACCGCTCGCCTGTATTATTGATTGTGAAAACTCCGGAAGAGCTTTTTATTTCCATTCTCATGAGGGCATGTTTTCGATATTGAAAGGGTTTACGATAAAAAGCGGCGGCGGATCAAATGGCGGAGGCATTAATTGTACGGGATCATCTCCGACTATTTCTGAATGCATATTGATAGACAACTCTGCCGCAATAGGCGGCGGTATATTTTTAAATCGGGCAAACGCCATTATTTCAAATTGCAAAATACAAAATAACGAGGCGAACTATGGAGCAGCTATCTACATCTGGAACGCGAATCCCTTGCTCATTAACAATGTCGTTATCGATAACGTGTCGGGATCGCAAGGCGGCGCATGTTATCTCAAGAATTCAGGACCGACGATAGGCTCCTGCACATTTGTCGGCAACAGCGCCGTTTCCGGCGGGGCCTTATATGCTGAGAAAAAATATTATCCTACGACCAACATAATCAATAGCATATTTTGGGAGAACCAGGCGAACCTTGGTCCGGAAATGGCGTTGAACTCGTCGGCCAATGTGATGGTGAGTTATTCGGATGTGGAGGGAGGTTCAGCAGGGGTTTATATTTACAGCGGTTCCGGGGCTGAGTTACATTGGTTGGAAGGTAACATGGACGAGAATCCATTATTCGTTACAGGTCCGAACGGCGGTTATTATCTGAGCAGCGAGTCGGCGGGTCAGCCGAGTGACAGTCCCTGCATTGATGCCGGGTCTGAACAGGCTGAAGAGGTATGTTTTACGAACTTAGGCGAAATAACATGTCTGGACCGATTTACGACCGCAAGCAACGAATTGCCGGATGAGGGTACAGCGGATCTGGGTTTTCACTACAACATAGACATACCGCTGCCGAGTCCAACCCCTGAACCCACCCTGACTTTCACCGTTGCCCCGACCGCCACGCATACCTTAATGCCGACATATACTGTCCAGCCAACGCTTACTCTGACGCCGACTCCTTCCCCCTGTATATCTTTAACTCCCATACCCACCATAACCCCGGGAATTCCCGAACTGGGCGTTCGGCTGGAAATGCCTTCCCGACATTTCCAAATGGGAGATGAATGTTATTTGAATGCTAATATTTTTAATTATGTTTCCCCGCTTGAAGCCGTACCGTTTTTCGTTGTATTGGATATATATTCCCATTTCTGGTTCTGGGATGATTGGACTTACCTCACCGATCAGGTTGATTTCGTTTACATCAACGTTCCGCTGGGCGAAACATCAATAAACATAATTCCCTCCTTCACCTGGCCTGACACAGGAGCCGTGGAAATAAAAGGGGTCCTTTTCTGGGCAGCGATTACTCGCCCGGACTTCAGCGATATTTACGGCGGTCCGGAAGGCATAGGCAGATGGAAATTCAGCTTCAGATGAGCCTATCGAGCAGGCGCTGAATAGCGAAGGCAAGACTCGTTTTTATTGATTGCAGCAGAATGGCAGGAGATTTATATGATTGCTTTTGAAGCCTGATATCGAAAATTTCCTCGATTACTCAAAGCCCCACATTAATTCATCATACTGGCCCAGTATTTGCGACATTTGTGAATCGGTAAGAGCTGCCATAAAGTGCAAGCCTTCTGCAGAGCTGTCCAGATCGGGCCATATAAAAGAATCGATGATGTTTCCCTGGAATTGACCTTCCGGCAGGTCGAACAGAGCGTTGTCAGGCGCTGTGCCTGAGTCCGTGTTCCAAAAGGACCAGGAAGGCCAGAAATAGTAATTTCCCAATGTCTCCAGGAAAATGAACAGGCGTATCTGATTCAGGGGCGGACCGGGATTGCTGACCTTCAGCCCCAGGTAAAATTCGTCGCCCGGAGCGAAATGATTTTCCGGCATAAGAAGTCTCACCCCGAGTGGAATTCCCGTCGGTATGGGTGAAGGGGTCATTGTAGGCTCAGGAGTGGCCGTGGGCGGCATTCTGTTGACCCAGTATTCGGAAATTTCCAGAATGATATAATCGCTGTAGTTTTTTGGAATAAAGGAACATCGGTATCTTCCCGGTTCTTCGATTACATTGAGAACATCCTTTAATAAAATTTGACGTTTCACGGATTCTATTACCGAATCCACAACGATAAATTCCATATCTGAATTATTTCTCAGAATGAAGGCGTACCGGTCGTAGCCCAGTGGGATTAGATGTTGGGATTTGGACCAGGCCAGCATCGAGGGAGCGTAGATATTGGAAAGCGCAGGGAAGCCTTCTCCTTTGGAGAAATCTGCAGTTGAAGGCCAGGCTGCAATAAGGCGGACGGTTTCATCCGCCATCGTCAGATTGTATATTTTATTCGGCCATTGTCTGCCTGTAAGGACGGCTCGACAGGTTTCGTAGTCATGTTCCGTATCGCTTTTAAACCAGTTGAAAGGTATGGAGTCTTCCGCGTCCCAGGTGATGTAGGATGCGGTTTTCCAGATGCCGTTTATCTCTGAATATATGGAGCCTCCGCCGGGATGAGGCGGATCGCTGGTCCATTTATCCGCAACGAAGTTATCTCCTAAAAAGCGCACCCATTCGCCTTCATCAAGCCGGTATCGCTCTCCTTCCGGCGGTCCGTAAGGAATCCACAATTCCGTATCGTCGTGATAATGCGCCATGCAGACGGACCGGGCCGGGAAATTCAGGGCGCGTGCCATCGACATTCCCAGGTGAGTGGATGCATTGCTGCATCCTATACCGGTCCTGAACTTGTACATAGGTTCAGAATCCGTGAAGCGCCAGTGATCATCCACATCCAATCCCCTGAGAGGGTCGAACAATCGCATCACAGAGTTCGTCATGTAAAAGCCTGTGGTCATCCAGGGTACAGGGAAAATACTCCCCTCGCCGCGTCCCGGCCAGCGGCACCTCAATCTTTCGAGAAGCCTCAGATTCTCCTCAATAGTCCACGATACTGACGGATCGAATACTCGATGGTTTCTGAACCAATTCAGGACATTAACGCCTTTCCAGGTATAAACGTCTTCGGGATCGAAATAACCCAAATCCTCCAGGGGCGGACTGCAGAACGTGCCGTCGTTCGAGCCTGCCCAACAGTCCGCCAGGGGACATGTTTTACAATCCGGATAGGGATCGCACCAGACGTATTCCTGCAGTATTTTTTTCCAGGGGGTCGTATGCCTTCCGGAATCGAGGTAACCCGCTTCGACGAGCTCCACGGGCCATACCTCCTGGGATTTCGGCATTGGAGTTTCTCCGACGTTGAATTCACGTTCCAGGTCCCAGGTTATGTGCGTCCGGGGATTCTCCAGAGTGAACGCGAAATGGTTTTTTGTCCATAAACGGCGAATTTACCCCAATGCTGCGTCAGGCTAACGATTTGCTCAGTCAACATATAATAAATACGCCTTCTTCGCAAATCCTTGCCTTCCTAACCTTAAGAAAAATTCGCCCGTTTATGGATCAAAAACCCAAGTGGCTGTCCAGCATCAAATTTTGAATCGAGATTCGAGTTTGTGGACAGACACTAAATGGTAGGAAAGTCTGGAGTTCTGATCCACATTTCTGGAACGCAGCCACAAGCGAAGGTTCTCAGCGCCGGGATCGCCCGGAAGCGGTATCGTCTCAAATGTATAGTCCTGGCCTAATTCGGGTGCAGAAGACAGCAGGTCGGAAGTCGCCTGCAGCATCAGGTATCCCCATTCGTATCCTGAACCGCCTTCCCGTTTAAAGGGATACTCGACGGGAAAATGAATGAAAAAATCAACCGGTTCGTCGCAGGCGCCGCAATAACCTTCTTCAGAGCCGGCATCCCAGGTGAATTCTATCACTGCGGAACACATGTCGTTCGAGTTGTGGTGATATATGAAATCCGATGCATCAAGCGCGATCCATTTATCTTCAGTCCATGCCGACAACTTCCACGTATACGGACCGACTCTGTCTATCAGGTTTTTTGTTTGAGGGTCTGTTTGAAAATGTTCCGAACTCAAAAACGGGTCCTTCGGGTACGTGAAACCCATCTCCGTTTTTTTCTGGTTTTGAGGGAGATATCTGTCTATCGAATGACCTGATTCGCATATACCGTCGTCCAACTCGAAATCATCCATAATTTCAGTACGCTGCAATCCGCTGATCAGGTTTTTAATCTCAATTTTATAAGTTTCCGTCCCCGGATAATGGAACCATCTGAATTTTTTTGCCGGCCGAATCTCAACGTCGAAATTAGGACAGGGCGGCATCATGCAGGGCGGATCGCAGCGCGGGTCCTCTTCCGGGCCCAGACATTCGATCTGGGTTATTTCTTCACCGGATTCCGGGGAAATACAGTAAACCTGGTATGTGGGAGTTGCCGTCGGGCTGGGATTCTGAGTAGGGGTTGCGTAGCAGGCCGGAATATAGTGATATCCCATATCCGCAATCCCGGTATCTTCAGCGCCGTCGGTTCCGGTCGTAAGAAGATTCATGCAAATATTCCGGCCGGAATGAGTATAGCAGATATTTTCGGCAAAATCGCCGCCTGCATCTATGCAGGGACTGTCTTCATCCTGTCCCGCTGATCGGTGACTCAGGTAAAATTGTCCGTCGGGTTTTGAAACGAACAGGGGGTCTTCCTCTATCATTCCAGCGCCCCACTCCAGAGTAGAATGAGCGCCTTCATGAATATCGTTTTGTCCTTTATCGACATCACTGTAGAACAAAACGGCCATACCGTGGCCCCTGACGCTTAATTCATTGCCGTACCTTGCCGCCGTATTGCTCCAGATGATGCTGCAGTTTATCGTGATGCGAGATGATGATCCGCAGTCTATTCCGCCGCCGTTCTGATATGATTTGTTACAGGCTGCTGTGCAAGCTATAAACTGCAGTTGGGCATCCGTGCCGCAACGAATACCGCCCCCGCTTTTATTCGACGTATTCCAGGTGATCGCACAATTTGAAATAACGGCGTCTGATCGATCTGAACAGTGAATGCCTCCCCCGGCGACGAAACTCGTGTTGTAAGTTATTGTGCATCCTGATATCTCCAACGACGATAAATTCTCGCATCCTATCCCCGCTCCGTCGTCGGACGAGTTCCAACCGATCATGCAACCGGTTATTGTCGGAGAAGATGAAAGACAAAATACTGCGCCGCCCTTGTGAGTCGCCGAATTTCCAATAAAACGGCAGTTGATGATTGAAGGAGAAGACCACATGCAGGCTATGCCGCCTCCATCATAGTGATGATTGTCTGAAAATGCACAATTTTTTATCGTCGGTGAAGCCCCCAGGCATTTTATCCCGCCGGACGAATCATCGGAAGCCGCTCCGTTTCTTATCGTGAATCCTTCGATGACGTCGAACCCATTTTGATTCGTCTGATTAAAATAAAACCCGCCGGATTCGTTTTCACAATCAATTATGCAATGATTCCATCCGCTTGCCGATTTGACCGTGATATGTTTCGCATTAGCATTCCAGATCAATGCCCTGTTGCCGGCGCCCTTATAGGTCCCGTCAGCTACCAGGACCGTATCAAAACGCCCGGCAGCATCGATGCCCGCCTGGATCGTGGAATAGTCTGCAGGAACGCGAATAATCGCTCCCTCAACTATATCAATCGAGAATAAAACAATAAACGTAATCCCGGAGACTATTGAGATGTGCTTCACTGTTATTCTCCTTTTCCATAAAAAATTCCTGTATTAATTAAAGCAAACGGCGGTAGAGTTTTCAAGCGTCCGGTCGCTCCGACGCTAATGGGTTGGATAATGGCGCCGCTGTCGTTGTAAAAGCAATTTGTTTGACTGTTAAGGAGATTGCTCGTACTATTAAAGTAGGATGTGGTTCCACTGCTGAAGGAGCTATTCCATGACCCAGGAAGCGAAAAAGTTGATCGAAGAATTACCCGGGATATTAAGGAAGTACCCTGAATTGAAGTATGAGGTTTTCCGTATTCTGAACGAAGAATTTGTATCTCGACGGGAGATGATGGAAATTCTTGAAGAAATGCGGCAATTCAGGCTTGAGACTTCTGAACGTTTTAAAGCGACGCAGAAACAGATGGATGAACGTTTTCAGGCAATGCAGAAACAGATGGATGAACGTTTTCAGGCAATGCAGAACCAGATGGATGAGCGTTTTGAAGCGACGCAGAAACAGATGGACGAACGTTTTGAAGCGACGCAGAAACAGATGGATGAGCGTTTTAATGCGGTGCAGAATCAGATGAAGGATCAGTTCAACCAATTGGTCAGCATGAATCAGGATACTAAGGATTGGGTCGGAGTCGTCGTAGGAGGCTTCCAGGTCAGGGCCGGAAGGAATCTGGAGGAGGCAGTAGCCGCAACTTTACGTGTCGCTCTCAGAATGCAGGGTATAGAACCCGAACATATTCAAATGCGTCAGAAAATATTTGACGAAAGCGGATTGATCGGGCCGTCCGGTCGCTCTTATGAATATGATATTCTTATTTACAACGGCGAGTCTTATGTTTTTGAGGTCAAATCCGTTCCTGATTTTGAAGATGTAGATCGATTTCGAGATAAGTGCGATCTTGTCAGTCGGGAACTGGATTTGAAACGCGTTCATTGCGTGATTATCACCCTGGCGAAGACTCCTGAACTGATACGGTATTGTGAACAGAAGGGTGTGGAACTTCCGTAACATTTGGGCATTGAACAAATATCCATGCTTCGCTTTTACAATTTTTGCAGCCTTGAACAATTGAGCAGCCTTGAGAATCCTCACGAAATCATTGCGATGCTTATTTGACTTCCTCCCGATTTTTGAGGATCGACAACCTTAACTGCAATACCAGCTCGTTGATCTCCTTTTCCGTAAATTCGCCTGTAATTATGCCTTTTTTAGACAGCGTTCCCCGTATGATCGGAGCGGAAGTCACCTTTTGATTGATAATAATGGCGGCTCTTTTTCCTATATTTTGCGAAGTGAATCGTTCCAGTTTTTTCGCCCCTTCCTGGTCAGCCGTGAATTCTATACACTCAGCGCCGTTCATCCAGGTACTTCTATCGACGCTTTCCAGATCGCCGGCATCAATGACGGTTTCTTTGCTTAAAGCGTAGTAACCATTTTTGTTTCCGCCGGGATGTCTTTCCAGAATAATTACATCTTCATCTATACGAGTTCCATATTTTTCCAGGAGTTCACCTTTTGATGCGAAAGGACCGTCTATAACTTCACGTATCTCAAAAAGCGTCTCAGGTCCCGAGAATACAGCCACCTTCGGTTCCAGCTTGTGAGCTTCCACTTCATCGTCATCCTGCTTCATGATCAGTTTTATGACTTTTCCCCTATCATCACGAACAAACTCTACCGTTCCCGCCGTCACCTCAGTATAAAACCTGTTTTTCGATTCAGGCAGCAACTCGACCGGCTCCATATCCCCATATTGTCCGAATAAGCGGTTATTTTCTGATGTTACGGTAAAATCAAGACCTCCATTGACCCGGTAGTATCCCGTGTAATCAGCGTAAGTCCCGGTATCGATTGATGCCGGCGTTCGGACTACGGGATATTTATAATCGGGATACCAGGACGAGCGGCTGATGATTTGCCAGCCGTCTTTAAACTTATACAAAAGGAAGAAACCCGTGTGCGAAAATTTGTTTCCCAGGTCAATTTCAACCTCGGCCGCCGCCGCATACCCGGTAACGCTGACAAATTTAAAATTGTAATCGACAGCACCGGGCGGAACGGGAGGATTCTCGTCAATTTTCTTAAGCCAGTAACCAAGAGGTCGAACAACAGTACCAGTATGCGCATAACCGATAAACTGACAGTCTTCATGAATGCCTTTCCGCATGGCCTGACTGTCCCCTTCAATCAGGAATCCGTTTATATAGGCATCTGTAATCACCTTTTTGACGGCTTCCTCTTCAGTCGAATTCCGGCCTCCTGCGGGCTGAGTTTCTGTTTTACTTCTTATGACGGTTTCACGCGACTCGTTCGATGGACGCGCTGATCCGTTCCAATCGAGTATTCCCATGTCGCTCTTTAAAATAAAAATTATGAAAACCGCTGCCGCTGCCGTGCATAAAACCGCGGATATCATTTTCGAACGAACGTGAAACATACATGAAGAAAAGGAATATTAACGGGGTGAACTTGTCATCTTTATTGCTCCGGTTAAATCCGGCGCCGGGATACGCTCCGGATCAGCAGATTCCAGCGCTGAATCTATCAGCTTCAGCCGCTGCCGGGTCCGTTTCGCCTTCCTAAAACATTTTGAACATGAATTAAGATGATTTTCTATCGCTTTCGCTCGTTCCTCATTGAGAGCTTCGTCAAAGAATAATTCCAGTTTTCTTGAGTTCAGGCATCTCAATTTACTGCTCCTTCCTTTTCTTCGAGCAGTTTCAGCAATTTTCGTCGAGCTCGAAACAATTTTTTACCCACGGTATTTTTACTTACGTTCATGATACGGGCGATCTCAGAATAAGAAAGCTCTGCCCTGAAGAGCATAAGCACGCTTTTGTCCTTAATGGAAAGCTGATCCAAAGCGTGTGTGAATCGCTCCATGCGCTCATTTTTCATCATGACGTCCTCTGCAGAAAGCGCCGTAATTCGTCTTTCATCATTGAATTTTTTTTCCAGAATCCGGCGATATTTCTTTCTGCGCCTCAAATGATCATATGCCAGGTGCAGCGCTGTCCGGTAAATCCAGGCGCGAACGTTTTTCAATCCGTTTACGTCCCCCTTGAAATTTAACAATTTTACAAAAGCCTCCTGAGTCAACTCTTCCGATGTCTCTTTGTTCCCGGTCATTCTGAAAACAAACCTGTAAATGCTTTCGAAATGCTGCTTATACAATTCTTCGAATTCTTCCGTTATTTTCTTTTGACCGCTCTCATTCCAATTCATCACTCATTCTTTCTTTCCCTAATTATGACGAACGAGAATTCATTTTAGGGCATTAAATTTTTGAACAAAAGCGCCGCTTTGTCGCCGCCGGAGTGTCCCGGTAAAAAAATCCGTTCGTCCAAACGTCTGAAGCGACTTATTCTAAAAAGTCAGTTCAAGTGAATCTTCTTGGGCGTTTCGTGTATCAGAAAAGTTGCGTGCTGCGTTTCTTAACTCTAACACGAATAAAAGCAAGAAATTGTTTTCTGGGAGGTTTAAAATGAAAAAGTATTCAATATGGGCGGTTGTCGCCTGCGTTTTGTGCGTTTATTCAATGCAAGCGAAGGGGGAAGATATGCGTGAAGTTTACGAAGCGGAAATCAATGCCGATATTGATGATGTTTGGAAGGCTTTTTCCACGAGTGAGGGGCTTCAGGCCTGGATGGCTCCAGTGGTGGAAATCGATATGACAGTAGGCGGAAAAATGAAATCGAACTATAATCCTGATGGGAAAATCGGCGATCCGGAATCCATTGAAAACACCATCCTTTCCTATGATCCCAAGAGAATGCTGTCCCTAAAGGCAACGAAGTTTCCGGAAGGATTTCCTTTTGCAGAGGCAGCGGAAAACGCGTGGTCGGTGTTTTATTTCTCGGAAATCTCTCCCGAAATTACCAAAATCACCATTGTAGGACTGGGATATACGCAAAGTGAAGAATCGAAGGCGATGAGGGAAATGTTCTCAGATTCCAACAGGCATATGATCGAACAGCTCAAGCGCGCTCTTGAGAAAAAATAAAGCAAGAGTCAAGAAAAAAATAAGGCCGTCTTTGCAGACGGCCAAACCGATATTTTCACCTTCTAAGGGTTCACCAATGGGATGGTAAATGCCGATTCCGGTCGCTCATCTGATAGCGAGAAATTAAGCGACCAGCAGATGAGAATTCCCGACTATGGTTTTTATCACCATACGCAATTCATCCAAATGAACATGTTCGTGAAATTTATCGACGACCTTGCCCTTGCTGAATATGGTGATGCCTGGATTAATTACGGATGGATATATCGAAGGAAGAAGGAAATTTTCATCGATAATCATCAGGCAGACTTTAACTCTCATATGGAACTCTTCCGTTATGTTGTAAAGACACAGCAGCGTCTGATAGTCTGCCTCTCTGCTGTAAGAGGAATAGACGATAACGGGAGCCGTTTCATCGTTCATGTACGAGCCGAAATTGAAATCCGTCATTTGATCGAGTTGGGCGAGGCTGTTCATCTTCTCATCCTTTCTCATCAACCCTGCCCAACATTAAGCAAAACCAATGCCGAAAAGCGGGTATTCTAGATTAGTTATTAAAAACAGACAGTTAAGAAGAACAGGCTCTCGCAGGACGCCTCGACCAGAACGGGATATGATCAGAAAATTCACTCAATGCCGTAACTTTGTAAAAAGTTCAGACACGATGCTTTATCTCACCCACCCGGCATTATTCGGTAATCGGGGTCGGTTTCTGCATTGGTATCTTAATCGAATCGAAATGATGGGATATGGACGTTCGTAACAGGTTTTGTATGAGAAATCCGGGTTAAAATCTCTCGTACCGGCGCGTAACTTCTAAACGCTATCCGCTCATCCGGCATACTTCATCCAGCAAATACAGTCCGGTCAGTCTGAAATTCTGAGCGATCTCATGCGGTTAATAGCGGAGGCTATTTCGAAGAGTCTGGGTTTAGCGAGATTGCCCAATTTGTATGGGCTGAGGACGTCCAGGCCGTTTTTTTCAATATCTTGCATGAGCAAATTCATGCCTTCATAGAGGTCCGGTGCGTTTCGTGCAATCCTTTCGGCATAGTAATAGACTGCTTCGCCGACGGCCCTGGTCTGACTTTCGTCTATGAGCTGGGACACGGCGGAGAGATCGATCATATGTCTACCGAAGAGGATTTGTTTGAGTCCCTTGGCGTTAATTTTGACGTCTCTTTTTCCGCGGCTGGGATCGAAAGAGGATGCTACTGGTTTGCGGGGAGAAGGAGCATCGAATCGGGCGCCGCCTTCATCGGCGCGACCCGTGTTGACGAGTTGCGCAATTTCTTTTGCTTTGTCGGTGACGTCGCGAGGTATATATTCGTCCATCATGATGACCGTATCGACGCAATCGAAATAGTCGCCGCTTCCGCCCATCACGATGACGGTTGATACGCCCAAGTCGGTGTACAGCGATCTGACTTTATCTATAAAGGGTGTGATGGGTTCCTTTTCTTTAGCCACCAGTTCCTGCATGCGTCTGTCTCTTATCATGAAATTGGTGGCGGAAGTATCCTCATCAATAAGAAGAAGTTTGCAACCCGCTTCGACAGCCTCCATTATGCCGGCTGCCTGTGAAGTGCTTCCGCTGGCGTTTTCCGTTGAAAAGCGACGGGTGTCTTTTTGCAGGGGCAGTTGAGTGATAAAAGGACTGATGTCCACTTTTTCGATATTTCTGCCGTCCTCCGCCCGGATTTTTACCGCGCTGGGTACGGTGCAGACGTATTCCCGGCCGTCTCCGGGAATGTGATTGTAAACGCCAAGTTCCACGGCGCGCAGCAAGGTCGATTTTCCGTGGAATCCGCCGCCTACGATCAAAGAAACGCCTTCCGGTATTCCCATACCCCTGATTTCGCCTTTATTCGACAGATGGAAGGATACCGCCAGGGAATCCGGGCTTTGAAAGTATACGACGTCTTTTTTGGCGGGTCTGTCGTCGATGCCGCTTATACGGGGAAGAAGCGCCTCGTTGGGTATGAAAGCTACTATGCCTTTTTCCTGTAATTGACCGCGCAGGCAGATTTGATCCTCGTTTATTTCTGCGTATTTTTGCAGCAGCTTTTCATCAACCGCGCCATATCGCAGCGATTCATTAACGATTTGAGGCAATTCGTCGAAAAACATATCAGCAGCCTGTCGACCCAGAACGCGTCGACCTCGTGCGGGAAGCCCCATAATAAGACGGGCTTCGACTTTTCCGTTGATTATATTGACGGCCGTCCGTTCCAGAATTTCCTGCTTTCCCGCATCGATCGCCATCATACCGCTTTTTCCGGTACCTCTGTTTCCGCGTGCGTACCGTCGTATGGCAGAACTCATGAAACGCGCCAGACAATCCTCAACCCCGATACGCCGTTCTCTCTCTTCCCACAACTGGTTGGGTATGGCCGCTACTTCCCTGTCCACAAGTATCCGGATACGCGAAGGCGCAGCGAACGGATCACCCTGAACATGATCGATATGCAGAATGTAATCATGGAAATCATAGGACCCCCTGATGTCTTTATAAGCTTTGTAACCCCGCCCGTCGATGCGGGCCAGTTCCTGGTTCAATCTTTGTTGTCTTTCTATTCGACTCATATTTTTTTATCCTTCCTGGTGAAATAAACGAAGCCGTTTAAACTTCATCGTTCGATTTATAAACAGCTATTTCCGGTTTCAGTGAGCGGTTCATGAGATCATTCAAACCCTGAACAGGAGATTTGCTTTCATGCAATATCCGGTATACCTGGTCGCAAATGGGCATTTCAATTTCCATTTTTCGGGACAGGTTATGGGCTGAAATTGATGTTTTAACGCCTTCCGCCACCATTTTCATGGAATTGAGTATCTCCGGCAATGGCTTCCCCTGGCCGATCTGCCGACCTACCGTGAAATTCCGGCTTTGCGGGCTGGAACAGGTCAATATCAGGTCTCCCATTCCCGCCAGACCGGAAAAAGTTAAAGGATGAGCGCCCATAGCAAAACCAAGACGGGATATGGCTGCCAGTCCCCTCGTTATTAGGGCCGCTCTCGTGTTTTCACCCAGCGTCAATCCCGCGCAGATTCCTGCCGCGATCGCCATGACGTTTTTTAACGCTCCGCAAAGCTCTACTCCGATAATGTCTTCATTCGTGTATACCCGGAACCTCTCGCCCGAAAAGACATTCTGCACCGCTTCGGCTGCCGATATCTCCTTGCATGCCGCCACGACCGCCGTCGGATGACCCGCAACAGTTTCAACGGCAAAAGATGGACCAGAAAGCGCAATGACATTTTCGATTTTATCTTCCGAATCCAGAGCATTAATAATTTCAGACATTCTCATTAAAGTATCGTTTTCAATTCCCTTGGAAGCGCTTATGACTATGCTCCCGTTGTTCATGTGAGGTAAAACCTGCTCGAAAACGCTCCTTACAGCGTGCGAGGGCAACGCAGAAACGATGAAACATCTCCCTGACAGCGCTTCTTCAAAATCATTTGTGATGATCATTCTATCAGTCGGCAGACTGAAACCCGGAAGAAACCAGGCATTTTCGCCAGTTTTCCGTATTATGTCGACAAGAGGCTTTTCATAAACCCAGAGTGCGACTTCATGACCATTCCCAGCCAGAAGCGCGGCTAATGCCGTACCCCAACTGCCGCCTCCCAATACCGATATTTTCATAACACAATAACCCCAAATTCATTAAAATTAAATGAAAAAAAACCCTTTACAGGGAAACCTTCCTAACTATTATCGAAAACGCTGAAAAAACGCAATGGAATCTTCGTTGACTTTATCTCTGTTTGTTTTTATGCTCTCAGACAGGAAAAATGCTTTAACAGTTTTGAAGGAGGAAAAATTCAAATGATGAAAATATTCGCCTCTATTACATTGGCTGTGATGTTTTTGTCATCATCCGCCCTCCTGGCGGACGACGGGGATGCCATCCTGGGGATCTGGAAAACCGAAGAAGATGAAAACGGTTACTCGCACGTCGAAATTTACAAAAATGACGGAAAATATCACGGAAAAATCGTCTGGATGCTCAAACCGACCTACCCGGAAGATGATGAGGAGGGAATGGCCGGACATAAGAAAATCGACAGAAATAATCCTGATGAAGAATTAAGAGACAGGCCCATAATCGGACTGGATATCGTGAAAGATTTTGAATACGCCGGAGATAATAAATGGCATAAAGGAACGATTTACGATCCCGCTAACGGTAAAACCTACAAATGCAAAATGGAACTTACTGAGGAAGGCGTACTGAACGTCCGAGGCTATATCGGCATTTCGCTTATCGGTAGAACCACGGAATGGACCAGACCGCAGAAGAAGAACACGAAGAAGGAATAGGTTTAGAATACGGACAGGACTCTTATCCCGAAGGGAAGTATAACGACATGGTCTGTCGGCAGGGAAGAATTCGGTCCGCGAAACTTCGCGCATTCACGCGAAAAGAGAAGAGAGGGAGAGAAGAGTTAGCGGAAGTGGCGTATATCATCTTGAGATAGCATCGATTTATGGTGTTCAGATTATCATGTTGTCGAAAAGTAACTGACCCGTACGGCGTAATATTGATGGTTTGGGTCGATTTACATGTTCGGCCCTGACATTGGAGTTTACGTTTACTTTAAGGTTTGCAATGCGCAGGCTGCCTGCGCATCGACAAGGGTTAAGGAACGATCAGGGTTAATTCCAGGGCGAAAAGCGTAAGATCGACCGGATAAGGAAACTCCGCAGGTTCAGTTGAATAACGAAACATAAAAAATCAAAACCGTCTCCCAGGGGGCAGAGAAAAAAAACTTCATCGTCGACAGTCACTCAGTCGCCCATCTTGTTATGTTTCGCTTTTCGATGCAATATATCGAATTCAAATATTAAAAGGAGGCAATCGTTTGAAAAGCTGCAGGACTTCTGCCGTTTATCCTGCAACCGGAACGGAATTTTTCATACATTGGCCGAGAAACATAACAGTTATTGATATCCACAGCGGCAATGTCGCGCAGTGAACGTTTTTTTTTGGCAAAAGACGGAAATCAAGCATCAAATAAATTCTGCATGTAATATCATGAAACTCCAACCGGCTTTCGTCTTTATTCAGATTTCACAAAAATAAAAAAAAATCGAAAATGGCCCATTTTTATCTTGACAGAAGCGAACAGCCATATTAAATAGCGCCTGTCCACAAACTCGAATCTCGATTCAAAATTTACTGCTGGACAGTCGCTTCGGTTTTTGATCCATAAACGAGCGAATTTTTTTTAAGGCAAGGAAAGCGAGGATTTGCGAAGGAGGCGTATTAATTACACGGTTGACTGAGCAAATCCGTAGCCTGACGCAGCATTGGGGAAAATTCGACGTTTATGGACAAAAACTAAATAAATAATAACGTCAGATCTGAAGAAAAATCTGGAGACGAATGACGTCGTGTTTTTAACAGTTTAATAAGTTTTTTTAAAACGAATGAAAGATTAATCGCCGGCAACACTAAAAGTTATTGCCGAAAATGTTACGGAGGTAAACAAAACGATAATTTTTCGTTTTTAAACTGAAAAGCTGAAACGCCTTTTTTCTTTAAAGAAGTTAAATTGTATCGTGTCCTTCCGGTAAGCATGCACAGGGCAAATTTTTTTCCACGGCAAGGCAT
>CAZUFC010000098.1:0-31838 GCA_964619725.1 uncultured bacterium | reverse complement strand
ATTGACCATTGGCCATTATATGCGGTTTGTCTTCTCGGAAGCGTTTGGGTGTTCACAATTGTCAATCGTCAATCGTCAATTGCCAACGACTGCAGACCGGTATACGTTGCCCATTAACCATTCATTTCCTCTTCAAACGTCGTACGACCTCGACCACATCGTCGGGCAGCGCCGCTACGGATACGCCGGCTTTTTCGTATGCTTCCAGTTTGCTTTTCAGCGTTCCGCGTCCTTCGGCTATAATGGCTCCGGCGTGTCCCAGCCGCTTGCCTTCCGGAGCGGTTCTGCCGGCTATGTAGGCTGCAACCGGTTTAGTGATTTCGCCTGCAATTATCAGGGCTGCCGCTTCTTCTTCCATAATGCCGCCTATTTCTCCGATAAGGACCACGGCATCGGTTTCTTCATCCTTCTCAAACAGGCGAAGAAGTTCGGCAAAGGTTGTGCCCACTATCGCATCGCCGCCGACGCCGACGCAGGTTGATTGCCCTATACCCGCAGCGGTCAATCGCGATGTTATCTCATACGTCAGCGTGCCGCTTCGTGAACCGACGCCTATATTCCCTTTCATGCTGTATTTTTCGGGCATGAAACCGAGCTTGCATTTCTGGGACGGAGCGATTATGCCCGGAGTATTCGGTCCTACGATGCGCGCGCCTTTCTGTTCGGCCAGGCTCCTTATTTCCATGGTATCGTGCATGGGCACGTGTTCGCTTACCATCACGATTAGTTTTACGCCGGCATGCAATGCCTCAAACGCCGACTCCTTCATAACGCCGGCTGGGATAAAAAGCACGGCTGCCTCAGCTTCCCGCTCTTTCATCGCTTTGAAAAAATCATCATACACCGGCACGCCTTCCACCGACTGACCGCCTGCTCCCGGCCTTACGCCTGCAGTGATGTGCGTCCCATATTCCATCATGTTCTTCGTATGATGACGAGCCGCTGTTCCGGTTATTCCGCCTATGATTACCCGGGTGTTTTCATCTATCAGTATGCTCATAATATGCTCCCGATGCTTATTGTGCGCTCAATTTTACCGCTTCGGCCGCAGCCTCTTCTATTCGTGAAAAAGGAACTGTTCCGGCTTCCTCCAGTATTCGCCGGCCCTCTTTCTCACGGTTTCCTGCCATGCGAATCACTACAGGTTTTTTCATCGAATGCTCCCGCATAAACCTGACCGTTCCTTCAGCAAGACTGTCGCAACGGTTCAATCCCGCAAACATATTGACCAGTATCACCTTCACCTCATCCATATCCAAAAAAAGCCGGAAGGCTTCATACATGCCCTCGCCGTCTATTTGCGCCGTATCCAGAAAATTGGCCGCCCGTCCGCCCAGGGAATGAATGATGTCCAGTATCGCCATGGTCAACCCCGCACCGCTTGAAAGTATCCCGATGCTCCCGTCCAGCGCATGAAAAGTCCAGTTGCGTTCCCGGCAGAATTCCTCAAGTTCTCCCCGCCCGGGATGATGACGCTCGCTCATCTCACGCACTTCAGGCTGCCGCTTCAATGCATCCTCATTCACGTTCAATACGCCGTCCACTGCAATCAACTCATCGCCTGAAGTACGGACGACCGGGTTTATCTCCGTCATCTCAGCATCATAGTCCCGGAATATTCCGTAAAGTTTCCCGGCAATGTCCCTAAAATCGGCTCCGTATTTCTTTTCAATCGAATCCAGCGTCTCTTCCGACGGTCCCGACAGTATCTCTACAGGAAATTTATCGATTTTTTCCGGCGATCTCGCCGCAACCTCCTCCACATCCACGCCGCCCTGATCGCTTATCAGCAGCACAGGACAGACCGCCCGGTAGTCGACAGTTACCGCCATGTAATACTCATGCCTGATCTCTAACTTCTCCTCAATCAGCAGCCGACGCGCCTTCTCACCCTTGATGCGCATGGAAAACAGCCTGGAACAACTCCGTCGAAGTTCTTCCCCGTCTTCCGCAAAAAGAATCGCCCCGGCTTTTCCCCGCTTTTTTACGCCCAACTGAGGTTTAACCGCTACAGGAAAAGCAAAATCCGTTTCCGGGTTCTCAAGTTCGGAAAGAGCAGAAATAACCTTTCCCGAAGGTACGGGAATGCCCCGCCGTTGAAAAATTTCCTTTGCCTCAAATTCATACAGATTCATCGCCGCTTCCCCTTTACTTTTATCCTCTCAGAGTTGAGGAAAGATTATCATAATTATATCGGATTGACAAACCTGTCGCCGGTTTCAGGCGTAAACGGCTCTCGAACATCAGATAATCAGCGCCTCTCCAGCAGTAAAATTTCAATCGACAGTTGAGTTGATGGACAAGCAGATATTAGATTCGATTCGCCCTCTTAAGCTGACCCCATCAAGTCCCATCCGGTCCTCGTAAATTTACTCTTTTTGAGCACATAATCATTTGCCCAGGTAAATTCGGTTTCTTCGCCCGATGTGAGGGCGTAAGTTCCGCTGATATTGACCGTAAATGAATTGAGATACCGTAGTTGTATAGGTCCGATTAGGGAACGCGTTTTGGCTTTCCCGGCGTATATGGAAATTCTTGTTATTGTTTCTCCGGTCGGATCAATGTCAATCCTCTCTTTCTCACGGTCAATATTATACCGAACGTCAGCGCTTCCGGGAATGACGACCAGTTCATCCGCTTCAGAATACCTGAAAATGAGAGAATCAATATGAATGTAAACCATGTTCATATCCCCGACCAGGCGTGAATGATCGTGAAAACTTATGGTGACGCTGTAATCGGGAATGCTGCGCGAATAATACAGCATAAAAGGGATTATCGTTATTTTTTTACTGTGGCTGCCGAAATACAGGCACGGCATGTAATCGCCTACAGGCGGAACCCGGTCCGTCGGAACGAATCTGGTCATGTTTGAAATGAAAAAACCTGCCATGAAGAGGAAAGTGATGACGTAACTTACTATAAGAAAAGATAAAAGGATGCTAAGGCGGACAACCCATTTTTTGTATTTATCGAATAGCGCCGCCATTGGGGCTCCTCCATGTCAAAGTCAAAAACAGCGAATATTGAAAATTATCATCAGACGATTTTTCCGGCAGAATCCGCAGCGATGATGCTGGCATTAAGCAATACCCTCAAGGGATTATATATTAAAAATTGCGGCATTGAACAAATATCCTTGTTTCGATATTACAATTTTCGCAACCGGATCGTAAAAATCCACAATACCGCTAAAACGGCAAGACTGCTGATCCAGGCCAGGACGATATCAGGCTCGCATGCCATTACATCACGGCGCAATTCGACAATAAAATTCGTGGGGCCCTGTTCTATCAAGACAGGCAACCAGGCGCCGAAAATCCAGGAACTCATGCTTTCCGTATCGATTTTCGCCGGATCGCCCAACACGCCTATCGCGTTGATGATGCCGCCCCACAGGAGCAGGGGGAGCTGAATATTCCACAGATGTTTTTTTTGTAATCGAACCAGGCGAATACCCCCAGGAACGGCAGAGCGGGAATGATATATCGCCATCCGAAATCCCACCCGCCGAACCATCCGGCATTAAACAGGTAAAAACCGAAATAACAGAAGAAAGAAATCAGCAGGGCCGCCCCTTCAGGTTTATGCCGTTTGAGGACTTTGGGGATGCCGAACGCGGCCATGATCAGAAACGGTGAAAAGAAAAAGAGTCCCCGGAACTCTGAGAACAACATTTCATAAAGCCTCTTCCAGTGCGGAAGATCAAATTTCACCGTTAAAAGCAGCAGATCATTCCCCGGGTCCCAAAATTTCGCCGGAAAAGCGGTCCATCCGTTGAAAACCAGGCGGTTGTAAAGCAGGATAAAAAACACGGCAACTGAAAGTGGAACTGCAAAAGGGACTATTTTCCGGTATTTCCTGCGAATCAACAGGTAAAGGAAAGCGCCGACGGCAATGATCAACGTCTGATTCACGACCAGGGCGGCAGCAGCGAAATACAAACCGGCAGCATGCGGTTTTTCCCCCCGGTTACGCCAGGGAAACAGAGAATGGAAAGCCGCCAAGATGAAAACCAGGCAGAACGGTTCGCCCGTACCGAGCGTACTGTGAGGAAAAACAATGGTGGTCAGGAAAAAAGTTAAAGATGCAAAAAGGCTGAACCGCTCATCAAGAAACCGGGAAAGCAGCCGGGCGTATAAAATAACGGCGAATGCCGAAAAGAGGCAACTGGAAAAAACGCGGATCAAAAAGCCGTGAATGCAATCCTTTCCAGCAGCGCTTAATTCGAAAAGGGGGCTGATGACGTCATAAGCAATCGCTTCAGTCAGGATGTACTGCGGAATGATAATCAGTGAGGACCCGACAGGTTTATCCGAAAAATAACGGTTTCGATATTTCGCCTTGTCCATGCCGACCGTTTCGATATAAGGCGTTATTTCCACTGTCCCATCTTCCATCATGGCCTTCGTCAGATAATACCGGGAAGCGAAATTGGTATCGAATGCGATGTCAGAGAAAAAAACGCAGGCGAACCAGACCAGGATGAACGCTGTCAATTCGAGATGAAAAAGCCGGCGGGATGAATGATGCGCTTTCATGAATTATTTTTTTCTATTACGCTACCGTAGACATAAGGCTGAAACGGAAATTTGAATCGTCCTGAAAACTCAATTACATGTTCGATGCATTTCAAAGGTTGGAAGAAGACCGAACCTGACGGCGCACCCGTTGGACATCATTGAAAAAAATCTTCCATTCACCCGACAGATTCATCATCGGCTCCCCTTCGACTCGTTTGCTGTGATCTGAAAAGTATCATAACTGGTTCAACATGACAAACAATGATTCTGCATCCTCAATCAGACCAATCCCCCTGCAAAATCCCGAATATCCTCAATCGATTAAATGCTCGGCCAAACCCAACAGCTTTAACTCTCGCTCCGCATGATAAAGCAGCGCCAGGTCCCTGATCTTCTCATTGTAATTGTGGATAACCGCATCTACGTGCGCTTCATAAATGGATTCGCCGCTTTTCGAAGTCACGGAACTTGCGCAGCGTTCGGAATAAAAAATTGAAGCTCGATCAGGTCAATTTTTTCCGGGGACTGATCAAACTGGGGTTACACTTCTTTCAAAACTTTTGACAGTTTTTTTCAGTATTGGGGGTCGATATCGGAGTCGGCATCGGGATCGATATCGGGGTCTTCATCGGTATCGGAATCGGGTTCGTAATCGCAAATGAAATCGATACAAATTTTGCTGTTGGGCATGCAATGCGAGTTTTTGATTCATAAACGAGCGAATTTTTCTTAAGAAAAGCAGGGCAAGGATTTGCGAAGGTGGAGCTCCTTTCACGCTGAAGCCATGGCGGAAGCGGATTATTGCTTATACGTTGACTGAGCAAAACCGCAGCCTGACGCAGTATTAGGAAAAATTCGCCGTTTATGGACAAAAAGCAAGTAAAAAAAGTCCCCCGCTTGCGGGTCCGTTGATTGACAGCCCTAAAACTTTTATGTGAATATTATGATGGAAATAATTCAGTTTCCTTGCATCCCGGGCTGAAAACAGCATGATGCATGATAAGCGGGGTCGCAACTGATTTACCAGCGTCTGAACGTCAATTCATTCTATGAAAAAAGAAAATTACCTTGGATTCACAGCGGACACGAGTAATTAAGATGAAAAGTATTTTCCATCGTTTCAGGAAAAAACGGAAAAGAATATTACTGATAAATCCTCTGTCCGCTGAGCATCTTCACAGGTCAATCCCTTTATCTCTGGCTTACCTGGCGGGGATGCTCCGTAAAGCCGGCCACGACGTATCCATAATCGATGGTTCAGCCTGCATGAACGTATACGGAGCGGATCGCATACTTGAGGAAGCGCAAGATCGCAAGCCCGATTTAATAGGGGTTACAATCATGACGCCGTTCGTATCGGAAGCGTATCGCACGGTCCGGGCGTTGAAAGAGCTGGGCGTCCCTATTGTCGCCGGCGGGCCGCATCCGACTATTTTCCCTGAAGAAACGCTGGATCACGGCGCTGATTTCGTCGTCAGAGGCGAAGGAGAGTTTGTTTTTTCAGAACTTGCTGAAGCATTGTTGTCCGGCGCCGGGTACAACACCGTCAGGGGTACGGTATGGCGGGACTCTGACGGAAGAGTCATAAAAAACACGCCGGCAAAACCTGTCCGCGATTTAGACACGATTCCGCAACCGGCTTATGATCTTTTTGATCCCGAATGGTATGCTGAAGATTCCGTAAATCATGACCGGATTCACGGGAACCTCATTACAGGAAGGGGTTGTCCGGGACGGTGCACGTTCTGTTCCCGCGTCGTATTCGGCAGGCGAGTGCGATTGCATTCGCCCGAACGCGTGATCAGCGAAATGACGGATTTAAGACGTAAATACGGCATATCGAATTTTTATTTCCTGGACGACGTTTTTACGGTCAATCGAAACAGGGCGATCGATATCTGTCGCAAAATTGAAACTCATCCCGACCTGGACCGTATTTTCTTCGGCCTGGTTTCCCGGCTGGATATGATCGACGCAGAATTATGCGCGATCCTGCGTCAGGCGGGAGCGACCAATATGAACTTCGGCATCGAAAGCGGCTCGGACATCACGCTGAAAAGGATACAGAAAGATTTCACCCGCAACGACATTCTGAGGAAACTGAAAATGGTCAGGGAACAAGGAATCCACATAGGAGCGAATTTCATCCTGGGTTATCCCTGGGAAACACCTGAAGACGTCAAAGCTACCATAGAAATGGTCCGGGAAATTGAACCCCTGGTCGATCATTTTTATGCCGGTTTCCTCATCCCCTTTCCGGGAACCCTTATTTACAAACAATATAAACACCTCCCATCGGTCAATGAATATTGGCTCAAAAATGACGTCTCATACTCATCGCCCACTGCAGAAAAAACGCCGCAGAAAAAATCCCGCATTGGAGGTCCCCGGAATATGAATGACTATTGGTACGAAATGAATCCCGATTTGCGCGCACAAAATGAAAAATTACGCGATTTGCTGGATGCTGTGATCGGCCTGAGAGAATTAATCGCGTTTGCTCCCAGGTCTGATCAAGACATTGAAACGGAAGGAGTCCATCTGGGCAAGGGCTGGCATTTCCCGGAGCGGATGACTCCAGATACCTTCAGATGGACGGACGGTTCCGCAGAAATATTTATCGGTCTGCCGGGAATGGAGGGGAGCCTTGAAATTGAACTAAGGCCCATTTTGCCGGGAAGCCGACGCGTCACCCTGTTCAAAAATAATCAAAAAATCCTGGAAAAAAAACTGCCTGCATCGGAATGGTCGGTCGTTACTCTGCCGTTGTCAGACCGCTGTGAAAACCAGGGAATGCTCATCACCATTAAATCAAATGCCGCAATACCCAAACAATTAGATATTAATGAAGATACCAGGAAATTGGGGCTCCAGGTAAAATCAATAATATTTAACCGCCGTCGAAAAAAGCTCGCAGTATACCGCTCGAAATAGCTTTTCCATAACGCAAACCGGTTCGTATTCCATCATTTTTTGATATGCCCTTGCCTTTTTAAACGAAATCAAGTCATACTCGAAAGGAATCACGGTCAGAATCAGCAACTCGAATTTGTCGCCGGACCTCGTTGCCGCTGCACACAGGACTGTTCCTCCCTGCCCTATCCCCATATATCCGGCATAACCTTTTTTACCTGATTTCAGATTTATCTTCAGCGCAAAAGATGTTTCCGGCGGTGAACTTTGTTTTCCAAATCAATTAGTTTCTGGAAATACTGGAAATTGTCAGGGCTCAGGATAGTATATCTCTGTACAAGATAAATCCTGGTTTCAAAGAAGGAAGCGCCATATATGGATATGTTCAACGACCATAGATTCCGAGCGAACCGTTCACATTCGACTGAAATTTCCCTCTTCCTAAATTTTTGGGACTGGTCAAACCGGCGTTACGCTTCTTTCAAAACTTTCAACGGTATGTTTCAGTAATCGGGCTCAGTATAGGTATCGGGGCCGGTATCGTGATCGGAACAAAATGATGGATATTCTGTCGAATTGTAACATCAAAAGCCCCATTTTTGATCAATGCCAGATTTTCAAGGCTTCTCAATTGTTCAAGGTTGGGAAAATTGTAACCGCGAAACAGGGATATTTGATCAATGCCCTAAATTAAAACCGTCATCCCAAATATTTCAAGGCGTATTTCCCGGACAATACTCCAAGCAAGGCCAGTGAACACAGGTTCAGTATCCAGAAATAAATGGAATTGGCGTATTCATTCATGAAGTAATCTGAAACCGGAAGGGTCAGAATAACCAGCATGACTGCAAAAAAGGCGATTGAGCGGAGGAGGGATTTTTTTTGAAGTTTCCGTCTGGTCGAGTTTGCCGTGTAAGAGACGACGGCAGCAGTCGTTGCTGCGGTCAGTAAAAAATGTACCAGTCGCACTTGAAACATATACCTGGCCCTGTCGACAGTCATCGGGAATCCGATCAGGTCATTTTTTTCTGCGAAAATGAGAATGGCCGTGTTCAGTATGGTGAAACCGGCCAGAAACAATGCGTGAAGCGTGTACATTACAGCAGCTTTACGGCGGGTTTCTGTTGCCTCAGTCTCGGTCAAACCGTCCATTGAAGCGGCACATACCGTTCTGGAATCCTCCTGGCGACCATTCGCTGATAAATTTTCTTGTTGCATGATTTACTCGTCTTCCGATGCCGAATGCCAGACAGATGTTATTAACGCCATCGGCGGCAAATTTGCGCTTGGATTTGCATAAAGCTGATCTGAACGCGACAGCATGCCGCTTCCGCATTTCGAAAAAACCGGTTTTACTCAAAACAAAGCAAGGAAATTTCGGCATTGATCAAAAGTGCGTCTTTTGAGGTTACAATCCTGCAGAATATCTACTCATTTTGTAGCGATTGCGATTCCGATTGCAAACCCGATTCCGATACCGACCCCGACCCCGATACCGAACCCGATTACTGAAACAAACCGTAAAAAGTTTTGAAAGAAGTGTAACCCCGATCTGATCAGTCCCGAAATTTCAAAATCCACCAGATTTCTCGCGTATGTTTCCGACTTCTGCAGATCACCCTTAACTTATCGATTTATTTATATGAAATCCTCTTTCGTCTGAGCTTCTTGCCTTTTATCACCTTTTCAATGGAGAATTCAGTCAATAATTTTTTTCTGCCGACACAAATTATTACATCTGTATGACCAATCCCATTTGTGTTTAAGCCTATGTGGATTTATAATAAGTATGATGATGACGGCAATAGTCATTGTCGTTAACCATGCATGTCGTTACGGGAGAAAACAAACATGAAAACCCTTCAAATGACTTTGGATGAAGAGCTTATCGAAATGGTGGATAAAGCGGTCAAACGGTTGGGGACAACCCGTTCCGCGTTTACGAGAGAAGCTCTCAGAAAAGCGGTTGAAAAACTTGAAATAGAGGAGATGGAACGTAAGCATCGCCATGGCTATAAAAAGCTGCCGGTCAGGCAAGATGAATTCAGCGAATGGGAAGCTGAACAGGTATGGGCTGACTGATGAAACGTGGAGAAATCCGCTGGTACAAATTTTCAAAGCCGGATAAAAAGAGACCGGTTCTGATTCTGACCCGAGATTCTGCGCTTGAATTCCTGGGTGAAGCAACGATTGCACCCGTTACGACAAATATAAGAGAAATCCCATCTGAGGTTTTTCTGTCGGAAGAGGATGGGATGCCGAAAAGCTGTGCGATAAATTTCGACCATATTCAGACGGTATCAAAGGTGAAAATCGGCGCATATATAACTCAATTGAAAAGTGAAAAACTTAAAGAAGCGGAGAAAGCGATTAAGTTTGCCCTGGGATTCCCGTTGTTTTAAAGATTATTCCTCAGACCATCAAGACATATAAAACACTGACTTGCATAACTGCAGTTTTTCAATTCCTTTTTGAAGGTTGTCACTGGTTAAGGCAAGAAGAAGCTCTGCAAACGTCCCATCGATAACGAAAGTATGACGCCTGAAATAATATTAAATTATCACCGACATTAAGCCGCCTTCCAGAAAGCCCCTGACATCCTCCGGCCGTTGCGGAAAACACGCTCGCTTTCTTGGCCCCGGGATGATCCCGGGATTTCGATAACCGTCAGGATAACGAGAACGGCCAGGATAATCGTCGCTGCGAAATATGCAGCCCGGTATTTGCGGTAATATACTTTTCATCAATGGAATCCGTGTTATCCGCGGCAAGCGAAGCCCCAGATGATGAATACCCTTCATTTATTGCAACCGCCGGAGTCGACCGTAGAGAAAACAATCGACTCCGGCGGGTGAATTTTCAGACTTTATTCCTTCTGACGGTTGAGAGCAGACATCCTAGGAGGAGTAAAAGCAGGGCTATGCCGCTTGTGCCGAGGTTCGGTATTGGCGGAGGCGTAGGGGACATTGTAGGCGTTGAGGTGAATGCGAATGTAGGCGTATTTGTGACTGTGGGCGTGAGAGTTTCTGTCGGAGTCAACGTGGAAGTGGGCGTTTGGGTCGGTGTTCTGGTGGGAGTAAAAGTCGGCGGGTCGATTACGTGCACTTCCATATCGTCAATGTCTGTGGAACCGTCTTCATCCGTAACTCTAACCGCAGCGACAAATGTTCCTGCAGACGGCCAGGCATGGGTTTGAGCAATTCCCTGGTCACCGGAGGGATTGAATGTCATCCCGTCGTAGTTCCAATCCCATTCGTAAAGGGTAATGACATCGGGGAAGGAAGAGGAGCCTGCGGCGGAGTATGCCCCGTCCTCATTCACGTAAAGGCTGCCGGAACCTGAAATGTGTGCCGTGGGAGCCAGGTCGTTCACCGTCACATCGGCAGTATCGTAACCCTGGAGCAATGAGTCGGAAACTTCCAGTCCCACCGTGTAAATTCCATTATCCATCCAGGTATATGCGGGTTGAATATCGGTTGAATCGTCGTACTGACCGTCGTTGTCGAGGTCCCAGGCGAAGGTGATGGGATCGTTGTTCGGATCGTAGGAAGCGCTGCCGTCAAGGATCAGTTCGGTCCCCTCGTTAACCTGATAGGGTCCGCCGGCTTCTGCTGCGGGCGCAATATTCGCTTCCACTTCCACGAAGGTATAGCTGTCGTCGTCCATTTTGACGCCATCGTTGAACACGCCGTTATCCCAGACTTTCAACCCGATCTGAACGGTTCCCGGGGAATTGAATACGTGAGTTATCTGCGCCAGTTCGGGACCGCCCTGGTAAGTATCGAAATTCCAGGGTTGTCCATCCAGGTCCCACCAGCATTCGGTTATTTCATCGCCCGGATCGATGTCGTAGGAACCGCTGCCGTCCAGTTCGCAATCCAGTCCCGCCGTGCAGGTATAGGGTCCTCCCACGACGGAAAACGGCGCATGAGGCGGTTCCACAATGTGTATCAGGCATGCGGCGGTGTCCTGCTGTTCCGGCGAACTGTTGTCAGTCACTCTCAGGGCTACGTTATAATCGCCCAGTTCGCTCCAGGTCGCGCAACAATCAGCTTCAGCGCAGTCGTCGAATTCACCGTCTTCATCCAGGTCCCACTCGTATTCGGCTATGCTCCTGGTGGGATCGAGGTGATAAGAAGCCGAACCGTCCAGGCAGAGTTCTATGCCCTGGCCCCAATACATCTCTGATACGCTTGAACCGTCCACTTTGATGACGGCGACCGGCGGCCTGGTGAAGAGGGCTGAACTCAGCATGATAATCGACCAGGGGACGGAAAGCGTGGCGCTTGAATAGGGCCAGCTTCCGCCGCTCCAACTGCCGTTGGTCTGTTGATCGTCCACCAGGAAACGTTTAACGCCGTCGTCCGGGTCGTTATACCAGTCTAGTCCGGTAGCCTCCAGCGTAATAACGGGATCGGGCTGAGCCAGTCGCATGGCTTTGACGAAAGCGTACATGCCGTAAGTATTGTCGGAATTTCTGAAAGTCGTCCAGTTATTTGCAAAGTAATCTTCAGCGCCTTCCCAGAGCGAGTCCTCGGAGGTATAACCGGACATGACGAGCTGCACCATGGCGGATGCAGTGGTGCTGTACCAGCCGTGACCGCCGGCGCTTGAGGAGGTATAGCCGAATGTTCCGTATGTCGCGTTATGGCTGTAGTTGAGCCAAAAATCATTTTCCGTAAGGACCCATTCCGGTATGGGGATGCCGAAGTAATCCTGCGCGGCCAGCAGTCCGATGGCAGCCCACTGGCAGGCTGAATTATCCGCACCACTCTGCCAGTCGTATCGCCAGCCGCCGCGGTCGCTGCCGCTGTCGTCCTGTCCCCAGGCGTACATGTCGAGCATATCATTAAGGACCGTCTGGTAGGTCTGACCGATGATGAAAGCTGATCCGGTTTCCACTACGGTATCCGGACTGTTGCTTGCGGCGATAGCATCCATAACCATGCCGCCCTGATAGATCATGCGGCTTTCATCTACCGATACGCCTTTGCCGTTGCCGTTGGTATCGGGGTCTCCCACTGTCTGCACATCGATTGAAGCCGCATAAAGTCTTGTAAACATGAACCGAAGTCCGTTAATAACCGTTTCGACATAGGGGTCTTCGGTAATGTCCCCGATTTCCAGGTGACCGTTGATCTCGAAAGCCTGAATGGATGACCCGGTACTCGATGCCTGGTAGGAGGAGCTGTATATCCAGGAACCGAAGGAGGCGCCGGGATTCCTGTCCTGGGCCTTATGCAGGTACCATAATCCTTCGTCCACGGCTATGTCGGCTTCCACGTCAAGCGATTTCGACTGCACCTGCAGGGGATATGTATCTACTGAAGTCATGCCCAGGCTGTCGGTTATGGTCAAGGTGGCGGTTATGGGCTGTCCCTCAGAAACGCCCGTATATTGATGCGTCGCTTCAATTTCGTATTTATCGGTTACCGTATGAGGACCGTCGGAAGCGCCGTCGCCGAAATCCCACTCGTATGTGAGCGGCGTATAGATACCTTTGGCGGTTCCTTTAAAGCGAACCGTATTGGTTTGCGTGGACCGTCCGGTATCTTCATACCAGACGGGATGCGGCACTTCCTGTACGCCCTGGAATTGCCACGGCACGCAAATCGCCAGGGGCGCCGTGTCAAGATAAACCTGGGTCGAATCAGTATCGCTGCGCCCTGCTGTATCGTACACCGTTAAATTTACGGTGTAACTCACCTGTGAATCCGGATACGATACTATCCTTACGGCATCTACTTCATTCCATCCGGCTACGTCCGTATCACAGTATATCCTGATTCTGTCTGTCGTGAAAGGCGGATCGATTTCGGCATGGAGGACCCCTGGACAGAAAGTCGTGTCAGAACCGGTCCAGATTGTGGTTAATTGATCCAGCTCATCATACCCGTCTATCCGGGTGACGAACCCGGTATTGTAAGTTTCGTAGACGGCTACCAGATCGATCTGCTGTTCATTTTCATAAGTGAGTTCCAGCCATTGTAAGCCCATATCAGCCTGCTGCGTCGTCCAGGCTTTTGCGTTATCCCCGCAGTTGAATACATCCGGCTCTCCGGCAGCCTGGATAGCTCCATAATTCGGATTGCCGTACTCGCTGCTTGCCGTTGCAGAGACCGCCCATTGCATTTCCCCGGACGGGTTTTCCGTGTAGGTGTGTATTGGCTTGACTCCGCTTCCGCCGGCGCCGTCGCCGAAAGTCCAGATATACTGAACAATGCCTTCGTCGTCTGATGAGCCCGAACCGTCGAAGACTACAGGAACGTCAAGATGACTGAAATAGGGTCCGCCGGCGTTCGCCGTCGGTCCCTCAGCATTCTGAACCGTGAACTGGGTCGTGTCCGAACCGGTCTGCTGAGCGTTGTCGTATACGATAAGGGTTACGTCACCCTCTTCATACATTCGGCACGTAACTGTTTCTCCCGCGAGAATCTGCGAAAAATCATCCAGGTAATGCGTACTGCTGTTGACTGTTATTCCTTTGCGCAGCGGCGTTTCGCTCGAATGATTCGAGTCGTAGATCAGGTCCCAATCGGGAGAGCCGCTTTCTTTCCAGTAATAAAGCGCTCCTCCTGACGTCTTAAGCTCTATTTTCAGGTCGTACCATGTGTTGAAGGAGTAGTTCCCGAAGGAACCTCTGCTCGATCCGTCTTCGTAGATTCTCAGTACTGAATCATTGAAATAAATCGCGTATGGCATTTCGGTGTAACTGAAACCGCCGTCGCTGTCCCCGAATCCCCACATCATGTGACCGGATACAGACATTACTCTCGCCTGGATATACATGCCTTCTGCACGAGGATACCGGGCTTTGCTGAACAAATACCTCGCTCCCCAGGAACCGTTGCCGGTCATCGAAATCTGATCGGCCTGCAGAACGTTACTGGAAACATCCCATTTGGCGGTATCGATCCAGGCCCCGTCAAAAGTCTCAACTCCAAGGTCCCATAGCCAACTTATAATTTCGACGTCATCGGTCGAGGCGCTGCCGTCCAGCAGTAATTCCCAGTAACCGTCGACGGCATCTTCTTCATCAGCGATGTAAGGACCGCCGGCATCGGCGACGGGCATATCGTTGGCTGATATAGTCACGACTATCGTATCGGCATCTGTCTGAAGCGCATTGTCTCTGACCGTCAAAACGACGTTGTATACGCCGGTGGAGTCGAATACATGAGTCGGTTCAACGCCGCTGCCGGTTCCGCCGTCGTCGAAGTCCCATTCATAGTCGTAAATGCCGTAATCGTCCGTTGAGCCTGATGCGTCGAACTGCACTGTCCATTGACCCATTACGGCATCGTTTTCATCCAGGTTCTGGTCCGGACCGGCATCCGCAACAGGCGGATCGTTGACCGTCACCTCGACAGTCGCCGTGTCATCGTCAGTCTGCAGGGCATGATCGTAAACCGTTACAGTCGCCGTATACGTATCTGCTGCCGCGTATCCATGAGAAACGTTCTCGCCGGTTCCCGTCCCCGTATCGCCGAAATCCCATTCATACCTGCAGATGCCGTTGTCGTCCGTGCTGCCTGCAGCGGAAAAGTCCACGGTCCATACGCCGCCCACTGCAGACGATTCATCCGCATAATAGGGGCCGTTGGCTTCAGCCGCGGGAAGCGCCTCCTCAGACAACTCTACCGAAGCTGCATCCGTATCGGTTTGCATCGCATTATCATACACCGTAAGCGTCGCTGTCGTATCTTCATAAAGAACATATTGTCCGGTCATCCCAGCCGCAGTTTCCTCAAAATCATCAATCACCGTCGTACCTGTGCGGACCGTCAAGCCTTTTCGCAAAGGCGATTCGGAAGAATGATCCGAATCGTGCAACAGCGTCCACTCTGTCGTTCCGCCGGGGCGTAAATAGTATCTCGCTCCCGCCGTTTCCTTCAGTTCAATGCGCACATCATACCATTCGTCATAGGAGATCGAAGCCTTTGACCCGCGAGCTGCCCCGTCTTCATAAATTTGAATCGTTGCGTTGTTGAAATAAACGGCATAAGGCATGTCGGTGTAAGACATGCCGCTGCCGGCATCTTTGAATCCCCACATGGAATAACCGCTGCCGGACTTTTTGACTTTGCCCTGGATATACATTCCCCTCTCACGGATATAAGTCTCCGCGCTGAACGCATATCGATGTCCCCACGTGCCGTCGCCCGTGACGGAGAGTTCGTCGTTTTGTGTTACACCTTCCGAACACTCCCATTTGCGATCATTGATGACCATACCGTCGAAACCGTCGGTCCCGAAGCTCCAGCAGTATTGATAAATACCGTAATCGTCGCCGGAATCGCTGCCGTCATAAGTTAATGTCCAGGCACCGCAGTCCGCAGCCGCTTCCGTCAACACATACGGACCGCCGGGGTCCGCTGTCGGAGGATCGCTCTTCTCACAAATAACGGAAACAGCGTCCGTGTCGCTTTGCCCCGCACCGTCCGTTACCGTTAACGATGCCGTGTATGTCCCCTCCTGGTATTGTTGAACGGTCTGCTCGCCGTTCATGTTCAACGGGGTTACCGTGAAATTATCAAAAGCGGCATGAGTCTGATACGTGCACAATCCTGCCCAGCCGGCGGAAAATGTCGTATCGCCATGATATTCCATGATCAGCTCCCCGTCGACTAAAAACCGGAACTCACTGCCGACCGCTTCCACCGTCAGGTGATAAACCGTATCGTTTTCAATGGTCCAGAGAAGATCGGTCTCAAGCAGGCTGGCCGTGCCGTCGTTGATCCTGCGATACAAAAGCACATCCTCGCTGCCTCTGCCCCGAAAAATCATCTCGTAGTTGTTGGTCGCATCCTGCCCCCTGAAAAGAATGATGACCTCTTCGCCGCTTCCGCCAAAAATTGTGACGTCTACATCGATACGGCAGTCGTCGTACGGGTCCGATCCGAGTGAAAAATAAGACCGTGCTCGTGAGGAACCGGTGTCGCTCTGCTCGTAAGCGTCGTTCACGACATTCCACGTTCCGCTGGATTCCACCCAGGCTCCTGATGCGCCGCCGTCGAAATCATCGCCGAATTCAGCGCCGGTGTCCCATTCGTAGGAGACGATTCCTTCCGTATCATAAGAACCGGAACCGTCAAAATTGACGGTGAACCAGCCTCCAAGCGCCGAGGATTCATCCAGAATATACGGTCCGCCTGCATCCGCTATGGGATCATCGCCTTCAACGATTACCCGGCTTGCCGCGTAGGCTATGTTATCGTCCGTATCCGTTATCTTGAGTCGCGTCACGAAGATGCCTTCGTCAATGTATTGATTCGAAGTGGAACTGCTGCCGCCGTCGGAACCGCCGTCTCCGAATGTCCACTCCCAGGAGCTGATTCCGCCGCCCGGATCGCTGGAAGCGCCGCCGTCAAAAAATGCCGTCCCGTTTTTGGCGATGGTCTGCTCTGCCGGCGATACCTCCGGCCTGGGCTGATCTGCGGGTATCGGATAGGGCCATTGACCGTACGGGGCGGCTGAATTGCCGAGCGTACTGGAACTGGTGTCTGACGTGTTGATCTTGATCTTCGTCCCGAACGTCACCCCTGCCCCGCCGGGATAATAATAAATATCCCGCCCGGAATAATCGCAGGACAGCACATCCAGATATCCGTCGCTGTTGAAATCAATCGCATCGTAAGCGGAATGGTTGCCCGGGTCCAGCGTCGCCATATACCCCATATCGGTCCATACGCCGCTGCCTTCGTTCCGGATAAAATAGGAATCGCCGTTGCTTCCGTGAATCGCTATAACGTCTGCATCGCCGTCATTGTCGAAATCACCGCACGTTAAACCATACGGGTCGGACCCCGCAACATATATCTGCGTCCCCCCGTCAAACGTACCGTCTCCGTTGCCTGAGTGCACATATACATGCCCCGAACTGTAAATCGACCTGACGAAATCCTGATATCCGTCAGCATTGAAATCAGCGCTGTCCACTCCGCGCCCTGCACTGCTCAACGACAGCTCAGTCATCGTGAAATTCGCATCGCCATTATTGATGAATACATACGTGGAAGCCGAACTAGAATTCACAATAAAATCATACAGACCGTCGTTGTTGTAATCAGCCGTCGTCATATCGTGCAGATTTGAGCTGCCGATGTAAACACCCACCATGTCCCTGCAAAAAAAACGTTCGGAACCGTCGTTCTCATAAAAATACAGATACGTGTAACTCCCGACCCTGGCTCCCGTGATGAGGTCCAAATCCCCGTCATTGTCGAAATCGTTTATCGCTGCTCCGCGGCATGTGCCGAAACCCGGCAGCCTGCGGATTCTGCTGAAACCGCTGAAACCACCGTAACCGTCACTCAATGCATAGTATATATACCCGGCGTCATCCGTTCCTATGATGTATGTGTCGCTCCACGCTATCTTCGTCGGCGTCGCCGTGGGAATTAGCGTCGGAATAATCGTTTCAGTCGGTTCAGGCGTCGGCGTCAATGTCACAGGCTCCGTCGTCCATGTGACGGTTACCGTTCCGTGTACAAGACCCGCCGTACAGGTCAATACCACCATCAATAGAAACAGGATAAACGCTTCTCTTTTCCTTTTCATAATTTTCTCCATCAAGGTTCCTAACACCGATCATAAATCGTCAACCCGCAAACTCAGCGCCTCGCTCAACAGCAGATCATCCCGGCAATACCTGTCCGATCCCTGTCTGCCTTGAAAATCAACGAATCATCATGAAACGTTCCCCGATACGACGATTATTAATCAGCATTAAAAACCGCGTCCTTGAAAAGTTGATGTTACGAAATGCCGGCATTCTCCCTTCCGTGTCTTTTCACCTCTATTCCCTGCAGAATAATTCAAAAGAAAAAACAGATGCCCGGAAACAGAACAGGAAAGAAGTGAGAAGAGCGCTGATACTAACTGGCGCCGACATTGTTGAGTATACGTAAAATCAGGGAATTGTCAAAAAATCGATGAAAAAATGAGGCATTTTGCCGCCTGCGGGATGCCGGCTGCGGGATGGCGTATAATGGGAAATACAACCGCCTGCCTTCTTTGGATGTCCTTTTATTAATATAATTTATTATCAATAAGTTAAGACGCTTTATACAATTAATTGCACAGAATTCCGTTTGAAAATAAGCATATAAGCATATTATTATATTTTTGACTGAACGAAACGAAAACTCTCTCAAAGGAGTTAAAAAATGACAAAGTTAAAATACATAACGCAACAATTTTTTCTGGGGACTTTCGTCCTCTTTCTGTCGGGGCTGACAGTGGGTTCTGCAGTCGCGGAGGGAGCAGTCGGATTGGATCAAGCCATGAGGCTTGAGAAGGATCAGGAGCGCGGGGAGGCGCCGATTCTGGTTTCATATGTCAGGTTCGTGCACAGCGCGACGACGACGGAACGCGTGGACATATACATGAACGAGACAATTTTAGCGGAATCGAATTTATCTTTTTTGGAATCGTCGACATACATCGAGGTAATATCGGACACGTACAAGATAACGGTAACGCCTTTCGGGGAGCCGATAGAGAACAGCATATATGAAGTGGAGAATGTGATATTGTCGAACGATGTTTCATATACGTTTACTCTTTACGGAATGGAGGAAACTTTGTCGCTGATGAAGGTGACGGATAACCTTCAGCCGGTGATCGGAGGAGACTCCCGGATACGGGGGATCAACACGGCGGATTCGCTGGGTCCTGCAACGATCTGGCTTTTGCCTGAGATGTCCGACCCTATTTCGCTGTGGGACTCTTTAGGATACGGCGGCGTGGGTACATACCTTGAGCTGCCTCCGGCCGAGTATACGATGGGAGTCGACAAAGATGCGAACGGTACGGTCGATTACGTTTTCGATTTACCGATGGTAATGAGCGACGGGAGTTACAACCTGTTCGTCATACGTGACGTTGACGGAAAGATATTGATGCTGCTTCTGCCTGCTTCGGCAGTTGGAGAGGTCATAATGGTTCGGCCGAACGTTCGTTTTCTGCATCTTTCTCCGGAGGTTAACGATATAGACTTCTGGTTGAATTCGACGGTGAAACTGAAGGGCGGGTTGAGCTACCTGGAGGGAACGGGATTTCAGGACATTCGTGAAGGCTTGTATAATTTTGACATTGTAGAGACCGGCAAGCCGCCGTTTGAGAGTTTGGGCAGTTACGACTCTTACTGGCTTTTCGACGGCAGCGAAGCAACTGTTCTGAGTCTGGGGCCTTATTCGGAGTTCGAGGTCGGCATACTTCCGGAGGACCTGAGCAAGGTTGAACCCGGCAATGTGAGATTATTAGCCGTGCATGTCGCTTACGGCCTGGGTTCCGTAGACATCTGGCATTTGCCTGAATCGGGAGCGTCGAATCCTCTGTGGGTCAGCCTGAATTACAGAGGTTACGGGGCATATCTGACGATGGCGTCAGGCGATTTGACCGTCGGAATAGACGAGGACGACGACATGATTGCGGATTGGGTCTATGATCTGCCGATGCTTCCTGATCAGAGCGTCGTGAACATCTGGATACTGAAGGAGGGCGGAAGGAACAACTTCGGCAAACCGGCATTCCGCGCTGCAGGTTCAAATCCGAAAAGAACCTGCAGCGCGGGTTCTCCATTCACATATAATTGAATATTAAAGAATTGGGTCTGATCAAACCGGGGTTACGCTTCTTTCAAAATTTTCGACGGTTTGTTTCAGTAATCGGGGTCGGTATCGGCGGCGGGCTCGAAACAAAATGATAGGAGCTTCTGTCAAATTGTAACCTCAAAAGAGGCTTTTTTGATCAATGCCGAGTTATCACAACAGCGTCATGCGGCGACTCTTCATTTGACTCACTTGTCGTTTTTCATTATAAATTATGGAGAGACTGCACAAGGGAAAATATTGGTTTCAGTCAGGAATCTTGTTGTGTCTGATAGGAACCGGTAAATTTAATTTTCCGGGGAAAGACGGAGTAACGTGATGGGAGGAAGAGATGATCCAAAGAATGTTTTGCGGCGTTTGTAAGGAGCTCAAGGGGGCATCAATCGGAATAATTGCAGCGGCGGCAGTGATAATATCATTCACCGGGATATTTCCGGATAATTCGGCGGCAACAGAAATTTCATCCAGTCCGTTGAATCGTCCGGGACGCTTATCGATTAATGCTCCTCCGGTAAGTCCGTCAGCGGCACGGTCAATCTTATCGGAACGTTATGCAGAAACCCGCGAACTCATTTCGGAGACGGACCCGACGCCTGAGATAACGGCGCTGGCTCGTGCCTTGGAGAATGATCCGCTGGTTATTTACAATTATATTCACAATCATTTTGATTATGTTCCGACATTCGGTTCCGTCAATGGAGCGACAGCAGCGCTTCATGCGGGGCGCGGCAACGACTGGGACCTGGCATCCTTGTTCATAGCGTTGATGCGCGAGTCGGGATATGAGGCGAATTATGTAACGGGTGATGTTCGTTACGGCCGGGAGCGATTGGCGGAATGGGCAGGCGTAGAGAATGATATGAATGTGATCATGAATGTATTCGCAAGCGGCGGAGTGCCCATCCAGGCGCATCCTCCTCAGGGCGAGTTTACGCTCATGCGTGTATGGGCGATTGCCGACGTCGGGGGAACGGAATATGTATTCGATGCTGCGATGAAGGAATATGATTATACGGCGGGGATAAATACAGCGGCTGCGATGAGCTACAATCAATCCGATTTTTTAACCGGAGCGCTGGAAGGGGCGACGGTCGGGAGTGATTTCGTTCAGGACGTAAATGAGGCCAATGTTCGTACGGCGCTGGAGACGTACAGTATGAATCTGACGGAATATATACGTACGAACATGCCGACTGCGGGAGTAGATGAGGTGATCGGGGGCCGAAGCATAGCGCATGAGGAGGCATCGCAGTATTCGACGGAGCTTCCGTTTGCGGTTTCGGTATCGAACGAGGTTGAGCATTCGGAGATACCGCAGCAGTATCGTCATACGGTTCGTATTGAGCATGAGGGTATAGATCGCACATTCAACACGTATGAAATAGCTGGTCGCCGTTTTACATTATTTTACACCGGGACGGATTATGCTCCGCAATTATATTTGGACGGAACGGCAGAAGAGACGGGGAATCCGACCAGTTGGGGCAACCGTTATGATATGACTGTGACGATAGACCATCCCTATGCGGCTTCCGGCGGAACTTATGCCGATCAGTCCTATACTTTTCAGCCGTTAAGCGGAAGCTCCTATTCCATCAGCGCTTCTTTTGAGAATGTTTCGCAGGATTTGACGGCTGTCCGGGGAAAGGAATTGAGCCGTGCGATTGATGAGGGAGGAGCGCCCGGTTCCGAGGCGGTTCTGGGAGAGAGTCTGAACATAATGGGTTTGCACTGGTTCCTGGAGGAGCGTCAATTCGGCGACATAGTGGGTATGCTGGGACAGATGCTTTTCATCAAGCATCATATCATCGGGCTGGTGGGCCAGGAAACCGGATATTACATTGATGTGCCGATGAGCATAACGAGCGCGGTGTCTAAGACGGGGGAGGTTCAGGATCAATGGACCGCCACGAGGTCCCGGATATTGATGTCAAGCGCTTTCGAGCACGGGATGCTTGAACAGAAGCAGGGCAGCGATAAGCCGGCGGTATCGACGATCAAATTGTTGAAAATTAACAATGAAGCCGGCGACAAGACTTTTCTGGCAGAGACCGACAACTGGACTTCCGTTCAGAACGAGCTTTACGACTACAATCAGGGATTGCTCAATTTTATTGAGAGTTACATAAATGCGGGATACCAGGTAATTCTTCCGGCGAACGGCGGCATAGACGTCAACGACTGGCATGGAACGGGGTTGATACTTTATTATTACGACGGCAGCGGCATGGGAATGGGCATGATGATATCGGGCGCCATATACGGCGGCTGGTCCACTTACGGTGATATGATTGATGCCGGATTCCTCGATATGGCCGAACAGGGCATAAACGGCCAGGGTCCCGGTTCTGTCGCGTTAAGCGGTGAGCCTGTGGATATGTCGACCGGAGCATTCCGTTATGAAACGACGGATATCTCCTTCGGCGAAGGCGGTCCTATGGGTATAACGTTTCAGCGATACTATAACGGAGCTGATAATTACCGGCATGGCCCGCTCGGCGCCGGCTGGTCCCACAATTACGATGTACAACTGGACGTTATGAGCAACGGCGGACTGGGACTCGGAGAACGGATGCCTGCGGACGCGGCATCAACCATCTCCGGCGCGGCCGTCTTGTTCGACCTTCTGACCAGCGACCTGGGCATTTCCGAATGGGCGATTACGAGCCTGGTTTCCCAATGGATAATGGACGGACTGATCGATAATGCGGTCCTGGCGCGTATCGGACGGACGACCTATATGTTCAGTAAATTAGCTGACGAAAGCTATACGACCATTCCAGACGCAGGATACCGGCTCCACAAAGACGGCGAAACGTTCAAAATAACCGACCCGTTCGGCGGCTGCTACGAATTCGATTCACTCGGCGCAGCCACAGCCTGGAAGGACGCGAACGACAATACGATGAATTTCTTCTACGACGGAGAGGGAAGGCTCGATATCGTCTCGGATTCTTTCGGCCGCTCGATAGAGCTTGACTATGAATATGATTACATCAGTCAAATAACTGATTTGGAAACGCGGACCATCTCCTATGAATACTCGGACGATTGTCTGACCGACTTTACGGACCTGGAGGGCGAGGAATGGGTTTACAGTTACGATTCCGAGGGGCGAATGACCGCCATGACTAAACCGCTCGGTAATACTGTCGTCACAAACATCTATGACGAGCTGGGCCGCGTGGAATACCAGGAGGATGCGTACGGAACGGTTTTTAATGTATTTTATTTCAGCGGTCATCGGAATATCGAAGAAGATGCCTTCGGCAACCGGATTATACATTTTTTCAATGAAGAGGGCCGTCTGGTTCGTCGTTGCGATGCTGCAGGCGCTTCGATTTATTTCGAATACGACGGACTGGGGCAACTGACGAAACGGATAGACAGGTTAGGCGGCATAACGGAATTCACGTATCATCTTCCGACGGGCGAAGCGGCATCCAGGACGAACGCTGAGGGACACACGACGTCATATACATTCGAGGAGAGGCCGTACGGCGGCTTCACCTTTTATAAGCTAACTCGCATAGACTATCCAGACGGGACATATGAACAGTATATGCATGATCCGAACGGCAATATCGTCAGTTACAGGAACCGCGGGGGCAAGACATCGACTCAGACCTTCGATTCGAGGGGTTTGCTGCTGACCAACACCAATCACGCAGGCGGAATAAATTCTTTCACTTACAATTCCGACGGAACGATGGCGACGAGCCACGATCCGGAAACAGGAACGACTTCGTATGAATATGATGAGCTGGGCCGCAACACGAAAATTTTTCATCCGCCGCCCGACGACAGTTATGTCGAAATGGTCCTGGACGACCAGAACAGGCTGCGAATATGGACGGATGAAAGGGGAAACAGCCTGATATATTCCTATGACGCCAACGGTAACCTCACGACGCTCACAGACGCAAAGGGAAACTCGACCCAACGCCAGTATGATATGAACGACAGACTGGAGCAGCTCCAGGACCGCCGTGGAAAAACAGCGTCTTACGTTTATGACGCCATGGGCCGCTTGTCGGCCGTTACCGATCCGAACGGACTGGTCAAGGAGACGGGCTATACCGCCACCGGATGGGAAAACAGGCAGTCCATAGCGGACCGTGATTGGTTATCATCGTATGACGATGAAGGAGTCATTGCATCGGAAACGTCCCCTGAAGGACGCACGACCACTTATATTTCCAATGACCTGGGGTTCATCCTGTTCAGGATTGATCCTCTGGGACATCACAAGGAGTTCGTGCCGGACGAGATGAATCGCACCGTGGAAATCATTGATGAACTGGACAGAGCTATAGAATTTGAATACAACGGCTGGGATAAACTGGACAGCGTTACCATGCCGGAAATCGGCACGGCTTTTTACGCAAGAAACGACCTGGGTTCTATCCAGCAGTTAACCGATTTGAACGGAGAGAACTGGTTGTGGGAATACAGCGACATGAACCGGTTGACCTCGTTATCCGACCCCCTGGGCAATGAATGGTCGCACACATACGATCACCGGGGGCGACTTGATGTATCGACTTATCCTGAAGGCGGGACGCAAGTCCGCAGTTACGACGCCGCCGGCAATATACTCCAGCAATCGTTTACCGGAGGTCCTACGATAGACTACACCTATGACGGCGATCTGAATCTCTTATTGGAAACGAACAATATCTCTTTCGATTACGACGAGGAAGAATATTTCATAGAAACGACATTGCACGGAGAAACATTCGGCGCTGCTTACGACGACGGCGGCAGGCTTGCAAGCGTCACATACGCCGACGGTCTTTTCACCGTCGAATACGACTACGATCCTCTCACAGGAGACCTGATGCAGGTCAGCGACACTCTTGCAGGCGCCCAGGCGGACCTGACGTATGACGACGACGGCCTCATAACAGGCATCGAACGTTCCAACGGCATTGAAACTCAATACCATTACGATGATGCGGGAAGACTCACCCGCATAACTCATGGAACGTTTGCAGAACTTGCTTATACGCTGGACGAAGCCGGACAGGTCATCCATGCGGACTTGACGCTTCCGGCAGACCCTGCTGATTATATCACTGCGGTTGAGGATGTTTTTACCTATGATGCCGCTTCACAGGTCAGCAGCGCCGGTTATGCCTATGACGAACGGGGACGCCTTACCGGCTCGCCGGAAGATACATACGACTGGGACGGCGCGGGAAGAATGACCATGCGAAACAGCGTCAATTTCACCTATACCGGTTTCGGCGACCTCGCAAGCCGTACCGAAACCGGCGATACGATGCTGTATTATTTCAACTATGCCCTAGGACTATCGCCCATTGTGGCTGAAAAGGATGAGGGAACAGGCCAGTTCGTCCGCTACTACGTCTGCACGCCTGCAGGAAGAATCCTTTACTGCATCGATGCCTCAGAAGGAAACGCCGTTTACTTCTATCATTTTGACCGCATCGGCTCCACGATCGCCCTGACTGACGCTGCCGGCGCCGTTACAGACTCATACGCCTACACGCCCTACGGCAGCCTGCTCCATCATGAAGGAGTAAGCGAACAACCTTTCACCTTCGTAGGTCAATGGGGCGTCAGGCAGGAAAACCAGGATGGAACGTTATATCACATGCGAACGAGATTCTACGACGCTGTTACAGCCAGGTTCCTTTCAAGGGATGTGATATGGCCCCGGATCAATGATCCCCGGTTGCTTAACCCTTACCAATACGCCCGGAACGAACCGGTCGACACCACTGACGTCCGGGGAACTCAACCCGACGGGACCCGTGAAGCGGGCAACAAACCCAACCAGGAGTCGCTCTCCGACATTCGGAAAAAGTTAAGAGATATCATCCGTAAATTCAAAGAGATAACCGTCATCAAGGATTTTGACACGCGACTGGCAAGAGGTGGATGGGATAAATATGGGGACAAAGACGGCAAAAAACAGGACAAAAACGGACATGACCAGAATAAATCCAACCAGGAACAGCAGGCGGAAAATCAGGCGAATCAACCCAAAAATGATAAGGAGAAGGGCAAACCGGTTCAAGTCCGAGGTCACTCTGAGATGGAGGGAACGTCCATAGAAGATACGAAACTGAAGCAGGATATAATTATCCAATGGGAACTGTTCCCCGGCGAAACCATGACCCCGGAGGAATGGAAATACCTGGAACAGCATATCGACGACATCCCGGAAGAGTGGAATCAAGACCCGACGAAACCCTGGGAAGACAAATTCCTGGAAACCGACTCGATAATGTAGAAGCGAGGGTAGAACTATGAAAGCAAAGAAAAAGCAAATTGTCACAGCGGTAAGCCAGAAATGCGGGTCTTTGCATGATAATTCGACATGCTCAATGTTGTTTAAAGTCATCGGAGTGAGTCTTCAGTTTTTCACCTGTGCGTTGATTGCGGCAGTGATAATCATAGGGGTTCATCCGGTGCATGCAGCCTCCATATCCTATACCTACGATGATGCGGGAAGATTGATAGAAGCCGATTACGGCGAAGGAATAAAATTCGTCTATACCTACGATGCAGCGGGTAATCTCCTGAGCAGGAGAGCCGATTATTTCACTTCAACCCCAACACCCACCGTCACTTCTACTCCGACGCCGACATCCACTCCCACTTCCACGCCGACGGGCGGAACGACACGCCGTGTACCCGCGGATTACGAAACCATTCAGGAAGCGGTGGCAGCCTGTATCGACGGGGATACGGTGTTGATAAGCGAAGGAACTTATACCGGAGCGGCCAACAAGAATATCGATTTCGGAGGAAAAGCCATTACCATTAAATCTGAAGAGGGCAAGGGGCTTACCGTCATCGATTGCGAAGGCGATGGACGCGCCTTTCTGTTTCAGAGCGGTGAAGAAGCGGATTCGAGATTGGAAGGTCTGACGATCAGGAACGGTTATGCGCCTGAGGACTACGGCGCATGCGTCTATTGCGAAAATTCCTCTCCCGTCATAACGGATTGCGATTTCCAGAATACGATGGACCTGTGGCATCAGTGCTATTACGGAGCGGGCATAATGTGCTGGACAAGTTCGCCCGTCATTAACGACTGCACATTCCTGAAAAATAACGCAGCTATCGGCGGCGGAGGCATCTGCTGCACATACGGCTCCGATCCTGTGATCTCACGATGCACCTTCATCGAAAACGTCGGTTTCAACCTGTTTGTAGACGGCGGAGGCGGCATTTACGTTCATTCCTATTCCGATCCCGCCATCAACGATTGCACCTTTAAAAACAACGAAGGACGCTTCGGCGGCGGCATCATGGCGAACTTTCACTCAAATCCCAATATTGCCGATTGCCGTTTCTACCGCAACTACGCTCACGGCAGCGGCGGCGGCGTCGCCTGCGAAGACCAGTCAGCGCCGACTATATCCAACTGTTATTTTTCCGTCAATTCCAGTCACAGCGACGGAGGCGCCGTGGTCTGTTACGACTCAGCGACACCGCTGATAACATACTGCACCTTCATAGGCAACACATCCAGCTCAAACGGCGGCGCTTTGATGAATTACGGCGGTTCCGACACTACAGTCGAGAATTGCGTTTTCATCGATAATGAAGGCACTTATATCGGAGGGTGCGGCGCTGTTTGCAACTGGTCTGCTATCACCATCACGAGTTGCTGGTTTGAAGACAACAGGGGAACCTGCGATCCCGAATTCGGTCCCGACGGCGGAGCGCTCTGCCTGAGAGATCAATCGACCCTCAACAACTGCATTATCGTGAACAACTATACCAGGCTGAACGGAGGCGGCATCCATATTTCCGGAGGCAATACCGAAATCGTCAATTGCACCCTGGCAGACAACCTGGCGGATGAAACTTTAGGTCACGGCTACGGACTGTATTGCGAAAACGGCGCTTCCGTGCAGATAACTAATTCGATCCTGTGGGATACCGAAATACCGGATGAAGAAATATATATCGAAGACGGAACCGTTACGGTCGACTATTCCGACGTCAGAGGAGGATGGTCCGGTCCCGGCGGCAATAATACGAATGTCGATCCGGAATTCGCTTCAGGTCCTTACGGAGAATATCATCTGGATTATACTTCTCCGTGCCTGAATATCGGGAGCGACCTGGCCGAAAACATCTGCTTTCCTATAAGCAGCGGTGAAGTCTGCATGGATGAACTCGGCGTTCTTGCCGATCTTTCGACGGACGCCGGCGTAGTCGATCTGGGTTATCATTATCCCAATGCAGCGCCGACGCCAACCTGGACGCCTACCGTCGCTCCGACGGGCACTGCTCCGGTTGAAACATTGACGCCTACTCAAGGTCCGTACACGAATACTCCCACTCGAACACCGGCATCCCCTACCGTTACGCCATCCATTACCGCATCTGTTCCTGCCACGGTGACCCCGACACAGGCATGCCAGCAAACAGGCGTTACCCTGGAAATGCCCGCCGAAGCGTTTACTCAAGGAGACCCCTGCTTCCTGTGGGCCTGGGTATGCAATCAATCCGGAGGTTCCATGAGCGAGAATCCCCTGTTCATCGTGCTGGACGTCTACCAGGAATACTGGTTCGGTCCCTCCTGGATATTCTACGAAGAAGGCGCGGACTGGTATGCGGAATCATTCCAGCACGGCATGAACAAAGTGATCATTATAGATGAATTCGCCTGGCCCGAAAACGCCGGCAGCGCAACAGGAATAAAATTCCACGGCGCATTGACAGACCCGGATATCACCCGACTGGAGGGTTCAATGGATACCTGTACGTTTGGATGGAATTAGCTTTTTTTGATTTATCGTGACTTGCAGTTTTTCCGGAAAATGAGGATCACTCACATATATTAATATTGCAGCAACCGGCTACAGAAAACAGGAATGGATATTAGAAAGGCGCTTGTGCGTTTTTAAGGGCTCTAAAGCAGCTTAGTTTTGCCGCTGCAGTTCAGGGTTATCTAACCTGCATCGGAAAGCGGCAGGATGCCGCTTCTACTTTACTTCTTCCCTTGTTGCCGGGGGCTCAAATACTTTTGTACTGCAAAACGGAGACTTTGTCTGATAAGATGGAACGCTGGAGGGTGTGAAGCGGTATTAAAGACAGTATCTTTCTGACTCGAAACTGATCTTAATAAAGGCAAAAGGAAGATGATCGGGAATATTTTCAGCTATGTCAGAATTGAAATATGGACGTTAATCATTCCAGCGCTTCTCCTCGCAATCTTCCTGCCTGCGCTTCAATGTGAAGCCCATGATGATATGAGTTCCGTCAGAAGTATCTCATCCACTTTTACAGAAATGCCGCCGGTCATTGACGGTGATTTAGGCGATGACTGCTGGAATTCGGCTGAACTGCAGGGTGAATTTTTTCGCCGCCGCGATCCTGGAAAGGGCGATCCCAGCAAACTGGAAACATGGCTACGCGTTTTAAATGATGAAGAATACCTCTATGCGGCCCTGGAAATGCACGGCGATGATCCGGAAATGCTTCTCAAATCGATCACCAGGCGAGACGACAACCTGGATGTAGACGATACGGCTTGTCTTTATATCGACACTTTCCACGATCACCGGTCCGCTTATTTTTTTCAGGTTAATTTTCTGGGAACGCAACGCGATATTTATTCTACAGGAAACGGCACTCAGGTGGACATCGGATGGGATGCCGTTTGGGATGCCGCCGCTGCTCCTCTTCCCGACGGATGGGCTGTCGAATTCCGTATTCCCTTCAAAATATTACGATTCAACTGGTCGGAAAACATGACCTGGGGATTCGACGTTTACCGGGGTTCGTCGCAGAACGAAGAGGGTTCGGAATGGTGTTACGTTGAGGACAATCAGAATTCCACTTTGAATCCGAACCTCTACGGTCATATTACAGACATAAAAAATGTCTCCAAACCCTTGCTGCTTCAATCCATATTTTCTGCGGTCGGTTCTCTGGACCAGACGAATGAAAGGATAGAATCAGAGGATTCTGAGAATGACTGGGAATCTGAATCTGACATTGAAGGCGGCCTGGATATTATCTGGGGAATTACTCCAAAATTGACACTGAATGCGGCATTCAACCCTGATTTCGCCCAGGTGGAAGCAGACCCTGACCAGATTAATCTGACCGGAGAAGAAATACTTCTGCAGGAAAGACGCCCGTTCTTCAGAGAAAACAACGCCATCTTCATGGCGCCCGGATTCACAACGCCATTTTACTCAAGAAGAATAGTAGATATAGACGAAGGTTTGAAAATCACCGGACAGATCGGAAATTCGGATACCGCCGCGCTGTTCGTCAGGGGCGCTGACGGCGACCAGGAATCCAATCTCTTCTCTGTGCTAAGGCTTCAATCCCCGTTTCTTAAGCAATCTTCCCTTTCTGGTTGGTTCATCGGAAAGTATAATGCCGGCGGTCTCGATTCCTATGAAAATGCACACGATGAATTCTACGAAGATGTGGATCACGACTTCAATCTCCTCGCCGGATTCGATGCCGTTAACAGGAATCCCGAACGGTATCTGCTGTTGAGCTGGTACCAGACCTGGTATGGAGATGAAACAAGGCCCTGGTACGCGGATCGCCCCACAGACGATAAATATTATAACCAGATTTACTGGGTAAAATTCGGCCATAACTGGAGTTATGAATTTCTTCACAAGGAAGTTTGCCTGGGTTATTACCCGGAACTGGGTTTCGTCAACGCTTCCGATCTGGATAACCGCACCTTCTATCAGGCTTTCTTCTTTGAAGATTTTTTCCGGGAAGACCATCAGGTCGACAGTTATTACTTCAATATACCATTCACCCTGGCGGTTCCGCGGGATACCTTCGCTGAAGTCGTTAAACTCGAATTGCACCCTTCATGCTGCATTCGTTTCGACTGCCATGCAAGGATTTCTGTCGACTACGACTGGGCTGAGGATGAAACCTATGAAAAATTCACGGAATTCAGCAGGGATGAAGAGGGCGCCATCGTCAATCCGACTGCCGCCTGGTTTGCCGATACGCTGGCCGGCGGCAATAACAGTATAAATGTGATCAGCACGAGACTATCCTGGTCCGACGGCGGCTGGAAAGAGACAGGAATAAAATTCTCTACCGGCCTGCATTATTATTCGAAAATCAGACAGTATGAGTTCTGGGTGAACTGGAACTTCTGGTCGAAGCTGTCTGCAGAATTATCCTTGAATCTGCTGGAACGCTACGATCCTGCTTCTGAGTATATAAAAACTCATGATGACTGGATCGACCAGGAAAACTGGATTTTCAGGACCAAATTCAACTATGCGTTCAACAGAGACTTCCACATAAGGACCATCCTGTCAGGATATATCGATCAGGACCACAGCGCCGACGATTACGCCGTATCGATGCTGGCAGCTTATAACTACCGTCCCGGTTCCAACTTCTACCTCGTCTACGAAAACCAATGGACTCCGTTCGATGCCGAAACCGAGGCCCTGCTGCCTTTCGACGAATCGATCGAGAAGCAGAGAAAATTGTTTCTGAAAGCTACCTATATGCTGGACTTTTAAGGAAAAAGGCAATCTCTTGACGCCTGATATCTCTTTGAAGAAATCAGCGCCGTTTTTTTGATCGAATGCCGTTTGTTTCGGTATCGGGGCCGGGTTCGCAATCGAAACAAAATGACGGGAGATTCTTTCGAATTGTAACCTCAAAAGACTCTTTTTTGATCAATGCCGACTTTCCTTATCGGACGACTTTGACATGGATCAGTATGAGGAAAATAAAAACTTATCTAGTGCCTGTCCATAAACTCGATTGTCGATTCAAAATTTAATGCTGGACA
>CAZUFC010000097.1:0-32065 GCA_964619725.1 uncultured bacterium | reverse complement strand
TGGATCAAAAACCGCAGTGACTGTCCAGCATTAAATTTTGAATCGACAATCGAGTATGTGGACAGTCACTAATAAGCTTCCATATCCCCACCTTATCGGTTCAGTGAAACCACGGAAATCCTGCCCAACATCTTCTTCAGGCCTAATCCGGATTTCTCATACTCAATCATAGTGAAAGCATTCAGATTCCTGCAGATTCATGCGTGGCGGTCCGGTGGACTTCGGAAGCATTGCGGCGCTATCTTGAGCAAGTCCGCAGGGGGCAGCGCTTGAAGCCACCGGGATATGGACCTTCATAACAGGTTTCGTATGAGAAATCCGGGCTGACGTTTCCGCAACTGAAAGTCATACGCACCAGATACCCTCTCCTGATCCGGACAAAATCTCCTTCGAAAACAGGAATCGGTCTCGAATGCCTACTGCGTGTTTTTGATTATATAATCCACCAAAGCGCTCACAGATGCAAACGCCTCACGGCCGACGTCTTCGTCGGGAATGCTTATGCCGTACTTTTGCTCCAAACCTACGACAAGCTCCAGCGCATCAATAGAATCAAGCCCCAGACCATTGCCGAAAAGCGGCTCATCTACTTTTATCTCAGATGCGTCGATATCCAGGTTCAGTCTTTCTATGATTAATGCCTTTACGTCGTTTTGAAGTTTTTCACGATCATTCTGTTCCATTTTTCACCCATTCCAACGTTAATTAATAACAAACCATCGAAAATCGCTACCACAAACTCATACCTCTTGTCAACTTTATACGCCATTCTGCTCCTCTTCATGTCCCTCCCGGAAGCTCTGCCGGTATATTTCCGGAGAACTGACCAATCCTGGATCAAATTTTTTCATAAAACATTTGATGGATTGAAATCCCCCCAAAAAACTGATCCCAACCCACAACTGTCTGTTTCGGGATCGGGATCAGTATCAGGATCGGAATCGAAATCAAAATCAAAATCAGAACTGCAAACGGAATAAATAATGACGAGGTGATATCTTTTATCCTTATCAGATTTTCAAAGCTTCTCAATAATTCAAGGCTGCGAAAACCGTATCTTCGAAACACTGATATTTGATAAATGCCGTTTCTGGAATGAATTCTGCATTCTGCAAAATGTCTATTTGGTCTTCGGACAGCCATTGAAAGGACATTATTGAAAACATCATCTAATGCCAATGATTAAACGAAACGCTAATTACTCGATGGATCAGAAAAAAACAGGAATTTCAGGCAATTCATGTGCAAAGTGTGAAAAATTTTGCGCGTTTTCCGCTCCGACTGCAAAAGATTATATGCTTATGACGCGAATATTTCTTGTTTTACGGCCTGAGATAGAATAGAATCATTTACAAAGCGGTTTTATTCAGGAAGAAAAGGAGGTGGTGGTAATTTTTTCATCCTCAGAACATTTGGAAATCAAATTCGGAGCAAGGAAAAAGAAGGACCAGGACGCCACATAAATCCAAGGAGGTTAATAGTGGGTAAGTCATTAATTTTTTTAGCTTTAGTGTTATTAATAGTGAATGTTGAAAGCCTCGTGTTCTCTGCGGGTTTTTCGATTTATGAGCATGGCGCTGCCGCCACCTCGCAGGCAGGCGCTTTCGTGGGAAGGGCGGATGACCCAAGTTGTCTTTTCTACAATCCTGCGGGCATGAATCAACTTGAGGGTTTCCAGATCAATGTCGGGACGACGGCTATTTTTTCTTACGCAGAACTGGACGAACCCGCCATGTACGGCGGCGAGCATTACGAAGCGGAGAAACAGGTATTCTTTCCCACAACGATCTACGCCTCATACAAACTCAACGACCGCATTTCCGCGGGTTTCGGTTTCTTTTCACCCTTCGGACTGGGAATGGACTGGGGCGGTGAATACACGGGAAGGTATCTTGTGGAAAAGGTTGACTTGCAGTCCTTTTATTTGAATCCTGCCGTATCTTTCCAGGTTATTCCGGAACTTTCCCTGGCTTTGGGCGTGGATTATGTTCTTGCGGACGTTGAGTTGGAACGCAGCATAAATTTGCTTGAGATGGGATTGGACGATGCGCATGCTGCCATGGAGGGCGATAACGGAAGCGGGAATTATACTTTCAATTTCGGTTCTCTCTATCGTCCATGCGATTACTTTCAGGCCGGTTTATCCTACCGTCATGAAGTAGATGTTGATTTTGAAGGGACAGTCGATTTCGATCTGCCTTTAACCGGAATACCTGCTATAGATGATGCCCTGAGGGCTGCCCTGCCGGACGGCGATATGGAAACTACCATGACTTTTCCATCCTTCGCTACGCTCGGCATGGCATTCTTCCCCATGCCCAAACTGGAAATCGAGCTTGACGTCAACTGGTGGCAGTGGTCCTCTTTTGATGAACTTGTCTTGAGATACTCAGAAGGTATGCCCGAAGACACGGTAGTCGAAAAAAACTGGGATGACGTGTTCTGCTATCGTTTCGGCGCAGAGTATGCCTTCAACGATCAAATAAAAGCCAGGTTGGGTTACCTGTATGATGAAAGTCCGATACCTGATGAAACATTGGACCCGATGCTTCCGGGCGCTGACAGAAATTCCTTTCAGTTTGGATTCGGCTTTTCCTCCGGCGCCGTGACCATCGATGCCGGCTACATGTATCTGCTCTTTGACGAACGAACCTCGGACCTGGTACAGGACGGTTTCCCCTATCCCGCAACATACGAAAGCAAAGCTCATCTCTTAGGTTTATCGTTTAATTATAAAATGTAATATATCCGAATTTCTTCAACCCGGATTTCCCCTGTCTATTCTCCAGGAACAGGCAGAGGAAATCCGGCCCATCAGCCAGGTCCTCCAGAAACCAGTATCCGCCATCTTCATAAAAGCGAGCGCACGAATCCTCCATCAACGCAGAGAGTCGAACCATTTATGTATGCAGCCGCATCACTCGCCAGAAACGCGATCAGTGAAGCTAATTCTTCAGGTTTCCCCAACCGTCCTGCCGGAATGTCTTCTTCCCACTGACGGTATACATCCGCAGCCTCCTTGTTTTCCATCTTTGAAATCGTTTCCGCCAGCTCTTTCAACCTCTCTGTCTTAGTCATTCCCGGACATACGTTATTTATGGTCACTCCGTAAGCAGCCGTCTCCAGCGCCGCACTTTTCGCAAATCCCGCTATTCCCGCCCTTAACGTATTTGAAAGCAGTAAACCCGGTAATGGCTGCTTCACCGAAACGGAAGTTATATTGATTATTCGTCCCCATCCCCTCCGTTTCATCACCGGCACAAACGACGTCGTCAATCGAACGACGCTCATCAAAAGAGACTCGAATGCATCTTTCCACTGTTTCTCCGTAGTATCGCCCAGACTTGTAGAAGGAGGGCCGCCGGCATTGTTTACCAGTACATCTATCGATTCGAATTTATCTGTACAAATCTTCACTATACGCTCTATGTCTTGCTTCAACGAAATGTCCGCCTGAACCGGCAGAACGCTCGCACCCGTCTCCTCCATTATTAGCGAGGCGGCATCTTCTATATTCTTTTGATTCCTCGAACATATCACCAAATCAGCGCCGACGGCTCCCAATTCTCGTGCCGCCGCATAACCCAAACCACGACTCGAAGCCGTGATCAACGCTCTTTTTCCTTTCAGATCGATTTTCATCATTATCTCTCCGGTCTTTGAGGTTAAACCGGCGACTCCCGTAAAAACAGTCGCCTTATTTCATCCCACTATGAACTCAAAATTCTGATCTCCCCATCTAAAATGATTTCATACAACTTCATTTTTTCAAGATTTTCAATCTTCTCGCCATACCCGCTTCCATCAGACTGAAACACTATTCGCTTACCCGACATCTGATCTCCTGAACATCTACAGCATCTCATTAATCATTCAAAATGTCCATTCGCTCCGCCCTCTGCCCTTGACGCTATTGGACCTGCGAAGGGGTCAGAGCCCTTCGCAAACCCCTGAAAACACGTTCTTCCTTTGACCTTATTCACCCGCATGCCCCCGGTCTTCTTCAGTCCTCTGTTTTTTGTTGCAATGGCTTCCGAATCTTTCTATATTTATCGCGGTTCTGTTTTCTGGAAGGAAATTAAAATATCGAGGCTTGAAGGATGAAAAAATTATTGGAAGACGGCTTTAAGATGCTGGCCGGAACACGCTTGAAAAAAATCTGGAGGACTTATCAGGATTCTCCGGAAAAACTTATGGAAGCTCAGGATAGGTTATTCGGGGAAATTATGAGTGAGCATGAGGAGTACAAAATCGTCTGGAATCGCGCTGATGCACCAAGAATGAAGGAAATGACGATTGACGGAACTAATCCGTTTTTTCACATTCATATTCATGCCGTCATCAGAGAGCAGGAAAAGAAGGGAAATCCGCCCGCGGTCAAAAAAGCCATTCAAATTCTGATTAAAAAGGGATTCAGCAGACATGAAGCTGAGCACAAGTTGGCGGAACTCTTGAGAAAAAGAATCGTTTACAGCCTGAAGAATCTTGAACAATTCAACGAAACCGGTTATGAAAGGGATGTCGCCGAATTACTCAAGAGAATCTGACAATTCCTCGTGATAATACTGCATTATCGGCCGGCAATAGTCCGAATGAGCGCACCCGTCGAAAATCTCATCACAAAATTTCATCAGTCCTCTGATTTTGCCGGACAGCAAATTGATTTAAAAATTCTGGACGATATTCTCAAGCTATCCTTTTCCGATAACGCGGATACGGCTCGATCCGCCTCCGCTGCACTTTTCAGTAAAATCATAGAACCTCTTAATGATTCCTTCACCTGCAGCAACAGAAAAAGCTACGAAATCATTTTTGCGCATCTGCTCCGCTATATCCGTCACCTCGATCAGGGAAAAAAAATAGACCAGGCTTTGACTTCAACCGGATTAATCCGTGAACAGGATATGTTCCGCCGTGTCGAAAAAGTGAAGAAATTATCTCGTTCGCCTTTTTCCGTAAATTCTTACCCCGGACGCATTTACATCTTATCTCGCGTCACGCTGGGAGCCGATGCGCTGCTTACGAGCCAGGTGATTGATGCAACCTCAAGGATATTTCGTGAAGCGGAAGTAATCCTCGCAGGCAATACAGAAAAGCTGAAAGAACTTTTTCAGGGCCGCAAAGAGTTGAAATTTCAGAATATCTTTTATCCCCGGAGGGGGAATTTGACAGACAGATTGAACGTATGGGCGGATTTTTTCGATCTGTTAAACAAACAAAATGATGATTACCTGGTCATTGATCCCGATTCCAGGATAAGCCAGCTCGGAATGCTTCCCATGCATCAGAAGCCGGAAAACCACCTGCTGTTTCAGGGTTGCGAGGATAATGACAGTTCTGGGCCTGTTCCCCTTTGCGAAAAGATGAAAAACTGGCTGCAAACGCTTTTTCCCGAAAAATCTCTTCATGATCTTTCTCCTCACCTATCTCCGGGCGCTTCCGGTATAGATGCTGCTGAAACTATCATCAAGAGTTTAAAAACTGACGAAAGAAAAATCATCGTTATGAATTTCGGCGTGGGAGGCAACATAAAGAAAAGAATAGGCCCCGGTTTCGAATCGAGTTTAGTTCAAACGCTTTCGGGAAGAGGCTTCAGGATTATCTTCGACCTGGGAGCTGCAGAGGAAATGGAGGAATTTCGGGCGCTGCTGAAAAGTATAAACCCTGAATTGCCGATCATCGAAGGCCTGGATGTCTCATTCGCTAAAAAAGGCTGCGATTCGAATATATACGCCTTTCAGGGCAATACGGGAGAATTAGCGGCCATGATAAAAGCTTCTGATGCTTATATCGGTTACGATTCGATGGGCCAGCATCTGGCGGCTGCCCTGAGAAAACCGCTGATTGTGGTTTTTACGGGTTACCAGAGCGATATTTTTCGAATAAAATGGACGCCCTGCTCTCCGGCGCCCGTTCACATCCTTGCAGTTCCCGATAAAACGGAATGGACTGATGATCGACTGGTTGAGGAAGTAATACGCCGACTTGAAAAACCAGGTTTCCAATCGTCATGATCGCCAAACGGAAAAGCATCGTTCAGTGGATTATGCGAAAATGTTCGGATAACAGTCGGAATCCTTTTTGGCTGCAATACACCGTATTGAACTCATCAGGGGACAGATCAAATCAAGGCGAATCACTCTCATGAAAAACGCTTCTGTTTGATCAAACCGGTAAATTCTCGCCTGTCAATCCCCCGGTTTCAACGCGTCAGACGAATCATGGAGGAGAATTAATCCGATTAGGTTTATGCCCTGGTTTTCAGAAGAATGCCTATTTTTCTTGCCGCCTGAACGGCATCCTCGCCGTAGAGATGAGCTCCGATTTTATCCGCATACTGCTGAGTAACCACGGCTCCTCCGACCATTATTTTAACTTCGGGGCAATGTTCCCGCAGCATAAGCACAGCGTCCTCCATGGCCGACAAAGTGGTGGTCATCAGCGCGCTTAATCCTACGGCCTGGGGTTTTTCATTGAGAACCGTCTCGATGATTGTATTCGTGGGCACGCTTTTTCCCAGGTCTACAATGTCGTAGCCGTGATTTTGCAGGACGGTGGCTACTATACGCTTTCCAATATCATGCACGTCTCCCTGGACGCTTGCCAGGATAATTTTGCCGTATTTTTTTGCGGCCTGTTCCGTGCTGTCCATGCTGTTTTTCAGAATATTGAAGGCCTTCTGGGCCGTTTCGCCCGCCATTATCAACTGCGGCAGAAAATAAGTCCCGTTTTCAAACAAACGTCCTACCTCCTCCAGCGCAGGAACAATTATTTCATCAATGACGCGAAAAGGCTTTACGCCCTGCATCAAGACCCTGTTCAACAATTCCTCTATTTTGTCCTTATCCCCGTTTATCACTCCGTTTTTCATAAGAGTAAACAAATTAGAAGCATCGGATATCGCTTTTCGCTCAGGTATCGCTTTTTCAGCGATTGCGCCGTGGGCAGGCATCATTTGCGAGGCATAACGAATATATTCTGCCGCGCCGGTGTCTCTGTTCATTAACAGGTTTCCCGCCTTAACCGCAGCGGCTATCTCCGGCTGAAGAATGTTCGTTATGGCTGCATTGAGTCCTTTTTGAAGCGCCATTGACAGAAATGAAGCGACGATCCATTCCCGCCTGGGTAAACCATGGGCGACATTGCTTATTCCCAGAAGGGATAAAGCTTTCATTTTGGCGGTAATAATTTCCAGAGCTTTCAGGCATTCGTTGGGTTGTTCGGGTTGAGCGCCCGCAGTAAATACCAGGCAGTCAAACAAGAAATCGTATATGTCCAAATTATGATCTGAGGCGCATCGCATAATTTTTTCTATCGAACTTATCCTCTCCCGGGCGGTTTCCGGCGTTCCTTTTTCCGACATGGCCAAACCCACGCCTGCTGCGCCGTATTTTTTCATCAACGGCAAAATTTCCTGCATCCGTACAGATTCTGCAGAAACCGAATTTACCAGGGCTCGCCCCGTATAATATTTCAACCCGTTTTCCAGGACCTGCGGATCGTTCGAATCCAGCGCCAGCGGAACGTTGACGGCTGATTGCAACGCCTCCACGGCCAATTTCATTGCTTCAGGCTCATTAATTCCCGGAACGGCGACATTGACGTCCAGCACATGAGCGCCGGCGGCTTTTTGTCTTCTTGCTGAAGTTTGCATCCATCCCGTTTTCTTTGCTTTCAATTCGAGAGTGAGTCTTTTTTTCCCGGTCGGATTTATTCTTTCCCCAATAACGGTCAACGGCGATTCAGGCGTTATCGTTCGGACCAGGCTCCTGGAGGAGAGCCTTAAACCTTTCTCTACTTGAAATTGAACCGGCGTTTTTCCATCCAGCCCGTTCCTCAGCCTCCGTATGTGCTCCGGCGTTGAACCGCAACAGCCGCCGACAATACATGCGCCTCTTAAAGCTGCTTCAACCGTCTGCTCGGCAAACTTGTCCGCCCTCAAACGAAAAACCGTTTGATTATTTATCAGCTCCGGAACGCCGGCATTCGGTTGCAGGATTACCGGATGATCGGTATGGAGTGCGAATTGTTCCACAATGCCCCCCATCCTGTCCGGCCCCATCCCGCAATTCACGCCCAAAGCAAAAGGTTCAAAAGCGCTCAATGTTGCCGCAGTCGCCGCCGGACTGTCTCCGTGCAAACTCATCCCCGATTCGGAAAACGACATCTGAGCAATAAACGGCAATTTCGTATATTCCTTCACCCCTATGACGGCTGCCCTCAATTCTGCCAGATCGCTCATTGTCTCTATTATTATGATATCCGCGCCGGCTGACTCCAGTATTCGCGCCTGTTCGCCGAAAACCTCCGCCGCCTCGTCGAACGTCAATTTACCATGAGGTTCAAAAATTTTTCCCGTCGGGCCTATATCCCCTGCAACCAATACCCCTGTTCCCTCAGCCGCTCTCATCCCCAACGCTGTTCCTGCTCCGTTAATTTCCCTTATCTTGTCTTCCAGACCGTATTCGGACAACTTTATCCTGTTGCCCCCAAAAGTGTTGGTCGTAATGAAATCAGAACCCGCGCCTATGTAACTCTTGTGAGCCTCCAATACCTTTTCAGGTTGCACCAGGTTCCACTCATCCGGGCATGCTCCTGAAGCCAATCCCATTTTCTGAAGATATGTCCCCATTCCTCCGTCGAAAAAAAGAAAACTCTTTTTTATTTTCTTCTTTATCGCCCTTAATTTATCCATCGATTCACTCACATAATCACTCACTTAAATTAAAAATCTATTTTTAAATCGAACGACCAACCGAATTGATTCTTTTCATTATCAAAAGCAATTCCGACATTTCCTTCGACGATTTTCGTCATTATTCCCAAACCCGTCGTGTATACAATTTCATTCTCATCCGCCTCAAAATCCCGCAACAGACCGGCTCTCAATCCGAACTTCTTCCTGTTTCCAAACCACTTCTGCAAACCGAAACTAATATGCTTTTTCCCGGCATATTCGTTTTCATATTTGTTTTTCGTTAAATCGTAATCCACCGCCATCAGAAAATTCCTGGAAAAACTCTGCGAAAAACCGATCCTGTAGGAAGGCGCTATTTCAATCGCCTCCTCATTTTTTCTTTCAAGTTTGGGACGAAACACATCATGTCCGACGAAACCCAATCTGCCGTTACCCATAAACAATATCAGTCCCATATCCGCACTCCAATACTCATCCTGCTGCTCTTCATACCTGTCGACTCTGTCCAGCAACTCATCAGAATCGTTTTCTGAATCCAGATTCCAGATCGACCTGGAATGTCTGTAAGTTTTGCCGGTTACATATTTTACCGTTACTCCCCAGGCCGCTTTCGCTTCAGGATGCAAATTGGAAAAAGATATGTCGAATTCAGTTCCTTTAATGCCGGTGAATTCTATCCTGGAATCATTGTCAGCAATGGAGTTTTCTTCTTCAGGAGGGGCTGATTCAATATTTTCCAGGTCGATTATCGGTCTGAACCAGAGTTCGTCTATCTCACGAACGATCATGGCTCCGCCGGCGCTCAATATCGAAAAGGTCATCGTTTTACTCCTTACAGCGCCGATGTCTATGTCATTCAGGTCTTTAAGTCGTCTGACCAGAGTTTCCGTCGCTTCCGCATCGTCATACACGGTTTCATCCATGGGCGGCAAGGAATAGGCATCTTCCAGCCTGGATTCAATATGAGGTTGAGTGCGCTGGAATTCAGAAGTCTCAAAAGTGAGTCCATAACTTTTTCTGAACGCGAGGCCGGCGGGATTCCAGTAAGGCGCACCTGCGCTTTCGGCCAGCGCACAATAAGCTCCTCCCATGCCCATAGCCTTCGCATTCATGAAATTAAATCCTGCAGCATAAGCGCTGTCGTGAGTATCCAAACAGAACAAACAACAGTTTATGAATACAAGGAATATAAGTCTGCGGCACAAACGAAAATACGAAAAAAAATACATTTTAAACCTCATTTACAAACGCCAGGGTCAATGCCAGGAGAATCCTGCAGAACAAAAATCCAACAGGAAATAAGCGGTAAATTCTTCGGGGGAAAAGACGGCGGACCATAATAAAGCATTACCGCTTCCGGCGTTCTCCGGCCATTCAAAGGACAGAATCGATTCTCTCAGGGTTGATGAAGCGTACAAATATCGCTGTTCCCAATCGATGTCATTATTGATCCAGGAAGGCCAGAAGTAGAATTCGCCGTAGGCTTCCAGCATAACGACCAGGTTAACCAGCCTGTCCGTCCCCTCATTCTGCATTGAAACGACGTAATCGAACGTGTTGCCGGCCCTGAATTCCGTGCGGGACAAAAGACATTCTATTTCAATCAGTGAAGGAGGAGGGGTGACCGTGGGAGCAAAAGTATAAAAACCCGTCGGAGTGCAAGTCGGTGTGCAAGTCGGTGTGCAAGTCGGAGTGCGAGTGGATTGCGGATTCTGAGTAAATGTCGGAGTAGGGGTATTCTGATCAATGTATATGTGATAATCGTTCCCGTCGTTGTTCCACCATTCGTTATTGTCGAAATGAATGACGAAGTCGACCCATTCCACGCTTTGTCCGGGATTATCGAAAGGACCTAGCTCAATGTAAAGACGGTCTTCCTGGTCCGGACCCAGCAGCGGACTCTCCACTGCCGGTCCTCCATCGTAAAATTGAGACCCTTCAGGCCAGTAAAAATCTTCAGGTTCGGACCATCCGTTGACGGCCCAATGCAACTTGCCCGATGTCGGATAGTTCTGAATATAAACCGTAACAGCCTGATTTTTATGAGGATGCGAAGGTTTCCAATATACATCCTGGTTAAATTCTGAAGCCCCTACGAAAACATGCTCGATGTGACTTTTTGCAATATTGCCTTGCGTATCCGAAGCCTCGATGTAATAATCGATCAAAATATTCGCCTCGCCGCCGTCAACCGCAGCGTAATATCGCTCAGCCTTGTAAATCGGATCGATTATCGTCTGAGAAGAAAAAGCTTCAGAGCTCATCGATGCCGCATGCCAGTCGCCTCCGGCATACGTCATATTACCGCTGTCCACTTCTCCGTCATGGTCTGTTCTGTAATAGACATAAGCCGATTCCACTCCGCTCACGTCGTAGATAAAGCTCCAGACTTCGAATTCCGAAGGCTGCGTTACTCCCCATTCGAGTCCTCCGGGATTGTAAGGCTCCCTCTGAGGCGGAAAAATGGTGGGTCCGACATTGTCTGCGCTGCCGCCGACGGCGTTTTCCGCATGCTGTACCGCTGCATTGCAGGCCCTGGTCGGATTGGAATTCCATATATCCTGGTCAGCGCCCCCTTCCCAGTATTCGTAACAACTCGCCTGGGCGCACAGAAAATACCGCCAGGCTTTCTCCGTCTCAGTACCGTTTCCATAAACTATATGACCCAGGTCGCTCCAGGGAGAAACATCATCGGCAGTCATGACCCAGTTCTCGGCAGCCGTCATAACTGCCCAACTGTTCCAATCAGGACTGTAACCGTCTTCCGGGTCCCCCAGCCAATGATGGAATTCCGGAGAAAGACAGCCGGCCCCTATCCAACCCCCATTCTCAATATGAACTACGTCAGAAGGATCAGGAGGAAACATCTCCAGATAGTCCTGAATCGTCGTGGGCACAAAGCGGTCAGGATTCGCCAGACACCAGTTTACAAAATTCTGAAAATTTGAATGATAATACGATTCCACGCCGGCGCCGTAATTTTCTCCATCATGATGCAGCACAATTAATATTGGATGCTCAGGATCAGTGTTGTAACTCTCCAGTTGTCCCATCACCGTTTCATACTGCAACGCTCCGAAACCGCCTCTTGCATCTTCATTGCCCATGTAACAGGCGCCGGGGACTGCTACGATTCTCTCCTCCATTCCCGTTTCCGGACTCGTCCAACTGATGTAATGCGGCCTGTAGGCCCAGGAACATACCTTCTCAGGCGCCCACACACCGTTCAATTGAATCCAGGCTGAATCCGGATCAACCTGAGACAGCGTTCCGTTGCGCTGATCTGAAACATTAGGCTCAACAACCCCTGAACTGCCCGTCCAGGGATAATCGCTTAATGTCCGGCTTAAATGGATATTGTCGATAATCACCCACTCAATACCCAACGATGCTAAAACAGGTATCGCTCGCTCCGTGAATGCCGTCTCGGGCGGAAACAACCCCTGCGAATACCCACAGGAAAAATTGTCCGTGAACAGTTTGCGGTGAGTCAGAAACTGCATCCTTAAGGCCTTGTGATTCAACAAACCGATAATGGGATGATGATAAGGAAAGGCTATGACGTCTAATCGCGGGTTCCCCAAATCCGTCTGCCAGGATAGTCCCTGGGAAAAACGATCCTTCCAGCCCCCATAAGTGTCCCAATTCCAGTCATGAAAATCCAGGTTGTTGAGACTCTCTATCAGACTCCCCGATAAATCGATCTGCGCGCCGGCGTGCCCCAATCCCGCATTCATCGCCGTCTCCACCGCATCAACCGACCATCCCTTGTAAGGCCCTGTCTTGCTGGACCACATCTCATGAAGACTGTAAGAAAACGAAGGGCCGCCCTGGGGACCGTTCCATTGTATCGTCTGATACGGTTCGTCATAAGGCACGTAAATAGGCTGATGCATATGCCATAAAAAAGAAATGTAAATAGGCGGATCAGCATTCGCAGAATCTGCAAACATCGACCCGGTTACAATAAAAACAAAAAAATAGGTCAATATCTTTTTCATGCGCCCCTCTCAGTTTCGTCCTTCCTTATGATGGAAACATACAAAAACCGCTTCCATCTTTGAAAAGATATTATCACAACAAAATGTTTCGTCAACCCATACTGCGTTGAACGGAGGACAAACCGGCAAAGGACTCTGACCCCCGGCAACCGCCTGCAGGCTGCGCAGCGGCAACCTCCGTCAGTCGCTGATTTTATCTTAAAACTGGAAAAACAACACTGCCGCTGCTATGATTAGATTTGCTTACCGTTCTGATGAGCAGGCGGATCATGATGTTCAACTGAATTCCACGGCAATCGGTGAATATTTTGAAACAGGAATGTGAGCATAGGAGATTTTCCGTTTTTGTCATCGGAGCTTGGGATAATTCACCTGAAACCGTTATTGTTAAGTTAATCGGTCGGGTTATTGGATCAAATGCGAACAGAGAGGAGGATGCCGGAAGATGAGAAGGAAAATTGGTTATCTTGAATTCCTTTCAATACTGTCCTTATTGTTTTTTCACGTTATTGGACAAATACGGCCGGCATCGGCATATCAGCATTGGACGGAGATGGTACCCATGACCGATGGAACGCGATTGGCGACGGATGTTTATATTCCTGATGAAGAAGAGGGTCCATGGCCGACTATGCTGATACGAACGGTTTACGGCAAATCCGGTTGCCAGGATCAGGCTTATGTAACCGAGTACGGGTACTCGCTGGTGGTTCAGGATTGCCGTGGACGTTTTGATTCCGAAGGGATCGACGGCATATTTTTCGACGACGGATGGTCCGGAAATAGAGACGGATATGATACCGTGGAATGGGTTGCCGCCCAGGAATGGGCCGAAGGAAGAATTGCGACCCTCGGCGGCTCTGCGCTGGGGATCACTCAAATAATGATGGCCGGCGCTGTTCCGCCGCATCTGACCTGTCAATGGATACAGGTTGCCGCTACCGATTTGTATTCGCAAGCCATGTTTCAAGGCGGTTCTTTTCGTAAAGCCATGGTCGAGGGATGGCTTAAAGGGCAGGGAAGCAGTTTTAAACTTCCCGAAATCGAAGCTCATCCTGATTACGGTCCTTACTGGCATCCGGTTAACGCAGAAAGGAGAGAACCTTTCATTCAAGCGCCGGGCGTTCATATCGGGGGCTGGTACGACATTTTCACACAGGGAACCATCAACGCGTTCACCGGCCGACAATATAACGGCGGCGACGGCGCTCGAGGAAACCAGATGCTCCTGATCGGACCTTGGACTCATGGAGGTTTCAGCAGTCTTGCTCAAGGCGAATTAACCTATCCCGAAGGGTCCAGGTTCAATGATGAATTTTCAGAATATTTCGGGGAGTGGGTTGAATACTGGCTTAAAGATGAGAATACAGGGATAATGGACAGACCTCCCGTGCATTTTTACGTCATGGGCGATGTGGATGATCCTGATGCTCCCGGTAACGAATGGAGGACTTCAGAGAACTGGCCCGCGGATGCTCGAATTTATCCGTTATATCTCCACGGCGATGGAAGTCTTGACTGGCTGTATCCCTCGTCGAACGAACCGGCACGGACTTTTGTCTATGATCCTGAAAACCCTGTTCCGACCCTGGGAGGCGCCAATCTTATTCTACCTGCCGGACCATACGATCAGAGGTCCATCGAAACTCGTCAGGACGTGCTGATTTATGAAACGGAAATACTTGAGGAATCCGTTGAAATAGTCGGTCCTTTGATCTGCCGATTATATCTGTCTTCGGATTGCCCTGATACGGACCTTACCGCCAAGCTGACCGACGTATATCCGGACGGTCGTTCCATGCTGGTTTTGGACGGCATCCTTCGTGTTCGGCGCCGTATCGGAATGGACCGGGAAGATTTTTTAACGCCGGGAGAAATCGTCGAATGTCAAATCGATCTCTGGTCGACAGCCATCGCCTTTAATGCAGGTCATCGCATTCGCCTAGCCGTCTCCTCCTCCAATCATCCCCGTTTCGATCCTAATCCGAATACCGGCAAGCCTTTCCGATTTGACGATGAAACAAGAATCGCGGAAAATACCATTCATTCCGATGCCGAACATCCATCCTGCCTGATGCTTCCCGTCACCAATCTCTACTTTACGCCTACTCCTACCGTTATACCCACACCTTATCCCCAACCTACCAACACGCCCGTCGTTGAATTAGGCGTTCGTTTGGAACTCGCCGCATCCAGAATCAGCCCTCAGGAAGAATTCTGGGTTAGGGGGCATCTCAATAATCCCGGCCCCGAACCATTGAATCACGTACCCCTGTTTTTTCTTCTTGAAGTCTTTGAAGCATACTATTTCTGGCCCTCCTGGGCATGCTGGAACCCTCCCTATTCCGGGGACATCGATTATATGAACGTTAACGTCCCTGTCGGATCACGCTCCATCTATGCCGTTTCTCCCTTTACCTGGCCGGATACCGGCGATGACTCCATGAACGGACTCCTCTTCTTCGGCGCTATGCTCAATGAGGAAATGAGTCAAATATTAGGAGAATCCGATTCCGCGGAATGGGGTTACGGACCTTGAACTATAAATCCTCAATACTGCTGATGAATAATCTTCGCCATTATGAATTATAAACTGCCATGAACTTTACCGGCATCACGCAAATCATTCGGAAAAACGCCGTCAAAAAACCCCTGTTCGGCTTTTGCCCTGTATGCGGAAAATATTCTCTCTTTTTCCATGTCAACGACAGGGATCGCGAAAATTTCAAATGTCTTTTCTGCTTCTCTATCTCCCGCAACAGGCACCTGGCTAAAGCGCTGTGTCAAAAACTGGGAATATTGCCTCCCTTCTCCCTGAGAAAAATGCGCCTGGAAAAACCGGGCCTTCGCATCTATGAAACGCAATCTTCCGGTCCCCTCCACAGACGCCTGAAACCCATGAAAAACTACGCCGGCTCAGAATATTTGGATGATGTCCCGCCAGGGGAAAAGTCCGACAAGGGCATCCTCTGTCAGGACGTACAAAATTTGACATTCGATGATGAAATCTTCGACATCGTTATATCGCAGGATGTGCTGGAACATGTCAGAATCCCCGAAGCTGCCTGGCGCGAGATTAATCGAATACTTAAACCAGGGGGCTTTCATATTTTCACCGTCCCCTTCAATCCCTCCGGCAAAACATTCCGCCGGATTGAGATCAACGGAGACAAAGATATTTACACATTACCGAAGGAATATCACCAGGACTCAATCCGAGACGGACTTGTTTATACGAATTTCGGAACAGATATCGCCGAATTGATTGATGAGTTCGGGTATAAAACTGAAATTAGTCCTGCAGGATTGAACGATCAAAAGAAATATTGCATCTATGACAGTTATGTTTTTATTTCTGAAAAAACTCACTCTGCAGAAAAGGAGAAACAATCAGATGAGGGCAGTGAGTGATTTGTTTTCTCAAAAAAAACCCGTTATCGGTTGCATACATCTATTGCCTCTTCCCGGAGCTCCTCTTTATGACGGCGATATGTCGAAAATTTATCGTACGGCTCTGCAGGAAGCCGATATTCTCTGTAACCATGGATTGGACGGCTTGATTATAGAAAATTTCCGGGATATTCCCTTTTATCCCTCAAGAATCCCGGCTGAAACCGTGGCCGCCATGTCGGCCGTTGCGAGGGAGATAGTCAGGATAGTCGATCTGCCCGTAGGAATTAATGCCCTTCGTAACGATGCCGAATCAGCCCTGTGCATCGCTGCGGCAGCGGAAGCTCAATTCATAAGAGTCAATGTCCATATGAACGCATATCTTACTGACCAGGGCATTATCGAAGGACAGAGCCATAAAACGTTGCGCCTTAGAAGTTCGCTGAAATCCGATATCCTCATCTTCGCCGATGTGAATGTGAAACATGCTGCTCCCATCGCCGACAGAGGTCTCATTATGGAAACTATGGATATTGAAAAACGAGGTTTGGGCGATGCCCTCATCGTCTCCGGCGAAAGGACCGGCGCTCCACTTAACGTCGAAAACCTCAAAACGATCAAAAACAATACTGGTCTCCCGGTATTCACGGGAAGCGGTACAGCGCCGGATAATCTGCACCATTTTTACCCCCTCGCTGATGGCTTCATCGTCGGAACATTCTTTAAAAAGAAAGGAATCTCTGAAAACCTCGTTGATGAGTCCAGGGTCGCACTTTTTATGGATAAAATCGTTTCTTTGAAAAATCCCAGACATGAAAAACCTGAACCCCAAAATTAAAAAACGGCCATGAAATATGGAAAGAGAGAAAATAATGAACATAATAAAAACCGGCGCAGTAATTTTTTTAATTCTTGCCTCAATCAGCCTCTATGCCGAAAATATCTCTGAAGAGTCTTGCTCCCTCAACAGTAAAAAACTCTATGGAAAAGTCCAGTTCGTCGATTCGTTTCCTGATTTTAAAGTTCAGGTCGTCGAATCCTTCCCCGATCTCAAGGTTCAAATCGTCGACTCCTTTCCCGATTCCTGCGGAAAATGGAAAATCGTGGACTCGTTCCCCGATCTTAAAATAAAAATCGTGGATTCTTTTCCCGATTTTACGATAAAATTCGTTGACGCTTTTCCGGGCATCCCCTGATTTTCATCACGTCGCCCGAAATTGCCTGACAACCCAATCACCTCCAAAGAGGATTGACACAATGACCGGTTATATTAAAATCACAATATTGGATAACGAAATTGAAGCTCAATTAATGGAAGCCTCTCTTAAACAAAACGAGATTCCTTTTATGATCAGATCATATCACGACACGGCCATGGATGGCCTGTATCAGCAGCAGAAAGGCTGGGGAGCCGTTTACGCGCCTGAGCAATACGAAGATGATATCCTCGAATTGCTTGATGCCGTGAGAAACAGAGATAGCGATAATGGTGATGAGACGCCTGACGCCGACGGCAGCCATGAATGATTTGATTGACTCACGGAATTTAATGTTTCTTTGATGGTATGTTCATCATCTTAAAAAATTCAAAAAATCGATGGAACCGTTTGACCTCGGTTATCAGCGGCTGATGAAAGACAATTCGGACAATAAGTCTCAGAATACACCCATGATCGAACTGAGGGACGTTTATAAATCTTTCGGCGATGAAGAAGTGATCAAGGGGTTCAATCTGAAGGTATACAAGGGTGAAACAGTCGTGCTTTTCGGACCGGGAGGATGCGGGAAATCAACGGTTCTTCAGCTTTGCGTCGGACTGCTGAAACCCGATAAGGGCGCTGTGTTGATCAAAGGCGCCAATATAACGGAAATATCAGAAAAAAAACTGATGGCTATCAGGCGAAATATCGGCATGACGTTTCAGTATTATGCCCTTTTTGATTCCATGACGGTCGAAGAGAATATCGGGTTCTTTCTGAAGAATCACACAAAATTACCCTATGAAAAGGTAAAAGAACAGGTTAATGAAGAATTGAGCAAGGTGGACCTCAACGGCACGAATTCGCTTAAACCTGTTGAGCTAAGCGGAGGAATGCAACGGCGCGTCGGCATCGCCAGGGCATTGATCCATGATCCGGAAATCGTATTGTATGATTCGCCTACGGATGGTCTGGACCCTGTATCCGCCGACATGATCAACCAGATGATCCTGAGAATGAACAGTGAAAGGCAGGTAACCTGCCTGGCCATCTCCAACGACATGCCGACGGCCTATAAAATCGGAAAGAGAATCGGCATGCTGTACGACGGAAAAATAATTGAAATGGGAACTCCGGAAGAAATACAGGCTTCCCGAAATGAATATGTTTATCAGTTTATCAACGGGCTGGAGGAAGGCCCTATCTAAAATTTCGTACCGTTACGTAACTTTCTGTTTTAGAAACGGCTGCAAAGTTGTTTTAAATGCAGGAAAAGGCGCTGCAGAAAATTAAAAAAAGGAGGAAATTATGGACAGGCATACCAGGGATTTGCTGGAAGATGCGGCAATTGTTTTTATTAATTCCGACAAATTGGGACACGGGTCCGATGAATTGGGCGACGCGCTGATGAGAAGTTTCCTGAATAATCTTTCGGAAGCCGAAATGATCCCTAATGGAATTATATTCATGAATTCCGGAGTCAATCTTGTGGTTCAAAATTCAAAGGTTCTGGAATCGCTTGAGAAGCTCAGCGACAGAGGGATAGTAATACTGGCTTGCGGGACATGCCTGGAATATTACGGCTTGAAAGATAAAACAGCAGTCGGCGTCGTTTCGAACATGCGAGACATTACTGAAGCATTTATGCTTGCAGAGAAGGTTGTAACGATATGACCAATCATGAAATCGACAAACCAAAAGAAAAATTCCGATTGGGGATAATGACCGGAGGAGGCGATTGTCCGGGTCTCAATGCTGTAATCAGAGCCGTCGCTAAAACGGCCATCACAGATGAAAACTGGGAAATATTCGGCATTTCAGACGGATATGAGGGATGGATTGAAGGGCGGGGCAAGTTCCTTTCTTACAGAGACGTTTCGGGAATACTGACCTGGGGAGGCACTATTTTGGGAACTTCCAACAAAGCTAATCCCTACGCCTATTACCGCAAAGGAAGCAAAAAACCTGCCGATGTTTCCCATAAACTGGTTGAAAATTATGAAAAATGGGACCTTGATGCCGTGGCTCTCATAGGAGGAGACGGAACTCTCACCACAGCTACTAAACTATACCAGGAAAAAAGACTCCCCGTCGTAGGAATCCCCAAAACAATCGATAATGACCTCATGGAAACCGATTTCACTTTCGGCTTCGATTCAGCCGTCAATTGCATAAGCAATGCCTTGGACGACCTGCACTGGACTGCCCAGTCCCATCACAGAATTATGATCATTGAAGTTATGGGACGTTACGCCGGCTGGCTCGCTTTATACGGCGGGCTGGCAGGCGGAGGCGATATAATCCTTATTCCTGAAATTCCCTTTCAATTTGATGAAATTATCAGCATAGTCAGAAAACGCGAAATTCAAGGGAAAAGATTCAGCATCATAACGGCTGCCGAAGGCGCTTTTCCTGAAAAAGGAGAAATGACCGTCAAATCTGTGATAGAAGACAGCCCCGATCCCATAAGACTCGGCGGCATAGGACAAGCCGTCAAGAAAATCCTTGACCAAAATACTGATCTGGAATCACGGGTCACCGTTCTGGGACATCTTCAAAGAGGAGGCACCCCAACTGCTTTCGATCGAATATTATCTTCAAGATTCGGATACCACGCCATTCAACTTGTTAAACGAAAACGCTTCGGCCGTATGGTTTGCCTCAAGGGCAACGAAATTAAAGATGTGAAACTCGCCGATGCAGTCCGCAAAATTAAAAAAGTCGATCCCGAACATTCGCTCATCAGAACCGCCCAAGCCATAGGAACCTCCTTCGGACGCCCCGAATAAAAATTTCTCATATACTGACCACTACTGCATACAGAACCAAAACAGAATCTATATTTCAATCGGGTAGCGGGTCTATTGACCGGCCTGCCGAATGCTGCACGGAAACTGCCGCGGGGATCAGGGTTTTTTCCGTACAGAAATAATTTCAGTTTTTCATATTTACAGCGATAATGCTTATTGGTATTGAGTTTCCTCCAACTCAAAATTTTTTTAATATTTTTCGTTCAGAAATTTGACTTTATTTTTTCGATTCGTTAATAAAGAACGATCAGATAAAATCGAGACAATCCTGCTGCAAAAAAGTCGACTGATATAATATTAAAATTCTGACAGATTTTGCCCTTTAGTTGGGAGGAAGGAGGAGCGTATGGAGTAATTCTCATCGGAAACGGAGGATTCGTGCAGACCTATTTTTTGTAATGAAAAGCATTCGGAGTTTACGACAGACAAAATAAGGTTGAAACGGACTTCCGGGTAATGTTTCAGGAATAGCTATAAAAAATTTACGAATTACAACCGTCTAAATGTTTTAAAGGACGGTCAACTGAGGAGGAGGGAAAAAATTGTCGAATTCAATTAAGTATCAATTAACAGTAATCGTTTTTCTGATGCTCGCGTGCAGTTCGTCCGTTTATGGATCAATAAACGTTTCGGGCGCTATAACCTCGGACACGACGTGGGGAACGAGCGACCCGTCGCCTGACGGAGTTTATATAGTAACGGGCGACATAACGATAACGGACGGAGCTACATTAGAGATCGAGGCAGGCGTTCAGGTTTTATTCAACCAGGACATGAACTTTTATGTCGGCGGTGCAAGCGGGGAATACGGATGTTTATTGTCCCAGGGAACATCGGGAACCCCCGTAATTTTCACTTCAGCCCAGACAACGCCGGCGGCGGGCGACTGGCAAACCTTGTATTTCAGGGACAATTCCGACGACAGTATGCTGACGTATACGGACATTTCCTACGGAGGCGGAGCCAACAGCGGTATGGTGTATCTGGAAGATTCGGAAGCATCCTTCAGCCATTGCAACATCCAATACAGCATTACATCCGGAGTTAGGGCGGTAGCGGGCAGTTCACCGTCGTTTTCGTTCACGGATTTTTCTGATAACGGGACGTACGGAATCGCTGCGGAAGGTTCCTCGATGCTTGTCGTAACGGATTCTTCTTCACAGAATAATGGGGATCATGGCGTATACGGGGCTACAACTGGTTCTCTCGATATCAGCGACGGGAATTTTTCCAGTAACGGCGGATACGGAATCTACACAGTCGACGGGACATGTCTGATATCCCTGACCGATTCCCTGTTCACCAACAATACAGGCACGCCTTTGCGGCTTGGCGCCAACCGGATAGGATTCACCGCGGGGAATATTTTTTCCGGCAACGGAAATTCCTTTATTGAATGCGCAGGAGCCACAGTGGCTCTTGATGGTATCTGGCACGACCAGGGCATTCCCTATCGCATATTGGGCGATGTATCCATTATGGGTCAGGCCGGACCGGATGCCGTAACCACGGTCACGATTCAACCGGGAGCGGAATTCGAATTTGATTCTGCGGTGGGATTGACGGTCGGGCACGACACGGATTCAAATCTGCCCGGCGAATTAATAGCCGACGGTTCCGGCGGAGACCGGATTTTCTTCACCGGCATCGACGCAATGGGAACCTGGGAGGGCATTCAATTCCTGAATTATGCTGACGACGATTCCTTGATGAATAATTGCGTCGTCGAATATTCCAGTTCTTACGGCATTCACAGTAATTCATGTTCTCCCACATTTATCGGCTGCGATATTACCGACAGCGCCGATCATGGCTTATACGTAACCGGCGGACCGGCAGAACCGACAGTCAGCGATTGCCTGATAGACAGTAACGGCGGATACGGCATCTATTGCAACGACAGTTCCTGCGGTCCTTTCATCACCAATGCTGTGATTTCCAACAATGCTGCCGACTACAGCATCTATACTTACGGCGGAAAATGCCAGAACATCACGGGAAGCACAGTCGATAAAGATGTTTATGTCATAGCGGAAACTCTGTCCATTGATGCCGTCTGGGAAGACCCGGGAGCCGCTTTCTACATGACGAACGGATTCACCGTTCAGGGGCAATCAGGGGCCGACAACGTCACGACCCTTACGCTTCTCGCCGGAACAGTCGTCAAATTGCCTGACCAGGCGCGTATAATCATCGGTCATGATTCGAACTCGAATTATCCCGGAGCTTTGATCACATCGGGAACCGACATGAATCCTGTGGTTATAACGTCGACGAGCGATGTCCCGGTACCGGGCTCCTGGAGAGATGTGTATTTTGCGCAATACTCGGATGATGCTCTCTGCGAACTGAATCATACCGTTATCGAATACGGCGGACAGTATGTCTCCAGCGTTAAGTATTATCCCGTTTCGTGCAATTCCGCCAGTCCGACACTGACCAACTGCACGATCAGGTATGCCTTCGACAGCGGAATTTATGCCCTTGATTCAGCTCCTGTCATCAATGGTTGTACGGTTATTGAAACGGGCGAATACAACATACACTTCGACAATTCTTACGGCAGCATAACCGACTGCACTCTTTCAGATTCCGCGAACGGATATCATGCGATTTACCTGACGGTGGAAGGAGAAACAGTAATCAGCGGCAACCTGATAGCCGACAGCGGCGGTTACGGCATTTACTGCAACACGGACGCCATCTCGCCGGTGATCACCGACAACGTCTTCTTCAACAACCTTAACGGACCGATTTATATCTATGCCAAACACGTCAAAAACATCGGCCTGCCTCCGAATACATTCATGATGCCCATCACGCCTGACGTGCCCAACATGATCTATGTCGTCGGCGATACCATCGGAACAGACTGCATCTGGATTAATCAACACATACCTTACCGGATAGCCGGAGATATCTACGTCAAGGGAACAGATGGCGCTGATTTCGTTACCACTATCACTATTGAACCCGGCGCTGAACTGGTTTTTGATCATCAACAAGGCTTATGGATCGGTTCCAATAACCCGGGCGAACCCGGCGGTATTTACGCAGTGGGAACGGCAGGACAACGCATTACCTTTACAGGTTTTGAGAATTCACACGGATACTGGGATGGAATTTACTTCTACGATTTTTCAGACGATTCCATCTGCCTGATGGAATATTGCGATGTAATGTTCGGTGGCTACAGCTCCAACGAAAATATTTACTGTTATTCCGCATCCCCGACTTTCAGGCATTGCAGAATCTTGCGAGGGCAGGGATACAATTTTTATTCTTATTACTGGTCGAATCCCATTCTCGAAGATTGTGAAATAGCTTACGGCACATCTTACGGCATTTATTGCAGCAGCAATTCCAGCATTAACGGTACAGGATTGGATATACATGATAACGCCAGTCATGGTATTTACGCCTCAGGCACTTCATTTGCCGTTGTATCAGACTCGACTTTCACCAGGAATTATTACGGCATTAACGCTAACGACACGACTGATTACGCCGTCATATCGAACTGCTCTTTCATCGATAACCAGGGTTATCCCATAAGAATGAGAGCCAGGCACATCGCCGGTATAGGCCCCTGCACCTTCAGCGGAAACAGGTGGGAATACATAACCGCCGGCAGCGATACTCTTACCGAGGACACCTACTGGGAAAAAAGATCGATTCCCTACTGCATTGAAGGTTGGATAACGGTTCAGGGAAAAGACGGCCCGGACGAAGTAACCACCTGGACGCTGGCTCCCGGAGTCGAGTTCTACATCAATGATAACGTGGGATTCTATATCGGTCATAACAGCGATCCGCTTTATCCCGGAGCGCTTGTTGCAGTCGGTACGGCCGAACAGCGGATCACGTTTACCTCCAGGTCCGATTCGCCCAGCCAGGATGACTGGGCGGGAATTTATTATTACAGATATTCCGACGATAATGCCTGCCTGATGGAGTACTGTGATGTCGAATTCGGAGGATACAGCTCTCACGAACAGATTTACTGTATCGATTCTGCTCCTACTTTCAGGTATTGCAATATACAGTACGGCGGCGGGTATAATATACGCAGCCACGATCATGCTAATCCGACATTCGAACATTGCAATATACTGGCGGCGACAAGTTACGGGATTTACTGCGATAATTACGGCGACATAAATATGACGGACTGCATTGTAGCAGGAAATCGGAGTTATGGCATATACACCAACAATTACGGCGATGCGCACATCTCGAATTCAACCATCAGAGACAACACCAGTTACGGCGTCTACTTGAGCAGCAATGCGCGAATCCATCTGGACAACACGACCATTTCCGGCAATTACACCTACGGATTTTACAGCGACAGTCCAGCCCACGTCTTCTCCGTTAATAATTGTCACTTCTCTTACAATAACGGCTATCCCGTTTACGCTTATGCCCGACAGATGGGATACTTCAGCAATTGTACCTTCGAGGGTAACAATTATGAAGCGTTTCACGTAGTGCCTGATACGATCACCCAGGACAGCTATTGGGAAAACCACGACAAGGAACCCTACTGGATAACAGGAGACGTGTACGTGAAAGGGCAGGACGGCGCCGACAGCGTTACGACTTTATATATCGAGGAAGGCGCTGAACTGCATTTTGAGTCCACGGATGGATTATACATCGGCGACGACGACACGGTTACGGAACCAGGCGGGTTAATGGCCGTCGGAACGGCTTCTGAGCCGATCCTTTTCACTGGAAGACAGGAGAATCCCAGCCACGGCTTTTGGGACGGCATAATCTTCCAGAAATATTCAGAAGACTCGTTGTGCCTGATGGAACATTGTAAAATAATGTCCGGCGGTTACTCCAACTGGGAGGCTGTACATTGCATCGATGCATCTCCTACGCTCAGACATTGTCTGATCGAGTATGCCGGCGGAACGGGCATTTACTCCTATCAGAATTCAAATCCCGTCGTCGAATACTGTGAGATCAGAAACTCCAGCAGCCATGGTATTTATTGCGATACCGGCAGCGACATGCAAATATCCGATTCAACCATCCGGCATAACTCAACCTATGGCATTTATATCAACAATACAGCGACGATCCACATCTCGGATTCAACCATAGAAGAAAACGGAAGCACAGGACTCTACTGCAACGGGTCGGAGGATTCAGCATTCGTAGACGGCTGCACTTTCTTGTTTAATTATACATACCCCATAAGGATGTATGCTTCCAAGGTGCGCGGCGTTACGGACTGCTCCTTCCTGTACAATTATACCCAGCGTTTTTACGTTCTCGGCGACACCATTTCACTGGACAGCTACTGGGAAGATCACGGAATACCGTATTATGTGCACAGCGGCGACGTCTACGTCAGGGGACAAGCAGGAGCGGATCATCTCACCACTTTAACTCTCGAACCCGGATGCGAACTGCTGTTCAACGGAATTGGAATGTTTATCGGTCATGATTCGAATAATCTGTTGCCCGGCGCACTGGTAGCTGAAGGATCACCATCGAATCCCATCGTTTTCACCTCACATTCTTCCAGTCCCAGTCCGGGACATTGGAGGGGCATCTACTTCTCCAATTACTGCGACGATGCAGTGACCTCTTTGAAACACTGCGTCATCGAGTACGGCGGAGCCGGCGATCCTTACGAAAATGTCCTTTGTTATGAGAGTTCACCGGTTTTGCAGGATTGTGAGATAGGATTCGGAGCCGGCAACGGAGTCAGAGCCCATACGAACAGCGCTAATCCAACCCTCATCAATTGCCGCGTCCATCACAACACATCCTCCGGCGTATACGCGGCTCCGGGCACCGTGCAAATTACGGGAGGTCAGATAGAAAATAACAGTCAGTACGGTATCTACGTCTCAGAAGCCGTCGGCGGAATTCCAAGCACAATTGTAAATGCCGCGAAAATCCGCGATAATTACGGATACGGCGCTTTCGTTACCGGAGCTAATTCAACGCCAGTATTCAAAAACTGCGAATTGCACTCCAATAACGACGGTTCAGCCGGTTACGGCATTTACGTCGAATCAGCCGCTCTTCCTGTCATCGGCGGATCAGCCATGGATTACAATTCATTCTCGAGTCACATAAACTATGCCGTATACAATGCTGACCCCACCACGTGCATCAATGCGCAATACAATTACTGGGGAATGTACGGCGGGCCGCTGGATGTCGAGTACGGAGTCGATGATTGCATGGACGACGGAAACAACAACATAGGCGCTGAACGGGTCAGTGATGACGTTGATTACGGCAACTGGACGAATGACGATTTCACGCCTACGCCTGTCCCCTCTGCAACAACTACGCCCATTCCTACCATGGTTCCCACAGCCGAACCTACAGTGACTCCGACATTTATCTGTTTGAACGACGGCGACGTGGATAATGACGGCCAAATAACCGTCACCGACGCCCAGCTCACCTTCATGATTGTTCTGGGATACTTTACGCCTACATTCGAAGAAGAATGCTCGGCGAACTGTAACGGCGACGCCAATGTAACCATAGCCGATGCGCAATGCATGTTCATGTATTACCTGGGAATGGATTGCGAATGCGCCGACCCTCTGTCCAAAGGTCTCCCGGCCGCACCGCAGAATGAATTGAATGAAAACGTGAAAACGATCGGACCTATTTCACAATCAACTGACGCCTTACTGAAAGCCCTCGCTCAAGATGATATGATATGGATCGACGACGCCTCCGGCTGTGAAAACGAGATCGTCGAAATTGCAGTTAGAATTTCCAATCCTGACGCTCAATTAGATTCATTCGGGGTCACCCTGGATTACTCAACCGACATGCTTGAATTCGTTGAATGCCGTCAGGGTAATCCTGATGTCGACTGGCTGATGTTCGGAGCCAACGAACCGAACGCCGGTGAAATCAGAATAGCCGGATTCACTGATCCTGAAGAGGGCATCCCTGCGGAAAACAATGAGATTCTGGCTGTTCTTACGTTCAAAGTAACCTGCGACGGCTGCCGGATCGGCGAACGGAGCGACATTGGATTCTCCCATCTTACCGATGATATCGGGGATTGGAACGGTCTCAGCGGGACATTTACATTCTGTGAACTGATGCCCGCAGAAACTCATAACTATCTGGAAGGCAAGACGCTATGGACGCCGGTAGATGAACTGCAAGACGATCAGCTGTATTGAAATTCTTGACCATTAGGAAAGGAGACCGATTTGAAAATGAAAAAACAAGGCCTTCTGGTCAGTATTTTGATCGGCTGTGCAGCATTTGCAGCAGCATTTACTGGAGGTGTGACAGCCGTGAACGCGTTCGGCGCCGGCTTATCCCGGGGCAATGACATTTGGCTGGAAGATTTCGCCGGATGCGGCGGCGAAACGATTGAAGTCGATGTCATGATTTCCAACCCGGATACGCCCGTTGATGCGTTCGGATTCTATATAAGCTATTGCGCCGACAAGCTCGCATTTGTCGGTTGCGCTCCCGGCGATCTCGATCCCGGCTGGACCATGTTCGGCTGCAATGATTCGGTCGCCGGAGAAATCAGAGCCGCCGGTTTCATCGTACCCGGCGGCGTTCCCGCCGGAAGCTCAGGCAGCCTTGTGAAGCTGACGTTTCAGGTTGTATGCCAATCCTGTAATAACGGCGATACATGCCTGCTTGAATTTTCCCAGCTTTCGGGTGATCTTGAAGGCTGGAATCCGCAGAGCGGGACATTCACTTATTCGTGCCCGTCACCGACGCCGGTTCCTACTCCTGCCGCCGCGGATTCCATCTGGATCGGAGACTCTTCCGGCTGCACCGGCGATACGATTCAGGTCGACGTCATGATCTCAAATCCGGAAACCCCGGTGGATTCCTTCGGGTTCTACCTCGGATACAGACCGGACATGATCGAATATGTCGGCTGTGAATCGGGCGATCTGGACCCCGATTGGCAGATGTTCGATTGCAATGCCCCAGCACCCGGGGAAGTCAGGGCCGCAGGATTCGCTTATCCGGGCTCCATCCCGGCCGGCAGTAACGGGACGCTCGTCAAACTTACATTCCTGGTCAAATGCGATATCTGCTCCAACGGCGATCAGAACACTCTCTTCCTCTACAATCTCACAGACGACCTCAACGGATGGGACGTTCAAACAGGACTGTTCACCTATTCCTGCCCTCCTACGCCAACGCCTTCTCCTACGCCGGCTGACCTTGTATGGCTCGAAGACTTTTCCGGCTGCACAGGGCAAACCGTCAACGTGGACGTCATGATCTCAAACGGGGATACGGCGGTCGATTCTTTCGGGTTCTACATGGAGTATTGCACGGACATGCTGCAATACGTCTCTTGCTCCGAGGGAACACTCGATCCGGGATGGGAAATGTTCGACTGTTACGAACCTGAATCAGGCGAAATAAGGGTCGCAGCATTCGCCTACCCGAATACAATTCCTGCCGGAAACACAGGCAGCATTGTTACTTTGACGTTCATGGTTGCTTGTCCTGCCTGCGAAAACGATGATGAATGCGTTCTCAACTTCACCAACCTCTCAGGAGACTTCACGGGATGGCCCAATCAATCCGGCGCCTTCGCTTATTACTGTGAACCCACGCCGGTTCCTACTCCTGTGACGAATGATGTGATCTGGCTGGAAGATTTCACGGAATGCCACGGAAGCATGGTAGAAACGACCGTGATGATAGACAACCAGGATACTCCTGTGGACTCGTTCGGGATAACCCTCAACTATTGCACGGACATGCTGCAATACGTCTCTTGCTCAGAAGGAACGCTTGATCCGGGATGGCAGATGTTCGGATGCAACGAACCGACCGTTGGGCAGATCGTTCTGGCCGGTTTCTCCTATCCCGAAAATATCCCGGCCGGAAATAACGGCAGCCTCGTTACCTTGACTTTCAAGGTTGTATGTCCAACCTGTCAAAACGGCGATCAATGCGAACTGCACTTCTCCAACCCGACGGACGACCTGATCGGCTGGGCGCTTGAAACGGGTATGTTCAATTACTATTGCGGCACGGCCACGCCTTCGCCGACACCGACGCTCACTCCTACCGTTACTCAATCTCCGACTTTTTCTCCAACAAATACCCCTACGCTTACCCCAACGCCGACGGTAACCTACACTCCTACTCGCTCACCTTCACCCACATCAACCAATTCGCCTACGACAACACCCACAAATACCTCTACTGGAACGCCGATTCCCACTATGTGCGCCGATAATCTCCCCGTGAATCCAGGTTTCGAAGATTGGGATGAAAACGGCCCCTATGGACCTCCGGACGGCTGGAAACTCAGCCAGTACCTGGGATACTCCGCTTCCCGGGACATCTTCTTCGTCTTTGACGGAGCATACTCATGCAAGCTTAACTGGAGCAGCACGGTCACCCAGGAACTCTATCAGAAGTTCGTCGTCACAGCCGGTGAAACGTATGATTTCAGACTTCGGTACTACGACGACGATCCAGCCGGCAGAATACGGCTCTGGATTCGTTGGGAAGACAGCCAGGGCGGATTCATCGATTCCTCTGACGGAGGATATTCTACGGATGCCTTCGCCTGGCAATACCTGGAAGCCCTCGACGAAACAGCTCCAGCCGGCGCCGTTTTCTGCAATCTGCAAATCAGAATGTACGACGATCCGGAACTCTGGGACGGAAACGCATCCGTTACTATCGACAACATTGAAGCTTGCGGCCTCGCAGGACTCACGCCGACGCCTTTCTTCACTGAAACCCCCGGTCCGCCCACTCCCACTGAAGTTCCAACTCTGGCTCCTACCGCTACCATGATCCCCGGAATGTGTTACGATAATCTTCCCGTCAATCCCGGTTTTGAAAGATGGTTTGAAAACGGCTCTGACGGACCCCCGGATGGATGGGCGCTCAGCCAGATAACCGGCTTCTCCGCCTCACAGGAAACAGATAACGTCTATTATGGAGACTCTTCCTGTAATCTGACCTGGACCAATCCCCTTACTCAGGAGCTCTATCAGATAGTCCCCGTATACGCCGGCGAAGCCTACGATTTCAGACTGCGCTTCTACGATAATGACGATGCAGGACGAATACGGCTCTGGATTCGATGGGAAGACAGCCTCGGTTTTATGATCGGCATTGTCGACGGCGGGTATTCTACGGAATCGGATGAATGGCAGGTGTTCGAAAGACTCGATCAAACGGCTCCGTCAGGCGCCGTTCAATGCAACATCCAAATCAGAATGTACGATATTCCCGACAATTGGGACGGCAATGCTTCTGTCATTATCGACAACATGGAAATGTGCGGCTCGGCTCCCGTCACGCCTTCGCCTTATCCCACCGACTCCCCTACATTCGGTCCGACATTAACCCCTACGCATACGCCTACGTTCACCCCTACCGATACACCGACCCTGACGCCGACGCCGCCGCCGACCAATACTCCTACCCTTACCCCGACTTCGACTGCCTCCCCAACTTCGACTCTTACCCCTACAGAAGGACCCACACTGCCGCCAACTCTGACTCCAACAGCCGAACCGACTTCAATTCCAACCGAAATACCCACTCAAGCTCCCACAATTGAACCTACAACCGCCCCTACCGGCGAACCCACTGAAGCCCCCACTGTCGAACCGACTTCTCCCTTCACCGCTACTCCGGATATAACCCGAACGCCTGCTTTCTCTCCTACTCCAGCCCCCGTTCCCGCTTTGACTAATTCAGGAATTATCGCAGTCATGGTAATCCTCGGAGGTATACTGCTCTTGAACAGAAAAAGAAACTGATCGCCTGATATTACGTTCAGACGACTTGTAAACCCAAACAGGGCTTTCAGCCGTCAACCCACGGTTGAAAGCCCTGTTTTTTGTTTACATGAGCTGCCTATTTTTGCTATATCTTCATTAACGTTTGATTCGAATTTAATCCAGAGGAGGACAATATGGCTGAAAATGACAGGCAAAATTATTCCCTTCCCTCCGAACACAGGACTACAATTGCTAAATGGGTTGTGGGAGGTTCTGTACTGAGTCTGGTCGCGGTTACTATCACCTTTTTATCTATTGGAGGGGATAAGGATTCGGCAGAACTGGCTTTTTCCATGCTTGTTCCCATGCTCGGCACCTGGATTGGTACCGTCATCGCATACTACTTTTCTCGGGAAAACTTCGAAGCGGCAAGCCAGAGTATGAGCTCCATAGTCGCCCGGGTCACGGAGCAAAAACTTCGCTCCATAATGGTCAGCGACGTTATGATCGATAAAATATCCATGAAAAAGATCACCCTGGAAGAAAACGACGACATGGGCGAAAAAGTTAATCTGCAAAGAGACGTCATAGAAAAGTTTGAAGGCCCCATAACGAGGATGCCGGTTTTAGACAACGCAGGATCAGCCAGATATATTATCCATCAAAGCTACATTTACAAATTTGTAACGGAAAAAACGATTGAAGAAAAACAGAACTCCGGCTTCGAGGTGGAATCAGCTTCCCTTAAAGACTTTCTGGAATACAAAGACATGAAGAGAATAGTCAGTGATACCATGGCTTTCGTCTCCATTGACGGCACCTTAGCCGATGCGAAAAAAGCAATGGAGCAGAAGTCAAAAGCTCAGGACGTTTTCATAACGAAAAACGGCAGAAGTACAGAACCGGTTGAGGGGTGGCTGACCAACGTGGATATTTCAAAGCATATAAAAATATAAAAAATGATGATCAAACCGGGGTTAAACGTCTTTCAAAACTCTTGACAGCCTGTTTCAGTAATCGGGATCCTAATCGGTATCGGTATCGGGATCGGGGTCGCAATCGGTATCGGTATCGAAATCGGAACAAATAACTACGAAGAAACTTCTGAACTCCTGACAAGAATGTCACAAACTATTGAAAAAGTGTTATTTTCTTGCATTGCAACTCGGCATAATAATTGTGAAGTTTTTAGCCCCCCCTATATCCGGTGGAAGAGCGTTGATTAATCGAA
>CAZUFC010000096.1:0-32550 GCA_964619725.1 uncultured bacterium | reverse complement strand
TGGAATACTTGGAAAAATTTTTCTCCAAAATCCTGCACAGCGGAAAAAGCTCGTCATGAAATAACCTTGATTTTTTTACCTTTTTGCTTTACAATACTCTGATTTCCCTTCAGGTCGCCGAGACCTGAATTTAAACTTTTTTGTCAATTGACGGAATGTTGAAATCGATCATGAATTTAATTGCTGCTCCCAATTATACGAATTACGTATATTATCTTTTATTTTCAAAGAATTATTCGGACAATTCACAACTGTGGAAAAACCTGTGGATTATATTCAAACATCTCATCCTGCAAGTTATTATTTCTATTGGCTTTTCTTCTTATGCGGCAACATTATTTTTCTTTTATTCAACTGCTCTTAAGCGCGCTTTTCACAATTTTTCATATTTTCTGTGGAAAAATTTGGGGACAAATTGGGAATTAATTTGTCGATGAAACTGATCAGCAAAAAAATGACGACAACCTGTGAAAAAATCGGGAAAACAAACTCAAGTTATTGCAAAACTGAAATTAACGCTCGATTTTCCATCGTGGAGGAACCTTATAAAGGCGGCATTTTAATCAAAAAGTCATCAGGCAACAATGTACAGGAAATTCACAGCAAAAATGATTGGAATAATAAAGTGATCGGAAAATTTTTCACATACTAACAGGCCTTACTATTACTACTAAATAATGACTACAAAAAAAAATTGAAACAGGGTAATCGTCGTAAGAGGCCGGGAGGAAAAAATGAAATTCAAGATTGAAAGAAACGTATTTTTCGAGAAGGTGAACAAGATGCAATTCGTATCTGAGCGTCGCATGACGAGGCCGATACTTTACAACATTTTAATTGAAGCTGATGCGACAGATAACAACATTCATTTTGCAGCAACGGATTTAGAAATGATAATCACTGATGAGGCTGAGGCTGAGGTAGAACAGAGCGGTCGAATAACGGTATCGGCGAAGAAGTTATTTGAGATTCTGCATGAGCTGCCGGATGCGCCGGTAAGTTTTGAGTTAAAAGAAAACAATTGGATGAAGATAGTATGCGCCAAGTCGACGTTCGACATGGTAGGACTGGCGGCTGACGATTATCCCGATTTGCCGGAAATTGAGGATGTAGAGCCTTTGACGTTATCGGGTGAAGTTTTCGAGGAGATGTCTCGTTTAACGGCTTATGCGACATCCCGTGACGAAAACCGGATAACGTTATGCGGGGTGTTGTTCGAGATGGACAAGGATTACATGCGGATAGCCGGAACTGACGGACACAGGCTGTCGATGGCGGAGAGGAAGAACGGCAGCGAGACGGCGGAGGAAATAGAAGTCATCATCGCCAACAGGACCTTAAAGGAGGTTCGGAGGATGATTTCATCTGACGGAGGCGATGATATTCATTTTGGGATAAAGGGAAATTTATTTTTATTTAAGAAGAACAAGGAGATTATTGTTTCCAAGAAGATAGAAGGACATTTTCCGGATTATGATTCTGTGATACCGGCGGAAACAAGCAAGAGCATAAAGATAGACAGGAAAAGTTTTTTTAACGTATTGAGGCGGGTTTCCTTGTTCACGGATGCGAGTCGACAGATAAATATAACCATAAAACCGGGATTAATGGAATTTACTTCGGAAACCATGGAATTCGGCAAGGCGGAGGATGAGCTTCCCATAGAGTATGAGGGTGAGGAGATGAAGGTTGGATTTAATGTGGTTTATATCATGGACATTTTGCGGGTGCTGGAGGGGGAGAACGTATTGTTTGCGCTGAACGACACCTCTTCTCCGGTAGTGATTCAGCCTCTGGAGAAGGGAGAAATAGATTTTAAAGGCGTCATAATGCCCGTGGTGGTTTAATTTCGGACTTTCTGCGGTATGAAATTGGATAAAGTGAGAATATGCAATATTAGAAATATAAGAGAGATCGAATTTTCTCCGTATCCGGAATTAAATATAATCCAGGGTATGAACGCTCAGGGCAAGACCAGTTTACTGGAAGCCTTGTTTATGCTTTCTGACGGACGTTCGTTTCGGACGCATCAGTTAAAAAAGGTTATATCGTGGGATCAGGACGGTTGTTCGGTGAGCGGTCGCGTGGACCGTGAGGAGATCGATATCGATCTGGGTATTGAAGTTCGTTTCGGCAAAAGGAAATTTTATCGAGGCGGGGCTGAGATACACAGAATTTACGATTATTTGGGCGCTATCGGATATGTGGTATTCACGGCCGATCATCTGGGGATAGTTCATGGCGGTCCTAAGCATCGCCGGGATTTGCTTGACAGGGCATTATTCACCATTTATCCGGGTTATCTTGAAGTTTTCCGGCGCTATTGCCGGGCGTTGAGTCAGAGGAACGCCATATTGAGAGAGGGTCGAAGTTATGCTGGAGCCGGCATGGAAGCATGGACGGAGACCTTTATCCAGGCGGCGTTACCGGTGATGAACAGAAGATACGATTATATGAAGCGGTTGGAGAAGACTGCAGCCGATGTGCATAAGGCGGTATCGGACGATGATGAAAAACTGGAATTGCGTTATAAACCTTCTTTCAGCACAAAAACAGGACCAGAAAAATGGGAAGAGAAACTCAGGGAAAAATTCAGGGAATCGGCTGAAGAGGAAGCAAAGCGCAGAATAACCCTATGGGGTCCTCACAGGGATGATGTGGAGATAACGTTGAACGGCCGGTCTCTCAGGACTTACGGATCGAGAGGACAGCAGAAATCAGCTGTTTTGGCTCTGAAACTGGCTGAATTTGAGTTGTACAGAAACAAGACAGGAGAAGAGCCGGTTTTTTTGCTTGATGATGTGATGTCAGAGCTGGACTATATTCGAAGCGAATATTTCGTCGGATTTATCGGAAAAAAGGCACAGGCTTTTTTAACGACTACGGATTATGATAAAATAAAACGATTTCCCCTTCAGGGCGGATTATGGCGGATGAAAAAGGGAGAATTGATTCGGGAGGAAAGATGAACGAAAACAAGCAGAAGGATGAGCAACTTTACAGAGCGGACAGTATCAAGGTTTTAGAGGGTATAGAGGCCGTTCGTAAGCGGCCTGCGATGTATATCGGCAGTACCGGTCCGCAGGGATTGCATCATCTTGTTTATGAAGTAGTCGACAATTCAGTGGATGAAGCGATGGTGGGAAAATGCACCAAGATATCCATAACGGTGCACGGCGACGGCAGCGTAACGGTAACCGACAACGGTCGAGGAATACCGGTGGATGAGCATCCCACAGAAAAAATTTCTGCTGCCGAAGTCGTTATGACGAAGCTTCATGCAGGCGGAAAATTCGACAAGAAGAGTTACAAAATTTCAGGCGGTTTGCATGGAGTGGGAGTATCGGTGGTGAACGCTTTGTCGGAATGTTTGACTCTGGAGATAAAGCGCGACGGATATGTATACAAGCAGGAATACAAAAGGGGATTGCCGGTGGAGCCGCTGAAGCAGATCGGACAGAGCAGTAGAAGCGGCACGAAGACGAGATTCAAGCCTGATCCGGACATTTTTGAAACGGTTGACTTTCAATTTGACGTCCTGGCTACGCGTATGCGGGAATTGTCTTTTTTGAACGCGGGATTGCTGATAACGATCAAGGATGAGCGGGATGAGAGGTTCAGAGAATTCATTTACAAGGGCGGAATAAATTCTTTCGTCAAGACGATAAACAAGAATAAAAAGCCGCTGCATGTGACGCCCATTTATTTCACGAAATCTTTCGAGGACGGCACGGAAGTCGAAATTGCCCTGCAATACAACGACGGATATAAAGAAAACATTTTTTCCTATGTGAACAACATCAACACATTGGAGGGCGGGACTCACGTCAGCGGTTTCCGTGCGGCGTTGACTCGCACCGTCAACAATTACATTCAATCCAAGAACCTGATGAAAAATTCAAAAGCCTATCCTGCCGGCGACGACATCAGAGAGGGAATAACGGCTGTCCTCAGTTTAAAAGTATGTGAGCCGCAGTTTGAAGGACAAACGAAGACGAAGCTGGGCAACAGCGAAATAAAAGGATTGGTGGAATCGATAGTCAATGAAAAACTCGGTGAATATTTCGAGGAACATCCCACGGTGGCCAGAAAGATCGTTGATAAGGCGATACATGCGGCCAAGGTGAGGGATGCCGCCAAGAAGGCGAGAGACCTGGCTCGACGAAAAGGGGCGCTTGATTCCGCATCTTTACCCGGAAAGCTGATCGATTGTTCCAATAAGGACCCGGCTCTGTGCGAATTATTCATCGTCGAGGGGGATTCAGCCGGAGGATCGGCTAAAAGCGGCCGTGATTCAACGATTCAGGCCGTGATGCCGATAAGAGGAAAACTGATTAACGTCGAGAAGGCTCGAATCGACAAGATGCTGGCCAATAATGAAATACAGATGCTCATCACGGGACTGGGTACGGGCATAGGACCGGAAGACTTCAAAATGGATAAACTCCGGTACCATAAAATCATCATAATGACCGACGCAGACGTCGACGGAGCACATATCAGGACGCTTCTGCTCACCTTTTTCTTCAGGCAAATGCCCGAACTCATCAGAGCCGATCATCTTTATATTGCTCAACCTCCTCTTTACCTCATTAAAAAAGGTAAATTCGAAAAATATATTAAAGACGAAAAAGCATACGACGAATTCCTGATCGAAGAAGGATGCTCCAAGGCGACTTTGACTGTCAGGAACAACGGCATCAGAAAAACAGGCAGCTCACTGGTCACGCTGGTGAGAAAACTGATCAGATTGAATACAGTTCGATCCAAACTGGCGGAAAGAGGATATCCGAACGATCTGATAGACTTAACCGTAAGGACTATAAACTCAAAGGATTTTTTCCTGAATGCCGGGGAAGTATCGAATTTTGTGGAAAATATAAAGTCGCTTGATTACAGGGCCGATTATGAGGCTAATCCTGAAAACGGGATGTATGAGGTAAAAGTCAGGGTTCCCGGTCAATTCCAGGAACTTGTGATTGACTGGGAATTCATAAATAAAATGGAAATGAAGGAGATCAACACCTTATTGTCTCATATCGACAACATCAATAAACCCCCTTTTGAAATGCAGTTCGGAGAAAAAACGGTCATCGAAGTGAATTCAATTTATGAAGTCGTGGATGAGATATTCAAGTCTGCCAAACGGGGACTTACGATACAGCGATTCAAGGGATTGGGCGAGATGAACCCGGATCAGTTATGGGAAACGACTATGAATCCGGAGAAGAGGACATTACTTCAGGTTAAGGTTGAGGATGCAGTGGAATCGGACGAGATATTTTCCATTTTAATGGGCGACAATGTTGAAACCAGACGTGATTTTATAGAAAAGAACGCTTTGAACGTTAAAAATCTGGATATATAAGGAAGCGCTTATGATAATTGAAGAGCAGAAAAAGCCGATAAAAATAGAACATGAGATGAAGACGTCGTTTTTGGATTATGCAATGAGCGTGATAGTGGGCCGTGCGTTGCCGGATGCCAAAGACGGATTGAAGCCGGTTCATAGAAGATTGCTTTACGGCATGAACGATATGGGGCTGACTTATAACAAGCCTTTCCGCAAATGCGCTAAGATCGTCGGCGAAGTGATGGGTAATTATCATCCTCATGGAGATGCAGCGGTCTATGATACGCTGGTACGTATGGCGCAGCATTTTTCATTGCGTTACACGCTTGTGGACGGGCAGGGCAATTTCGGGTCCATTGACGGAGACCCTCCGGCCGCTATGCGTTATACCGAGGCCAAGCTGGCGCGTATTTCTGAAGAGATGTTGAGGGACCTGGACAAGGATACGGTCGATTTTGTGCTGAACTATGATGAAAGCACCACGGAACCCGTTGTTCTTCCGGCGGCTGTTCCGCAGCTTTTAATCAACGGGGCGTCAGGCATCGCAGTAGGAATGGCGACAAATATTCCGCCTCACAATCTGACGGAGACAATCAACGCGGTCATTCATCTGATAGATCATCCCGATGCGGGTATACGAGAACTAATGAAACACATACATGGACCGGATTTTCCGACCGCAGGCATTATCAACGGACGTTCGGGCATTTTAAAAGCCTATGAAACGGGGCGCGGAAGAGTCGTTATGCGCGCCAGGGCTGAGATAGTGCATGATGAAAAATCCAAAAAAGAAAAAATCATCATAACTGAGTTGCCTTACCAGGTAAATAAAGCGGCTCTGATTGAAAAAATAGCAAACCTGGTCAAAAACAAAAAGATAACCGGCATTGCCGATTTGCTTGACGAATCCGACCGGGTGGGACTACAGATATCCATAGACGTGAAAAAGGGAGAAAACGCACAGGTCATACTCAATCAGCTTTATACCATGACGCCTCTGCAGAACACCTTCGGCATAAACATGGTCGCGCTGGTTGACGGAAAACCCGAAATACTTAATCTCAGACAAGCCCTGAACGAATTCATCAAGCACCGGAAAACGGTGGTTTATCGCAGGACCGCTTTTGAGTTGGATAAAGCTGAAAAACGGGCGCATATTCTGGAGGGTTTGCTGAAGGCGCTGGATAACATTGACGAAATTATCGAGTTGATCAGAAGTTCGCAGACGGCTGCGGAAGCCAAGGAAAGCCTGATGGAAAGATTTGAATTTTCCGATGCTCAGGCTCAGGCGGTCCTGGATATGAGGCTCCAGAGACTTATCGGACTGGAAAGACAAAAAATTCAGGAAGAATATACCGGACTGCTGAAAGAAATCGAAAGACTCAGGGCTATTCTCGATTCGGAAGCTCTTCTGGTTAATGTTATCAGGAATGAATTGAAGGAAGTCATTGAAAAATTCGGAGATGAACGGCGCACGGAGATCAGAGACGCCGAGTCTGATTTCGATATAGAGGACTTAATCACAGAAGAATCCATGGTGGTGATGGTAACTCACCATAACTACATCAAAAGGAGCTCACTCAGCCTTTACCGTTCCCAAAAAAGAAGAGGTATGGGCATAACCGGCATTATCGCCAAAGAGGGCGATTTCGTTGAGCACCTGTTCGTTGGGTCAACGCACGATCACATTCTTTTCTTCACCGATAAGGGGACCGTCTACGCCCGAAAAATATTCGAATTGCCCCAGGCCGGCAGAACCTCCAAAGGAAACTCCATCGCCAATATACTCAATCTCTCCTCAGAGGAAAAAATTGCCGCCATACTGCCGGTGAAAGAGTTCGATGAAAACAGCTATCTGATCTTCGCCACTGAAAAAGGCATCGTCAAAAAAACGGAACTCAGTCAATACGCTACTCTTCAAAATCGCAACTACGGAATAATAGCGTTGAATATCAGGGAAGAAGACAGGCTGATATCCGTGAAGTTAACCGACGGGTCCCAGGAAGTCTTTCTGGCGACCAAAAGAGGAATGGCCATCAGATTCAGGGAGACAGACGTCAGAGCTACGGGACGTAATTCATCAGGCGTTATAGGGATCAGATTGAGCAAGAATGATTCGGTGGTTTCCATGGTTATCGTGGGTAAGGATTATTCCATCCTGGTCATCTCGGAAAACGGATATGGTAAAAGAACGCATATCGACGAATACAGACTTCAATCTCGTGGCGGCAAAGGCATCATCAATATTAGACTCACCGGCAAAATAGGCAATGTCGTGGATTGTCTTCAGGTAAAAGAAGAAGATCAGATACTCATGATTACTCAAACTGGAAAAATGATTCGCATAGGAATAGATGAAAGCAGCCTCCGCATGATAGGGCGCTCTACACAGGGCGTCAAACTCCAGAACATCGGCGACGACGGTAAAGTGGTCGCTGTCGCAAAATGCATCCGGGAAGAAGACGAGCTGATATGAGGATGGGGCCATTCAGAATAATCAGCCGCTTTTTGTTTTCATGAATAAACGTTACGCCCTCATTACGCCCTGCAGAGACGAACAAAAATATATCGGAAAAACGATTGAATCAGTCGCAAAACAAACCGTTAAACCCGCTTTGTGGACCATAGTCGATGACGGCTCGACCGATAAAACCACCGATATTATCGCTGAAGCGGAAAAACAATACGATTACATTCAAATTCTGGCGAAACCGGACAGGGGAAAACGGATGGTGGGGCCGGGAGTTGTCGATGCTTTTTACGAAGGATTGAAGCGGATTGATCTGGACGATTTTGATTACATCTGTAAACTGGATGCCGATCTGGCGCTCCCGAAAGGTTACTTTGAAGGTCTCATGAAGCGAATGGAGGCTGATCCCAGAATCGGAACCATCAGCGGAAAAGCCTATTTCTACGATACTTCAGGCGTGCTGATCAGTGAAAAGGTCAGCGATGAAATTTCTCTCGGTATGACCAAATTCTACCATACCGATTGTTTTCTGCAAATCGGGGGGTTCGTGAGGGAAGTCATGTGGGACGGTATCGATTGCCACCGCTGCCGCATGCTGGGATGGAAAGCTTGCAGCGTGGACGACGCAGGATTGAGATTTATCCATCTCAGACCCATGGGGTCCAGCGATAAAAACATTATTAAAGGAAGAATACGTCACGGTTACGGACAGTATTTCATGGGTACCGGACTTCTATACATGACCGTCAGCGCTCTGTATCGTTCTACACGGCCTCCGCTCCTGATCGGAGGCGCCGCCATGCTTTGGGGATACCTTAAAAGTATGCTCAAAAGATGCAAGCGATATGACGACAAACAATTCCGAAGTTTTCTCAGAAAATACCAACGGGCCTGCCTGGTAAAAGGAAAAAAGAGAGCCACCCAGGAATTTAACGATCTGCAGGCCGACGTCTGGAATCCTCATCGCAACAGCAAAAAGGAAAACCTGCCGCTGTGAATTCATCGAATGACTTCCGCAAAACCATCATCCACGACCTCCCTATCGCTCAAATTACCGAAAAACAATGCATCGATATCGTCATATCTTCTATAAAAAAGGGTAAGGGCGGATGGATAGTCACCGTCAATCTGCATCACCTCCAATTGGCCTCCAAATCGCCGGATTATAAAAAAATGCTGCTCCTCGCTGATATTCTCACTCCAGACGGCGCACCTGTTCTCTGGGCCGCAGCATTAATGGGAAAACCCCTTCCTGAAAGAGTCGCAGGTTCCAATCTCATATTTTCAATGTCGAAAGCCGCTGCACAAAAGGAATGCACGCTCTTCCTCCTCGGCGGAGCCCCCGGAACGGCTGAAGCTGCAGGAAAAATCCTGAAAACTAAATACCTCGGATTGAAAATTGCCGGTATCGAATCTCCTTCACCCGGTTTTGAAAATGATGACCATAAAGTCCAAAAGTTATTGGAAAAAATAAAAAAGGCCACTCCCGACATACTTTATGTCGCCCTCGGTTCGCCTAAAACTGAATATCTTATCGCCCGCTTTAAACCCCAACTGCCCTATACCTGGTGCATCGGCGTCGGAATCAGTTTCAGCTTCGTTTCAGGGCACGTTAAAAGAGCCCCCAGATGGATGCAGCGTTTCGGGTTGGAATGGCTGCACCGACTTAGCCAGGAACCCTACAGACTCGCTGAAAGATACCTCCTGAAAGGCATTCCCTTCTTCCTGAAATTGACCGCAAGGTCCCTTCAATTGCGCTTGCGTGACTGATTCGATTTATCAGAGCCTCATTCACTAAATTATTTTAACTCGCCGTGACCAGGCGGACAGATGCTGATTATTCATAAACGCCGATCAATTTCGTTCTCCAATAAAAGTCCGATTACGGACAGTCGACGACTGAAAACTTCCGTTCATTTGATTTATCTGTATACGCAAAGAGCAGTCTCTCTTTAATCTGAGTCAAATTAAAAATTGTCGCCTTAAAACGGTAAAATTTAAACGTAAAATCTTTTTCTATAATGATCCGTCTTTCGCATAGAAGACATTATATTTTCATGACGCAATATTTTTTTATATGTGACGTTTTTTGTCACCTAACCATTTTGTTTGTTTTTTCCCGGTTTCTTGAAACGCCATAATTATTAATAAGTTACTTGAATATAAAAATTCTGGGAATTTTTTGAAATGACAAAAATTGTCAATCAAATTTTTACGTTCCATATTTCATAATTTCTGTAAATCTTTTCATGTCAATAATCTTAACGTTGTTTGAAAGGTGTATGCCATGTTTGGAATAAAAATTGCAGTAATTCCGGCAAATTTGGTGTTGCGCCAGTAACAGGAGGTTATATCGAATGAAAAGGAACTCCAAAGGATTTACTCTGATCGAGCTGCTGATAGTGGTTGCTATATTGGGAATTATAGCAGGATTAGCCATACCGGGTCTTCTTCGTTCGCGCATGACGGCGAACGAAGCGGCGTCTTTAGGCGCCCTGAAGACGATGGCGGCGGCCGAGACCGATTACAACAACAACACGCAACCTCACACATTCACGGGTTCACTGACATGTCTGGGTTCGGGTAACGGCGCGGGTTCTGTACCCTTTTTGGATCCGGCGATGACGCGTGGTTTGAAATCGGGTTACACATTCTCACTGAAGGCGGGAGCGAGTTCAGGCGGCAGTATATGGACATGGTCTGCGACGGCGTGGCCGGTTGTATACCACAGTACCGGCATAAGGACATTTTACATTGACGAGACGGGTGTAATCCGCGGTCAGGACATAGGAGGCATGGTAGGAACCATAGCGTTAGGGGCGATAGAATAGTTTGAATAAGGCCTGGAATCTGTGTTCTGACGAATTTCTCGCTTTTTTATAGCGGGGTTCTCACATTTTAAACCGATCGATAACAGTATGATCAGGGTAAGGAGAGGCGGTTATTCTTTTCCGCCTCTCTTATTTTTTTGTAGGCGGCTTCAATTTGCTTGCGGTAAAAGGCATGCTGTTCGGATTCGCCGTACATATCGGCGAAGTGGAAGCGTGCTTCCCACATCTGATGTTCCCATAGCGCGGCCAGGTATTTGAGTTTTTCAAGTTCCTGACCTGCGAGAACGTCATTTTCTGTTTTGAGGGCTGTTTTCAGGAGGAAGACATGAGCGAGATGATTATCCAGGGTTATGGAAGGCCAATGTTTTATGGCTTTCAGCAGTAAATTTTGAGCTTCCTCATATTTCGCCAATTCGTATTTAACAATTCCGGTTTCGTTATAATAGATTCCATTCAGATTATTCATCATTTCAGCTTTTTTAAGCAGCGATTCGCTGTTTTTGAACATGCTCTGATCGGTGAAAAGACGACTGGCCCTGATTCTGAGCATGAGGTGATAGGGGTTATGTGAGAGTTCCGTTTCATAGACTATTCGGGCTTGATCGTTCATATTGAGTCGACGCATAGCCTGGGCGGTTCGCATCATGAGCATCAGCCTGGCGGAGTGATGGTGATCGTATTGATCGTCAACGTTTTTTTTCAATTCAAGGAGAAGATTTTCGAGTGACCGGCGTGACATATAATTCAGCAATTGCGGAACGGAATCCGGGTCGGTTTTAAGCATTTCCAGGAATTGGAATTCAGCTTCCTCTTTACGGTTCCGGGACAGATACAGCTCGGCCAGCCGCAGTCGGTAATGGTTGTCTCTCACGTAAGGTTTAAGACTGACGGCTTTCAGCAGGCGTTTTTCCGCTTCCTGATATTTATTCTGAGAAAGAAGCAGCAATCCCAGTCTTTCGTGATAATCGGCCGATACGGGATTCATTGAAACGGCCTTTTCCATGTATTCTGTCGCCTCGCCAGGGTCGCCGAATGTTTTATGATGCACGCCCATCAAATAAAAAGGATGAGCATTGAATGGAAATATAACGGCGGCTCTTTTAAAACTTTCAAGAGCCGCTTCGGCATACGAAAGGTCCTTTGATTCGCCGATTTTTGAAATGAATCCTAATCCTTTTCTCATGCAGCTTGTGGAATGAGCGGAGAGCATTCGTCCGACTATAAGCAGCGAGACGAGAAGAGCCAGAAAACAAGCAATGAATTGATGAAATTTGCGTTTTCTGGTTAGGGTAATTTTACCGGACCACAAAACTGCACCGGTAAACCAGAACAGCCATCCGTTGTCAGGAAGCAGCAGCCGATAGTTCACCAGGGCGTCAAAACAGAATACCGTCAGGGAAGTCAGGGCGCAGAAACGGAGTCTGCGATCGGGAAAAAGGACTGGATTTTTTCCGGTCTTGTTTTTCGGCTTTTGTGAAAAAATAAACGAAGCGGTTAGAAGGAGAAAGCCGGCCAGTCCAGGGATGCCTGATGAAGATAAAATTTCAAGATAGGTGTTATGGCAGTCCAGCAGATATTGGCCGGTGATTAATTCATAAGGATTCTCCTCACCGTGATAAAGAGGGTGAAGATACCGTTTCATGCCTGGACCCGTTCCGGAAACAGGATTATCGAGAAACATCTCAAAACTTGTTTTCCATATCTCAACTCGCGGATCGTTTTCTATATCTGCTATGGCTTTGACGCGGTTTTGAAAGTTCGCTGACTGCCCCAGCATGACCCAAATTATTACGAGCAGCGCCGGTAATATTATTCCCGTCGCTATAAGACGGGTTTTGAGCCTGCTGCGTTTCATTTTAAAAATGTAAAAAGCGGGAATTATCACTAAAGATTCAAAGAGAAAAGCTAACCAGGCCGCACGGGAATAGGTGATCAAAATGAAAAGCGCTGAAGCCGCCGAAGTCGCTGCTGTCGATATCCTCTTCAGACGGCCCGTCTCAGTGAAATACAAATAATAAACGAACGGAATCGCCATGATGATGTAAAAGGCCGCATAGTTCGGCGGAATATCCAATGTCCATATCCTGATCGATATGCCTTCGCTCCAGCCCAGAAACAAAATCCTTCGCACTGCTGCAAATAACCCTGAAAATGCGATCATAGCAATGGAAACGACTATGAATCCCATTATTCCCCTGAAATATTCCTCACGCCGGAACTCAATCGTCAAAAAAAGAAAAAATAATATGTCGAACGCAATCCGGTTTACCGCATCAAAACTCGCATAAGGATAAACCGAAAAACATACCGATAAAAATAAAGGCAGAAGAAACGAAAGCAACCAGAAATTCCGGCCTGAATATGAGAATTCCTTTAAATAATCCCGGTTTCGCCTTTCAATTAAAAAATAAACGAGCAGTATCACTGCAAGAAGAAAAAAACGGTCTACGCTCTCCCTGACCGCTTCCGTCTGAAATACCGGGATTGACTGAAAAATGTAGATTCCCATGCCCCAGAATGAAAATCTGCCCCCAATCAATATCTTTCCGGCTGCCAAAAAAAGAGGTATGCTGAAAATGACCAGGGGATAACGCAAAGATTCTTTTATTCCTTCCAGGCGTGAACAGAACGCCAGTATATATATCGTCGCAAAAACAAATCCGGCGCCGTTCTCCCTGAGATATCTCTTTAATGAGCGTTCAGCAGTGTACAGAAAAACGCCGGCGACGGTCCCGATCAAAAGAATGAAACTCAATAAAAAAACAGTGCTGAAAATTCCGGAAGTTGATATTCCGGCCGCGCTTAACAGGGCCGAAATGCCGAATATCAATTGCTTCAATATTTGTGACCGGTTCTCCAACGCTTTCATTACCTCGCCTCTTGGAACAGTTCAAGATGCCCCGTTCCCATCATATCCCACCAAAGGTCCGTCAAACAACCTCCCCTTACGTCCGGTAAATACCTTTTTCAGGCATTGATCAAAAAATCGTATTTTTAGGTTACAATTCTACAGTACCTCACATTATTTTATTTCGATTTTGCTCCCGATTGCGATACCGATAACGACCCCGACCCTGATACCGACCCCGATACCGACCCCGTTCACTGAAACAAACTGTCGAAATTTTTGAAACGAGTGTAACCCCTGTTTCACCGGTCACCTTTTTCAAAAAACCAGGGCAGTTCATTACTCAATTAAAATTGATCCGGGATATTCTTCTGAAAGCTTCCGGAATAAGCAGAGAAGTTTTAGAAGATTGGCATTCCTTCACCGCATGATTCAAAAAAATAGCAAAAAAGATAATTCTTGGAAAAATGTTGACCGGGGAGCGATATTATGGTAATTTGGGTGAGTCGATTGGAGCGAGATGAATCGACGACGGGACTGGCAGGAGTCGCGTAAGCAGCCGGCGACATTATTCTGGGAAAAACAAAAGGGAGAGACGTTATTAAATGAAGATATCACGGGCGATGGGCATAAGGAGTCTGCTGAGCGGATTGCTTCTTTTAACATCTGCGGTATTATTAGCGTTTTTTGTATTAAAGGGATTTGAGGGCGGATTCAGCGGAGTCATGCTTTCTTTTTTACCTTTTGCGGGAATATTAATATTTTACGTTGTAAGTTCACAGAAGGAAAGTTTCACGTTGCCGAGATTGGGTGAGTTGGCGCAAACGGTTTCTGGATGGGAATTAACGGTTTTAATTATCATGGGAGCGCTGTTCGGTTTGGTGACGACTTTCGGTGCGTTGCGATTCGGGTTTACGGAGTCATTTTTTCTTATTTTGCTTTTTTTATCGGCAGGAGCGACGATTTATTTTGCTGCTTCGGGACGTTTAATCGATGCATTGGGGATATTTTTTCCTGCCATGGTGATCGGGGCTTTTTTGGAATGGCGCCGGATGAGCGTGTTTCTGGAAGTTTCTTCACTTTTTAAGTATTTGACTCCGACGGCGATATTCATTTTCATATTATGGCTGGGCTATGTAAGGTTCAGGAATTCGAGGACGGAAGTCAATCCGTTTCCCATGAAATGGCAGGGGATATTGTTTATTTCCATTCCTTTGCTTTCATTAGTTTCGTCAGCTTATTCAGAAGAGGGATTTCAGTACTGGCTTTTTCAAATAGCATATCCGGTAAGCGGTTTCTGGTTGATTTCCTCAATATTGACGAGTGAGCGGCGAGTAAAAAAGACGGTTTACTGGCTTATATTAGCGAGTTCGCTGTATCTTTTAATGGGCATGTATTTGTTCATGAGATACGAAGCGGTTGATTTGACGAGTACGACGTTATTGAAATATTCTCTGAATCATCGTTTTGCAAGCGCTAACATAGATTCGTGTCTAATCATGGTTTTTCCGTTACTTGCGTATATGTTTTCCGTGGAGAAAAAGCGTTTGTACAGGATCGGTTTTCTGATTCTGATGACAGGGGCGTTTTTTTATATTTTCTTTTCCGCATCGCGAAGCAGTTGGCTGGGATTATTAAGCGTCATTGTTTTTCTGATATTAAAAAGAACCAGCCGGAAACAGTTCATAATATTCACTTTAATTACACTATTCTTGTTTATGCTGGGAGGCGGATACGCTCTCAGGGTTTTGGATTTCAATATTCCGGCGGTAGATGAGCTGCTTCGGTCGGGAACCTATCGGGGACGTATTGCATGCTGGCATGCGGCTTTGGAGATGTTCCGTGAACGGCCGGTTTTAGGGGTCGGTTTCGGACTTTTCAATGAACATTATCCTTTGTATGGCCTGCCGCTGATTTACAATACGGATGAAGGCATAGTCGAACTATGGTTTGCTCATGCGCATAATCTGTATCTTGGTTGGTTGTCTGAAACCGGGTTGTTGGGCATCACGGTTTTTTTTCTGATGACAGGCAGGATTTTTCTCAGAGGGTTGAGAGGATTTTTCGGTCAATTCAACGGCATTAGAAAAGGAGCTTTTTTGGGAATACTGGGATTCCTGGTTTTTTCTCTGACGGAGGGAATAGGATACTCACAGGGGACGTGCTTTATCGCAGGCTGGTTTTTCTGGACGTTGGCTGCGATTATTATGAGTCCTCAGTATTCCCAAGATGGTTTTGAAAGAATTCAGAAGGAAGCCTGATCAGGTCGAACAAGGCCGGGATAATAGTTCTGCCTTGATCATTGGTGAGTCGAAAAGGAACAAAAAACTCCCATACGATTTGTTTGTCCGGAGTAACTTCCAGAGCCCTTCCGTTCATCGAATCGCTTATTAACGTGTTCCGGTTATGGAGTCTCTGATTCGAGCCGCAGAATTTCGAGTAAAAATGCTTATCAGGACCTCCGTCATAATGCCAGACTACTTCCTGGCTTAAAGGATCAAATTCCAGGATACGCGTTCTTTGTTCGTATCCTTCGTTATCGAATATCAGGATATTTCCGTTGTCGAGCAAATCCGGGTCGTGCTGATAACGCCACATGTCGGATAATCCCCAGATAACTTTTTCATCAGTGAGGTCGACGATGGCTATCATATGAGCATTGCGGGAGGAAATGAGGGCGTTTCCTTTTTTGAAAATGGGATCGGTTTTTTCATGTCGTCCGTCGAGAATATCCAGGGTATTGGTATGAAATATTTCCGTCAATTCGACGGATTCAAGTCGGGGCGAAGTATCGGCAGTTTCAATTTTACGCAGGACAGGAGCGAAAAATGAATTTTCAAAGCAATCCCATAAGGCAATTTTTCTTGTTTCTTTGCCGGTAGATGTCAGGACAGTGATGAATTCCGTATAAATTTTTTCGTCGCCGAATTCCGGGATAATGCCTGTTTCCCGAGTTAAAACGTAAATTTTTCCTTCATCGTCCACATGAAAATCATGATGACAATCCTTAAGAAAAACCCATAATATTTCAGATTCCCAATTCATTTTAACAAGACCGATATTCATAACGATGGCGATTATATCGCCGTTGTCGAACGCCTCTGCACGCCGGAAAAAGTATTTCTCTGGAGACTTTACGGCAGAAGCATCGCAGTTTAATATATCATGGACAGGACAGGTCCACTTGTGTAAGACGTTTCCTTCCATGTCCATGAGGATCGCTTCAGGTCCGTGACCGGAAATATACAGATTCAGACCGCTGCAAGCTTTTTTTTCGTCGAATATCGTCACATTTTTGCGTTCCGGAGCCTCATTATAACCCGACAGATAACCCAGGGCGCTGAGTTTCTGGAGTTCATCCGGGTCGACTTCTATTTTCCTTTCAGAAACAGGCTCTTCAACTTCATAGATGAGATAATGAGTCTCTTTCCTATCTGAGTTCCGGCGTTTTTCCTGTTTCTTTGACGCCTGAGACGATAAAGAATGAAGCGGTTCCATGTTCGAATAGGAATTTTTTTGTTCATCGTTTGTGTCTGCGTAAAGATCAAATGAAAAACATCCGAAAAGAACGATTAATAATGTAGAAACGGCCGGCATCGGATGGCTTTTCCTTCCATGGGCTTTTTTTCTCATGCTTTATTCCTGATGAAAAATATTTCTTGTAAAGTTTCAACCCTTTATGTTTCAACCGAAGTTTTTCTTATAACGTCGGTTAGGCCATTGACAGAAATATCATAAAAAAAAGCGATATGCAAAATTCAAAGCATAATGTTCATTTTGGCAGGACGGATCGAATTGGGGCAAAGCTTTTTGCCTCCCGTTTATCTGCCGAAATTTCACGGGTAAAATTGGCATTGATCAAAAAAGAAACTGCTGTTTGACATCAACCGCGAATTTGAATACAACAAGGATTGGGTAAAGATTGTGAAACTGCGTTAAATGTTTTTTATGGGTAGGAAATAATCATGAAAAAATTTACAGGCGTTTTTTCAGCAATTTATTTTTTGCTGTGTTTGATTGCGGCCGGCGCGGCATCGGGCGGATATGGGTTTTTAGAGCCTTATGAGGAGGATTATAAGGCATTCAAGCGTCTGGATATCGGAGAAAAAATAGTTTTTTTCCGTCAGAGAATGATTGATGGAGCGGTAATAGAAAAGGATTATGATTTGTATCATTTTCACAGGGAGACGGGCGAGTTGCTGAAGCGGGATATAAGGCATCGTAAGGATTTGCCGGAGCATTTTGATATTCGCGTCCCGCAGGCGGATGCTGAATGGCTGGCCGGCGGCCGGACTCTTTTTTCAATTTTGAAGATGATTTCTCCGGATTCCGACGTATATCCGATTGATCCGGCTCCGAAGAATCCATGCTGGGTAGTCAGATGTAAGGAAGAAGGGGCAATAAGGATAAAAGTGATTGATGCGGTAACCGGCGAGTATCTGGGAGATGGGATAGCGCCTCCTTATGAAGGATTCGCTTTGACGGGACCCTGGTATGATTATCCTTGTTCGGGATCGTGGAGTTCCTGGTCGGGGAATGCCCAGGAATGGTTCAATACGATGGGTTACAATTGTGAGGAGATAGTATGGCCGACTCAGGCGCAGGTGGCGAGTCGAATACAGAACAATACGGTCGGGATGTTTTACGAGTTGGCGCACGGCGGCAGCGCCTATTTCGCAAGCGGATGCAGCGGGGGCAGCGCTTTTGAGTATACCTATTCGAGCGAAGTGGAAAGCTGGATTTCTTCCTACCCGAAAATGCCTTTCACATTTATCGGCAGTTGCGAAGGCATGTGTTCGGTGGGTAACGGGACCTTTTCTTACGTGTTCAGGAAAGGATCAAGTCAGGATGCGGTTACGGTTGGGTATTGCGGGATGTCAGAATATTACTGCGATACGTGCTGGGATTATTCCATAAGCTGGCAGAACAGTCTGTTCAGCCGGATGAACGCCGGGTGGACAGTCAAGGATGCTTTCGACCAGGCTCAGGCTGATTATCCAGCGTGCGCTGGATCGAATAATTGCATGAGGTTCGCGGGGGACGCCGGGTTCGCCGGTCCTTACATACGAGGCGGCGGGACCGCTACTCCGACGTCGACGGCAACGCATCCCACAGGAACGGCGACGTACACGCCGACAATAACGCCAACGTCGACCAGCGCTCAGCCTACGGAGACCTCTACGCCCACTCGAACGCCGTCATCCACGAGAACAGCCACCAGAACGCCGACAATAACGCCGAGTTACACCGGGACGCCGACGCGTTCTCCCACGTATACGCCCACGATTCATATCCCGACAAGAACCCCCACTAGAACTCCCACCGTTTTCATCCCCACAGAAACGCCCACTGAAACTCCTTCGCCGACATCTTTCGTTCCCACCGAACCGCCGTCCCCGACATTCCATACGACATCAACACCATCGCCCCGCCCGACACTCATTACTGAACCGGTCATAACAGGCGAATTAAATCAACAGTACTTCAGTTTCAACGATGAGTTTATCTATAGCGTTACTATTGAGAATCCCGGTCCGGCCATTTCAGTCGATGAATACATCTTTCTGGATTTAGGTCCTCAATACGGTCCGTTTCAATATTACTTCTGGCCCTCCTGGGGACTCAATATCGATTTCATGACGAGAGATTTGCATGCTGGAGAAGCATTGTCTCATACGCCGCTCCGATTCCAGGTCCCCTTCGTCGTCCCTATGGGCCCCTTCAGACTATGGGCTGCCGTGACCGAAGCAGGAACATTCTCCATTTTCTCCATCGACTGCGATATTTTCTTTTTCCGTTGATAGAGACCTTTGGAAAAGCGGGACTGCTCAGACGCCGATTACAATTTGTCTCTACAAAAAAACTCGAATTGCCGTACAGGGGGTTGTTTTTCTTCTTGCGGGACAGCAAATGCGTATTGAATTTAGGGACTGATCAAGCCGGGGTTGCAATTCTTTCAAAACTTTTGACAATTTGTGTAGACATCGCAATCGGGTCGGTGTCGGTATCGTAATCGGTATCGGTATCTATATCTGGGTTGGTATCGCAATAGGTATCGGCATCGGTATCGCAATTGTGGTCCAAATAGAAACAAAATGACAGACGATTCTGTAGAATTGTAACCTCAAAAGAGGCTTTTTTGATCAATGCCTGAATTTATGATCTCTCCCGGCCTTTTGCAGATTACGTGTACTGCCCGAATCGTAACTTCAAAACACCGATATTTGATCAATGCCCGAATTTTAACCGACATTACCGAAAATGCCTAAGTTCAGAACTCCTGATAAGGACAACCTAAAATATTGAAATCAATTGACTTTTTTAGACTGAGTCTCGGCATAAAAATTGTGCAGTTTTTAGCCTCCCCTATATCCGGTAGAAGAGCGTTGATTTAATCGAAATTCGATGCGAACCATGGAAATAAGAAAAGATTTTGAGAGATGATGTCTAATGATTTTTAAGGGCTTTCATTTTCAATTAAATCAACGGACCCGCAGGCGGGGGGACTTTGTTTTACTTGAATTTTTTTGATCGATTGCTGAATTTTCGTCAAACATTTCACAATTTTTTATCGGTCAATGTCAGGATATGTGAAGCTTAAACGTTGTACAGAGCATACGTCAGGGCATCTATTTTTTTTTCGTACGATTCAATCTCTTGTTTGAGGCCTCCGGCACTCGCTTTTTCACCTGGAGCGCGCTGCTTACGCTTAAAGGCGATAATTTTTTTCACACAATTCGCCATATCGTCGTGCAGTTTTTTTTCTGACGGATTCTCGAAATCGATTGTTCTGACCGGCAATTGCTTGATTTTCGACAGCTTGACCTGGGGAAAAGCGCGCCCCGATTCATCGACAAGCTCCTGATACATATCGTTAAAGCGCTGCGAATTCAACAGTCCAAGGAAATATTCTATGCTGTAAGGGGAATTCCGGGCGGGCAATATGGCGATCAGGCTCCTTCCGAACCATATGCCCCTATAATCGACTGCAGCGATGATCCTGTCTGCTGTTTGACGAATGAGAATTTTCGGCGCGGTTTCAAATACTTTCCTGTTCAGCGTCACGGTTTCGTTGGAACCTGTAAACTCCCTGTAATTTGTCCTGCAGAAACGATTCGTGGTTTCGGCTATCCAGTAGCGATTTATGTCTGATCCTTTCCAGTACATCATGTCCTCAGTTTTCTCTTGCGCGCCTTCATAAAGCAGTCTTTTAGAAAGACTCCCGTATCCCTTTTCCTGCATGCCCACATTTTTCCTCTGATAATTTATGCCGGCGTCTCTGCAAGACAGCGCGTCCAGACGTCCCAAAGGGACGGAAAGAGCCGTATAATGCCTCTTCATCTCCCCAAAAGCGAAGTCCGGATTTTCTATAAATCGACTCTGATGAGATGCGATGCCTTTCATTTTACGTTTTTGCAGAGCTATTTTTCTTTCGGTGTTTAAAAGGTCTTTCAGATCATAAAGAATCGTTTTTTCGTTTCCTTGCCGGATGCTTTTTTCCATTAGAAATATGCAGCTTGGAGCGGTCACGTTTCTGAACACGTTGTCACCCAGTTGGATTATTTCGTGTATTTTGTATTTCATCAGGAATGACCGGATATCTGAAAATCGTCTCTGACGTAATAAGGCGGCCGGCGTGATCATGCACAAAAAACCGTTTTCTTTCGTCAAATTAACGCTTCTTTCAATAAAGCACTTGAATATATCCGTATGTCCCCGTGAGCTCGCCCGGTACCTGACGTGTAAATATTCCAAGTATGAATCGATATCGCCGCCCCAGGGCGGGTTCCCCATCACCGCGTCGAATCCTCCTGATTTCATGATCGCCGGAAACCTTTTTTTCCAATCGAAAACTTTCATGTCGTCTTTCATCTTCTTTTTGAAGAGATTTCCTGAAACGGAAAAATAGTCAGACTCAATCAACGAATTGCCGCATTTAATATTGTTCCTTAAATCTGGGACCGGCCCAGCATAGTAATCGCCGAACAGCGAATTCCGGGGTATCCCTATTTTTCTTGACGTTTCAAAAAGCGCGAATATCAGTGAAAGCTTCGTAAGTTCAACGGCCCGGGGGTCCAGGTCGACGCCGTAGATATGATCGACAAGAATGCGTGCTCGCTCCCTGAAAGTCAATTCCCACCCCGATTGACGGCGCCTCAAACGCCCGATTCCTCTCTGCGACCACTTCGCAGGTTCCTGAAGATAATATGTTCTATGACGATCCAATAAATACCGGTAACTCTGAACAAGAAACCAGCCCGCTCCGCATGCCGGGTCCAGCACTGCCGGTTTCCGTTCGTCCGAAGTTCCGACTCGAAAACTGCTGCCCAACAACCGGCTCAACGTTTCTTCCGATATATACCGAACGATATGATCCGGCGTGTAAAAAACTCCGTCGCGCTTTCGCTTCCTCCTGATTTTGTTTCTCTCTCCGGCAAATTGTTTGTGCCGGCCTTCCTTTTCAATAAAAAACTCGTGAAGAACGCCCGGAATATTTATTGAAAGACTGGAAAATTCAAACGTGTTCTCATTACTATACAGAGTGTTTAATAAATCGCTGAGAACCGAATCGTCTATCATCGCTTTTCGCGCGTTAAAACCGCATGCGTCCCATAAAGACTTATTTTCGGGAATATTGAACGCCTCACTGTGATAGCGTTTCGCCGCTTTGCCGGATATCTGCTGCAATTTGAGGAATATGTCGGTTTTACGACTGAGTGACTTGAGTTGTCCGGCAGCCTCCATTCCCATCTCTTCGCATAATCTCAAACAGATGATCTGTTGGATGATGCCTCGGCCGATTATGAAAGCATGTTCTGGGGCTATAGGATCATTTTTGCTTTTGATACCCTCAGCAATTATATGAGCCCAGGCTTCCGCTTTTTGAATAAACGCCTCAGGAGTTGTTTTCTTAAGCCGGTTCGTTTTTTCGATCAGCATTTCAATCTCTTTTCGGTTCCTCTGTCATTAAACCGATCCTTTCTCCTTCAACCCGTTCGACTAATACAACAAATCAAGTTAAAAGGCAATATTCGAATAGGGTTGAACAAGTCAGTCATTAATTAACGGTGACTAACCCCATCAACAGGGTTTGAAGGGTTGCGGAAGGGCCGGAAGCAATATCCTGCAAAAGATATGTAAAAGCCCTGTGAACGGTCTTTTGCGCTGTAGGTCCGTTTTATGTGTTAAAAATGAAATCATCCGAGGTTTTCCACTGTTTCCACGGTAACGTCCAGGAGGCTGTGAACGACTGAATCGGCGGGATATCGTCGAGCTTCATCTTTTGGGACCAGGCCCACGCATTTCATGCCGGCGGACGAGGCTGCTTTCATGCCGCTGAGGCCGTCCTCGATCACGAGACAATCAGAGGGAGGGACGGACAATTTTTGGGCGGTAATGAGGAATATATCCGGAGAGGGTTTACCTTTCGGGGCTTCATCTCCGCTTGTCAGGGCATCGAAATATTGAATGAGGTCCAGATGTGCAAGGACCATGCGGATGAATTTATGGGATGAAGAAGAAGCGACGGCCAGTTTATAATGATGAGCATGGAGTGATTGAATAAGGCGCCTGGACCCGGGAATGGGATATATTCCATTCTCGGCCAGTTCGTAGATGTTTTCCCATCTTTCACTCATGAGCGTTTTTATATCGATTTCCATCTCGTATTGCCTGAGGATATCAAGGAAGAAGTCGCTGGTCGGGACACCGGAGTAATGTCTTGTGATATGTTCAGGCGAAATATCGATGCCCAGTTTCCTCAAGGTATCGGAATCGACCTTTGAATGGAGTTTTTGAGTATCTGAAATAACGCCGTCCATATCGAATATAACAGCTCGAATCATGGTATGGAGAAGATAACCGAGGCGAGGAGGGCAGTCAAGTCGCCGGATGGACGTAAGCATTGACTTTTTTTCGTAATTTTGCGAACATAAGCGTTCCGGGGAGGATTCTTATGGACGAAAAACAAGCTGTTGAAAATACGGGAAAGAAGCTTCACGAAAAGGTGATGGAAGACCAGGCCGTGCATTGTCCCAGTTGCGGGCGATATGTAGGAGCGTATGATCGTTGTCCTTATTGCCAGGCGGAAATGAAATACAGAATGGATGTGCGATGGGTGAAAAGAAGCGTCGTGATCGGATCGATTGTCGGTCTGGTTCTGTTGTGGCTGGCGGCCAAATTGTCCGAAGTGCCGGCGATGGAAATAGGGACCATAGGCGCTAATCATAACATGGCTCTGGTAAAGCTGCAGGGGATAGTCACCGGCAGCAGCGTTCAGGAAGAGAAGAACACCTTCAGGTTAACGCTGGATGACGGAACGGGCACGATATCTCTGGGAGGATTCGGAAAACTGGACCGTTTCAGGGATGCCTTCAAGGAGGATTTTCCCGGTATAGGAGACAGGATCGAAGTCATAGGGAATCTCAGTATAAGCGAGCAATGGGGAGCGACGATGTTCCTCAGCATACCGTCTCGCCTGAAAATGCTGCAAAAATACGAGGTTAAAGAGGCTGAGCTGGCTGATATTACTTTGGACGACGTTAATGAAACGTATATTATTGAAGCTGAAGTTACTGGACACCGGCAGTTCGGGAGCGGTTACTCCATTCAGTTGAGGGACGGAAATGCGAGTATGGAATTGAGTCTGTTTGAGCGTCAGTATGAGAGCATACCGGAAGGAGCGTCAAAGGAGATGCTCTTTGAACCGGGCAGCGTATTCGAAATGGTCGTAACGGTTGACCGCTACGAGGAAGAATGCCAACTGAAGTTGAAGAACCCCGAAAATCCGGAGAATCTCGTATTCCTGGAGAAACGGGAATATAATACCGAGAGTTTGCTGGAGGAAAAGCGAGAATATTTGAGCGATATTTTGCTGAAGCCTGTAGGAAGCTGGGCAGTGATAGAGGTAAAAACGGTCGAGTCGAGGCAGATTGAGAATGTGGGCCGGTCTCTGCAGGTGACGGACGATACGGATACCATGACCTTTTTCGTTTACGACGGCATTTTCAACGGTGTAGAAAACGGTGAAAAAATGATGGATACGGGAGCCCGTTTCAGGGCGAGGGTCAAGGTATCGGAGTTCCGTGGCAAACCTCAACTGCTGCTGGAGAATCCGAAAGAAATACTTTTTCTGGATGAAGTTAAAAATTGAATCGAATATTCTCATATGAATGAATCGACGTAAAACGGGAAGAAAAAAATGGAAATTCTGCCGATATTAATCGCTGTTCCGCTCGGAGTCCTGATGGGCGGATTACTTTCTTTGCTGCCTTCTTTACATATTTATAACGTCGCCGGCCTGGTGTTGCTTTTCTGGCAGTTGACGCCGAACCTGTTTCCTCCTGAAGCCGTAGCGCCGTTTTTTATGTCGCTAGTGGTATCTTTCGCGTTTGTGAATACGATACCCATGACTTTCATCGGCGCGCCGGACGAGTCTGCGACGGTGACGATTCTTCCGGGAACTAAATACATGATGACCGGACGCGGTTATGAAGCCGCCATGCTGACGGGAATTGGAAATTTGGCCGGAGTAGTTCTTCTGGCAGCTCTGACGCCTTTCTTCTACCTGGTGTTTCCTTACATCCACAACATAGTAGCCGTTCACATGCATTGGATACTCGGACTGGTTATGGTTTATATGCTGATGAGCGAATGGCCCAAGGGCGTGGGACGCGGGGACACCGTGTGGGCGCGCATAGCCGACGCCTGGCAGAACCTGTTCGCTGGAATAATTACTTTCGCTTTTTCGGCCGTCCTCGGTTTGATCGTTACCTCCAAGTCCATCATCACTCATGAAATGGGATTCCAGAACATCATGCCGGTTTTCGTCGGTCTTTTCGCCATACCGAGCATCGTCCAGAATCTTCTCTCACGCGAACGGTTCCCTGAACAATACGTGAGCAAATCCGTGGACCTCGATTGGGTAACGTTAGGTAAAAGCACATTCCAGGGAGGTCTGGGAGGATTGCTGGCTTCTTATCTGCCTGCAGTCACTGCCGGTATCGGAGGCATTATCGCGGGACATGCCACGGCCCAGAGAGGAGATAAAATTTTTATCGTTTCCGGGGGCGTTTCCAAGATCATATATTACGTCGGCGCTTTTCTGCTGTTGTTCGTCATAACGCCTTTGACGCCTCATGGAATAAGCCGTGGAGGTTTAAGCGTCATTTTGAAGCCGGTGTTCACGCCACTTCCCGGACAATACTGGGTCATGCTGGCATCAATCCTGACCGCAGGATGCCTCTCTTTTCTCATCCTGGTTTACGGCTCAATCCTGACCATCGCTGTGCTTAAAAGAATTGATTATCATAAATTATACTGGGCCGCTCTGGTCCTGCTTATTGCCCTGATATACGTCCTGACGGGATTCGGCGGCTTGTTCGTTCTTGCCGTAGCCTCCTGCATAGGCTCTATACCAGTCTTCTTCCACTGCAGAAGATCGAATTGCATGGCCGTTCTTATGGTACCCATTGCCCTCAATATGGCAGGATACGGAGAAGCCGTCATCGAATTTTTCGGATTAGCGGGAGTGTAAACAATGAAAGGTTTGACACATTTTATGAGCGGAGTGGCGGCGGCGAGTTTCATCGCGCCGGCCGTCGTCAAAGCGGCAGCAGAACGCTCCGCACTGCCCGGCGCTGAGGCTTCTTTTATTCTCTGCCTGGGCGGATTATTCGGCATTATGCCGGATACTCTGGATTTCAAACTGGGACAATTTTTTTCCAAAGCCGAAGTCGACGTTGAATGCGATCCCGAGAATCCGGACCCTCAGAAAATGGCCGAAACAATAGGAAAAACCATGGATGAAGTCCATGAAACCGGAAAATACAAGCGCGTTCAGCTCTTCCCCATGCGCCTTGGAAGCAACCTGTGGAGGCAATACGTCATCAAATTCGACGGAAACACGAACGAAGTCATAGTGGTACTGAATGAAATCGTCAGCACTTCACAGGTGCCCTTCCCCGGCACGGAACCCAAGGAAAACCGGGTCGGCAAATATAAATTAAAAGGCGAACTGCTGGAAACTCATGGAAGACCCTCGGTCGTCGATATACTCAGCGGACCGCAGTTCGGGTTCCATAAGGAAAAAGGCAAGGTGACGGTTGAATTTCTGCCCTGGCACAGAACCTGGAGCCATTCCTATGTGCTGGGTCTCCTGCTGGCCATACCCTTTGCACTCATCCCCTGGCTCGCCGGATTCAGCTATTGGTACCTCTATGGCTTGACGGCCTTCCTGGGTTTCGCTACCCACATCACCGAAGACCTCACTGGTCACATGGGCGGGTCGCTTATCTGGCCCTTCATTAAAAAAAGAAGCGACGGACTTTCACTGTTTCGCGCCAGCAATCCGCATGCTAATTTTTCAGTTGATTTCATTTCAACAGTGATTATCCTGTTCAACCTCGCCAGGTTTACAAACCCGGACCTGATCCCCATCCATCCCATACTCTACTTTTTCTATTTCCTCATCATCCCCCTCACCGTCTACTTCGGCATAGTCTGGATATTCATGGTAGGCAAAAAACAGCCCAAAGAAGGCGCAATCAAAGCCGAACAGGCCATCGCTCTCACTAAAAAGGACATTCAGCGTGAGGAGTTGATGAGCGAAGACGACAATTTGCCCGTATGATGCGGCGGAATATCTGACGGAGATATCTCATACAAAAAGCCGATACGAGGGGACTGATCAAACCGGGGTTACAGTTTTCATCGGTAAAAAAAATGACTGAGCAAATTCCCATTAGTAATGGGGGAATATACGCTTATGTCGATGCGATTCGCTCGCGACGAAGCATGGACATCACCGTATCAGGGGTTGTTTTTCGTCTTACGGAAGCGCAAATGCGTATTAATTCATAATTATCTCACGGCCTCTTGCAGACTGCTCGCTGACCGAGTTGTAACTTCAAAAGGCCCAGTTTTGATCAATGCCAAAAATTATCTTGTCCTTTCCGTCCCTTAGGTCCTTTCGTCCTTTTGTCCTTTCCTCCTTCCAAAAACATGAAAACGAATTTATTATCGACAAAAGAAAAGGCGAATAACAGTCGGTTTCTTGACAAAACTGCTGCGTGCGGGCATGTTTAACGCGGAGTTTAATGAGGGAGAATAAATCATGGAATTCAATAGAGAAGAATTTGGAAAAGAAATCATCAGGGAGCTTTACCGTTATGGGATGATTGAGACACTGTTCAATTCTTCGGATGAGCTGAAAAGAAAAAAGGGTTGGGTGTTGAAAAGCGGGGTATGGAGTCCCTGGTATTTAAATTTGCGTCCTTTGGGCGCTGCGCCTGAGCTGGCGGCTAAAATCGGTCATTATCTTGCCTTGCTGATTCAGAAGGAGATACCGGAAGCGACCGGGATTGTGGGAGTCGATATGGCGGGTATTCCGCTGGCCGCGCTTGTTTCTTGCGAGGCATACAGAAATCTGTCCTGGCGGCTGCCGTTTCTTTATACCAGGCCAATACCGGGATACGGTAAAATCAGGACCCCGGAACAGGCCAGGAATGCCCTGAAAGAACTTAAATCAGAAAAGGACTGGGGCGGACATCAGCTTCTGGAAGGACGCCTGAAAAATAATGATGTCCTGGTTATAGTCGATGACATGGTAACATCATTCGGCTCAAAAGAAATAGCCAGGGAACTGGCGCTTTTCCAGGCACAAAAAAACGGCATAACGGAGTTGATGTGCGATTATGCCGTCGTCGTACTGGACAGAGAACAGGGAGCCGAAAAACAGGCTGAAAGCGCCGGCATGACTCTTCATTCGCTGATAAAGTTTAAAAGGGAAGGTTTGTTCTGGCTGAAAGAAGTTATGCATGGTTATGAGTTTGAACTGATTAAAGAATATCAGGAGAATGTTGATCGATTTCAGGATGTTGAAGAGCGCCGGAAAATCATGGAAGAAGTTGAAAGGGAAAGAACGAAAAAATGAAAGCGAAGGACAGAATAATGATTGCTTTGGACGGCATGAACAGTCTGAAGGAAATTGAGGATTGGGTGAGCAGGCTCAAGGGAAAAGCCGGGGCTTTTAAACTTGGTCTGCAGTCATTCACGCGATTCGGTCCTGAAAGCGTTGCGCTTGTGAACAGTCTGGGAGCACAGATATTTCTGGATTTGAAATTCCACGACATTCCCAATACTGTTGCAGGCGCGGTAAAAGAGGCGGCCGGAATGAAGGTGAAAATGATGAATCTTCATGCTTCGGGCGGATTCGCCATGATGAACGCAGCGAAAAAAGCGCTGGATGAAACGGGCAGGCATGACAGGCCTTGGCTGATAGCAGTGACGGTTTTGACCAGTATCGATGACGATGTGATGCGCATGGAGCTTGGTTTGGATTATTCCTCCAAGGAATACGTTAAAAAAATGGCTTTGCTGGCGAAAAAGGCGGGATTGGACGGAGTGGTGGCTTCGCCGAAAGAGATAAAGACCGTGAGGAAAGCTTGCGGAGACGATTTTGTTATCGTGACTCCGGGAATAAGACCGGCCTGGAGCGCAGCGAACGATCAGAAGCGTATCGCTGCGCCCGGCGATGCGGTCAGGGACGGAGCTGATTTTCTGGTGATCGGCAGGGCCGTTACGAAACCGCCTTCGGGTATGACGCCGGAAGAATCGTTGGAGAGGATTACGGATGAGATTAGAGAAGCGGTTGACGGGTAAGAATATAAGATCGCCCTTTTTTACGGTATCGGGAGTCTATTCATGCCGGGTCGAAACTGTGCGGCGGCTGGCCGATGACGTCCCTGGACTGGGCGGCATAACGACCAAGAGCATAGGTTTGAATCCCCGGGACGGGAACAGGGAACCCGTCCTGGCGGAATATGAACCGGGAAGTTACGTCAATGCAGTTGGATTGTCTAATCCCGGAGTGGAGGAATTTGAGAAAGAATTAAAGGAAATATTGCCTTTGCCCGGCGGCGTTTATCTGCTTGTTTCGCTGTTTGCCGACGGCGCCCTGGACGACTTTGAAAAGGAATTCGCTGAACTGGCCGGAAGACTCGGTCCCCTGTGCGACGGACTGGAATTGAACCTGTCGTGTCCTCATGTGGCGGCCGGCGGCGCTCTGATCGGAAGGAACCCGGAAAACGTGGAAAAAGCGGTCAAAGCCGTGAAAAAGACCACGGGCAAGCCGGTTTTCGTCAAGTTGTCGCCGAATTTCGGGAATATCGGCGAGTTGGCCGCGGCCGCGGAAAAAAGCGGCGCTGACGGCATAGCGGCCATTAATACGGTGGGACCGGGGCTGGCGCTTGATCCTTTTTTCGGTGAGCCGATATTGTCGAACAAATTGGGGGGCATGTCCGGGGCGGGCATATGGCCGTTCGGGGCGGCTTGCGTCAGGGAAATTACGGCGAGGACGAATATTCCGGTTATTGCCATGGGCGGCATCCAGGGGGCGACGCAGGTGAAGGCTTACCGCCAGGCGGGCGCGGGATTTTTCGGAATAGGAAGCGCTCTTGCGGGAATGAGCATCAAAAAAGTGAAGGATTATCTGGAGACTTTGAAACATGATCTTGAGCGGAACGCCGATAATGCCAGGTTTATGGTGAATAAGGGGCTGATGAAATATGAAATGTTCCACGTGGAACATATCGAATTTCCCTCACCCCGACTGGCCCTCATGAAGGCTGATAAACCGCTGCCTTCAGACCCCGGACAGTTCGCATTCATCCTTCTTCCAGGAGAACCCGCCACAGAAAAACCCTATTCCGTAGCTCTGGATGATCCTTTCACTCTGCTGGTTCGCCTCATCGAACATCCTTCCGGCAAAAAAGGTCCCTTCACCGAAAGATTTTTCAATCTGAAACCCGGAGACCCTTTCCTGGTACGCGGTCCTTACGGAAAATCGGTCGCCTTAAATTCCCAAAAAAGGAGCATTCTTGTTGCGGGAGGAACCGGGGCCGCTCCGTTGTATTTCGCGTATAAAAGATACAGGCGAAATAGCGGAAGCGAAAGACCGCTTTTGTTTTTTTACGGTACGGGCGGCAAAAGCGAGCTGGCGTTGGCGGAAGTTTTGGAAAACCTGGAAGGATGCGATTTTTTCCCTGCCACTGAAGACGGTACAGCGGGCTATTGCGGCAATGTCGTCGATTGCCTGCTGGAACATATCTCTGCATCGGAAAACCCGGATATGGAAATCATCGCCTGCGGACCGGAAAAAATGCTGAAAGCTCTCGTCGATAAAATCGAACCGTTCATCCCACTGAAGAATATACGATTAATACTCGAACCCTACATGAAATGCGGCGTAGGCGTATGCGGAAGCTGCAGCCTGGAAGACGGGAGACTAGCCTGCGTGGATACTCACATAGTAACGGCAGCCGAAGCGAAGCGCTGGAAAAGATTCGGAAAATTCAAAAGCTCCCGCTCCGGCAACCTCAGGGAAATCTGATATGATAATCGAAGCCGGAATTCCAACCGAAGCGGGAATCCGTAAGAAACACATTACAATAGATAAGAAGGCAGGTGAAATTATCAGCGTAACCGAACCCGGCGGGTTTCCCGATGTAAAAATTGAGGGGATACTCTTCCCCGGCTTCATCGACATTCATGTACACGCCAGAGAATACGCTGTAGAGAAGGAGAACGCCGAGACTTCTTCGGAGCTTGCCGGGCAGATGCGAAAAGAAAACTTTCTGAGTGCGGGAAGAGCGGCAGTCAATGGAGGCGTCACAGCATTCGCCGAAATGCCCAATAATCCCTCTCCTCCATATCACAGCCGAAATTACAGCCGTAAAACCGAACTCGCAGGGAAAGCGGCAATCGATACGCTGCTCTATGCTGCCGTCACGGAAAATTCTGCGCCGTTCGGTAATGTGCCGTATAAATTCATGATGAACGATAAGCCTGCTCCATATGCTTTTACCTCCCTGGAAAAAGCGGAAACCGCGTTGAAAAGATATCGGGGATTGACCGCGGCATTTCATTGCGAGGACCCGGATACGCTGAGAAAAAACGCCGCAGAAAAAAAGCATCACCGGAAGAGACCGGCGGAAGCGGAAATAAGGGCTGTCGAAAGAGTATTAAACTGGACGGAAAAATATGATTTGAAGACGCATATAGTCCATATTTCGACAAAAGAAGGGTTGGAACTGATCGAAAGTTACAATCGCGGGAAGGTCCAAGGAGAAAGGATCACCTGCGAGGCGACGCCGCACCATCTGTTTTTTTCTCTGGAAAGAAGATATCTGCTGAATGCAGAAGAATTCAAAAACAGGTGCCGGAATACGGGACTCCTCTTGAATATGAACCCCCCTTTGCGCTCGGAAGAAGACAGGAAGTATCTGGTAAGCGCCCTGGAATCCGGAGCCGTAGACATGATCGCAACGGACCATGCGCCTCACACGCTTCAAGATAAAGACAAGGGAGCCGCAGGCGTTCCGCATCTGGATACTGTGGCCTCATTCGCTTCCTGGCTGATTCAGGAGGAAAAATTCTCGCTTAAGCGCATCGCTCAGATACTTTCCGAAGCGCCGGGACGTTTTTTTTCAAGGTTCTCCGGTAAAAAATACGGAAAAATCGAACCGGGATACAGAGCTTCCTTCACCGTTCTGGATATAGATCATCCGCTTATCGTAAAAAAAGAAAATTTGAAAACAAAGTGCGGATGGTCGCCATTTGAGGGTATGAGTTTTCCCGGCAGGGCTGTTGAAGTTTGGTCGGCAGGTAGGAGAATCCGGTTGATTCAGGACGAATAAAGCCGATGACGGTTGCGCATGCACAATCATGGGGCTTGTCAGGCGAATTCCGGATAAAACATTGCTGACGGCGGTCTATACGCGGGAGGCGGAGCTCAGCCGGAAAACATATAAACAGAAATTCGGCATTACTTCAATATCCTTGTTTTGAGGTTACAATTCGACAGAATTTTCCATCATTTTGTTTCGATTTCGATCCCGGTTGCGATCTCGAACCGAACCCGATTAATGAAACAAACCGCAAAAAGTTTTAAAAGATGTGCAATCCCGGTTTGATCAGTCCACAAAATTTATAGTAAGTTTTTGTCCATAAACGGCGAATTTTTCCCAATACTGCGTCAGTCTTCGGATTT
>CAZUFC010000095.1:0-33845 GCA_964619725.1 uncultured bacterium | reverse complement strand
TGGATCAAAAACCCAAGTGGCTGTCCAGCATTAAATTTTGAATCGAGATTCGAGTGTGTGGACAGACACTAACGGAGATTATTCTCTCGCTTTGCATCAGGCTGCAGATTTGCTCAGTCTACCCGTAACCGACAGGTAGCCTCAGTCAATCCCTGCATTTTTCGCCTTCAACAAAATCGTCCCGCGTCGCGTAATGAATCAGAATCCACAGGACCTGCTTCAAGAGCGGGATCACCGTGAACGGCTGAGATGCAAGGGATCGATTCTGGCTTTGTAAATCGATCCTCCGGAAGAAAAATAAACCATGTTATCTTTCCCCATCTCCGGAAATCTCTCGATCATTTCGCCTGTCTCGGTCAGCTTGTGCAACAGCGACGCCCCTACATCATAGAGATACAACTCAGAATTGACGATTCTGTGTCCGTCGTCGACAGGATGATCAAAAATTACGTATTTTCCGTCACGGCTCCAGCGGGGATGATTGCCGGGACCTATCAGACGGCTTTCTCCAATATCAGCGTCAAACAGGTATATCCCACCGCCAAGTTTCTTGTAACAGACTTTACGGCCGTCAGGCGACATCACCGGATAAAAACACCTTTGCTCCTTATCCAATACAGCATAAATCGTTCCTTCGTCCATGTAATATATTCGGTCGTTTTTCATGAAGGCATACGGCCCCTTCGACCCTACCGGCGTTTTCTCGCCCGTATCCTCTCCGCTTTTTACCGACATAACTTCAACATCCGAGTCCCCTTTATGATAAAGAATATCTTGCTGAACGACCGATGGAAAGGATATCTCATCCATTAATCCTGTCAGGCTTTCCCGCTTCCCCCTTAAGTCAACCTTTTTCAAAGCGTATTTTCCCTTTTCCCGCATCCGGTAATAAATCTCTTCCGAGTCCGGTCCCCACTCAAAACGCCATCCGGCAAATTGTTCGTCCGTCAGCCTGTACAGAGCGCCTCCTGCTTCAATTAGAAAAATACCGTCATATTTCTCCGTGGTAAAAGCCAGCTTCTCCCCATCGGGCGAAATACGCGGAGCAGCATAATCCCCTCCCTTTACCGCAATCTCTATGTCTTTCAAAAAGGAAACAACGCTTTCATCGCTTTCTGCTCCTGCGGCTAACGTATTGATGATCATAAAAAAAACGAACACGCTGAATTTTTTCATCTTTCAGTTCCTTTCATTTATGACGTAAAATCCTGTGATATTCACTCTTGTCTTTAATACCCGATGCTCCGGCCTTCGCTTTAACCCTGCAGCAATCTTTTTCCACTCGAAAGTATCCCTCATGAATCCTTTCCAATCTTTTTCACAAGGTTTTCACGCAATTCTTTCAGAACTCGCGGCAATTCTTTTACCTCATGACCGCCGCCTTGAGCGAAATCAGGGCGTCCTCCTCCGCCGCCGCCCAGTTTTCCTGAAGTTTCTTTGACTATTTTACCGGCGTGAATTCCATGTTCTTTTATAGCGCTTTCCGCTGCGAAAGCCAGCAATCTTATTTTATCATCATGCACCGCCGCCAGCAAACCCGCTGTCGGCGCTTCCCCGCTTCTCAGCGCGTCGGCGACTTCTCTCATATCATCCATAGACAAATCATCGATTTTTTCGACGATAATCAGGGCGTCATCCGCAGTTGCCGCTTTTTTCATTAAATCTGCCCTGATCCCCCCAACATCCGCTTTTTGGGATTTCTTCAATTCTTTTTTTAAATCGCTTACCTGCCGCATCAAATTTTGTATGCGGGTCGGCAATTCTTCGTTCTTCGCTCCTAATAGCGCCGCAGACTCTTCAATTATACCTTTCTCCTTCAGCGTCTTCTCTAATGCTTTTTCCCGGGTAACGGCAGTAATTCGACGAATGCCCGCCTGAACAGCGCTTTCGGATTCAATCCTGAACATTCCTATATCGCCTGTTCTGCAGCAATGAGTTCCCCCGCATAATTCTTTGGAGAAACTCTGCACTTCCACGACCCTGACCCTCTTTTCATATTTTTCTCCGAATAAAGCCGTCACGCCGTCCCTTTTCGCCTTATCCAGGTCCTGAACGGAAATGTTTAAAGGTCTATTCTCGAATATCCTCTGATTGACCTGCAGCTCAAGCGTTTCAATTTCTTCGTCGCTCAGCGAACGGGAATGAGTGAAATCAAACCTCAAATAATCCGGACCGACATAGGAACCCTGCTGAGTCGCCTGGTCGCCGAGAAGTTTTCTGAGAGACTTGTGCAGCAGGTGCGTCGCCGTATGATTGGCCATAATGTTCAATCGCCGGTTCAAATCCACTTCAGCGGTCGCCTCTTCGGGAAGCTTATCCGGCTCTCCCTTCTCTATCTCTCCGTAATGAATCACGATGTCGCCGATGCGTCCCGTATCCGTTACTCGAAACCGAAATCCCTCTCCGTAAATGATCCCGGTGTCGCCGACCTGACCGCCTGACTCCGCATAAAAAGGCGTCCTGTCCAGGACTACGGCTTCTTCTCCGATAACTTTTAAAATTCTTACCCCGGTTTTCGTCCCGAATTGCTCGGCATCTCCTCTTTCCCAATATCCCAGGAATTTCGTCGCCGGCAATCCCTCAAGCTCCGCAAGATCGAATTCCGCTCCTTCCGCCTCTCCCTCTGAACGCTTCTTGTGCTTCTCCTCAGCCGCTTTCCATCCCTCCTCATCCACTGTCAGATTCTCTTCACGAGCCATCAAATCTATTAAATCACGCGGAAATCCGCCCTCATGATACATGCGATATGCCTGGTCTCCGGGTATCACATCCTGATTGCTCTTTTTCAGTTTCGCAGCCATTTGCTCAAACCGCGCTATACCCGCATCAATCGTACGGGCGAAATACTCCTCTTCAGCCTTGATCACTAAAGATATATGATCTTTTCTTTCGCCGATCTCCGGAAATATGTCGCTGTATATCTCCGCAACCACTGGCGTCAATTCATGGATAAAAGGCTCCCTTATCCCCAGTTTCTGACGGCCGAAACGAGCCGCCCTCCTCAATATGCGCCTTAATACGTATCCTCTTCCTTCTCGCCCCGGAAGCGCATTGTCCGCTATCGCAACAGACAACGCCTTGACGTGATCAGATATCACCCGAAACGCCTTGTCCTTCTCCGCATCCTTACCATACGTCTCGCCCGCTCTCTTCCCCAGTTCCTTAAATATAGGCCTGAATAAATCCGTATCATAATTGGACGACTTCTTCTGAACGACTGCCGCCAGCCGCTCAAGCCCCATTCCCGTATCCACATGCTTAGCCGGCAATGGCGACAGCTTGTCGGCCGAAAGCCTGTTGAACTGAATGAAAACCAGGTTCCATAATTCAATATAACGAGCGCAATCCTTGTTGACCCCGCATTCATGCGCAGGATCATCCTCCAGATCGCAACTCCCCGGACCCAGATCATAATGAATCTCTGAACAGGGTCCGCACGGGCCCGTATCCGCCATCTCCCAGAAATTGTCCTTCACACCGAATCGCAATATCCGCTCATCAGGGACCTCCGTCAACTCCTTCCAATATCTCGCCGCTTCCTCATCCCATTCCAGATTCATCCCGCGATCACCGGCAAATACCGTTACGTACACCTTCTCCTTTACTAATCCCATGCGATCCGTTAAAAACTCCCACGCCCACTCGATCGCTTCCCTCTTAAAATAATCGCCGAATGACCAGTTGCCCAACATCTCAAAAAAAGTGTGGTGATACGTGTCGATCCCCACTTCCTCCAAATCGTTATGCTTCCCCGTTACACGTATGCACTTCTGACTGTCCGCAGCTCGCTTAAAATCCCGGTTGCCCGTACCCAAAAATACGTCCTTAAACTGATTCATACCCGCATTCGTGAACATCAACGTCGGATCATCTATCGGCACCACAGGCGATGAAGGAACTACCGCGTGGCCCTTCTCCTTAAAAAATTCTAAAAATTCGCTTCTTATTTCTCTCCCACTTTTCATCTTTTTGCTCCTCATTCCAATGACGGCGACCGGGCTTTCACATCTTACTCTTCCCCACGCAACCTTTAACTCTCCATCAAACCCGCTACGCTTGCCTTTTTCACGCTTTTCCGTCAAAATAACCAGCGCTGAATTGGCAAATTAACATCTTTCATACTTCATGTAAAGTTCACATCAGCCGTCTCCGACGTAAAATGAATGTAAATAAAAACAATTCCAAAGGTCCGCGCCTTACTGCATGCATCACCGGCCCGCAAGGCTCCGGAAAAACTTCCACGCTCCTCCGACTGCTCAAACATCCTCAATTATTCACCCTCAATCCACAGGCTATCCTCTCACCAGGCTCCTGGCTCAATAACAAGCGAAACGAAATCTTCCTTCTCAATTTCTCCTCAAATCAAAAATTGAAACTTGCCGAAAGAAACGCTGACGCAGACTTCCGCTTCGGACACTTCGGCTTCTTCAACGATGCCTTCCGTTCATCACAAAAATGGACACGACTTGCACTTCAACTCAATCCCCCAATCTTTGCACTCGATGAAATTGGGCCCGTCGAACTCATGGGAAAAGGCTTCGCAGACTCCTTAACACTCATTGCTCATGCAAATCTGCCCCTCTTCATCTTTACCTGCAGAACAGGACTCCATGAACCAATTATCCGGCTCTTCCAGCTTCCAGCTCCCTATATCTTTACCCCCAAAAAAAACGTCCAACCGATCATCTCCTGGATTCTCAGCCGCATCCCTTCCCGCCATGATTGAAAATACAAGGATATCCACTGCCTTACTTCCCCTCTTCCCCTTATAAATAATCCAGCACCCAGCATGTTCCGTCAATTCCTCTCTTCATTTATCAATTTATTTAAAATTAATATTGACTTTTTTAATTTATTTATTTATATTTTTCATTGGCCATTTGATTTCAAGAAGGAGGTGGTTAATTTTGAGTAAAATTCCTTATAATTGTCCATCCTGCCGGGGACATTTGAAAGTCGTCATACTGGAATGCCCCAAGTGCGGCACGAGGGTTGAAGGGAACTATGAATTGCCTCGAGTAGTGACATTGGAGGAAGATGTGGAGAAATTTTTACAGACATTTTTATCGAGCCGGGGCAACATCAAGGAAGTGGAACAGCGTTTGAACATATCCTATCCGACTGTTCGGAATCGGTTGAACAGTCTTTTGCGTGCTCTGGGTCTAGAGGAACCGAAGAGCGAGAGCAGCGCAGGCGTAAACAGGAGTGAGATTTTAGACCGTCTGGAGCGGGGTGAGATCACGGCGGAGGAAGCGGCGAGGGGATTAAAGGGAATGGTCGTCAAAAGCGCCGGGAATAAACAGCAAAATGAAAAGAAAGGAGTGGGAGGAGATGGATCAGGAGAGGTTAAGGATACTGAAGCTTCTGAAGGAGCAGAAGATAACGGTTGAAGAGGCTTCGGAGCTTCTTGAGGCTTTGGAATATGAAAAGGTTGAAGGGGCGTCTGAATCTGGTGAAACTGACCGTTCGGGGTTCCCCGATATCAATTCGATGTTAAGGGACGTCAAGGAAGTGCTCCGCGATTCGGTTGGGGCTGCATTAAGCGGAATAGACATAGTGACGGACCATTTCGAAACCGGACGAGCGCGCAAGTATCAAGTGGAGGAGAAGCTGGAAGCAGCGGGGGTAGAGGAATTATCTTTGCAACTGAGAAGGGGCGATATAGGGATCAGGGGTGAAAAAAGGGATGATATAGAGTTGCGAGGCAGCCTTACAGCCGATTATTTTTTAAGCAGGTCAACGGAAGCGGAACGTCCGACTGCATGGATGAATTCAGCGATAAAGCGGCGAGGCGATAAGTTTGATTTGAATTTAAGCGGCAGGGGACAGGGAGCGATACGGAAGGGTGATTTTGAACTAGTCGTACCGGAAAATTTGAATCTGAAGGTCAAGCTTCAAAGGGGCGATCTGAAAATCACGGATATGAAGCAGGATGTTTCGTTTCATATAGTCAAAGGCGATTCTTCTCTCAAGCGTTGTTCAGGGTCGCTCAAAGCCAGGATAATAAACGGCGATGCTGAAGTGGAATCCTTTTCCGGCGATTTGGATTTTGATTGCATTCGAGGGGATTTGAAGATGGACAGAGTGAGCGGGGCTGCACATATTAAAATCAAAAACGGCGATATTGAGGAGAGCGACGGAGAGGGGAGCCGCAGGTTGAAGCTTATAAAAGGGGACGTGGAACTGGCGAAAATGCGGTCGGACCTGGAGATAAACGATCTTTCGGGGGATATTGAAATAAAGGGATTGAGCAATGCCGCTGAGGTCAAAATATCGCAAATTTCCGGCGATTTTGAAGGCGCTGACCTTCTTGCGGATTCAGGAAACTGGAATTTAAGGCTTATTAATGGCGATGCACAATTGGGCTTCACATCGGGAAGCGGAGGTAAAATTGAGGCGCTTGCCCGTCACGGCTCAATCTCCGGCGATCTGATTCCCCGGGAAAAACAGGACGGAGGTTCCCTGTCAATGGAATTCGGAAGCGGCTCGGCGAATTTGAAAATCGAATGTTTGCACGGAGATATCGAGCTAATGAAAGAATGAGCGAAAGAAATTTCGGCTCTGATGGACCCGAAAAACAAATATCGAAATGCGTCTGCATTGCAGCGGAACCCTGAAGACTGAACGGACAGTCGTTAAATCGCAATCTGAACTTCATATTATGACTGAACGCCGTCAGTGATCCGGTGAAAAGTTAAAAATTCCGGAAACCGACGGCGTTCGATCTCATGCAAACCTTCAAGCGCATCGGACAGGATTTCGCTTTTCACCATGACTCTCTTACGCAGAAAATCACTCTGCATATTTCCGCTTATTTTTTGACAAAGAACGAGACTTCTGTTATTTATAAATTGATTAGGGGTCGGCGTTCAAAGTTTCTAAGTGCAGTTGGTCAGTCATCACAAAAAACAAAAGCAGAAGGATAAGAAGAGAAGATGGCTTGCTGAATCAGGTTCAAGGAGTCGATCATGGCTGAAGAACATAATAAAGATAACGACATGGAAAATATGGAAGAAGAAATAATAGACGACAGGGATTTGCTTCTCAACGTTCCCGAAGAATTGCAGGACCCTGCCTTAATCGCTGATTTTATCGGAGTGGGGGAAAGCGCCGAGGACCTGTCTGAGGAAGAAAAAGAGAAGCTTCTAAAAGCGCAGCTTGAAATACAGAATTTTACTCTTTCCTTTATTAAAGCGATGCTGCGAACAGGCTATTACGAACCTTCTCATCCTCAATCAAGATCGGCCAAACAGGGATTGTATGAGATGTTCCGAAAGGTTATGGGTTCTCGAAGAACGCTGACTTATATGTTCGTATCGAGTTGGGAAGAGACGGATGTGATGATAGAGGGATATTTTGTAGAGCCGGTGGCGTTGAGTCGAATAATGACGCGCGGGATGGGCGACATTTTTATACCGAAATTCGTCGATTTTTTTCAGAGGAAAGGATTAAGAGCGACGACGCTGAAGAGTCATATAACGCAGGGCGAGTTTGAGACTTTCATCGACATCATGAGCGAGAGTCATCTTATATCGAAGATAACGCTGGAAGAGGAGCGACAGAAGCTGATAGAGGCATTGAATCAGCACAAGATATTATCGGTGACGACGGTATTTGAGGAAGACATCGTCGGAAAACAAAGGCGTCTGCCCTGGCGGGTGGAAATGGCGATCACCCGGTTATGTAAGGATTTACGCGTATTGCCGTTATTCCGTTATTCATCGTTGGAGCAATTGCAAAGAATAAAAATGCAATTGTTTGAGGATATTTTCAGACCTATACGGAAAGCCGACGTATTGGCGGATGTTTTATTTCATGCCGATTTAGTTCAGGAAAACATCCGTCACATCGAAGAAGTAAAGGACCTGCAGGTTGCTTCTCAGATCATTAGAATATTGCCGCATGCTATTTTAATACAGACGGCCAACCAGTTGATCTATGAATACAAGAAATTGTATCTCAAGGTACCGCAACCCAAATACGGTTTTTCCATTGAAGAGACGCGCAACAAGGTCAAAGAGATACTGTTGGAGATAGCCGAACATTTAATCGAAGTAGAAATCGAGCAGGGTGACAAAGTTCTGGAGGTGCTGTACAGGGAGGGAGTGATTGTATTCAATGAATTACCGGAGCATTTACAGCACAAGATCACTATTGAGAGGATGACAGACTATTTTATGGCTGAGCCGACGCAGGCTTTACAGGAAATCGGAAAGCAGAAGGACGCAAAATCCTACGAAGATATGCTGAAGCCCTATCCTGAAATAATAGGCGAACTCTTCAAAAGGAACGAATTAAACAAGGTTATTCAGATCAATGATTTTCTGGAAGAGCATGCATCCATACCGTCGGCGTGGTTTCCGGAGAGGTCCAAACTGGCCGGGCAGACACTGGAAGAGATATGGAAACTTTCTAATCTGAAGTATTTGCGGAAATTTTTCGATGTCAGCGACGAGAAGCTCAAGGAAACCATAATTAAAATATTAACGGAACACGTTGATGAAGGCTTGCCGTTATTGTTCGATATTCTGGCATCTTCACAAGACAAGAAGACCAGGATGGAGATGATCAGGCGTATAAGGGAAGTCGGCCGGCCTGCAGCCGATTTTCTTCTTAAAGAATTGGATGAACAACATGCCTGGTTTGTTCTGCGCAACATAGCGATGCTCCTGGGCGATTTGAAAGAAGAAAGGGGACTCGAAAAGCTCGAAAAGCTATTGGAACATGAGCATCCCCTGGTCCGCAAGGAAGTTTTGAAAACTTTTTTCAAAATAGCGGCAAAGGATGTCGAACATATGTTCGTTAAAGCTTTGCATGACGATGACCCTCTCGTAAAAAGAAAGGCGATGAATTATCTGGAACGGATCAATTCTGAACATAACACTTTTCTCGCCGTCATTTCTGAAGTCCTGGACGACAACACTAAGAAAACGAATGAAAGTATGCAAATCGTCGCGGTCAGGGCGCTCGCCAGAAAAGGCAACATCAAATTGCCGGACCATAAAACAGTTGAGGATCATCTGCTCGAAGCCGCCGGCTCATTAAGAAGAGAAGGCTTACTCGGCATTATTCCGAAATTGTCCACGGGAAAAAGCGAACGCGTGCAATCCTCGTTGCTGGATGCTCTGGCGAAAATCGGAACCCGGAAGTCCATACCTATCATACGCTACTTCAGCCATTCAAAAAATCAGGAATTAAAATCCAAAGCCAAAGAGAGCCTGAAAAAAATTAATTCCCGTCATTGAAAGTTGAAATATTCCCGTTGTTATGTAAAAATCTAACTGTCCCTTAAGAGGGACATATGATTTCGATTGGTCGAAAGACTTAATCATAACAGGATAATCTTTTTAAGGAGATACTTTTATGTGTCGCCGCAGAATTGAATTAATCAGAAAAATATTCATCGCGATCATTTTTCTTGCTTGCATTCCAGCAGCCTTGCCCGTTTCCGCTCAATTCACGGAAACCGCTCCGCAAACGAACGATTACGAGCAATCAGACTTCTCCGATAAAATAGGAACTAACCAAAAAGAATTGGACGAGGAGCTGGAAGAGATAAAAAAACTTTACAATGTCCGCGATCACAGGGACAGCGAAAAGCTGTCCAGGGATATATTCCCTCCGGAAGTCAAGAATCTGTCGCCTGAAAGCGTCCCTCCCGATGCGCCGATGCGAATCAAAGCGGAAGTTACTGATGATTATGGCGTATCTGAGGTCTTTGTTTATTATCGCAGACCGCGCTCAAATGAAATTTACATGAAATCGCCCATGGAAAAGCTTCCGGACGAACCGGTTTACGAATTCGTAATACCTAAGGAGCTCATGGGCAATAAGGGAGTGCAGTATTATATTGAAGCTTCAGACACAAACGGAAACAAATCATACTCCATTATGAACCTGAAAAAACCTCATTGGCTGGCGATAAAAAACGATCGAAGAATCTTCTTGTGGGCCTTTTTTGTTATCGTAATTATCATCATTCCTGTTTTTTATATTTCAATTTCCAGAAAAGTTAAATCCAAAATCGAAGAAAAAAGAGTTATGGATTTGCGCGAGTTCATAGACCGGCAGGAAGAATTGAAAAAGCAGAGGAAGAAAATATATCAAAGGCATCTGAAAAAGCAGATGGGTCGTCGAGAGGGAGAAGAAGAGCTTCCGCAGGAAGCTGTCGGGATGCCCGATTCAAATGATGATCAAATTACGCCTTCCGCTAGATCAGGAAATCACCGTTCTGTCGATGACATACTCTATGAACTTGATCAAAAAATGAGCCCTGCCGAAGATAATGAAAGCGGAGCTGAATTCAACCTGGAAAAAGAGGCCAGGAATCTACTTAACAAGGATGATATGTTCAAATCTAAGGAGAAAAAGCAGCAAAACGATGAAGATATTTAATTTCTTTTTTGTCGTTATTCTGACAGCGCCTCTTTTTTCAGCGAATGCGTCAGCCGAATCGGAAGACGAGATATTTAAGGTTATATGGAACGCCTATCAGGACGGGTTCCTGGAAATAGCCTCGGCCCAGATTTTCGAGTACCTTGAGAAATTTCCTGATGGTCGGTTTGCGGATCGGTCCCTGGCATTGAGAGTTGATATTTTCTATCAGCAGGGCAAATTCAATGAAGCGCAAAAGTGGCTGAAAATCCTTCTCGAAAAATATCCTGATTCTGACAGCGCCGTGAGAGCAGCTTACAAGTGGGGCGTGATGTATTTCGAAAGGGAGGAATACAAAACCGCCGCCGAGTATTTAAAACTGACCCTCGATCATGATCTCTCGAAAGCTGAAACTCAAACGGTTTCTTTCTGGCTGGCTGAATCCTTTTACAGGCTTTCTTTTTTCAGCGAGGCGGCAGCCTATTACCGCGTCGCCGCCAGATTAAACGTCGACAAAGACCTGGCGGATTATGCCGAATATTCCCTGGGATTGAGTTTATTTGAACAAGGCCGATATGGCGAATCAATTCACGTTTTTAAATCCGTGCTGCACAAGGATAATGATCCCAGGCGGATCGCCCGCGCAAAAAATCTTCTGGGAAAAGCCCTTTTTCATACCGGGGCATACGACGAAGCATTAAAATATCTGGAGGAATCCCCTATTTCTGAGGAGAACGATCATACTGATCCTCAAACCATGGAATTGCTGGCGAAAACCTGCTTTTATCTTGAAAGATATGATGAAGCAGTGAAGCATTTGGAACGTCTCTTCGAATACAATAATTCGCAGGAAATTCCGCACTCCCTTCAATACATATACTGCATCGCTCTTCTTAACATGGAACCTCCCGCTCCTCTCTCCAAGATCGAATCAGCCCTCATGAATTATCTGAACGACCGGCACGACGATTCAATTGCGGGACGATTGCTTTTTCAATTAGGCCTGAGATGGATGCGGGCAAACACCTTAAAAGCGACTCGATATTTCATATTATCTCTGGATTATGCTGAATCTTCCGAAAGACTGCGCCGTCAAATCACGCAGAATCTTCATGAATTGAAACGTGATCATCTGGCCCGGTATTTCAGGACTGAAATTCCCGATATTGATTCCTTTGACTCTATAAAGGAATATCTGAGCGTTGCAAATGAAAAGCAGGAGAACGGTTATTTTGATGAAGCTTTAGCCATGTATGAAAAACTGGGCGCTTCGCTTCCCGAAGACCATCAGTTGAAACCTGATGTAGCGTTGCGCATTGCCGGTCTTAAATTGGAAACCGGCGACTACATGGACGCTCACCGGTCTTTATCGCCCCTTTTGAATCAGTTATCGAAGCAAGACGAACAATATCGGGAAAAAATCATTTTTCTTCTGGCCGAATCTCTGTTCGGATTAAAAGACTATCCTGCCGCGGCAGCGCTTTATGAAGAACTCCTGAGCGAGAAGGAAACAGAAAATTCGAGCCTTATCCCTGAAATTAAATACGGCCTCGTTTTATCCAGATTGGGTGATTATGCAAAAGCTTCAGAAATTTGGGAAAAGGTTTTGAACCGTTCTCCGCCCTCCGACTATCTCGGTGAAATTTATTTTGAATCCGCTGTCGCTCACCATGAGCTGGGAGAATATGACAAAGCTTTCAATAAGTATCGAAAGGCGAAGGAACTTGCCGGTGATGAAGAAATGGAGCGACGGGTTTCTGCCGCTTTGAAAAGTTTGCGAATGATTTCGCCTGAACGCGGAGCGCCGATTAAATGATGAAATATTTCAATTATGCAGGCAAGTTACTAATTTTTCTTCTGTTAACCGGCTCTTTGCAGGCCCGGAATGATCAAAAACCGGTCATCACTTTGCCGGATGTCACTATTGTCAGCAAAATGTTTCAGCCGGTAAAAGGACAGATAAGCAGGAACCTGCCCCTCCTGCAGAAAATGAAATCATTTCCTCATCCCGATGAAAAGGAATCGATGCTGCCCAACCCGGTGAAAGATGAACGGCTGAAACCGGAAAAAACTCTTTCCCGGGGATGTTTACCGGGCATTTTTCCGGTAAGTCTTTTTCAGAAATTGTTCTATGGAAAGCAGTATTCGTACAAACTGGGCGTTTTCTTTTTCAACAGGAATAAATTCGCCGAAGCAAAAGGTCACTTCCTTGATTTTCTGGAAAAACGACCCTCATCGGAAAAAATCTCCCAGGCTTATTACTGGCTTGCAGAAATTTACCATCTGGAAAACGAAACGAATTCCGCAATCGAAGTTCTCAAAGAAGCAAGAGGCAAGATCATCGATGCAGAACGATTGTCATTCATTAATGTTTTTCTCGGCGAATTATATGTTGAAACCGGTTCTTACGAAAAAGCGGTCAATGTTTTCACGGAATTCCTGGAAGCAAACGGGCGCTGGAAAAATGCGCCGTTAATCGCGTATAAAACAGCACGCTCCGCTTTTCTTTTAGGCGACTATGAGCAAGCCTGCAAATACTTCAGCATGATAAAAAGCAGATATCCCTTACATCCTCAAAGGCCTGCGGCAATCTTTTGGATGGCTGAATGTCGTTTTCACGCGGCCGATTACTCAAAAGCCCTGGAATTGTACGAACTGGTCGCCGAAAAATACGAAAAATCGGAAATGCTGCCTGATGCCTATTACGGCAAAGCCTGGGCCTATATAGGATTACAGGATTATGAACGCGCTCTTCAAACCTTCGACGAAATTTTAAGGCGCTTTCCTCGTAATTCACTTGGAACAAATGTACTCTACCAAAAAGCAAGACTGCTCCTTTCTCTGGGACGGGAACACGAAGCAGAGCTTATCTTTAAGGAAATCAGCGATGCCGACAGGCTTCCTTTGTGGAAAGAGCAGGCCATGCTGTTGGAGGCCAGGAAAAAATATGGAGAGGGAAATTACAGTCAGGCCCTCAACGATTACCGGAAAATTCTGAATCAATATCCCGACACTCGCTTCAAAAACGAAATTTACACGCTTCTCGCCGCCTCCTTCGCGCAGATCGGAAAATGCGAAAGCGCCATTCCTTTTTTCGATAAGGCTCTCGAAGTATCATCGGGACTGCATCGACTGGAAAACACCATACGCCTGCAGAAAGGCATTTGTCTTCTTCGTTCAGGAAATACGGAGCAAGCCAGGACCATCTTCGATGAATTGCTGCGGATTAACGCCGACAGCGAAAGGCAGGCCGAAATTTACTTCTGGTCCGGAGAAACTTACTTAAGACAGGGAAAATATGAAAATGCCGGAGAAATGTACAGGATGGTCCTTCAGTTTGATCGCAATGACCTGAATTCTCTGGCCGGCCTCGGTCTTGCCTGGGTAAATTATTATCAGGAAAAATGGCCTGCCGCTGCAGAATATTTCCTGCAGGTCGCCCGCCAGGCCCAAAAATCGCTCGACCACTATCTCGCTTCCTCATTCCTGGGTTTGGGCGACAGTTACTATAATATGAAAAAATTTGAAAATGCTCTGGACACTTATGATAAGTTCATTGATCTTTTCCCGGACCATCCGCAATTAGACGAAGCCATGTATCAGAAAGCTATAGTCTACAGAAGACTGGGACGCTTCAGGGATGCGGAAGCTCTGTTTTCCCGGCTGGCTGAAGCTGACGACCATGTTTACCGCGAAAAATCTGTTTATGAACAAGCCGTCAGTTTATTTCAAAGCAAAAATTTCCGGGAAGCGGCGCAAGTCTTTAACGAGTTCCTCACAAAGAATCCGGAGAGCGAATTGGCCCCCGATGCAGCCCTCAAACAGGCGGATTGCTGGTACAACCTGGAATTCTATGAAAAGGCCAGAGAAAAATATTCCGAAGTAATCGACAGGTATCCCGATTCGCCTGAAACCCTCGATGCCCAATACGGTATAGGACTGACCTATCTTCAGACAGGAAATATCGCCGCTTATGCCGATCATGTGGAAAAATTCGTCGAAATGAATCCGGATCATCCTCAGAACGCTCAGTTCCTCTTCACCCTGGCACAGAGCTTCGCAGACAAAGGTTACTTCTCCCGGGCCATTTCCTATTACAGTAGAATACTGGAGGAATACAGGGAGTTCGACTCTTTGGACAACGTATACATCAGGCTGGCTGACGCCTGTCAGAGAGCCGGTCTTGTCGACAGAGCCGTCGAGGCTTACCAATCGGTACCTCTTCTCTTCCCCGACAGCAAACTCATACCCGAAGCGCTTTTCAAACTCAGCGACATCTACATACGAGAAAATCGGTACGATGACGTATTACGCGTTCTGGAACGATTCGGAAATCTGGCCTCCAGCGAGCATCCCCTGCAGGAAAACCTGTTGTTCGCCGAATTCACTGCCTACGTCAATTTGAAGCAGATCGCACAAGCTGAAAAAAATTTGCTGAAGTTCGTTGATGAATTCCCCCAATCATCCTTAAAAGGCGAAATGTATCTCGAAATGGCTAAATTGTTCGATCAAAAAAATGTTCACGATAAAGCGCTCGAATACTTTAACCTGGCAATCAGAAACTCTGATCCTGAAATCGCTGCTGAAGCCTATTACAGAAAAGGAGAGCTGCTCGCTCAAACCGATGAAATCCAGACCGCTTTGACTGAATTGATGAAAGTCGTCTATTTGTTTCCGCAACAGGAAAAATGGGTCTTCCGCTCTTTGGTCCGCGCTGCCGATCTTCTAGTGAAGATGAAAAATGACCAGGAAGCCATGAAATTGTATCGCAAGGCCCTGGAATTCGCCCCTGATGAACAGGCCGCAAACGAAATTAGAAAAAAAATGAATCCTTGATCCCCCTGTTTCGCTCTGTAAATCAAACTTTCGATGATATTACCCTTGTCAGATGCTAAGAAAACCGCATTTAACCCGCCGGACGCCCGTTTTTCCATGACATTTTTGTCATAGAACTGTAAAATAAGAAAATTGCCCGGTTCTGCCGCACCGGATTTCGAAAACCGGCAATGGAGGAATCCATAAGCCGTTTCTGAGCGAACTCAATTATCTGGACGAGGAGAAAAGCGACATGGATAATCTTTTTTCATACGTTTTAAAAGGCGGATACTTAATGATCCCCATCGGTTTGTGCTCTGTTATTGCGCTCACCGTCGTCATCGAAAGATTTGTCAGGCTCAAAAGAAATAAGATAATTCCTCCGGATTTCCTGCTGGAAATCAAATCATTGCTCAAAAAAAATATGGTGCTGGAAGTTATGACATATTGTGAAAATTCCGAAGAATCAATATCCCGAATTATTAAAGCCGGTATTGATAAAATCAATCGCTCCAGGGCCGAAATCAAAGAAACCATTGAAATGGCCGGCAGACAGGAAATGCTCGTACTGGAAAAGAATCTGGGCATCCTGGCCACTATCGCAAGCATTTCGCCGCTTCTGGGCTTGTTAGGAACTGTAACGGGTATGATTCGGGTTTTCCACGTCATCTCTATTCAGGGAGTCGGCGATCCCGCCGCATTATCGGCAGGCATCTCTGAAGCCTTAATAACTACAGCGGCCGGTCTGGTTGTCGGTATCCCTACACTGGTGGCTTACAATTATTTCATGAAACGATCCAATCGTATCCTGATTGAAATGGAAAAAGCTTCACAGGAAATATTGGATATTTTAAGCCGTCGTCCCGGAGAAAATGAAAATGAATTTTAAACCTCCCGAACCGCTCAAAGCAGAAGTCAACATAACGCAGCTCATTGACGTAGTACTTCTTTTACTTATTTTCTTCATGATTTCAACCAGTTTCGTGGTGCAACCCGGTTTAAAAATACAATTACCGGAAGCCGAAGCATCTGAAGCCGATGGAGAACCGGGAAAAAACATTTTGTTGACGGAGGACGGTGAAATATATTTCGAAAAGGGTCGCGTGGTAATGGAGGACCTTCCGGAGTTATTCGAAGAATCGGATGCCAAGGAGCTGTTGATTATTAAAGCGGATAAAACCGTACCGCATGGAGTGGTGGTTGAGGTTATGGATTATGCGAAGGGGGCCGGTTTTCAGCGCTTGGCAATAGCGACAACGCCTAAGAAGGATGAGTGACGAGAGGTTATGAGTTTATCGAAATATTTTGATAACGTAATTATAATAGCATTTATCTTTTCATTGGCGTGTCATGCTGCAGTTTTATTCCTTATTCCCGCTATGGAAGTCGATCCGCTGAGAGGTACGAAAGAATTGCTGGAGATTACCTTTATGCCGAGATCATTTGAGGATCAGGTTGTTCAGATCAATCGAACGGAAGAAGAACAGGCTGAAGTTTCCGCGGGTCAGACGAATGCAGGCGAGGATATTTCGGCAAAAGGCGAATCCGACAGATTGCCCGACCCCTTGATGGAATTACCTTCCCGTCTTTCCCGGCTTCGTCCTGAGATGTCCTTCAGTATTCCCGTCGAATCGGATGAAGAGCGAACACTAACTGCTGACAGACTCAGGTCCCTGGAAAAAGAATTCGGCATCCGGGAAGGGGTGGAAAAGGGAACAGTATTCGAACCCGTAAAACCGGAAAAATTCGCTGCTCCGGGGCGCCCCGATCCCAATCTTTTCGATGATGCGGAGTCGAAAATTCCCGATTGGGATGTCCCCCAAAAAAGGGAAACGAGACGAGCCATAGAAGGACCGGCAGGAGAAAGGAAAATTCTTTATCAACCTGATCCTCCGGAAGTAAACGTTCGTCTCGAAACTTCAATCACTCTGAAATTCTGGGTTCTGCCTGACGGAACAGTCGGCAGAATAGTCCCTCAACAAAAAGGGGACGCTCATTTGGAAAGAATCGCAATTGAGTACTTGAAAAAATGGCTTTTTGAACCTATAAATATTGATGAAGACGGAGACCAAGAAGTTTGGGGCATCATAGACGTTCATTTTAAACTTACTTGAGGCAGGTTAATTATGATTGCAAAGGTCGGAGAATTACTTCTCCTGGATAACGTAGTCAGCGAAAGTCAATTAAAGGAAGCCTATCAGCGACAACGCATACTCGGAGGCCGGCTGGGAACTAACCTCCTGGAACTCGGCTTCATTCATGAAAATGAAATGACGCAATACCTCTCAAAACAGACCAACATTCCAGCCATACCTTCAGGAGCGCTCGATAACATACCGCCTCACGTCATTTCCGTATTACCGAAAAAAATAGCCGTCGACTACAAAGTCGTTCCTTTCAAAAAAGAACACTACAAACTGCACGTAGCGATGATAGACCCCCTGGACTTGTCTGCCGTCGACACGCTCAGCTTCATTACCGGATGCACCGTTAAATTCTATATCGCTACTGAAGCACGCATTTACTATGCCCTCGACAAATACTACAACCTCAGCCGCAATTTTCGCTATTACAACCTTATCCGTTCGCTTTCCGACAACAATTCCCCTTCGGTCGTTTCGACGTCTGTCGTCGAAAAAGAACTCGTCGCTAAAAAACATAAAACTGACATCATTCAATTGAACAAAGAAAAATTCCTCAAATCGGACACTAGAAGAGAAATCCTTTCCCTTTTCCTCGAACAGCTTGCGAATTTTTGCGAACGCATCATCCTTTTTATCGTAGACCGCATGAACCTGCTGTTCTGGGATGATTTTGAAGAATTTATCGGAGGCAAAAAGGGCGAAATATTGAATTTCGACTTCAATAAGCCTTCTTTCCTTAAATCCTATATCAACAGCACAAAAATGTTTCATGGCGTCCTTGAACGAACCGAAGAAAACAGAAGACTTATCGGCGCCATCGGAGACCTTTTCCCTCCCGACGTCGTTATACTCCCCGTCGTTATAGGAAAAAACAAAACTGCCATTGCATACGGCGACAACCTCCTGTCCGGCAAAAAAATCGAAGATGTTGAAGACATAAAAAGACTTCATCTCGTCGCCTTGTACGCCGTCAAAATTTATTTCCTGCAACAAAAAATCAAAGAAATCTGACAATACTGGCCTGGAATGGTCCGTATTCCAACGCCTGCCGGACATGCCGGCGCTCTTCGAATAACCGGCTGCTGCCCGCGATATTCCCATCAAAAAAACTTCGGTCCGGCGCTGATTGAGCGACGAAAAAACCTTTTATTTGCTTTGACATTAGACTGATTTTTTTTTATAATCATTAATACTTTTGGTTTTACGAATCCGTTTTTTTCGGAAAAGTTCCAAAAATATTCTTTGGCGCGCAGAGGAAATAGGGAGGAAATTTTCAGCATTGATACCTGAAACAATGTACAATCTTATCCTGATTTCTGTTGTAATTTCGGGCTTTTGCGGCATTGTTGCGGCGGCATTGCTTTTGTTCGTTTCAAAGAAATTTTATGTTGAGACGGACCCCAAGACTGAAAAAATCATTGAAGCTGTACCAGGAGGAAATTGCGGCGCTTGCGGATTCGCGGGGTGTTCGAATTTCGCCGAAACTTTGATACGGAATCCGGACGACGAAGAGATATATTGTCCTGTAGGAGGCAAGGAGGTCGCTTGCACGATTGATGAGATATTAGGACGCGAGATTTCGGGCGGGAAAGGCGTAAAAATGAAGGCGCGATTATTCTGCAGCGGGAATCGCGAAAACGCCCGGCATGCAGGCCAATATCAGGGGATCGAAGACTGTCGCGCCGCCATGCTGATCGGCGGAAGCGAAATGTTGTGTCCCTATGGTTGTCTCGGCTTTGGTTCATGCAGTGATGTATGTCCTGTCGGAGGTATCTGCATTGTAGATGGAATAATTCATATCAACGAAGATGAATGCCGGGGATGCGGCCAATGCGTGCAAATTTGTCCTCGCTCCGTAATAAAGATGGTTCCCGAAAAAAGTCCCGTGTATGTCGCATGTAATTCTGTCGATAAAGGTCCTGTAGTCCTGAAAATATGCAAGCACGGCTGCATAGGTTGCGGCAAATGCCGTAAAGCATGTCCTGAAAATGCGATTACTCTAAAGGAGCATCTGGCTTGCATCGATTATACCAAATGCTCGGGATGCGGCGAATGTATCGCAGCATGCCCCAGGAGCACGATACGCATAGCGGGGGAAGAATCGTTGACGACGGTGGAAAGTGAAAGTTGTCACATTTAAAAAGGGAGGCGTACATCCTCCCGGCATGAAGCATTTAACTGCAGACAAGGCTATAGAACGAATGCCGTTCCCTGCGAATGTAAGAATACCCCTGGACCAGCACCTGGGAACGCCCTGCAAACCGACGGTAAGAAAAGGTGAAATAGTAAAGAAAGGTCAACAGATCGGAAAAGCCGATGCGCCTGTTTCGGCGCCGGTTCATTCATCCGTATCAGGAAAGGTTCGGAAAATAGAACATGCCGTGACATGTTCTTCCTTGCGCTCGTTATGCGTCATGATCGAAAACGACCGGCAGGATACCTGGACCGAGGATGCGACATCGGCGAGAAGCGGCGAAAAGCTGGAAAGCATGTCCCCCGCAGAATTATTGCGGATCATCGGCGATAGCGGCATTGTGGGTATGGGCGGAGCAGCTTTTCCGACTTCCGTAAAATTATCGCCGCCTCCCGACGATCAAGTGGATATCCTGATATTGAACGGAGCCGAATGCGAACCATACTTGACTGCAGACCACCGACTTATGACGGAAAAACCCGTACAGACGATTAAAGGACTTGAATTGATCGTAAAGATACTGGGAGCTGAAAAAGCCTACATTGGAATAGAGGACAATAAACCCGACGCATTGGAAAAAATGGAAAAAGCCGTCCGTGCTGCAGGTTCGTCAGCGATCGTTAAATCATGCAAAACAAAATATCCTCAAGGCGCTGAAAAACAACTGATTAAAGCCGTCACGGGCCGTGAGGTTCCGACGGGCAAACTGCCTTTCCATATCGGGGTCGTGGTCCATAATGTAGGAACGGCCTATGCCGTCTATTCCGCCTTATATGAAAATAAACCGTTGATCGAAAGAATAGTCACCGTTTCCGGGAAAGCGGTCGCCACTCCTAAAAATCTTCTTGTCGGCATCGGCGTCGCCGTAAAAGACGTCATAGAATATTGCGGAGGCTTCAAGGAACAACCTTTCAGGATAATCATGGGCGGCCCGATGATGGGTGTTTCGATTAATGACTTGAACGCTCCCGTTACAAAAGCGACATCGGGAATTGTCTGTATGGCAGCGGATGAAGCGGATGAATACTCTGAAAAACAATGTATCCGCTGCGGCAAGTGCATAGAAGTTTGCCCCATGGGCCTTGCCCCTTATCTACTGGCTCTGTTCGCTGAACGCGGAAAATTCCCGGAGGCTGCGGATGCCGTCTTCTGCCTGGAATGCGGTTGCTGCTGCTTCGCCTGTCCGGCCCGGCGCCCCCTGGTGCAATGGATTCGATTGGCTAAAAAAGAGGTCCTGGAACTTCAAAAACGACAAAAAACGTAAATTCGAAGTTATCTGCTCCAAAAACTGAAGGACCGGCAAATGGATATTGACAAACTCAGCCTCGCTTCTTCTCCTCATACCTTTTCTAATCGTACGATTCGAAAAATAATGTATTCAGTCGTCCTGTCATTGCTTCCGGCGGTGGCTGCCGCAATATATTATTTCGGATGGCGGGCCGTAATGGTGATTTTGAGCTGCATGGTTTTCTGCGTGCTTATCGAGGGCATTATCGTCAAATTAATGAATACGGACCCCCATCCCTTAAAAACCATGTTCGACGGCAGCGCCCTCATTACAGGCATTCTCCTGGCGCTGAATCTACCTCCATCTTCTCCTGTCTGGCTGGTCCTCGTCGGTTCCTTTGCCGCAATTTTTATCGGCAAGCACGTTTACGGAGGTTTAGGCAGGAATCCTTTTAATCCGGCACTGGCTGCCCGGGTCATACTGCTGGTTTCTTTTCCGGTGCAAATGACTTCCTGGCATCAACCCGTCGAAAGCGCTGCCGCTGTCGACGTCGTTACTGCTGCAACGCCCCTGGATACAGTCAAGACGGACGGCGTTGCCGCATTTTTGGACAATTATGAGACGAAAAACATCTTTTTGGGAAATATCGCCGGTTCCCTCGGTGAAACATGCGTCCCTGCCCTTCTTCTCGGCGCGCTCATCTTGTTCGTTTGTCGCTGCATCACCTGGGAAATTCCCGTTACTTTCATCGGAACGACCATGATCGTGACCGGCGCCGCTTACATAACCGCTCCTGCCGGCTACATCAGTCCGTTCTTTCATCTCATATCGGGCGGGCTTATTCTCGGCGCCTTTTTTATGGCTACCGATATGGTTACTTCACCGGTAACTCGAAAAGGACAAATCCTCTTCGGATGCGGATGCGGGCTTATTACTGCAGTTATTCGCCTGTTCGGCGCTTATCCCGAAGGCGTTTCCTTCGCCATACTCATTATGAACGGTTTCACCCCTTTAATCGACAGGTTCGCTAAACCGAAGATATTCGGAAAAAATGACTGAATTAACCAAAACACAAAATATCCGAAACGACCTTAAAACGATCTTCATTGTTTTCCTCATCTGTTCCCTGTCCGCCGGAACCCTGGCGATGGTTTACGCTCTTACGAAAAAACCGATCGAAAATTCCATTTACCGCGAAAAAATGAAAGCGCTGCGCCAGGTCCTTCCCGATTTCGCCGGCGAGCCCGCTCAAAACTCAATCCTTGTTGAAAACCAGGAAAAAAAATATCAGTTTTATAAAGCCCGTAATCAAAATGGAGATTCTGTCGGCGCCGCTCTGGAGGTCAGGACCATGGACGGCTACTCCGGTCTTATTCGCATTATGCTCGGCGTTGATGCATCCGGACGCATACACGGCGTTTATATCCTCGAACACAGAGAAACCCCCGGACTGGGCTCTAAAATATGCAATCCTGAATTCCTTGATCAATTTAAAGGAAAATCCTTGAGAAATTTCACATTCGCGGTAGAAAAGGACGGCGGCGATGTTGATGCCGTCACATCAGCCACCATTTCTTCCAGGGCCGTTACCGAAGCGCTCAAAACAGGTCTTCAGATGCTTGAAAAAATGGAAAACGTCGCCGACATGGAGCCGCCATGAATGAACTGCAAAATTTCCTCAAAGGTTTCTGGAAAGAGAATCCTGTTTTTCGTCTACTTCTGGGTCTGTGCCCTACATTGGCCGTAACGACGACCGCTCTGGACGGCATAGGTATGGGACTTTCAACGACCTTTGTCCTGGTCTGCTCCAATGTCGTCGTCTCCCTTTTGAAAAAAAGCATTCCTGATCGCGTTAGAATTCCCTGCTACATTGTAGTTATAGCTTCTTTCGTCACTATTACCGATCTGGTCCTCAAAGGTTTTATGTACGATCTTCATAAAAAACTGGGGCTCTTTATTCCTCTGATAGTCGTTAATTGTCTTATTCTGGGCAGAGCGGAAGCCTTCGCATCCCGAAATCGCGTTTTTTCATCTTTTGTCGACGGATTGGGACTGGGAGCAGGATTTACGATTTCACTGGGCGTTCTGGGAATGATCCGTGAATTGTTGGGCTCCGGCAGCGCTTTCGGAATCAATATCCTGGGCGAAAGATACGTCCCCTTCCTCTTAATGGTGTTGCCTCCGGGCGCCTTCATTACCCTCGGCCTCCTTTTAGCCTTGATTAAAAGCATTGATCGCAGGAGAAAACGGAATGCATGATATCCTTAAAGTGATACTGGCCGCTGTTTTGGTGAAAAACGTGATCTTCAGCCGTTTTCTAGGAATATGTCCTTACATAGGGGTTTCCCGGAGAATAGAAACCGCCCTGGGTATGGGATTCGCCGTAACATTCGTGATGACTGCCGCATCAGCCATCACCTGGCCTATTCATTACTGCATCCTGGTTCCGCTGCACATAGAATTCCTGCAGACGGTCTTTTTCATCCTCATTATCGCTGCACTCGTCCAATCAGTTGAAATAGCGCTCAGAAAAATCCTGCCTGACCTCTATAAATCCCTGGGCATATATCTTCCTCTTATCACAACCAATTGCGCTATTCTAGGCGTAACCATCATCAATATCAACAAATCCTACAATTTTCCGAACTCCCTGCTTTTCAGTTTCGCCTCCGCCATAGGCTTCACCCTCGCCATAGTCCTGTTCGCAGGCATCAGAGAACGACTCGATCTGACGGGCGTTCCGGAAATATTCGAAGGAGCGCCCATTGCGCTGATCACCGCAGGTTTACTGGCGCTGGCTTTTATGGGTTTTGCCGGACTCGGTTGACTCGATTCCTTCCCCAAAATTCAGCATTCCCCCGGCGGAGAATCAGCCGAAAATCTCCTGTCGATTTTCCGCCTTATTCGTCATGAATCAAATGCTTTAACCTGTTTTTCAATTCAGACGATCCTACGCGCCTGTAATACATGGAAGCTTCTTCTTTCCTGTTCAAGGCGATCAACAGCGTTATCAGGTCCTGGTAAACTCTGATCCGTGATTTCTTCTGAAAATAAATGTCCGCAAGATACTTGACTCTTATCTTTTCACCGAGATAATCCAGCGTTTCTACCGCTTTACGGTAATGGGAATAGGCATCATTAAATTTTTTCATGGAATGATACAGTCTTCCCAGGCTGTAATGCGCTTCCCATAACAGTTCAGGCACATCGATGTCATCGGCTATCTGCAGAGCTTTTTCACGGCAGTTCAGGGCGTTTTCCCTGTCGCCCATCCTCTGATAAATTTTACCCATCGTTATCGAAAGATAACCCTCCATCAGACGATCGCCGATATCCAGGACGATGCGCAATGCCTTGCCGGAACGCGAATAAGCCTCCCTGAATCTTCCTTCTTTCAGGTCGACATTCGCATAATTCCAGAGGATATTCATCTGTTCGACATTGTTTCCGGTTGCCTCCGCAAGCGCCATAGCCCTGTCCAGATATTCACGCGTCTTCTCCGACATGCCCCGTTCAGAATTTACATGAGCCATCGCCGTATAAACGCGAATGGATAAGGCGGGAAATTGCTCCTCATCTATCAGTTCTTTTGCTTTCAAAGCGAATGAACGCGCCTTGTCCGTGTCGCCCAACGACAGATAAACATGACTGATCTGAGTTAATGCCCTGGCTTTCAATTCCGGACTCTCCGAATTTTCTGCGCATTCCATGGCATCTTCCAGGCTGTGAAAACTGTCATGATATTCGCCGATTAACATATAACTGCGGCTTAATCCACAAAGCCCCTTAACCGCCCATTCGGCGGTGTCGTTGCCTTCTCCCAGCGAAACCAGCTTCCTGAATTTATCTATTGCCTTCTCATAATCGCAAAAATGAAAATAATAATTTCCCAGGTATTCAACCAGCAAAGCCGACAATGCCTTCATCGCCGCATCCTCTTCATCTGCCTCCGCAATCGCCCACCCCTTCTCCAAATATGTTACGGCGGTTGCGAAATCTGATTGTGACGCGCTCAGCATGGCCAGATTATAATAATCCTGAACAGCTCCCTTCCGTTCACTTATATCTTCATGAACCGCCAACGCCTTCCTGTAAAACCTCTCAGATTCCTCCGGCTCGTTCATCTTATGCGACACAGCGCCCAGATTCATGAATACTGATCCCGTTTTTTTTCTCTCCCCTGCTCCCTGAAAAAGCTTCAAAACTTCTATCCAGGCATCCCGAGCCTGCTCCAGTTCTCCCGTTTCCATGTAAAAATAGGCTAAATCTTCCCAAGCCTTCGCTTCCGTTTTGTAATCGGATTTCTTTCTTGCCTGTCGAACCTGCTTTTCCAGTTGCTTGACAAGCTTTCTCCCTTCCTTTTCATCTGTTTTTCCGAACAGCGGCATTCCCTTTCTCCGATTGTCTCTATTCTTTAAAAGACTCAAGGCTTTTCTCCTTAAATGTTATAGAATTCAAGCAATAACGTTTCTGATTATGACAGGTCCATACCCACGTAAAGGTCAGTTTACGGACAAAATTCTCTTAACATGCCCCTGTTTGAAAAGTCAATCGTAAAATTATTCCCCGCTTTCGACTCAAACCGAAGGCAACTCACGAAGCGAACCGTTAATCGACGCTCAATCGCAATAGGTGACCCCGCTCCTGCTTCTCGATCATTTCTCCTCCTGGTTTTCCTCTCTTGACCCTCAGCATTCTTTGTTCCTGGAAATTTTTAACAAAGCCAGGGCTCCGTGAAACATGGCCTTTACATCAAACCATGTCCTGATCCCCTTTAAATATGTCAAAAAATACCGGGGACGAATATAAAACTTGCGATACGCCAGCCGCCGTAATTCCGCCACATCCTCTTTCGTCATCGTAAAAGGCCGAAAAGGTATTTCCTGCTTCAGCAGTCCGATATCCGTCATATCTCTCAGTATTTCCCCGTATTTATCAGCATCATTCCACAGGTCCGTCCCAGGAAAGGGAGAAAGGGGAAAAAATTCCGTAATAAATGAGTTTAATTCAATCGCCAGGTCTATTGTTTTTAAACCCTCGTCGAACGTTTCCCCCGGAATGCCCAGTATGTAAGTTGTGAATGTCTTTATTCCGGCAGCGTGAGCAGATTTAACGGCCGTTCTGATCTGTTCCACGGTTAAATTCTTTCTTAGAACATCCAGATTCTTTTGAACGCCGGATTCAACCCCGAAATTGATGCACCAGCATCCCGCCCTCTTCATCATTCTCAGCATTTCCTTATCAACATAATCAGCCCTGGCGGATATCCACCAGTTAACCCTAAGGCCTCGCGTCAGTATTTCATCGCATATCCCTAAAACTCTTTCTTTGTCCAGAGTAAAACATTCGTCCCAGAACTTGATATCCTTCGCTCCGTATTTCTCCACGTAATATTCTATTTCGTCCGCTACATTTTCAGGACTGCGGAATCGAATCAGTTTTTTGCCCATCATCCTGAAACAGTAAAGACATGCGTTAATGCACCCTCGACTGCTTATGACCTGAAGAGCAGGCTCGTTCATGACCTGACCGTATGAGGGCCTGTATCGCTTCAGCTCTGCCAGGTCCATGTCCGGAAAAGGCAATTCATCGAGATTCTTAATGAACGGCCGCTTCGGATTGGAAATGATTTCGCCGCCCTCGCGCACTATCGCTCCCTTAACTCCCCGCAACGATCGCCCTCGGCTCAGATTCTCCGTCAGCTCGCGCATCGTGTACTCCCCTTCTTCCAGCACCACAGCATCAAGCTCATCGCATTCTTCCAGACATCGCTCCTTCAGCGCCGTAGGCCCGTGGCCGCCCGCCACTATAAATACGTCTGGGTATTGCTCCTTCAATTCCCGAAACAGCTTTTTCGTCCTGTCCCAGAACATCGCAATCACAAAAGCTCCCAGAACATCAGGTTCCTCCTCGATTATTTTTTTAACCATCTCCTGCCTGTCGTAAAAAGCGCCCTCGAAAAATACCACTTCGTGTCCGCTTTGCTTTAGTACAGACGCTATATAAAGCGTTCCGACAGGCGGCCAGGCGCCGGCTATTCCCTGAGTGTCCTCAGCTCTTATATCCTTATAGGTCCACGGGGGTACGATTAATACGATCTTCAATCTTCTGTTCTCCAATCTTCACGAAGGTCATTTCGCCATTCTGAAATTATAAGAACTGCTTTGGAAACGCAAGGGCTTTACACACCATTCTTCGAATTTTTGCGCCGGAGTCTCCACCCTGTCTGGTCATTGTTGTTTAATCTCAATAAATTTTTGTGTTATATTGACTGCCGACCGACCAGGACGCGAAAAATTTCCTTGTCCGACTTTGTAAAATTCAGCAATCGCTCCACGGTCTTAATCAACAACCTGCAGATTCCCCAGCCGAATCTGCATCGTAAAAAATGAAGAATCCAATACGTATGAAAAAATCCAGACGTCTCTTATACGGTTGGCCCGGCCTGGCCTTGTTTTCCTCTCTTTTCGCCCTATGGGCCCTCAAACCTCTTATCAAACGGCCCTGGTCCCTGCTTCCCGTTATACCGGATTCAACGCTTAATACTTTTATCATCACCAGAGGCATTCAAAATATCCTATACCGCCCCTGCAGCCTTTTCGATGCCCGGACATTCTACCCCTTCGAAGGTTCCATGGCTTTTTCCGAACACCTTTACGGCCTCTCTCCTCTGGGTATTCCTCTTTACCTGGTTAACAACAGCCCGGTGCTCATCCATAATTTTCTTCTTTTTTTGACTTTCCCTGCCGCTGCCGTCGCAGGTTATCTCCTCATAAAAAAATTTACACTGAATCGACTGGCCCCCTGGGTAGGCGGCTTCCTGTTCGCCTTTTCCCCCCTTCGCATGGATGAAATCGGACGGATTCAACTCGTAACCGGCTACTGGCTGCCGATAGGTCTCCTGGGCGCATTCCTGGCCTTAACGAAACAAAGGTTAAAATATCATGCGATTTGGGGAGCAGCGCTGGTCATGCAGGCAGCCAGTTGCTGGTATTTATTCTTTTACCTTTCTATCGCTCTGACCATTGTGTTCCTTTTTGCAGCAGCGCAAGGAAAATTAAAAGGACACTGGAAACCCTTTCTGCTCGTCTCACTGTGCTCTTTGTTCATAATTTTCATTACTTCCCTCCCCTATCTTATCAATACTCAAAGATATAAGGGCTATCACCGGCTCCTCAGCCACTGCAAATTGGGCTCTGCAGACGTATCCAGTTACTTGAATCTCCAGCAAGGTCACCCCCTCTCATCCCCGCTGTCCCATTTTAATCTGGCTATACGATCATTCGTGCATACGCATTTTTCGAATGTGCCCCGAGCTGCCGTCAAACCCTCTAACCTTTTTCCTGGTTTCCTGCCGGTCATCGGCGGACTTCTATCTTTATTTCTGTCTCTTCCGGCCAAAAGCAGAATCTTACGAAGATGGTCCCTTGTTTTTCTTATCGTTTTCGCGGTCCTTTCGCTGGGTCCGGAGCTGCATTTTTTCGGTAAAAATACGGAGATTCCTTTGCCTTATTTATTATTGTTCAAATACGTGCCGGGATTCGGTTCAATGCGTACGCCTTACAGAATGGCTATCGGCGCCGCTCTGGCCTGGATTTGCCTGTCAAGCCTTGCCATAGATCGGTTATGGGATAAGATAAAGATGCAAAAACCCCTAATAAAAATCACCTTTCTTGCCGGTATGATGATATTCGCGATTTTGGACGTTCAATATTATTCCTTTCCCACAAAAGCTCTGCCGACTTACCGTAATATCCCGAAAGTCTATCGCTGGCTTGAAAAACTGGAAGCGGATGTCGTGGCGCTCGAACTGCCTTTCAAGTCGGCCTTACCGCCGCAAAACAAGCAGGAAAACCCGGCAAATAGGGACAACAGGATCATGAGATTATATCCCGTGGCTGTGGAGTATCAGTATTACTCGTTATTTCACAAAAAACGTCTGGTAAACGGTCATTCCGGTTATGATCCGAAAGCGCACCTGAAAATAGCGGATGCGCTGAAAGATTTTCCTTCTGAAAAAAAAGCATCAGCGGCGCTCAGGGAAACCGGCGCGGACATTTTGATCATCCATAAAAATATGCTGCCGGAGGATAAAATAGAAGCGATTGAGTCCTGGGGACGGGGAGAAGAAGGCTGGCTCCGTATAGCCGACTTCGGCCATGATTCGGTTTATGTTCCCCGAGGAGGCATTGACAGGAGAATGCCAGGAAAATAAATATTTAAATTAAGGCGGCGATAAAAAGCAAAGAGCAAAAAGTGAGTATCACAGTAAAAATAAAAGATTGAATTGAACAGGGGAGACGGGAATTCAGAAAAATGCATGTGCGGAATAAACCGAAAAGCTTTATCGTTAAAAGCTCCGAACAGGAAAGGAGAACTGCGGCGAAATGAAGCTGTTGATCATATCACCCGGTTGGCCTGAAGGCAGTTTCTGGAAAAGCATGTCCTTTCAGTTTCCATATCTGTCGATGGCCGCTCTGGCTGGTCTGTCGCCCGACGACGTTGAAATAGAAATAATCGATGAAAACGTGGAAACTCTCGAATGGGACACTTCCGTCGATGCCGCTGCTTTGACGGCAATGACCGCTCTTGCTCCCCGCGCATACAGCATCGCTGATGCTTTCCGTGAAAAAAACATTCCTGTCGTTATGGGCGGGTTCCATCCTTCCGTATGCCCTCAAGAAGCGCTCCAGCACTCAGATGCGGTGGTCGTCGGAGAAGCGGAACTCGTATGGTCCGACCTCCTGAATGACATCCGGGCAAACAACTTAAAAAGAATCTATAAAGCCGAAAAACTCGCAGATATATCGAAATCGCCGCCTCCTGACTGGTCCGTCTTCGATCGTAAACCCTACTTCTTTACCAACCTGATACAACTGTCGCGAGGTTGCCCTTATTCCTGCGAATTCTGCTCCGTCAGACAGTTCTTCGGAAATACTTATCGCTTTAAATCAATAGAGGCCGTCGTCAGGGAAATAGAACGATGCTGCGGCGGCAGAGGATTCGTGTTTTTCGTCGACGACAACATTATCGGAAATCGCCTCTACGCCGTCGAGCTCTTCAAAACTCTCAAAAAAATGAAATTGAAATGGCTCAGTCACGCCACCCTCTCACTGGCCCAGGACCCCGAATTGCTCAATCTTTGCGCTGAATCCGGATGCATCGGACTTTTCATCGGTTTTGAGTCTTTATCTCAGAAGAACCTGCAAAAAATGGGAAAAGCGAATCTTAAAGCAAGCGATTATTTGACCGGCGTCAAAAAAATACACGATAAGGGCATCGGAATCGAGGGGGCGTTTATACTTGGATGCGACGAAGACGACAGCTCCGTTTTCGACAATACCCTGGAATTCATCTATAAAGCTAAAATCGACGGCGTCCACTTTTCCGTTCTGACTCCCCTTCCGGGAACTCCTTTGTTCCATCGACTGGAAAGAGAAAACAGAATCATCGACCGTAACTGGGAACATTACGACCTGGCGCATGTCGTCATTGATCCGAAACTGATGTCTCCCCGTCAATTACACGACGGATTCAATCTCTGCTATAGGGAAGCCTATTCGTTCTCTTCCATCCTGAAACGCCTTATGCCGCCTAGAAAAAGCCTACAAATCTTCGGTCCCCTTAATTTCGGAATCAGAAAAGCTAGCAAAAAAAGCCTTAAATTCGATTACGTTCCCCCAATTTAACCTCGCATCCATCCTCAGAATCCGCCTGATCTCCCTTTTTTTCTCCTCTCAGCAAAATATTTTTGTTGAAATATTCAGAAAAAAAGATATTATTTGACGCCGTTTCTGCTTTGAAACGCCCGCATAATTCAAACGGCAGATAATGCAGGAAATAATTTTTTAAGGAGAAATATGACGAATTTCAGAAGGCTCTACCGTTGCTTGACGTTCCTCACGCTTCTTTGCTGTTCCTTATCCGGCGCTTCCCGACCGCTCTACGCTGACAAAGACGACCAAAATAAATCAACCATTCAGGATAAAGAACTCGAAGCTACGCTGAAAAATATTCAGGAAGTCCACGAAGGCTTGAAAACACTGAAAGCAGAATTCAAACAGCTTAAAGTGCATTCCATGCTGCTGGAACCTGTTAAAACTACCGGAAATTTTTACTACGAGAAGCCGGACAAAATGAACTGGGAATATAATCCGCCCGATCAGATGCAAATGGTCCTTAACGGTGACATCCTCATCATGTACTATCCTGATTTGAAGCAGGCGGACAAGATCAACATCTCGAAACACAGGGAATACATCGGTAAAGTTATGGGAATCGGCCAGTCCATTTCGACGTTGGCTGAATTTTATCAAATTCAGTTCATCCGTTCCTTCGTTCCATCTGAGGAACCGGCCCGCAGCGCCGTTCTGCCGGATGAATTATCAGAACTGGAAATAAAACGGGCCGAACTCGGTAAAAAACTGTCGCTTCTTGTTCTGATTCCCAAAAAGCTTCGCATCAAAAAACGGCTGTCAAAAATTCGGTTGTGGGTGGCTGAAGAACTGTGGTTGCCGACATTAATCCAATATTTTCAACCCGACGGCGACATGACTCTCATGTTTTTCAAAGATATTGAAAAGAACGTCGAACTGGATTCCGGCATATTCGAGCTGGATATACCGGACGACGTTAAAGTCAAGGAACGCGGCAGAAAAATACGCGACTGATGAAACTTCTCCTGGTCAATCCGCAATCCGAAAGCATTTATCACAAACTGGGATTCGTTTTACCTCCGCTCGGAATCGCGTATCTCGCCGCAGCAGCTCAAAAAGCAGGCATTCCTACGACCGTATGGGATCAAATGGTCGATCCTGAATCAATGCCTGATTTCAACGATTTCGACGTCATCGGACTCAGCGGAGACAGCGGCAAGCATCCCGCTTTGATGAAACTGGCGGAAAAAGCCAAAAAAAAAAGAAAAACCGTCATTGCCGGCGGACCTCATGTAACCTTCCTCGATCAAGACGCCCTCAACGCGGGCTGCATCGATTTTATTCTTCGGGGAGAAGCAGAACAAAGCCTGGTCGAACTTTTAAACGCTCTCAAATCGGATTCTCACCTTGAAGAAGTCGCAGGACTCTCCTATAGGGCAAACGGAAAACTCATTCGTACGCCCATGTCTCCTCCCCCGGACTTGAACTCGTTGCCCTTTCCCGCCCGCGATCTCCTCCCCATGAAAAAATACAGAAAACTGGAATTGCGATCTCGCCCTGTCACGCCCGTCATTACAAGCCGGGGTTGCCCCTTTGCATGCGCATTCTGTTGCTCTTCTTCATTTTCCGGAACCGCCTGGAGAAGCCGAACTCCGGATAATATATTGAAGGAAATGCAGGAATGCATGGATAAATATGATTTCAACGCTTTCGCATTCGTCGACGATGCCTTTCTGCTGAACGCTCAAAGAATTGAAAAATTATGCGACCTTATTATTGAGCACAACCTGGATATTCTCTGGTGGTGCTTCGCCCGGTCAGACACCATATTGCAAAACGCTCACCTGATTTCCAAAATGGCCCGCGCCGGCGCCAGATACGTCTTCATGGGCCTTGAATCCGCCCGACAGTCAATCCTGGACGACTACAGCAAGGGCATCGACGTCAAGCAATTCAAAAATGCAGTGCAGCTCCTTAAGCGCGAAGGCATAGAAACGACCGCCAGCTTCATCATCGGGCATCCTGACGATACACGGAATTCCATCCTCAAAACTGCTCAAACTGCCGGAAAACTCGACACAGGAGCATCCCAGTTCTCCATTCTGACCCCCTTCCCCGGTACAAGACTATTCGAGCAGGTACAACATCGCATCTTTGAAACGAACTGGAGCAAATTCGATTGCCTGCACCCCACCTTTCATCTCAAATATTTGAATCCGGCACAACTGCAGCGCCTGCTATATAAATGCTTCAGAACCGTCTACATCACCCCGGCGAAAATTCTCAACGGACTGCTCAGCTTCTACAAAGGCCGCGGCGTCAAAGTCCACAAAATCTGGAAAAGCATCACTCAAATTAAAAATTGACGGCGGCTTATAGCCAGTCTTCAAGTTTTTCAACGACGTCGCTCGGCCGGATGTTCGAGATAACTCTCTCTCTGTTTTGTGCACGCATTTGTTCGGATAATTTAAACCCCATTCTTCGTCAGCGCCGCTATCCATTTTTCTATCCTCCTGACATAACCAATTGATTGCTATGCCGTCCGTTCTACCACGCCTTTTTTACCAATACGTCATCCATGGGATAATGCCCTACGTTTAAGGTGAATATTCCTCCTCCTGTCTTCAATGCCGTTGCTGCCGAAATAGCGTCATTGACATCCGTTCCATGACTCCTGTTCCACTGTCACTTTATCGAGCTCCCCGCATTATGATCGACTGATCTGCCGCTGCCGTGTTAAACATCGACAAAAAAAGCAACGTAGCTTCCTCCTCTTCCGCCCTCATAAAAAAACGATTTCTGCTCGCTGCATCGCACCGGCCCATAATTCATATCCTTTATCGCTCCTTAAGCCCCTTAAAAATTTTATCGCTTCACCATATCCCCTGATGCGCCATATCAGTATGTCGGAATCGATATAAGCTCTCATTATGCATGCCTTTTCATTGCTTCTCGAAAGGTTTTCTTTGCTTCCTCTACAGTCTCTTCCGGCGTCTCTTCTCGATGCCGGATGCCGAAACTCTCTTCCAAAATATCAATCTCTCCCATCTGATTAATTTTTTCCGCATATTCCCTTACCGCGGTTTCAATTATTTCTTTCTTCGACGTTTTCATCTTTTTGGCCAGATACCCTATATAACGTATCACTTCCTCATCTATTCTCGCTGAAAATATCTTGTTCATGCACTCCTTCTTTCTTACGTTTGTATTCTAACGTAAACAAAAAAAATATTCAATTTCTCGTCTATTTTTTGTAACCGGTAAGATATTCAAAATACGGGCAAACCGGCGTTAGTTCACCGAAATATGTGCGATTAAAGCCTACAATTATAACTGATTGCTTGCCTACGCTGTAAAATTCCAATAATTTCTCAGGCGATCCGAAGCGGTTTTCAACGGGCGAAAAAAAAGATCGCGGCCGAAACCGCGATCAG
>CAZUFC010000094.1:10085-34344 GCA_964619725.1 uncultured bacterium | reverse complement strand
GAAGACTGACGCAGTATTGGGAAAAATTCGCCGTTTATGGACAAAAACTAATTACAGACCTGGGTTCAGAGTAATAATACTGAATCAAGTCAAGGCTCCCATTCGGCGCTTTATCGCGGTCTAGCCTTTATTTATAAAACATTTCTTTCATTTCAAGTCAATCTAACACAACATTACTACAGTTCCGATATAAGAAAAATGAAAATTGAGAGCAAGGCCGTGAATTATGCGCTAAAGTATTCAGGGCTATCATATAAGGCAAATCTCAAGGTTCCTCAACGACCAGAGTCATCCGTTGCGATCGATTGTTGCCCAGGCAGCCTGGCGGATGCAATATTAATTTCAGCCCTCAAATGATCCTCCGTTGCCGAACGTCGAAGCCCTTATTACAACATCATCCAGGAAATAATGGTCATTCCATCGGTCTTTGCGGGGATTAAAAAATCGGTAACACGATTTTAAATTTTTTTCCGATGGCTGGAAGATTGCAACTTCGGTGGTTTCAGTTCCTGATGCAATGAAGTCAATAATTTCCTCATATGCCTGAATATTTTAAAATAATCCTCGAAAATTCAAAGGTGAACCGTTTTACCTTATCAATAAGTAACTTGGCATTGATCAAAAATGGGTCTTTTGAGGTTACAATTCGACAAAACCTTGCATCATTTTATTTTGATTTTGCTCTCGATTGCGATTCCGATACCGACCCCGATCACTGAACCAAACTGTCGAAAGTTTTTAAAGAAGTGTAACCCCTGTATGATCAGTCCCCGATTTCGATACCGACCCCGATTGTTGAAACAAAATGTCGAAATTTTCTAAAGAAACGTAACCCCGGTTTAATCAGTTACGAAATGGATATTCTTTTGTTTATCGCTTTTACGGACAGCGTTTCACCGGGTACGCGTTTCTCCTATTCAGCCCCTGTAATCCTCTCACCGAGACTATAGTAATGGAAATCGCCTCCCGTCGACCAGATGATCGGACGTACCAGGCGCATGTCCAGCTTGTCCTCCACGAGGCAGCACTTATCCGCGTAGGACTTCACCACCTTCCCGATTATGCCCTCATTCTGGCCGTAGTCAAGGACATCGGCTACTTCACACTCCAGGTTCAGGGGACATTTCCTGATCATGGGCGCGGTATCGAGTTCTCCAAAGAAGGTATCGAAAAGATTCGCTTTGTCGAAGTCTTTTCCCGATTTACTTCCACATATGTTCACCTCGCCGATGATATCTTCCGAAGGGATATTGACGCTGAATGTTTTGGTTTTGTGAATTCCGATCCGGGTATAGCGGCCTTTAAAGAGGCTGAAGAAAACGTACCTGCCGAAATCGAACAGCGCAACATATCCGATTACCAGGAAATTGGGTTTATCATTGACGAGCTCTCCAACCAGAACGACAGTCAGGGGACTTAGCCCGCATTTCTCATACAGAACCTGTTACGAGCGTCCATATCCCCGCACCTTCAAGCGCTGCTCCCTGCGGCCTTGCTCAACGTAGCGCTGCTATGTTTCCGCAGTCCTTCAGTCCGCCATGCTTGAATCTGCGGGAATCTGAACGCTCTCACTACGATTTTGTATGAGAAATCCGTGTTAGAATATTACCTTCAACTTTTTGCTTCATCGTTCCTCCATTTTGCATGCCAGTCCGAACGGCGCAGTCGCGGGCGGGGATTGAACTCAGTATAATTCACGTCCGGCGGAAGCCGAATTTACACAGGATCATATTCTCTTTGTGTGAACCGGCGCTGCTTTTACCTCCTTTTTTTATAAATCATGATGATGCCTGAAAACAGAACGATCAGCCCCAGTATATTGCCGGGGTAAAGAGCGGGGATCGGGGGAATAGTGGGTGATGATGTTGGAGTGGGTGTTTCGGCTGGAGTATGAGTAAAGGTGGAAGAAGGCGATAGGGTAGCTGTGAGAGTGGGTGATTGAGTCGGCGATAATGATGGAGTCAGCGTTTCGGTAAAGGTGGGGCTCAGGGTATGTGTCGGAGTGTTAGTCATTGTGGGCGAGAGCGTGGGAGTCAGTGTGGGGGAGATAGTGGGGGAATCTGTTGGAGTTTGCGTCGGCGAATTCGTTATAGTGGGTGATGATGTGGGTGAGAATGTCGCCGTAGAGGTCCGGGTGGGCGTTGGAGTTTCAGTAGGGGTATCTGAAGGGGTATATGTCGGCGATAGCGTAGGCGTTTCAGTCGGCGTATCGGTAGGGGTCATGGAGGGCGTATCCGTCGGCGATGAAGTGGGAATTTCTGTTGGCGTCGGCGTATAAGCGGCTGTCGTAAAGCTCCATATATCGCTTGACGCCAGGTTGCCCTCGTCCTCGACGGAAACGTACCATTCATAGGTCGTTTCCTCCGAAAGACCGTTCCACGTGTATGAAACGTCACTGTCTGACGGTACGTCTGTGTATTCGGCGAGAAGCACAAAAGGTTCCGTCTCCGTCATATCGAGACTCAGCGTAAACTCATGTTCCGACGTAGTCAAAAAATTATCCAGGGTCGGAGAATAGGTCTGAACATAAACCTCATTATTATCCGGGGAAAAGGTCATGATCCGCAACCATCCGTCTCCGCCGTTGGGCCGGCACTGGTAATCGCTCAATATCTGATGTACCGGGTTGCCGTAGGCGTTGTCGTCTGTTCTCCGGGCGGTTTCACAAGCATGCCCGCAAAGCACGAATTTTACATTGTCGTGATATTGAATCAGATTGTTCCAGAGATATCCAGCCGAGTTTCCGTCCGTCCTGAAATAAGGGCTGGAATACCGGTTTCCGTTGCTTTGGAGGTAAACATGAGTACTCAGTACGCAAATTCTATCCGGATAGGCCGCTAGAACGCCGTCAGCCCAGGAGATTACTCCGTCGGGCACGTCCACTTCGAGGTGCAGGAAGAGCAGGTCTATGCCCGATACCGTCAGAAGCTGGTAATTGCTTTTATAATTGGAAGCCGCGTAGTGACCTCCGTACCAGGATTCAGATTCATAACGGGTATAGGGGAAGTAGTAGTCATAGTAAGCTGCCGTGCCGTCCGCGTACATGTCATGATTACCGATCGCCAGACCGTAGGGAATTTCTCCGTCAAGGATACTCATGGCATCATTGGCCAGTATCCATTCGCTTTCATAGGAATCGCGATTTTGCACGATATCGCCCAGGTGAGAGACGAATATGATGTTCAGAGCTGTTTCATTATCGACGGTCCATTGAGTTTGCTGACTAAAGTGTGCGGAACCGTTTTCCGAGTAAAATTGAGTATCCGGAAGCGCAACCAGGGTAAAGTCGTCTCTCTGCTGGGGATCGAGGACTTCTCTTCCGTAGAACCTTACAGTCAGATTGGAATTTTCAGGATCGGAAACGTGAGCGCTCAATTCAACGGGTATGGGCAAACCGACGGCTCCGTCCGAAGGTGCAATGAGGGTCGCCACAGGCGGGTCATTGGGCGGCGGAAAATCGTATCCGGTTACCCAGAGGGCCCCGTTGACGGTTCCGGTATTGCCGTTCGGCGAACTGTCTCCGGCAAACATGCCTATGCAATCGTCGAATCCCCATCTTGCTGCCAGTCCTGCAGCAGACTCGACCGGCTGATCTTTCGTCGATTGAATCTCTTCCAGGGTCCGGGCATAATTCCAGACGCGAACTTCATCCAGTATTCCTTCGAAGGCTCCTTCACGGGCTCCGGTGGAATTCATGGCGGTCGCTATGCTGAAATGCTGAATGCTGTCGTATCTCGGCGTGGCGTTTTCTGTTTCCTGATTGTCCAATTCGCCGTTCAGATACAGTTTCCACACGCTTCCGTCGTATGTGACTGCAGCATGAACCCACGCGTCGTTCTGCACGGCCGTCGTTCCCAGTATCGGATGGTTGCTCCCGTTATTCATATCCTCGAAGTCCGCGGCAAGAACGCCTGACTCATCAATACCAAACAGGTAATTGCAATCGACATTGCTGCCGTCCGTCTCACCGCGTCCCTTGCAGATCAAGGGAACGGCGTTGACGCCGCCTGCTCCGGAGTCCGCGCTTGTTCCCGGTCCCTTCCTATACAGCCAGCATTCCAGCGTAAAAGCATCAAGACCCAGTTCCGGCAGCAGCGGACCCCCGAAATCGATGAAATCGTTCGTTCCGTCGAATTCCAGGGCGCATGAATCCGGCGGCGTGTATTCATATCCGTCGCCCCATACAGCCCCAACAACCGTACCGTCGTTGTCATACCCTGAAGTATCGAATACCGAGCTGCCCGTACATTCGTTGAATCCCCATCTTCCTGCAAGTCCCGGCGCGGAATAAACATCATAGATCATGGCGGATTGTATCTCAGACTGACTACGCTCATGATCCCACACCCGCACTTCGTCTATCATCCCATTAAACGCTCCTTCAGATACCCCCGACGAATTCATCGCCGTCGCTATGCTGAAATACTGAATGCTGTCGTACCGGGGCGTCGCATTTTCCGTTTCTTCCGCTTCAAGCCGGCCGTCCAAATATAACTTCCACACGCTCCCGCTATAACTCACCGCTGCATGATGCCAGCTCATATTATCGACAACCGTGGCCCCTCTGACGGGATGATTGGCGCCGCTTGCCATATCCTCAAAATCAGCGCCTAAAACGCCTGATTCGTCTATTCCAAGAAAATAATTGCAGTCGACGTCGCTGCCGTCGGTTTCGCCGCGTCCCTTGCACACAAGCGGCTCAGCGACTATTCCTCCGGTACCCGTCACTGCCGTCGTTCCGTCCCCTTCCCTGTAAAACCAGCATTCTATGGTAAACTCTGATAAGCCCAATTCAGGCAGTAACGGACCTCCGAAGGAAACATGATCGTCCGCGCCGTCAAAATCCAGACTGCATGCATCAATCGCGCTGAAAAAATATCCCGGCCTCCATATAGCCCCAACAATTGAACCATGGTTATTGCCGGCGGTGTCATATACCGTGTCGCCGAGACATTCGTTGAATCCCCATCGGGCCGCCAGCCCGTAACCTGATTCCAATTCATTGAACATCGTTTCCTGGATGGCGTCCTGACTGCGCGCAAAATTCCATATTCGAACTTCATCCATCAATCCTTCGAAAGCTCCCCCCGGAACGCCGGACGAATCCATTGAGGTCGCCAGGCTGAAATGCTGAATGCTGTCATAACGGGGAGTCGCATTGACGGTAAGTTCGTTTTCCAGGGCGCCGTTCAGGTACAGCCGCCAGGTCGAACCGTCATAGGTAACGGCGACGTGATGCCAGGCATCGTTGCTGACGGCAGTGACGCCCAGAACCGGATGATTGCTTCCGTTGGTCATATCTTCAAAATCGGCGCCCAGGGTTCCCGACTGATCTATTCCAAAAAAGTAATTGCAATCGAGATTATTTCCGTCAGCTTCACCGCGGCCTTTGCAAATTAAAGGAACCGCCGTGATTCCTCCGCTGCCTGAAGAAGCGGTTGAACCTGTTCCGACTTTATATATCCAGCACTCCAGCGTAAATTCATCAAGACCCAGTTCCGGGAGCAGGGGACCTCCGAATGTTATATGATCATTTACTCCGTCGAATTCCAGGGAGCATCTGTCGGGAGCCGTATATTCGAATCCGGGTCCCCATATCGCCTGAATGACGTTTCCATCATTTTCGTTGCCTGACGTATCATAAACAACGCTGCCGGAACATTCGTCGAATCCCCACCTCCCGGCCAATCCCGTCGCTGATAAGATGCTGTAAGGCATGGCTTCCTGAATTTCAAGCTGACTTCGGGCGGTATTCCAAACTCTCACCTCATCAATGACGCCCTCAAAAGCGCCTGACGGATTACCCCCGGAGTCCATTGCCGTCGCGATGCTGAAATGCTGTATGCTGTCATACCGGGGCGTTGCATTTTCAACCTCTTCATTTTCCAGAACACCATCCAAATAAAGTCTCCAGGTCGTTCCGTCATATGTTGCCGCCACGTGATGCCAGGCGTTGTTTTCAACGACTCTCGCACCCTTTACCGGGTGATTGCTTCCATTATTCATATCTTCAAAGTCCGCGGCAAGAACGCCTGTTTCGTCTATACCAAAGAAATAGCAGCAATCTCTGTTGTCGCCGTCGGCTTCTCCGAGACCCTTGCATATCAAAGGAACAGCTATAACGCCTCCTGAACCCGAATTCGCCGTAACGCCGTCTCCTTCTTTATATATCCAGCACTCCAGAGTAAATTCGGATAAGCCCAGTTCAGGCAAAAGCGGTCCGCCGAATGAAACATGATCGTCAGCGCCGTCGAAATCCAGTCCGCATTCATCAGCAGCCGAAAAGAGATAACCGTCAACCCAGTATCCTCCCTTCATCGTTCCGTGATTAACCGAACTTGTGCTGTCGATCACAATGTCATCCGTGCAGTCGTTGAATCCCCAGCGCCCCATAAGTCCGTACCCGGAATCGATTTCAAGATTCATGGTCGCCTGTATGCTCGATTGGCTGCGAGCCGAATTCCATACCCGCACCTCGTCGATTACGCCCTCGAACGCTCCTTCTCTTGCGCCTGTTGAATTCATAGCCGTTGCTATACTGAAATGCTGAATGCTGTCGTATCGAACAGTCGCATTTTCCGCTTCTTCGTTTTCCAGCTCGCCGTCCAGAAACAACCGCCATACCGCTCCGTCATAAGTTACTGCAGCATGATGCCACACGTCATTAGCGATAGCTGTCGTTCCCAAAACAGGATGATTGTTGCCTGCAGACATGTCTTCAAAGTCCGCTGCCAATACTCCTGTTTGATCTATACCGAAGAAATAGTTGAGGTCCTTGTTGTTTCCGTCTGCCTCTCCCCGTCCTTTACAAATTAAAGGCACGGCAGTCACTCCGCCCGATCCTGATAACGCCGTAGCGCCTGCTCCCGTTTTATAAAACCAGCATTCCAGCGTAAATTCCGCCAGTCCCAGTTCCGGCAAACAAGCTCCCCCGAAATCCACATGATCGTCAATGCCGTCGAATCCTCCGGCGCAATTATCGGGAAGCGCAAAAGGATAACCGTTGACCCAAACAGCGCCCGTCGCCGTCCCGTCGTTTGCATTACCGGAGGAGTCGCCCGCAGTCGTTCCGGTTCCTTCATTCAATCCCCAACGTCCTGCCAGGCCTGTTTCGGATTCTATTTCCATTCCCATACTATTCTGAATCTCTGAGAGAGATCGCTCATGATCCCAAACCCGAACCTCATCAATGACCCCGTCGAATGCTCCTTCCGTCTGACCCGTTGAATTCGTCGCCGTTCCTATGCTGAAATACTGAATGCTGTCGTAACGGGGAACGGCATTCTCAGTTTCTTCATTCTCCAGAGCTCCGTCCAGGTATATTCTCCATGTCGCTCCATCGTAAGTGACCGCAGCGTGATGCCACACATTGTATTCCAATTCTGTCGTCCCTAAAACAGGATGATTAGCCCCGCTCGCCATGTCCTCGAAATCCGCCGCCAGAACCCCCGATGAATCAATTCCAAAAAAATAACAACAATCCGCATTCGTCCCGTCTACTTCGCCGCGCCCCTTGCATATCAATGGTACAGCCGTAACTCCTCCCGATCCTGAACTGGATGTCGTTCCCGAACCCGTTCGATAAACCCAGCATTCAAGCGTAAACTCCGAAAGACCCAATTCCGGAAGCAATGGGCCTCCAAATGAAATATGTCCGCCGGTACCGTTTAATTTCAATCCGTGCTGAGCCAGACACGGCATCGTCGACAACATCGTCAAAAATATTATTAATATAAATCGGTAATATTTTTCGGTCATTATTCATGCTCCTCGTTTTTTTCTGTGATTGATTTTAAATTTATTTAATCGGAAAGGATCAGCCTGTTCGGTTTTCGCATTCACGAAATTTTTCGTAAATGACTCTTCTTATTCAGTACAAGATTTCTGACTTAATGTCAAAAGCAGGATTGATCGAATATCGGTACCTTGAGGATACAATTCCGGCAGTGCGACGTCGGCGAATGGCCGGGAGATATCATAAATCGGCATTGATCAGAAAAGCTTCTTTTGAGATTACAATGAGACTGATTATCCCATCATTTTGTTGCTATTGCGAATCCGCAATCGATTCGGATTTTGATACCGATTACGACCCCCGATACCGATTACTGAAACACACTGTCATAAGTTTTTTAGGAAGTTAACCCCGGTTTGATCAGTCCCAAAAACTGCTGCCCCGGTTTGATCAGTTCCCGTTTTTTTCATTTCCAAGCCTTCATCCCGCTCCTTCGATCATGATTGGGGTAAGCGAAAATTAAACATTATTGACATTCAGGATATTATCAATATTATAAGGTCAGAATCGTTTTTTCAGCAGAAAGGGCATTTTTTGCCTGGAGTTTATTTTTTTGATCAATGGAAATTTCTGATTTCAAATGTTTTTTTCGGTGTGGGAAGAATTTTTCTGTTGGTCGGCATTGAGGGGAGAACATGATGAATCAGGAGGAGGACATATCGTGAAACGATTGATGATGTTTGCTGTTTTGTTTGTTTTATTTTGCGGTCAATTTGAGACTTTGAAGGCGGAGATACTGCGGGTGCCTGCGGATTACACGAATATCCAGAGCGCCATCAATGCAGCGACTGTTTCGGATACAGTGCTGGTTTCGGACGGCACCTATTACGGAACGGGAAACAAGGACCTGGATTTTTATGGAAAGGCGATAACGGTTGCGTCTGAAAACGGTCCGGAACTATGCGTCATTGACTGTGAACGAAGCGGTCGAGGCGTATATTTTCACACGAATGAGGGAACTGATTCGGTGTTCAAGGGATTCAAGATTGAGAGAGGGAATCCGGGCAGTCAGCCTGGCGGCGGCATATATTGCACATCGGGAACATCGCCGACCATTCTTGACTGCATCATAAGGAACAACAGTACGGGCAGCGGGAATCCCGGCGGCGGGATATGCTGCAGCGGAGCGACGCCGACGATCGCCTGTTGCATTATAACGAAGAATGTCGCAACATCGTCTAACGGGGGCGGGATATATTGCCAGGTGACGTCACCGACGATTTTCAACTGTTTCATCACGGAAAATTCAGCGAGATACGGGGGCGGTTTATATTGTTACAATTCAAGCCCTGAACTCACGAATTGCACGATTTCGAGGAATGCGGGGAGCAGCGGCGGCGGCGGGATATATTGCAATGATTCTTCTCCCGTCATAACAAACTGCATATTGTGGGGCGATTCAACGGATGAGATATTCACGAATTCGGGATCATCTCCCTCTGTAACCTATTCAGACGTACAGGGCGGTTATGCTGGAACGGGCAATATTGATTCGAATCCATTATTTTCTTTTTCCTATTACGGGGATTATTATATAAGCCAGATTGCAGCCGGAGAGGCGACGGACAGTCCGTGCATAGATGTGGGGAGCGCTGCAGCAGACGCGATATGTTTGACGACGGTAGAGGGAACGGTGTGCCTGGATGAATTGACGACACGAACTGATCATGTAACGGACACGGGAACGGTCGACCTGGGAGCGCACCATAATATTCCTCCTGCTGCGAGTCCGACGCCGACGCCGACGATGTTTCCGACGCAAACGCCGACGTCGGTGATCCATGTTCCTTCCGATTACGATACGATCCAGGCTGCGATCAATGCTGCTCCTGAAGGCAGTCTGGTGCTTGTTGCCGATGGGACTTATGCCGGAACAGGTAACAAGGACCTGGATTTTTATGCAAAAGGAATAACCGTAGCCTCGGAAAACGGAGCGGACCATTGTGCGATAGACTGCGGGAGCAGCGGGCGCGGCGTATATTTTCACAATGGAGAAGATACTGATTCGGTTTTCGACGGGTTCACCATCATGAGGGGTCTTCCCGGCAGCCAGCATGGAGGCGGCATTTTATGCAACGGCAGTTCTCCTCTGATAAGGAATTGCACCATAATCAGCAATTCTGTAAGTTCAAGTCGCAACGGAGCGGGCATAGCGTGCTATTCGTCATCCGCAATGATCGTCAATTGCACGGTAACGCGTAATTCAGGCAACAGCGGACAGGGCGGAGGCATTTATTGCCGCCATTCATCTCCGATCATTATAGACTGCACCGTCACGAGCAATTCCATTCGTTACGGCGGCGGCCTGGCTGTGTATTCTTTCTCACCGGCGTTGATTAACTGCGTGATAAAAAACAATGCAGCCCAGTATTCCGGCGGCGGAATTTACTGCGACGGTTCCGGGATGACGGCATCATATTGCACGATTGCAGAAAATTCAGCCTCCAACAATCCGGGAGGAGGCGGCGTTTACTGCTTCCTGGCGGCTCCGGCTTTCTCTGATTGCCTTTTTTACGGCAATGCCTCCGCAGGCGCCGGGGGCGGCATGTATTTGAACAGTTCCGATCCTGAAGTCAGAAACTGCACATTCACGGTTAATTCGTCCACAAACGGCGCCGTATACTGCGTGCATTCCTCACCCGCTATCCTGAACAGCATATTGTGGGGTAATTCTCCCAGTGAGATGGGAACATCCGGCATCTCGCATCCGGTAGTATTGTATTCGGATATAGAGGGCGGATATTCAGGTACAGGCAATATCAGCAGCGATCCATTGTTTGCAGAGGGCATGTATGGAGATTATTATCTCAGCCAGTTGGCTGCAGGACAGTTTCAGGAGAGTCCCTGCGTTGATGCGGGGAGCGAACTTGCCGCAAATGTCTGTTTTTATACGAGTTGTCTGGACGAGTTAACCACGCGTACCGACGGTACGGCAGATTCAGGCCAGGTCGACATGGGATTCCATTATGCGTTGCCTTCGCCTTCACCGACCCCCACGGCTACTCCCTCCCCGACCGGCATACCCCCTACTCCCAGTAATGTGATCAACGTTCCGGATGATTACGACACCATACAGGCTGCCATCGATGCCGCCGGCGTCGGAGCGTTGGTCCTGGTCAGCGACGGTACATATTACGGGGCAGGCAACAAGGACTTGGATTTTTACGGCAAAAACATAACCGTGGCTTCGGAAAACGGCCCGCAATTTTGCGCCATAGACTGTGGAAACAGCGGACGCGGCTTTTATTTTCATAATGGCGAGGATGCTTATTCCGTGGTGGACGGTTTTACGATCATGAGAGGGAATCCCGACTCACAGAACGGCGGGGGTATTTTCTGTTCCGGCAGTTCTCCGACGATCAGAAATTGCACCGTGATCGGCAATACCGTGGGTTCGAGCAGAAACGGAGCGGGAATTGCCTGTTATACATCTTCAGCAACCATAGTTGAATGCACGATAATGCGGAATTCAGGAAGTTCCGGTCACGGAGGAGGCATTTATTGTCAATATTCATCGCCGAATATTATCAGGTGTACGATAAGCGGCAATTCAATCCGTCACGGAGGCGGAATAGCCTGTTATTCCAGCGCCCCCATCATCACCGGCTCTTTAATTAAGAATAATGCAGGGCAGTATTCAGGCGGCGGAATACACAGCGACGGCTCATCAATGACTTTATCCAATTGCACCGTTACAGAAAACTCGACAGCCAATTCACCGGGCGGAGCGGGACTTTACTGCACCCTTAATCCGCCTTTCATCATCAATTGCGAATTTTCCCGTAACGCCTCATCGGGTCCGGGCGGAGGCATATATTCGGACAATTCAGACCCTGAAATAATGAATTGCACTTTTACCCTTAATGCCTCCACGACAGGCGGAGCGGTATATTGCTATCATTCATCGCCCTTAATAACCAACTGCATTGCCTGGGGCGACTCGCCCAATGAAATAAGGACTGCCGGCGTGTCATATCCCTGCGTTATCTATTCGGATGTTCAAAGCGGGTATTCCGGCGAAGGAAACATTAACGGCGATCCATTGTTCGCAGCAGGTCTGTACGGGGAGTATTACCTCAGCCAGACGGCAGCAGGAGAACTTCAGGACAGTCCCTGCGTTGATGCGGGCAGCGACCAGGCGTCGAATATCTGTTATTATCCGAGTTGTCTGGATGAAGCGACTACGCGGACCGACGGGAGTGCGGATGCCGGCCTGGTCGATATGGGCTTCCACTATAACCTGCCGTCGCCTTCACCGACTCCCACGGCGACGCCCTCGCCGACCGGCATACCGCCGACGCCAAGTGATGTGATTCACGTTCCGGACGATTACGACACCATACAGGCAGCCATCAATGCAGCCGGCGCCGGAGCCTTGGTCCTGGTCAGCGACGGCACATATTACGGCTCCGGCAACAAGGACCTGGATTTTTACGGTAAAAACATAACCGTAGCATCGGAAAACGGAGCATCATATTGCACCATAGACTGCGGGAACAGCGGTCGCGGCTTTTATTTTCATAACGGGGAAGATTCTTATTCCGTGGTGGACGGTTTTACGATCATGAGAGGGAATCCCGGTTCTGAGAACGGCGGAGGTATTTTCTGTTCCGGCAGTTCGCCGACGGTAAGGAATTGCACGGTAATCGGCAACACCGTGGGTTCGGGCAGAAACGGCGCGGGGATTGCCTGTCATAATTCTTCCGCAACAATAGTCTCTTGTACGATAACGCGTAACTCAGGAAGTTCCGGCAGCGGTGCGGGCATTTATTGCCAGTATTCATCGCCGCATGTGATCAAGTGTACGATCAGCGGTAATTCAACTCGCCACGGGGGAGGAATAGCCTGTTATTCCAGTTCCCCGATCGTAACCGGGTGTCTCATTAAAAATAATGCGGGGCAGTATTCGGGCGGGGGAATTCACAGCAACGGGTCATCCATGACCTTATCCAATTGCACCGTTACAGAGAACTCGACATCCAATTCACCAGGCGGCGGCGGACTTTACTGCACCCTTAATCCGCCTTTCATCATCAATTGCGAATTTTCGCGTAACGCCTCATCAGGACCGGGCGGCGGGATATATTCGGACAATTCAGACCCTAAAATAACGAACTGCACTTTTTCGCTCAATGCATCAACGAGCGGCGGTGCGGTATATTGCTATCATTCTTCGCCGCTGATAACCAATTGCATTGCCTGGGGCGACTCGCCCAATGAAATAAGGACGTCCGGCGTGTCATATCCGGACGTATTCTATTCGGATGTCCAGGGCAGTTATTCAGGCACGGGGAACATAAACAGCGATCCATTGTTCTGCGTGGACGGATACGGAGACTTTTATTTAAGTCAGACGGCTGCGGGTCAATTTTATGAAAGTCCCTGCGTTGATGCGGGGAGCGATCCTGCGGCGAATCTTTGTTATTATCCGAGTTGTCTGGACGAGTTGACGACCAGGACGGACAGCGTAACGGATGCAGGCCAGGTCGATATGGGATACCATTATCCGCCGTTATCACCGACGCCTTCGCCCACAGCTACCCCCTCGCCGACCGGCATCCCTCCGACGCCGAGCGGAATACTTCACGTTCCGGGCGACTACGACACCATTCAGGCGGCGATTGATGCCGCGGAAGAGGGGAATCATGTGCTGGTAGCTGACGGAACCTATTTCGGCTCAGGCAACAAGAACCTTACTTATTACGGCAAAAAAATAACGGTAGTCTCGGAAAACGGCCCGGAATACTGCGCTATTGACTGCGAAAACAGCGGCCGGGGTTTTTATTTTCAGCATAATGAAGATGAAAATTCCGTGTTGGACGGTTTCACCATTATGAAAGGTAATCCGGGCAGTCAGAACGGCGGCGGCATTTTGTGCACTTCGAGTTCACCGACCATCAGGAATTGCACGATTATCAACAACACAGTGGGTTCAAGCTCAAACGGCGCCGGCATCTCATGCGTTTCTTCCTCGCCCGTAATCATTTCGTGTTCAATAACCAGGAATTCCGGAAGCAGCGGCCGCGGGGGCGGGATCGATTGCGTGTATTCGTCTCCTGTCATAATCAACAGCAGCATAACCGGCAATTCCATCCGTTATGGAGGAGGTCTGGGATTTTATTCCAGCCTGCCGCTGGTTACGGATTGTCTGATAAAACATAACGCGGGCCAGTATGGAGGCGGCGGGATATACAGCGACGGTTCATCCATTACGTTATCCAACAGCGTCATAATGCAGAATACGACAAGCAACTCACCGGGAGGCGGGGGACTTTACTGTTATCTCAATCCTCCGGAGATCACCAACTGTATCTTTGCGAGCAACGCTTCATCGGGGCCCGGCGGAGGCATATACTGCGAAAGTTCCGACGCAGATATGATGAATTGCACGATCATCAGCAATGGAGCGACTACAGGCGGCGCGGTTTACTGCAGTAATTCTTCGCCAATTATCACCAACTGCATTGCCTGGGGAAATACGCCCAATCAAATTCGGACTTCCGGAATAGCCTATCCTGACGTCGTATATTCTGATGTACAAGGGGGCTATTCAGGAACGGGCAACATCAACGAGGACCCTGTTTTTGCGGCGGGCGACTACGGCGCTTATTACCTCAGCCAGACGGCCGCGGGCGAATTCATCGACAGCCCTTGCGTCGATATCGGAAGCGATGCAGCGGCAGACCTCTGTTATTACTTTAACTGCCTGGATGAATTGACGACCAGGACAGACAGCGTACCGGATTCAGGACAGGTTGACCTGGGATATCATTATCCGCCGCTTGCCCCTTCTCCCACGCCTACGGCTACACCCTCACCCACTGAGATTCCGCCTACGCCCAGCGGTATTCTTCATGTACCCGACGAATATGCAACTATTCAGGATGCCATTGATGCGGCGGCTGCAGGCGCCCTGGTCCTGGTCGCAGACGGTACCTATCACGGCACGGGAAACAAAGACCTTGATTTTTACGGTAAAAACATAACGGTCGCCTCGGAAAACGGACCCGCTTATTGCGCCATAGACGCTGGAAGAAGCGGCAGGGGTTTCTATTTCCATTCAGGAGAAGATCAGTATTCGGTCGTTGACGGTTTTACGATCATGCGGGGACATCCCGGGAACAACAACGGCGGCGGAATATTGTGCTCTGAAAGTTCTCCTTTGATCAAAAATTGCACTGTCATCGGAAATTCAATCGGTTCGAGCGCCGGCGGCGCCGGGATATCATGCCATTCTGCATCGCCGACGATCCTCAATTGCTCGATAATCCGTAATTCAGGATCGAGCGGTCACGGCGGAGGCATTTATTGCGTTCATTCTTCTCCGATCATTATAAATTGTACGGTTACAGGCAATTCCAACCGTTACGGAGGCGGGATGGCGACGCTATCATCTTCTCCCCTGGTAACCGGCAGTCTTATCAAAAACAACGCAGGACAGTATTCCGGAGGAGGCATTCACTGCGACGGTTCATCAATGACGCTTTCAAACTGCATGATTATTGAGAATTCAACAAGCAACATGCCGGGAGGAGGAGGTCTCTACTGCCGTCATGTTCCGCCTGTCATTAAAAACTGCATTTTTACCGCCAACGTCTCCACAGGTAACGGAGGCGGCATATATTGCGACAGCTCTGATGCGGAAATAATGAACTGTACGATGACGGGAAATGTGTCAACCAGCGGAGGCGCCGTCAATTGCGCCGACTCATCGCCCTTCGTTATCAATTGCATTGCCTGGGGCAACTCGCCGAATGAAATCAGGGCCGGAGGATTATCTTATCCGGAGGTGGTCTATTCCGACGTCAAAAACGGATATTCGGGGACAGGCAATATCAACAGCGATCCGTTGTTCGTAACGGGCAGCTATGGAGAATATTACCTGAGTCAAACAGCATCAGGACAATTCATCGACAGTCTGTGCGTGGACGCGGGCAGCGATCTCGCGTCAGATATCTGCTATTACCTGAACTGCCTGGATGAACTGACGACCAGGACCGACAGCGTGGAAGATGCGGGACAGGCGGACATGGGCTTCCATTATTCGCCGCTTTCACCGACGCCTGCTCCGACAAACACGCCGTCGCCGACCGCTGTTCCGCCTACTCCCAATAACGTTATTCATGTCCCCGCCGACTATGGGACGATCCAGGCGGCCATTGATGCTGCAGCCGAGGGTAATCATGTGCTGGTGGCTGACGGAACCTATTTTGGTACGGGCAACAAGAATCTTGATTTCTACGGCAAGAAGATAACCGTGAAATCGGAAAACGGACCGAACCGGTGCGCTATTGACTGTCAGGAAGAGGGACGCGGCTTTTATTTTCATTCGAATGAGGATGAGAATTCTATTGTCGATGGATTCACAATAATGAGGGGCCATCCGGGCAGCAATAACGGAGGCGGGATTCTATGCACAGCAAGTTCGCCTGTGATCAGGAATTGCACCCTCATCGGCAATTCAGTCGGTTCAGGTTCAAACGGCGCTGGAATTTACTGCGATACCTCTTCAGCATCAATTGTGAATTGCACGGTAACGCGAAATTCCGGGACAAGCGGTCGAGGCGGCGGAATAGACTGCATTTACTCCTCCCTGCTCATAATCGACTGCATGATAACAGGCAACTACAACCGGTACGGCGGAGGCCTGGGTTCATATTCAAGTTCTCCTATCGTTACAGACTGCCTGATAAAGAACAACGGCGGCGGATATGCCGGCGGCGGCATCTTCAGCGACGGTTCATCCATGACCCTCTCCAACAGCGTGATCTCTGAAAATTCAACCTCCAACATGCCGGGCGGCGCAGGGCTTTATTGTTATTTGAATCCCCCGCAGATAGTCAATTGCATATTCACAAAGAACACCTCTTCCGGCAACGGAGGCGGAATATATTGCGACAGTTCGGATGCTGACATAAGGAACTGCACTATAACAGCCAACGCGTCAACCAACGGCGGAGCGGTCAATTGCAGCAATTCATCTCCCTTCATATCCGACTGCATAACCTGGGGCAATTCAACCAATGAGATACGAGCATCCGGCATATCCTATCCTGAAGTCGTATATTCCGATGTCCAGAACGGCCATTCAGGCACGGGAAACATCAGCGACGATCCGCTTTTCACAGCAGGAGAATACGGCAGTTATTACCTCAGCCAGACGGATTCAGGACAATTCCTGGACAGCCCCTGCATCGATGTGGGCAGCGATCTGGCGACGAATATCTGTTACTATCTGAATTGCATGGATGAAATGACTACGCGGACAGACAGCGTGCCCGACGAGGGACAGGTCGACATGGGTTGTCATTATTACCCGGTTTTCCCCAGTCCTACGCCATCCCCTACTCCATCGCCGACACAGGCGCAGCCGACGCCGAATGCCGTCATACATGTTCCCGGCGACTATGCAACCATTCAGGCGGCTATTGATGCTGCAGCGGAAGGCAACATGGTCCTGGTCGCTGACGGAGTTTATACGGGCGCCGGCAACAAGGACCTTGATTTTGCCGGTAAACAAATCAGCGTGGTTTCGGAAAACGGACCGGAAAACTGCATCATCGATTGTGAGGTCAGCGGCCGGGGTTTCCACTTTCACACGGAAGAAACGAGTAATTCCATCGTCGACGGATTCACTGTTCAAAACGGAAATCCCGGTGAGGACGGTGGCGGCATATTGTGCCGGAACAGTTCGCCGACGATCAAAAATTGCACTGTCATCAACAATTCCGTAGGATCGGGCCGTAACGGCGCGGGTATCGCCTGTTATATGTCGACTGCTGCCGTGATAGCGTGCACGATTGAGCAGAATTCGGGAAACAGCGGGAGAGGAGGCGGAATTGATTGCATATTCTCTTCGCCGGCCATTGTTGATTCTACAATTACGAATAATTACAACCGTTACGGCGGAGGCATAGGTTCCTATTCCAGCTCGACAGCGCCGGCGAACTGCACCGTTTCCGGCAACAGCGCAGGCTACTCTGGCGGAGGCATTCACAGCGACGGGTCCCGGATGACCATCTCTAACTGCATTATATTTGAAAATTCAACAGGCAATATGCCCGGCGGCGCTGGAATTTATTCTTATCTGAATCCGCCGACCATAGCCAATTGCATCTTCTGGAACAACAGTTCATCGGGCAACGGAGGCGGGATTTACTGCAACAGCTCAGACACGAACATTATGCACTGCACATTCAACCAGAACGCATCCACAAACGGCGGCGCCATAAGGTGCAGCAACAGTTCGCCGATAATAACGAGTTGCATAGCCTGGGGAAACTCGCCGAACCAGATAACCAGGGCCGGAATTTCCTATCCCGTAGTAACGTTCTCAGACGTGCAAAGCGGTTATTCCGGCGCCGGAAACATTTCGAGCGATCCTCTTTTCGTTTCGGGCGAATACGGCGATTATTACCTCAGCCAGAAGGATTCAGGACAGTTTCTGGACAGTCCCTGCGTCGATGCAGGCGATCAATCCGCAGCGGACATCTGCGTGTATCTGCCCTACTCTGGAGTTTTCTTTATGAACGAAGCCTTCACGAGAACGAATCACGTCCCGGATGACGGAACAGCAGATATGGGCTATCATTATTACATTCCTCCAAGTCCTTCCGCCACGCCCACAGCAGCGCCGGCTACTCAAACGCCGACAGATACTCCTACATTAACTCCGACATTTACAGAGTCTCCGACGGCCCCGCCGACAGATACTCCGACCGATACGCCTTCCCCGCTGCCCACTGACACGCCGACAAGCCTTCCGACCTTTACGCCTTCGCCGATTCCTACCGATACGGCGACAAATACGCCTACATATTCGCCTACGATCTTCGTGACTGATACGCCCTCTGCGACCGCGACGCCTTCGCCTACAGCGACGCACACAGCTATTCCCACCGGCACGCCGATTCCGCAAACCAACTGCGGATGGTACGACGACTGGCAGGATTATGCCTGCGGCCTTGAGGGGCTGGAAGGCGAAGATTTAATCACCTTCTTCGTCGTTCATCAGACATGCGACGTTACCCTGGCTATCGACAACGTTACCCCTGGAAATTACGATCCCATCCTGCTGCTGCTTGACGGTCCGGGACCGCAATATTGCATAGACTTTGCCGACGATAGCGGTCCCTCATCAGCCGAAACGATAACCTTGACGGCAATGCAACCCGGAACATACTACGCCGTAGTCGATTCTTACGAAGGTTGCGGATTCTGGAATATTTCCATCACCATGGATAATTGCTTGACGCCGACGACTATCCCGACCGAAACGCCGATTCCTCAAACCAACTGCGGATGGTACGACGACTGGCAGGATTATGCCTGCGGTATGTTCGACCTGAACGGAGAGGATTTCATCACATTCTTCGTCGTCGATCAGGTCTGCGACGTAACGCTTTCTGTCGACAATGTTTCTCCCGGAGACTACGATCCCGTCCTCCTGCTGCTGGACGGACCTGCGCCCATGTATTGCATCGCCTTCGCAGACGACAACGGACCGGGACTCGGCGAAAGCATCACCATCAACGACATACCGACGGGAAATTACTACGCAGTGGTCGACTCGTATGAAAACTGCGGTTACTGGGACCTCTCCTATTCTCTCGACAATTGTCAAACATCCACTCCCAGTCCGACTCCAACTTACACCCCGACCCCCTTCTCTCAAACCAATTGCGGCCTCATTAACGATTACGAGGATTACGGATGCGGCATAACGGGACTGGCCGGCGAAGACCTGGGCATTCTCATCGTCAACCATGAATACTGCGACGTTACGATCAGCATCGATAACGTTACGCCTTCTGAATATGATCCCGTTCTGCTCATCATGGACGGCCCTGATCCTGAGGACTGCTTCATCTATGCCGACGTTAACGGTCCAGGAGAAAGCGAATCCATCACTCTTGCCGCACTGGAACCGGGCAACTATTTCGCCGTGATTGACTCTTTTGAAAGCTGCGGTGACTTCAACTTCCAGCAAGCCTTTGAAAACTGCCAAACCTATTCTCCTACGCCGACCAGGACTCCCACAGAAGTCGTTACGCCTTCCAGCACGCCGACGCATGTCTGCGCAGTCATCCAGGTTCCGCAGGATGCCATCACGATACAGGGCGCTGTAGACGCAGCCCTGGATTGCGATACTGTGCTGATCGACGATGGAACATATACAGGCGACAAAAACAGGAACATCGATCTGAAGGGTAAGAAAATAACCGTGACATCGATAAGCGGAGCAGAGAACTGTATAATGGATTGCGAATCAGGCGGCAGGGGCTTCATTATATTCAGAGGAGAAGGCGCTGATACAATTATAAACGGCATTACGGTTCGTAACAGCGAAGCTGATTACGGCGCGGGCGTTTATATTCAGAATTCATCGCCCACCATAGTGGAATGCATCATCTCGAACTGCATCTCAGACTCGGACGGCGGCGGCATATACTGCGAGAATTCATCATCTCCCGTAATCAACGGCTGCACGTTAATAAACAACACGGCAGACGGCATGGGAGGCGCCTTATACTGCCGAAACTATTCAAATCCAACAGTAATGAACTCCTCTGTCTCTGAGAATACGGCCGAACACTGCGGAGGCGTTTACAGCTATAACGCAGCGCCCCACCTTATAGCCTGCACCATTAATGACAACTACGGCTTACACAACGGCGGCGTATATTGCGATATAGGTTCAGCTTGCACGATGGAAAATTGCACCGTTTCATATAATTCCTCGCTGGATCAGGGCGGCGGATTACACTTCGCCGGCAGCGAACCGGAAACACTCATCAAAAACTGCCTGCTCATCGGCAATTCAACCCAGGATAACGGCGGCGGAGTCTCCTGTTGGTACTCCAATCCGAGTTTCATCAATTGTACATTTACTGAAAACTCGGCAGGCATTAACGCCGGCGCCGTCAGTTGCCTGAATTCAGCGCCCCTGTTCAAAAACTGTATTTTATGGAATGATACGCCCGACGAAATAAGTACCTCAGGCGTTTCCGGCATAAATATCACATACTGTAATGTACAGGGCGGATTTGAAGGCGACGGCAATATCAATGAAAACCCCCTGTTCCTAGACCCGCCTGGTTCTGATTTTCATCTCCAATCTCTGGTCGGAAGCTTTCACGGCGGCGCCTGGGAGCCCGACGATTATTGCTCCCCCTGCATCGACGCCGGCGACCCCGGAGATGAATTCAATAACGAACCCCTGCCCAACGGCGGCAGAATCAATATGGGCGCTTACGGTAATACCGCCGAAGCATCAAAACATTGTTATCGTGAAATTCCTGCGCTCTCCTGGATCGGCATCATTGCTCTGATTCTCGCCCTGGGTTGCCTGACCTTTAAAGGAGGAAAAATACGCCGACGCAAGATGCTGTAAAACAAGACGTTCTAAACAGTTACTATTCCTCTCTTTTCCTGGTCATCGCGCAAAACCGGGTTGCGGAAAGAAACGCCAGAGCGCTTAAAGCGGACTTCCTTATAGAGCAATCAAGGTCGCCGTCAGAGAAGTTTCTTTATCAGGTTATAAAATACACTCTGAAAGATCAAAATGACTTGAAGGACAGGTAAGGACATAAAGGACTTAAGGGACGGCATGTTTGTCGCTCTTTCATGTCCTTTTGGTCCCTCTCAAGCATCAGAACTCCTGACAAGGACAACCTAACATATTGAAATCAATTGATTTTTTTTACACTGAGGCTCGGCATAAAAATTGTGCAGTTTTTACCCCCCTATATCCCCCCGCAAGCGGCATTGGCATTAGGATAATAGGAAGAGTTCATTGTGTTTAAAGTAAAAAACATTAAAAATAGATTCGTCGTCGTGATCGTGATCGTTGTCGAATCTAAACTTGACGCCCATTCAGGCGAAATTGAATTTAAAAGTCATTTCGCACGGCGCTCCGATAACGACAACCGCTGCACCGGCAACGACCGCGACAACGATTCATCAGCTAACATATTAAGAAATAATGAATTAAATCTTATCCTTATACGTATTCCGCTTGCGTGTGGACTTTGTTTACTTGATTTTTTTTGATCGATTGCTGGATTTTCGTCAAACATTTCACAATTTTTTATCGGTCAATGCCAAGATATGTGAGCATTGATTCTTTTCTTCATAAGGAAGAATTAGATCAATAAAGCTGGTTATCCCCGCGACTACCGTCAAAGAATCCCGAACAATGCTTTTTGAAATGTCGGGACTTATTGGGAGTCCCGTTATTCGCCATAAAGCTCACGCGCCCAATCCCGGAACGGCCTGACATTGCGAGTTCTATATCCAGGAACGAGCGAATTTTTCTTAAGGATAGGAAGGCAAATATGCGAAGGATGAGCGCCTTTCTCGCTGAAGCCTTGGCGTAAGCGGATTATTGCCTGTATATTGACTGAGCGAATCCGAAGCCTGAGGAATCATTGGAGAAAATTCACCCTTTAGGGACAAAAACTAATTGATAAGTCAAACAGTTTCCGACTCGCTCTTCGAATGGAAAATACCCCCAGGCAGCAGGAGACTTCCTACGCCCAGCAGCATCAGGATAATCCCGATAATTTCGTATAGGGTCCTGTATCTTAAAGTCTGCTGATACGGAATCAGGACAGCATCACCCGCGTTTTCTGGATTGACGAAAGCTTTCGAGACGCTGCCCGGCGGATACCCGCTTATAATCGTGTGTGCGTATCCGTAACTCAGCTCCAGGTCGTCGGCGGCAATATTATTGCCTTCAAATTTCTGTCCCTTAATTTCATATGAATATCGCACGCAGGGCACGTAATAATATTGAATTATCGTATTGCTTCTGCCCGCACCCTGGACGCGAATACGCTCCTCAATGTCCACATCCAGAACAATGGCTTTAACGGACGGCCATTCCCTGGACTCCGTATTTTTCTGGAGCGTTTCCAGAAAGGGCGAAATTGCATACCAGGCCAACGTAAAGCAAATTCCCGCAATGACTATTCTGACAAACCAAAATTTGGTCCCGCCAGGCGAAACGGGGCTTTTCGATCTGTAATCACTCCAAAGCGTTGAAAAGCAAACGGCAAAAGCGCCGCCGACTGCAACAAAGGCGACAATCATTCCTATTGTGATCAGAACAGTCAGCGCCGGTCCAGTTGTTTCATACGGTTCGACAGAACTGGTATCCGGTCGATAAGCATTATAATAAACGGTAAGGACATCCCCTGTTCTTCCGGGCGATAGATCGTAACCAGTGAATTGTTCACCGTTTGCTGCGTATTCATAACATACCCAGTTGCGTCCCGATCGGGAAAAACTGCGGCTTGACGTCACGACGGCCTGCACCGAACGCCAATCGGATGTCAGCGCCGTATATGAGTTGCGGATCATCGCGTAGGAACCGAAACCGGTCAGGACCAGGAACGGCAGAAGAAAAACACATATTGCGAGCAAACCGTTATTGCTGGAGGATTTCTTTGCCATTAGTCCCCACCGTTAACGATACGATTTGATCCGGCAGATAAGCTTCCCCGGATCACTGAAACAGTTATTTTCAACTGCTCCTCATCAAAATGCCGATCATCTCGATGACAGCTCATCAGTTGTATCCGTTAAGACAGGTTGAGTCAACAAGCTATCCTGCCGCCTTGTTTTAACGATAAAAATTTGAATTCGCTCATCATATGATCATATACGGGCATGCCGTTACAGAGGCTCAGCTTATTAAATGACCGGGAGAACCTGGCATCACTTCAAGTTCACTCTCTTGCCGACGAATCCGCTCAACAGCAGAACAAGCTTTACAATCCCCTTGGCGGCAAGGGCCGGCACAGGATTCACAAGCCTGACTAGATTTTCTCGATTGTGGCTCAGAAATTCATAGCGCTTGTCCTGCGTCACGTTTAGCCGAAAAAACGAATTTATGGACAAACGCTAATTATACTCCTTTTATCCTGGCGTTATTATGTATACCGATAAACAGCGATGTTATTGTCAGTATCAGCAGCCAAAAACCGGTTGGATGAAACGCGGGAACAGGTGGAGCTGTAGGAGTTTGGGTAATTGTCGGCGTAAGCGAGCAAGTTGGAGTCAGCGTTATTGTAGGCGTTGATGTTGGAGTAATGGTAAGAGTTTCAGTAGGCGTAACGGACGGCGTAACCGTGGAGCTCTGGGTGGCTGTCTCAGTGGGCGTTTCAGAGGGTATTAATGTTGGGCTGATTGAGGGAGTGTGAGTAGGAGTATGGGTTGAAGTATTTGTAGGCGTTTGTGTTGGAGTATAGGTCGGTGAAAGAGTTGGCGTGAGCGTGGTCGTCGGCGATATTGTGGGCGTAATGGTGGGTGAAGAGGTAGGCGTTTCGGTCGGGGTATCGGTTGGCGTCTGCGTTGGGGTATTGGTCGGCGACTGTGTGGGCGTGAGCGTGGTCGTCGGCGATATCGTGGGCGTAATGGTGGGTGAAGAGGTAGGCGTTTCGGTCGGGGTATCGGTTGGCG
>CAZUFC010000094.1:0-9985 GCA_964619725.1 uncultured bacterium | reverse complement strand
TCTGCGTTGGGGTATTGGTCGGCGACTGTGTGGGCGTGAGCGTCATTGTTGGGGTAATCGTCGGAGCGACAGTCGGCGTTGAAGTAGGTAATACGCAAAGCAGGACTTTGATCAGAATGCGTCCTTCGCCGCCGGAACCGGCCTGTTGAGGACCGCTGCAGGGTGTAATGCCGGCATAGCAGCCGCCTTCGCCTCCGGCAGCGCCGGCAAAATCGTTTCCGGTAATTGATTCGGCGGCCAGGTAAATACTGCCGCCAGCGCCGCCTCCTCCGCCGCCGTTTTCCGCGGTTGAATGAGTTATCGATTCGCCGTCCAGCCCGTCGTTTATTATCATACCTTCTGCGAGGATCGAGCCTGCGATGACAACGACAATGCCGCCGCCGTCGCCCCCGTCGCCGGACCAGCCTCCCTCATCGGACTCATCATCGGGACTTCCCGATCCGCCGCCTGATCCAAAAAACAATTTCGTCAATTCAGTATTTCCGTATTGATCGCCGCCGTATCCCGGCAAGGGACGGTGATCTCCCCCGTCGCCGCCTGCGATTCCGTAACCTCCGCCGCCGCCGAGCGACCCGTCGTTGTTGTCGTCCAGTCCGGCGCCGCCTCCGCCGCCGCCGTTGGCCGTCCGGCTTTGAACGCCAATGCCGGTATACGATTCACCCTGATAACCGGACTGATCCCCGGTAACGCCCGGACCGCCTCGATAACCCATGCCGGTGACATCCAGCGATCCGCCGGATTGAATGAAAAAATCATTTAAAACGCGGAAAACCACAATACCGCCCTTATTCCCGTCCCAGTCGTCGGCGGTTATTTTCCCTGTTCCTGTTATCGTGACATTATTGTAATGGGGAACGCGCTGAACGACTATCTGCTGATCCGTAAGGTCGGCGTTATCCGTTCCCGCCCCATAAATTTCCGATATAGCTGAGCTGAAAGAAACAAGCTGTCCGTCGATCTCTTCAACCATCAGGAATTCATAATTACCAGCATTTGAATATCCGGCAGCGCCGCCCCTCAGGTTAATCAACAATACTTCGTCGCCTGCTGCCAATCCGTCGGGGACGCTTGCTGCACTGACGTTGTCAACGCCAATAGCCGTTACGCTGTAAACAGCACCGTCCGGATACGTCCTTCCTGAGGCAATCGCATCCTGATTGATGTTTATAACGGCATCAACCGTAATATCTCCGTCCAGACCGGTTCCGAAATCGCAATCATCCGTTATTGTACACTGATATATGGTGAAACGTCCCTCTCCGCCGTTACCTGCCTGGGTTGCGCCCGAACAGGGCGTCGTTCCTGCGTAACAACCGCCTTCGCCGCCGGATATGTCGATCACGGCGCCCGTAATCTCGGTTTCAGAGACGATATAAACGCTGCCGCCTGAGCCGCCTCCGCCGCCGCCGTTTTCCGCGGTTGAATGACTGATCGATTCGCCGTCCTGACCTTTGCTGAGTATCATCCCGCCGGCGATGATACTTCTTGCGATAACGACGGCAATACCGCCGCCGTCGCCCCCGGCGCCGGACCAGCCTCCCTCATCGGTTTCATCATCGGGACTTCCCGATCCGCCGCCTGATCCAAAAAACAATTTCGTCAATTCAGTATTTCCGTATTGATCGCCGCCGTATCCCGGCAAGGGACGGTGATCTCCCCCGTCGCCGCCTGCGATTCCGTAACCTCCGCCGCCGCCGAGCGACCCGTCGTTGTTGTCGTCCAGTCCGGCGCCGCCTCCGCCGCCGCCGTTGGCCGTCCGGCTTTGAACGCCAATGCCGGCATACGATTCACCCTGATAACCGGACTGATCCCCGCTTACTCCAGCTCCGCCCTGATACCCCAGTTCAGAAACGTCAATCAATCCGCCGCTGTAAATATTCAAAAGGTCGGCAACCCTGAACGCCAGTAATCCGCCTTTGGCGCCGTCCCAGAACGAAGCCGTTAATACTCCGCCCGACTGAACTTCAAGATTCTGATAATGAGGAACACGTTGCACGACAATTTTTTGTCCGGTCAGATCCGTATTTCCGCCGTTCCTGCCGTAAATATTCACCACCGCATCTGTAAAATCTATCTGATTGCCGGTTATCCCGGCAACGCTTAAAAATTCATAGTTGCCTACGGCCTGGTAATCGCCTGTATCGCCGCCGCAGTTGATCAGCATGACCTCGTCGCCCGTTGCTATACCTTCGGGAGTTGAGTCCGTCTGAACATAGTCCGTTCCCACAGCGCTTACAGAATAATTCACGGCATCCGGCCACGTCCGTCCAGCAGCCAGAATATCTGCGTTTAAATTTATTTCAGTCGTTATGACTGCATCACCGTCCTCCCCGTTTCCCCAGAAACACTCGGCGTCAGGAATCCATGTCGGCATAGGCGTTCCTGTTGCCGTAGGCTGTGCCGTCGGCGTCGATGTCGTATTACCATAAAGGTCTATCTCAAATATATATCCGTCATTGGAGTTGTCTATATAACCGTCAGCTATGTAAGCGTGACGGATCGACGGATCATCCCCCGCATCGCTGCTGGGCGCTAACGTGATCCCCTGCGGCGTCAACGGCGCTGGATTCAATCCTGATAAATCGTAAACTGATATCAGTGTCTCCGATTTATCCACCTCGAATATTGCCATGTCGGGAGTCGTTACTACGAAAAAATGAGTCGTCACGGCATCATAATAAACTCCCTCCGGATCATTTATACCCAATGAACTCATCTGATACGTCCGAACCAGGGTTCCTGACTGAGTGCATTCAAAAACAGCCTGCTCATGACCGTCCACGACATATAAATTTCCCGTTTCCGGATCATGCGATATGCCCTCAGGGTCCGGCGACGGCCACCCTGCCGTTGAAAATGCACCTAAATATGTTCCGTCTGAACTGAATTCATGAACCGCCTGCGCATCATCATCCGACATGAAATAATGTCCTGAATTCGGTTCATATGTCACTCCTGTCGGCTCTCGGGAATCCGGCACCGTCGTAAAATAACTGACCAACGTCCCATCCGCAGTACATATAAAAATGTTCCGGCCATTATAATATTCAGGCATCTCGCATACCTCGGAATCACTCATCACAAGACGTCCGATGTCCTCACGGTAACTCATACCCGCAGGATCGGTACTGTACCAGTCCATAGTCGGAAAATAATTTATCAATGTGACCGAAAAAGCCGGTTCCAAAACTATCGCCGTTAAAATAAAAAAAGCCGTCACGGAAATTTTGATTTTTTTCATTGATGTATCCCTTTTGTTAAATTAGAAATTCCAAATATTAGCAAATGCAAACAGAAAAAATCTTATCACTTTTTTAGATATCTTTTTCAAATCGTCTGAAAATTCAAAATCAATCGGAAATGAAAAAAAATTCCGCAAAAAACACCTCCCCTGTTCTTTAGAAAGCTTAAATGATTTGAATATCCTCACCCCATAACTGCTTTTTGTCCAGAAATGACGCTTTTCCCATTTCCCTCCGTCATTCTTCGGATTTGCTTGTTCGGCGTATGCCATACGCCTCCGCACAAATCTTTGAATTCCCTGATAAACAAAAAAATCGCTCCTTTCTGGATCAAAAAATTGCAATGCCTGTCCAGTATAATATTTTGTCCGCTCAACAAGTTAATAAAAAAGCGCTCACGTGCTGAAAACAGGAATATCTGCTCCCGCTTCTTTCATTTCAGTATAAATTATACTTGTTGATAAATCAAATGATGAAGAATCCTGAAAGAAGGAAAAGGGGTCTGATCAAATCGGGGGTACACTTTTTCATCAAATATTTGACTGATTGAAATCCCCACAAGAAACTGAATCTGAACCAAAACTATCTGTTTGACGAACTCACCGCTGTTTTTCATCAAGGGCCGTTTGTTTCATTATCGGGGTTGGTAGCGGTCTCGCAGTCGTAATAAATAATTACGAGGGATTATGTTTTGTCTCCATCTGGTTTTCAAAGCTTTTCGATTACTCCAGGCTTCTAAAATTGTCACCTCAAAACACGGATATTTGATCAATACCCATTTTTGATCATTGCCAAAATTTGAATCGCAAATCGAGTTTATAGACAAGCGCCGGCTAATTTACTACAGATGACTTCGCTTTTTTCTTCATGCTCTTCATGGTAAGGCATCGCATTGCTGTTCGGTAAAAGATAATATCCGGAAATGATTGAATGCTGCTCGAAGAATTTTCTGTTTACATTTGCATTTTCAAAAAAAATTCGGTTAATAACAGTTAGTGCAGAAGGATCACCGTTAATCCTTCTACGGGTATAAAAGGCTAAGGGTATGAATTGTCAGGCCTTTAAAGGAGACGAGTATGCGGCGAGCAAGTTATCAGTTTTCAGGTATGCGCTTCCCATCATCATTAAACGTGAAAGTGAGGTTTCTTATGAATTTTAAGGTCGAAGTGCGCCGATGGTCTATCCTTTTTGTATTATCTTGTATGATATTTTCTGCCGTCAGCGTTCGTGCTGACTGGGCCATTACTCAGGTAACGAACAACAGCGTCAACGAATCGGGCCTCCAGATAGGCTTAAACGGATCGAATTTGTTGTGGAAGGTAAGAGCTGATAAGGCGGATTACACCTTGTATTTTTACAATGGCACGTCGACATATACCGTTGCCTCCGGGACCATATCGGATTGTCACGTTGACGGCAACACGGTAGGTTACGTAAAATCGGACGGCGACTGGGAAATTTACAGGTGGATATTGGGTTCTACGACAAAGATAACGAACAACACGGATGCTGACACATCAGTTAAGGTAAGCGGTTCAAATTTAACGTGGATGAGTTTTTATGCCGGCGCCGATCTGGAGATATGGTTGAACGGTTCCCTGATAACAAACAACACATGGATCGACGAATGGCCAGTCATCAGCGGTTCCTACGTAGCCTGGTATACGTTGAGTCATCCCTCGTACGGAAACGTCATTCAGTTCTATGACGGCTCCGTTCACAATTTATCCGGCTCAGGCGACGTCATTACGACTCATGGTCTCTCCATCAGCGGCAGAAAGGTCGTATGGCTGGCCAAATACGGCGGAGATGACCGGGAGGTTGCTTACTACAACGGCTCATCGACTTACCGGCTGACGAATAATGCGGTCGATGAATACGGAGTCCACAATCACGGATCAAACGTGGTCTGGACCGGAAGAGGCGGCGCTGACGGAGGCACGGATTATGAGATTTTTTTGTATAACGGCTCCTCAACGACGCAATTGACGGTGAACGATGAGGAAGACAGTTATGTAAAGGTCAACGGGTCCAGGGTAGTATGGTCCTGGAGGGACCCGAGTACGAATAAAAACGTCTTCATGCTGTACGAAGGCGGAACAACGACCCAGATTACATCCAGCGACGTCACCATCACCTCGCCGCTCGTAAGCGGCAACCGCCTGGCCTGGATGCAATATGACGGCGACTGGGAAATTTTTACGGCCATATACGTTACTCCGACCCCCTCACCGACCGTAACGATAACGCCCACCCCCACTTTAAGCCCCACCTCTTCCCCGACCCTGACTCCATCCATATCTCCTACGCAAACGCCCTCGTTGACTCCAACCCAATCGCCCACCTCGACCTGGACCCCGACCGTGACGATGACGCCCACGCCCCAACCCATACCGGCTTTTCATCCCGCAGGCATATCCGTCTTACTGATTCTTTTGAGCTTTGCCGTTTTCTCAGCCGTCAGGAAAAAACGGAACCAGCGGCTTTAGTTCATGAACATATGAGGTTATTATAAAAAAGGCCGATCCACACGGCGTAAAAATTACCTCAACAGAAAAATCACCGGATTGAAATTATCCTTCCGGCGGATGGTCTTTACTTTTTTTGAAACGGAGGATCATGATTCATGAATAAAAAGTTGACGATCTGCGGTTTTGTTTTGTCCGTCTTTTTTTATCCGGCAACCGTTTACGGGATACTAATAAGAGTTCCAGAAGATCACTCAACCATTCAAGCAGCTATCGGCGCTTCCCAAAACGGGGATACGGTTCTCGTCGCTGCCGGCACGTATACAGGTAACGGCAATAAAGATTTGGAATTCATGGGAAAAAGCATAACCCTCCTTTCGGAAAACGGTCCTGATGCCTGCATTATAGATTGTGAATACAGCGGCAGAGGATTCTTTTTCCATAATGCCGAAACTGCGGAGGCGATATTGGACGGCTTTACCATCAGGCACGGAGCGACTCAAGCAGCTGGAGGCATTTACATTACCTCTTCTCCGACAATACAAAACTGCATAATTACGGAAAACAGCGCATCATTGTATGGAGGCGGCATGAGTTGCTTGTCCGGCTCTCCGACGATCATTAATTGCGTGTTTTCATGCAATACGTCGAATGACGGCGGCGGACTGGAATGCGCTCCCCTCTTTGATGCCGCATCTCCGGTCGTTTTGGACTGTAATTTTATCAATAATGCTTCGAGCCGCGGCGGAGCGGTCTACTGCGGCGGAGAATGCGTGATGATGATATCAAACTGTTTAATAAACGGGAACAATGCAGTGAATGGAGGAGGAGGCATTTTCAGCGCTGATTCGTCGTTTGTTTTTCTGGAAGGAACGGATATTTTTCTGAATGAATCTGAATCGAAAGGAGGTGCGATTTTTGGTTCCTACGAGACGAACTTTTCTTTGAACGAATGCACGATTTCAATGAATGAAGCAGGCGGCGACGGAGGCGGAATAGCATTAATCGGTGTTGAATATGAAGAGGTTAACCCGACGCTGTCGCTGTCGGCCTGCTCCATCAATGACAACAGTGCGCAGGGGAACGGCGGGGGGTTATTCTGCGAAGGCAGCAGCTCTTCAACGCCGGAAATCAATATCGAAGAATGTTCTGTAAACGGGAACAATGCGGCGGCAAACGGAGGAGGAATTTATTACAATTCGTCGATTCCATTTATTGCGAATTCGACTATTTCAGAAAATACATCAGGAAATTCAGGCAGCGGCATATATTCATACGCTGCCTATTCCAGCGGGTGGTTTACCGGATGCTTGATCGAAAACAATTCGGCAAACTCCGGAGGAGGGGGAATGGCGATCACCGGCTCGCATCCGCCGTTGATCAATTGCCTGTTTTACGAAAATTCCGGGGGGTCCGGAGGCGGCGTCTTATGGGATTCTTCTTTCTGGGGCTCCTCAACCAAAATATTCGACAGATGCGTAATATCGGGAAATATTGCGTCCGGCAACGGCGGCGGTATTTCAGTAAGTTCCGTATTTCAGGAAAGCGACTGCCGCATAACGAACTGCACCTTCGACCGAAATGAGGCAGTACTGAAAGCAGGCGGGCTATTTATAGGCTACAAAACTTATTCTACAATTGCGAACTGTTCATTTACCGCCAATACATGCGAATCCCGGGGAGCCGCCGTCACTTTCGATTCGAACGCAGGTGAGCAGGTTATGCTTTGCTGTACAGTGAGCGATAACGTCGCCTCTGTGCACAGCGGCGGCATCTGGTGTAATGAAGGCGTAACGCTGAGCATCTCCAACAGCATCCTTTGGGAGAACTTCCCAACGTCGATCGATGGTTTCGTTAGTCCCGACATTGCTTACTCAGACGTTCAGGGAAGTTATCCGGGCATCGGCAATATAGACATCGATCCGATATTCGTTTCAGCTTCGGTCGGCGATAAGCTGCTCAGCCATATTGAAGCCGGTCAACCGTGGAACAGCCCCTGTATCGATGCCGGAAGCTCTCCGGCGATAAATGTCTGTTTCAATTCTCCCGATGCAGCGATTTGCATGAACGAACTGACGACCAGGACAGATGAAATCACGGATAACGGCACTGTGGATATGGGCCGGCATTACGATTCCTCTCTTTATAATTCGCCTACGCCGTTCGCTACCCCGTTCGGAACGGCAAGCCCCCTGCCGAGTCCTACATCAACTCCTTCTGTTCAGCCGTCATCGCCTACGCCTGTCGAAACCTCTCCCAATCTCACTCCCACGGAAACGCCCAGTCCTACTCCCACGATCATACTTTATGTTCCTTCCGATCATGAAAGAATCCAGGATGCTATTGATGCCGCATCAGACGGATACGTGGTTATAGTGGAAAACGGGGTCTATTCCGGCGAAGGCAATAAAAACCTGGATTTCCATGGAAAAATGATCACGGTAAAATCGTCCGGTGGACCCGATGCGTGCATCATTGATTGCGAATTTTCCGGCAGAGGTTTCTCCTTCGAAAACCGTGAAAATCAAAATTCGGTCGTAGACGGTTTTACTGTCAGAAATGGTTCTGTTTCCGGGAATTACCCCGACGACCGGGGAGGAGGAATCCTGTGCAAGTATGACTCCAATCCCGTCATCCATAATTGCCGGATTGTAAATAACGCCTCGGAAGGACCAGGCGGTGGCATATCATGCCATTTCTCCTCTCCTTTCATCAAAAATTGCCTGGTATCGGCAAATTCTTCCGCTGATTGCGGCGGAGGCATAGCCTGCTATGACGACCAGCCATTTATAGAATTCTGCGAAGTTTCAGGCAACCATTCGGACAGAATCGGCGGAGGAATATCATGTTCAGGTTATTCGTCGGCCATAATATCGAACTGTACAATTAAAGAAAATACAGCCGCAGAATACGGCGGCGGAATAAACGCTGATTACTTAACAACGCCTCTTATTACGAATTGTCTTCTTTTATCCAATTATGCGGCATATTCCGGCGGCGGTTTCTACTGCAGCGAAAATGCATCAACGACGATAAACGGCAGCTCTTTTTCAATGAATTCTGCGAATAGCGGCGGCGCCGTATATTCCACCTTCAATACAGAAACAACGATCCAAAATTGCATTTTATGGAACGATTCCGCCAATAGCGGCGCGGAAATAACCATAGAAGCCGTCGCCTTCTGGTCGCCTTACCTGTCCGTCAGTTACAGCAACGTAGAGGGCGGAATTTCCGGCGTATGCGTGGTAGGCAATGCGACGCTTGACTGGGGAGAAGGCATGATCGACGCCGATCCCCTTTTCGCTTTAGGACCTCAAGGCGATTATTATCTCAGCCAGGTCAGCGCCGGGCAGATGAACGACAGCCCCTGCATTGATGCAGGAAGCGATTCCGCTGAAAATATTTCTCTTCCTGTGTCGACCGGTTCAATCAGTTTCAGCGATTTGACCACGCGAACGGACGAACAACAGGACGCCGGTCTTCTGGATATAGGGTTCCACTATGCTCCTCCCGCATTAGAAACCCCGACGCCCCTGCCGACCGCTTCACCAACGCCGACCAGAACGCCCACGTCCACAGCATCGCCCGCTCCCACCATCCCGGCTGTCCCTGTTACTACTTCTGCCGGCGTCATTATTATCATTCTGCTTCTCAGTTCAATGACGGCTATTACCGTTCGGAAATGAGCCAATATGACCCATTCCGCCTCATTTTCAAGAGGGACTGCTATCCGAATAAACCGGAAAGAGCAAATGATGCAACGGAACAGCCCATATAGAATCCTAGTCATCCATGCAGAAAAGTTCCCTGCCGCCCTAAATCAGAAGTCCTCCCAGCCATTTTTCGCCCAGAGCGGATGATATAGATTTCAACGATCGTATGTCTGCCGAATAAACGCCGGCTCTCTTCTTAATTTGGGACTGATCAAACCGGGGTTACACTTCTTAAAAAACTTTCGACAGTTTGTTTCAGTAATCGGGGTCGGTGTCGGGGTCGAGGTCGGTATCGGTATCGGAATCGGGGTCGCAATCGCAACAAAACGAATGGATATTCTGTAGGATTGTAACCTCAAAAGAGGCTTTTTTGATCAATGCCGATTTTTTTGATCGATTGTAGTTTTTCCGTCAAACATTTCACAATTTTTCATTAGCTAATGTCAGGAGATGTGAAATTATAAAACTTTATCAAATACCTTTAAAAGTGATAAGATAGTGTCTGTTCACAAACTCGAATCTCGATTCAAAATTTAATGCTGGACAGCCACTTGGGTTTTTG
>CAZUFC010000093.1:0-34998 GCA_964619725.1 uncultured bacterium | reverse complement strand
CATGCCTTGCCGTGGAAAAAAATTTGCCCTGTGCATGCTTACCGGAAGGACACGCCCTTTCACCACATTGAACGATTTATTTTATTTTTTTTTCTCGGTTCAGCTATGGATTTTGAAAGCTAAAGGTTTGACGGCGGCGATTGGCTTTCCGATTTCCCCTCTTTTTCGCGTAAATTCGTGAAGTTTCGCGGATTATTAATTCTATTGCCGGTTTCTTGACAGCATAGCGACCTTTAGTACACTTTAGCGTTGATGATTTTGCCGGTTTAGCGGATTTTGGGCCTGTTCCGGCATATGGAATTTAACTGATTGGGAAGTTTGCTTATGAAATATCTGACTTTAGTCCTTTTGATCGTTCTGGTTTTGACTGCCGGTTTGATTCTTGTGCAGAACGAGCGTTTTTATGAGCGTCAGGTTGAGTTTTACGACAAGCTGGAGAAATTAGAGAAGCGAGTGAGCCGCATGGATCGGATTCCCGGGGGTTTCGTTTATGAGAGAAACTATGATGAAACGGGCAACCGAAACATTTTTCCCCAGGGTGGGACGCTGGTTATGCAGTCGGAGGAACCGAGCACTTTGAATCCTTTGATATCTAATGAGTCGGTGGTGAACAGTGTTAGCCGGCATATTATTGAAAATTTGATAACGCTGGACCCGGATACTTTCGAATTGAAACCCAAACTGGCGGCAAGTTATTCCATCGCGGAAGATAAATTGAGTTATACTTTTACTTTGAAGAAAAATATTCGCTGGTCTGACGGGGAGCCCTTTACTGCCGATGACGTTGTTTTTACCTTTGAGACTATAATGGACCCTCGCGTCGATTCCGCTCATCTCAAGGCGGACCTGATGGATGTGGATCGAGTGGAGAAGATTGATGATCATACGGTTGTATTTCATTATCGCAACAAATATTTCGGAGGTCTCCTGCGTTGCGGATATGATTTCTATGTCCTTCCGCGCCATTACTATGAGGAAAGGATACGAAAATATGCTGCTGATAAGGGAATAGAAGATTATTCCGTCATTCCCGGAGAAGAAGGATTCGGTAAAATTTTTAATAAGCTCAGATATCCTCCGATAGGGACAGGTCCGTTCATGTTTCCTGAAGACGGGTGGCAGACTGCTGAAAGATTGATCCTGGTCCGGAATCCTGATTACTGGGGAGAAGGCACGGAATTTGCTTTTAATCTGGATGAAATTCATTGGCGTTTTATACGGGATGAAGTGACCGAACTGGAGGAGATGCGCAAGGAGAAGCTGGACATTAACGTGGTTGATATTGACGTATGGGAGGACCAGTTGTCTAAAGACCCCTCAATAACCGACAAATTCAACTATTATCAGTATGATCACACTGGAATCGGTTACAGTTATATATGCTGGAATTGCCGTATTTCCCCTTTCAACGACGTTCGCGTGCGCAGGGCCATGACTCATCTGATTGACCGCAAAACCATGCTGGAAAAATTTCACAGGAATTCGGGCCAGGTGATATCATGCGTCTTTAAAACCGCCTACCCCGAATACAGCCACGATCTGGAACCTTTGCCGTTCGCTCCTGACACTGCCGACAAGCTTCTCCGAGAGGCCGGCTGGACCGACAACGACGGCGACGGAATTCTGGATAAGAAAGGCGAAGCTTTCAAGTTCGAATTGAAGGTACCGAGCGGCCGAGTCGAATATATTCGCTGGGGAACCTTCATCCAGGAAGAAATGAAAAAACACGGAATCGCTATGACGCTGAATCCTCTCGAGTGGTCGGTATTTATTGAGGATTATTACAACAGGCGCTTCGAAAGCATTTCGTTATACCGCGGGGGGAGTAGTCCCTGGCCGGATCCTTATTATTCCTGGCATTCTTCACAGGATAAGCCCAGGGCCGGAAACGCTCCGGGATTCAGAAACGAAAGAGCGGATGAACTAATGGAAAAGGCTCGCAAGATTTTCGACCGCGATGAACGCGTCCCCTTGTACCACGAGTTCAACCGGATACTTCAAAGACATCAACCTATGACCCTGCTTTTTACAGGTCCCGTAAACGTGCTCGTTCATAAACGATTTGAAAACGTCATTATTCATAAAATGGGCATCCGTTACAGCGACTTTTACGTGTTGCCGGAAAACAGGTTGTATTAATTCGCAATACCCAGGCATGCCTGAAAATAAATTATCGAATTAAATTTCCGATATAAAATGCAGACGATGGTTAAAAGGCCCCGATTTTTGGAAAACATTGCAAAGACTTCGCAATTACGGACTGTGATAAGAAAAGAACACATACGCAAAAATGGTTACCCCTGTTCGATCAGTCCCAAAATGCGTTTAGGTATCGCCGCTCTCCTCTTTATCACCTATGCAAAAATGCACATTCAAAAGCAGACCGTTGAGAAATCCGACGATGATCAGAGTTTCCCCGAATATTTTCAATGAACCTCCGATAATGTAAGCCATGACCGCCCCCACATAAACGTGGGCCAATCCCGTGATAATTTTGAGGCCAAAAAGCAGAATGCCTCCTACCATAAATATGAAAGCGTCCTTGAAATCTTTGAGATTTTTAAAGAATGTCATAATGACAAGAACCGCGATAATAAAATAAATAAGGGCCATGAGAGGTTCCATCAGATCGGGTCTTTGCAGATATCCTGCGGCTCTTTCCCGCAAATAATACCATTCGTCTATTCCCAGGAAGAGTAAACCCAGGGAGGCTATCAGCCAGAAAGCTCCTCCATGCTTGCTGGAACTGAATTTAAGAACGACGTAACTGGCTAACGAAAGGATGGATGCGATCAGGAGTTTGATGAGAGATACGGTCGTTATCCATTGTTTTTCCAGAAAACGGTAATGAGGTATGGCCGCAGTTCCCGGAAACCATACCGCTATTCCCACGATAATGAAATCGATTATCAGAAATAACATGATGAATTTTATTTCAATCGCCGGCCCGTTTTTCAAAGCTTCAGCCCTCTGTCCATCAATTTATCATTTTCCTTAAAGTGAAACAACAGGAGAATTCAGAAACATTTTGAATTCTTAACGAAATGATTTTGAATTTTTTTGTCCCCAACGTTTGATGCGGCTTCCTGAAAGAAAATGAAAGCTGTTATTAATAAAGCATAAAGAGTTGATGAATAAATGTTTTCAAACTTTTATGCACTTTTTTCTCCTTTTCCGCCTACTCCAGGTTCGAGATTTCGTCTCCGACCCACCGTTATTCTCGATTCCCGCCGTTGAGCCGTGCGATCCAATTTAAGCGGTAAATCGAGAGTCTCAGCCTGAGAAGTCTGACGCGTAATGCTGCTGAGAGCTGCTGTTGACATTAAGAAAAGGATCAATATAGTATGAAAATTGGGGGTGGAAAAAAGCTTGTCGAAATTGAGCGTCCATTTGAGTTTATCCGACATTTGTTTTTCAACGACAGTATTTTTCCTTCTAAAATCTCAAAATTTTCTTGAAAAATTCGGTCATATGAAGACGGCATTTACCGCCGCTAGTTGTCTACATGTATTAAAATTTTAGGTTCAAGGATGTTGCTATGGATGAAAAAACCAGAATACTGAAAAGGAAAGTTTGGGGGTTCTTCGGAAGGATGCAGATGGTTTTTCTGGCTACATGCGAAAATGATCTTCCCAAAGTCAGACCCGTCATGCTGATTTACTATAATGAAAGATTCTGGGTGGCCACTTTTTCTACATCGGCCAAAATCCGACAAATTAAGAATAATCAGAAGGTTGAGTTCTGTATGGAACTGGATGTTTCGGAAAAAAAGGGATACGTCAGGGGAGCAGGCAATGCCGAGATAATCGAAGATGAAGAAACTCGTAAATTGCTGGCCTCTAAAATTCCCTTTTTCAAGGTCCATTGGAAAACCGCTGATGATGAAAATTTTACCCTGTTGGAAATCAAAGTCACCGATGTCGAATTTATGGAACCAGGCAAATTCGAATTGGAAAAGTTTTTTCTGGCCGATCATACGGTTCAAGCCTGAAAGAAAGCAAAATCCATACGAAAAAACTCGAAAAAATAAAATAGCATGAAGGGCGGACTCCGTGTCAGCCGATTAAAAGGGCCGACTTCAAAAACCCGCCGCAATATCTCCTTCGATATATTCGATTGAAGCTCTTATCTCAGAATAAGTTACTCCTTGAAGATCAAGGAATGAAATAAATCGCTTCAGAAGTTTGCGCTTCTCAGAATTCAAATCTGAAAATTGCAAACTGCAACGGTAACTCAATCTGATCTCTCCGTCGGCCTTCGACCTCTCGCCGTATATGTATCGACGGTTCGCGCATACCTCAAATACGCTGCTCAGGTTGCCCAATTTCAGATGCAGCCTGTACTCCCGTCGATCCTCTATCATTGTTGCCGTCTCAATGACAAGTCCCTTTGAATTCATTTTTATAACTGACGCCTTCATTATAACTGTTTCGTTTCTCTTTTCACTTCTCTAACCTTTTTTAACCAACGGCTTCACCTGTCTGATATGTCGTTCGCCGTATCCGCTTTCGTAAGGTTCACGCAACGTGCGCCCTTCACGCGAGTAATTATATTGATTACTCGACCAAAATCAAGCAATTTTGGGAATTTTGGCAAAAAACATAGCTGGAAATATGCGGCATGTGATTCCGGGAGGCCTTCAGAGGTTGATTCGGCGCCTAGCGTGTGAGCAATTTGCCGCCTTATTATGAACTGGCTTTCATCATGAAGCAATAAATAGAACTTCCGACAGAGAATACATTAAAAATAAAGCACACAAAAAGTGGTAATCGGCGACTGTCTGAGAAATAACGCGGGAACACGCGAATAGAGAAGAGAATTACGTTTGAGGAGATTGGTAATTTTAGAATGATTTCTGGAATTCAAAAGATAATCAGGAGTCGGCCGGCGCGTGAGAATTTTCTGACGCTCTTCTTGTTCGTGTAAATTAGCGCCGTTTCGTGCAATTTAGCGGATGGACTAAATGCAAATGAAAAAAACGCATTCCTGCCTTGACCGCGTTTCAATCCGATTGAAGGGCGGCTGTAGCGGCTACGTTGAAGGGGTCTGCGGGCAGAGAGAGTTTTGGATTATAGCCGAAATCTATCTGAACCATGTCTTCGAGTTTCAGGCGGGCATGCAGCGCTGCGACTGGCCCGTGGATTCTGGAGGCGGTTCCGGGTTCGCCCAGTATTCTGACGCCTAGTAAACGATGATCTGTTTTATCGAAGACCAGGTTGACGTGTATTTCGCCTTCATTTCCTGGATAGCTGCGGAGTTTTGAACTTATCGTAATCTGATCCGATTTAAAACCTGCTTCCCGGGCTTTCTGGAGAGTTAATCCCGTTCCGGCATATTCATAATCAAATATTTTACCCATGAATGTACCGGGGGAACCTTTGAAGACGGCCCATTCTCCTGCTATATTTTTACCCGCTGTTCTTCCCTGTTTTACCGCCGGCGCTGCATGGGAGTGAAGGAAGGATTTTCCCGTGACTGTATTTTTAATTTCTACGCAATCTCCTGCCGCATAGACACGGTGAATTGAGGTTTTCATTTTTTCGTCGACGCGAATTCCCCCGGCGCTTCCGATTTCCAATCCCGCATTTTCGGCTAATTCGGTATTGGGTGAGCAGCCCAGGGCGAGAAAAACCAAATCGCACGTCACCGTTCGTCCATCTTCCGCTTCGACGTTGATGTTTCGAGTATTAACCGGGCGTTCAAAAGAGGCGGGACGAAAACCATGCGCTATTTCAATGCCCTTTTGTTGCAGTATTCGAGTGATTTTCTCCGATAAATCTTTTCCCATTTTATAAGGGACGGCGGTCGATTCATCGGCCAGAATCACTTTCATTCCGCGGGAGTGAAAGGATTCCGCCAGGGCAATACCCTGAAAACTTGCCCCGATTATCAACACCCGGCGAGGAGTGTTTATCCGCATCCATTCCTTTAATCGTTGCGCATCATCGAATGAACGCAACCCGAAAATGCCGGGCAATTCAGCCAGCTCCAGACCCAGCGTATTTATCCTGCCGCCCGTCGCCAATACCAGACTGTCATAAAATAAATAACGCCGGGAACCCGTCTCCAGGTTCTCCACTTCAATTCGCCCCAGTGAAGTATCTATTTCCGTCGCCAGATGACTTAAAAGAACCGTGACTCCGTACCTTTCCCGGAAGCTTCGGGACGTTCGGCCTCGGAGTATCATTTTACCGTCTATTCTGTCAGCAATGTAATCCGGCAATGAACAGATACCATATCCGAAAAATCCCGAACCTTCTATAACCGTTACTTCCGCATCCGAACGCGGTGAAAGCGCTGATGCCGCATTCAATCCGGCCGCCATTCCACCGATTATCACTACTCTTTTGCGTCCCGAAGTTATTCTCACCTTTTCTTCTCTGTTAGCGACATCCTCAAAGCATGTATGCAAGCATACCGGTGAAGTCCCTTGTCAATCCTGATAAAATTTTACGATACGATCCCGTAAATAACGACGCGCACGGTGCAAACGCGATTTCACCGCCGGTACCGATATCTCCAATACATCTGCCGTCTCCGCCGTCGAAAGCTTCTCTATGTCGCGTAATACAAATACCGATTTATACTCAGCCTCCAATTCGTTGATCGCTCGCGATATCAATTCCCTCAATTCGCTGTTCAATAACTCCTCAGAAGGGTCCTTGTCGGGATGAGGCACCTGGAGAACACGGAATTCGTTCGCCTCGTCCTTCTTCTGCTGCTCCAGTTTCAGGAAATGATTCGGCTCATACTTGCGCTTCCTTCTCTTCAACCGGCAAGCATTCGCCGCTATACGGAATAACCAGGTTTTTACCCGCGCATCTCCCCTGAATTGATGAAATGACTTGTATGCGCTTAAAAACGCCTCCTGCACTATCTCAAATGCATCCTCACGATTCCCGCACATCTTTAATACAAAATTGAATATCGGGCCCTCATACGCTTCGACCAGCTCCTCAAAAGCTTTACCGTCTTTTTCGCTCCTGATCTTATCCACTATTTGCTTTTCCCGTTCTATACTAAGCAAATCCAAGCTTCTCCTTCATGTATGTCTGATGATGAGGTCCGGTTAACTTCAACTTTCACTCCTAAGCAAAGTAAACTTAAAAATCAATAATGTCAAGGGATTCCTTGGTTTAAACAGAATTTACCTCCGGGGGCCGGTGGAGTCTGAGTTGCTGATAGTCTACCGGGCGAGGCGTAAACTCCGACCAATTTATAAAATTTTTTTTAAAAAATTAAATTATTTTACACGTTACATATTATTACAAAAAATAATGATGTTTTCATTTTTCTCTTGACTTTCTGTTGGTGATAAGTTAATAATAATAGGCACACCGACGGTGTTAATCGTTAATTGAGAGAACGAGATTTGTCCGGGAGCGAGAATGCAAAGTGGTGAAATGAAAGAAAAATATTCTCCTTTCTTTAGCCCCTGGCATTCCCCTTTTGCCGCTATCCCCTAGGCGGCCGAACACGAATGTTTCTTCATAGCCACGGAAGCTTCGCTCCCGGCTCATTTTCTTCGAACCTCACCGAAGGGGAATGACGTCCTCAGATTCAGTTTAAAACTGCAGAGGTCTCCTTTTTTTTTATCGAGTCAGTCGAATAAAAAATGGGTTGCCCATAAAAGGCGAATTTTACCTTATGCTGCGTCAGGCAGTGGAGACAGATCCGCGTCTCATGGAGGGGAGCAACTGGAAAAGAGCGACGGCGATCATGGCGGCGTTTTCGGTTCTCAGTATTCGTGGTCCGAGGGAAAAGGGAGCGAAGCCGCTCTGGCGCGCAGAAGTGATTTCGCGTTGAGTCCAGCCTCCTTCGGGGCCGATGAGGAGCGCTAATTCTGAAAAGTCCTGGGAATCCGGCAGATGAATTTCTGATTGATTGCGCGGTTCTGTAAGGATGAATTTTCCTGAAATATTTTGGTATTGAGTGAGGCAGCGGTGTAGATCAGCGAAGGGCAGCAATTTCGGTACAAGAGTTCTTCCAGATTGTTTAACGGCGTTGAGGATAATTTTGGAGAAGCGAGCGTAACGTTTTTCAAAGCCGCTCTGGAGATACGGGTCAGTTCGTTCGGTAATGAGCGGCAGAATAGCAGATGCTCCGGCTTCCGCTGAATTTTTAAGAATTCGTTCAAAGGAGTTTAATTTGACTGCGGCGGTGCAAAGTATAATTTTAATCGGACTTTCAACATCCGGGAAATATTTTTCAATGATTCTGCCTACGGCTTTTTCGGGATCGGGTTTTTCCAGTTCAACTTTGTATTCGGCGCCGGTTCCGTCGAAGATTCTGATCAAATTTTTCTTTTTTAGCCGAAGGACTTTGCAGGCGTGGTAGGATTCATCGGGGGGCAGGAGGATTTTTGATTTTTCAAAGCAATGAGGCGGCGCATAGAATCTTTCTGCAGGCATGGCGATGCTTATTTATTTAAGGACCAGTGCGACCCATTCGTCGTTTTTAGTCAGATGAGTGATTTTGCGTTTATTTTTCCAGGTTTTCATGAGTTCCTGAAGTTGTATTTTGAGTATCCCTGAGAGGACCATTGAGCCGCCGGGGTCCAGGCGTTGATCGATGAAGTCATAATATTTTTTAAACGTAGAGCAGTCCAGGTTAGCGACAATAAGGGGGAAGGTACGGTGAGATTTCCAGGTTTGGAGGGCGCAGTGGAACAAATGCAATTTAGAATGTAGGTTATTGAGTTTCAGATTTTCGAGAGCGTTGAGGACTGCGGCTTTATCCTGTTCGATCGCCACGCCTGTCTGGCATCCTGCTTTTAACAGGGCAATGGACAGGATACCTGAACCGGCGCCCACATCGAGAAAGGCGGGCGGCGGATTTTGGAGGGTTTCGATCCATTCGAGGATAAAGCGCGTGGTAGGATGAGCGCCGGTGCCGAAGCCTTCTCCCGGTTGTATGAGTATGAGCGTTCGATTTTTGTCGGCATTTTCTGATGCCCAGGGAGGCGAAATAATCCATTTTTTTCCGATTTTGAGAGGAAGGAAGTATTTTTTCCATTTGTCATAGCGTTTTTCAATTTTTCGTTTGATTGCGGAAAAAGAAAGGATATCGTCGTCGCCGATCGTTTGACTCAGTTTATTTTTTATTTCATTGATGAGGTTATGAAATTCCATACCAAGGCAAATATGTATTTCAGCGTTATCAGCTGGTCCGTATACTGCCGGTGAATGGCAGTAAGCCCCCATAATAGGAAAAAGACAGGCTGTTTCCTCAATCAAAGCGGCCCTGCGCCAGGGTGCGACCACGGTAATATCGAACCAGATGTCGTTTGGATCGGGATTGTGTTCATTGCGGCTTTGCATAACCGGAGTTCCCTCAAGACATAGAAAATCCGAACCTGGATTCGCTTAAGCGAATTCAACCCGTGAAATCGGGGAATTCGATTGCTCAATATAAAGATTCTATCCGCAGAGAGTCAGCCGAATCAATCAAGCGAAAGCGGACGTCAACGATTCGACTGAAACAGATAATATGAAATATTTTTATTCTTCCTCTTCTTCCAGATCGTCAATAATCACGGGCGTTTCTTCGTTGTCTTCCTCAAATTCTCTTTCCGTTTCATCAGCAGCGCCCATGGAAGCGGGGATATTATCGGTAGAGGGAGCTGTAACGCGAATGCCTTTTTCGAAGAGTTTCATGGATATTTTGGTACTGGCTTCTCTGAGTGCGCGAGCTGCTGAGACGATTTTATCTGAATCTCGATATTCGATGGCATCCTGCGTTTTTTCGATCAAGCGATCGACATCTTCTCTTTCTTCCGGTGAGAGGTGATCTGCGACATTTGCAAGAGTTTTTTGAGTAGCGTAAATAAGGAGTTGGGCATCATTTCTGGCTTTGAGGACGCTTTTTCGTTTTTGATCTTCTTTTCTGTGAGATTCGGCATCTTTAATCATTTCCTCGATTTCGAGATCGGTGAGTCCGCTGGTGCCTGTAATCTGAATACCGACCTCTTTTTTTGTGGTGAGTTCTTTAGCGGAAACGGTGAGGATGCCGTTGGCGTCCAGAGCGAAAGTGACTTCAATTTGCGGCACGCCTCGCGGAGCTGCCGGAATGCCGACGAGATCGAAACGTCCGAGGGATTTATTGTGAGCTGTAAGTTCTCTTTCGCCTTGGAGTACGTGAATAGAGACGGTTCTTTGATTATCTTCTGCAGTGGAATAGATTTCGCTTTTTTTGGTGGGAATGGCGGAATTACGGGGAATGATGCGGGAGAATATGCCCCCGAGAGTTTCGACGCCGAGCGATAAGGGCGTAACGTCGATAAGCAGGATGTCTTTCACTTCGCCTTTCAGGATACCGCCCTGAACGGCAGCGCCGAGAGCGACCACCTCGTCAGGATTGATGTCCTGCACGGGTTCTTTCTGGAACATATTTGAAATGGAATCTTTTATTTTAGGCATGCGTGTTTGTCCGCCCACCATAAGAATTTCATCAATGTCATTAACGGTTAAATCAGCATCTTCAAGAACCTGGCGAGTCGGTTCAAAGGTTTGTTCAACAATGTCGTTGGTCAATTCTTCCAATTTTGAACGCGTCAGAGTGGTTTTAAGGTGTTTGGGGCCGGTATCGTCTGCTGTGATGTAGGGCAGTGAAATTTCCGTTTCCGGCATGTAAGACAATTCGCATTTTGATTTTTCCGCAGCCTCCTTAAGGCGCTGCAGCGCCATCCTGTCGCTTTTCAGGTCTATCCCTTCCTGTTGCTGGAAGGTTTCGGTCAACCAGTCGATGATCTCCTGGTCGAAATCGTCTCCGCCCAGGAAGGAATTACCGTTGACTGAGCGCGCTTCGATCACGCCGTCGCCTATTTCAAGAATAGAAATATCAAAGGTTCCGCCGCCCAAATCGTACACCGCTATTTTCTGGCTTTTTTCCTTGTCCTTGCCGTAAGCCAGAGAAGCGGCCGTCGGTTCGGGAAGGACCCGTAAAACTTCCAGCCCTGCTATTTTTCCAGCATCCTTGGTGGCCTTGCGCTGGCTGTCGTCAAAATAGGCCGGTACGGTTATCACCGCTTCCGAAATTCGTTCGTCAAGATAATTTTCCGCTATCTGACGCATCTTCTGCAGAACCATGGCCGATATCTCGGGTATGCTGTATTCCGTGCCTCTTATTCTTACGCGCACAGAACCGTTCGGCGCTTCCACGATGTGAAATGACGTAATTTCAATAAACCTCTGAACCTCGTCGGAATCAAAACGACGGCCTATCAAACGTTTAGCGGAAAGAACCGTGTTTTCCGGATTCGTAATGGCCTGTCTTTTGGCAATATGCCCGACAAGTCTCTCTCCCTCTTCGGAAAACGCCACAATTGAAGGCGTCGTCCGATTACCTTCAGTGTCGGGTATTACAATGGCTTCGGAACCTTCCATTACCGCAACACATGAATTAGTCGTTCCCAAATCTATACCAATGACTTTCCCCATTCAGTCATCCCTCCTGAAATTATTGAACTCTAATGATTTTCCCCCTCGGTGTCTGAATCCACTCGTTCCTCAGCATTCTGTTCAGTTCCGAGAGCTTGATTGGTTTTGTTTCCCTTTTCTGCGTTAATCGATTCACTGCCTTTATCTTCCTGTAAATCGCCGCCTTTGTCTACGCTTTTGTTTACCGTTTTTTTATTTTTCTCAGCCGAATACGCAGTTTTTGCCTTTTCTTTGTTTTCGGCAACGGAAACCAGCGCCGGCCTTAACAGCTTGTCATTAAATATGTAACCCTTACGAAATTCTTCCACAATCGTTTCCGGCTCATGCTCCGTCGTATCAACCGTTAAAAAAGCCTCATGAAAAGAAGGATCGAATTTAGCGCCCTCCGCCTCGATTTCGTTCACTCCTTCCATTTTCAAAACCCTGGAGAATTGATCGAAAACCATTTCGATGCCTTCTTTTAGCTGCTCTTTCGAGGAATCCGTTTCAAAAGCGCGACGCGCCATGTGAACATGATCGATCACCGGCAGGAGCCTTTTCAAGAATCCGCTGATTTTCTGCATGGCCAGATCGTTCGTCATGCGCTCGTTTCGGAGTTTATAATTATGAAAATCAGCCTGTACGCGGGCTAAAATATCACGGTACTTTTCCGCCTCTTTCAGCTCACTCTTCAACTCGCTGATTTCTTTATCCCTTTCGTCCCTTTCATTTTTCAAACGGCTTACAGCGCTCCGCGCTTCTCTTTGCCTTTCCTCAAAATTCCTCTTCATCGCCTCCAGCATCGCTTCGCTCTTTTCGGTTTCAGCGCTTTTTTTCTTTTTCCGCTTTTCCGGCTTGACTTTTCCTTTATCTTCCGCTTCTTCGCCTGTTTTCGCATCTTGTTCAGTCGGAACCTTCTTCGGAGTCTTACCGGGTTTCTGCGGATGTGAAAGCGATTCGATAGAATCTTTTATCCACTGATCGGCATCTGCCGCATCCTCTTCAGAAAATTCGATCACGTTATCTGCAAGAATGTCCTCTTCGTATTCTTCCTCTTCAATCTGATCATTGAATTCTTCTTCGAAATCAGCGTCTTTTTTATTTTCTTCCCGGTTCATTATAAGCGCTCACATCAAAAAACAGATTCTACTCAATTTACTCAATATAAACAAAATACACATTTTAACGATCTTCTAGTCAGCGGATAAAAAACGGCTCAGCGTCTTCGCCGTGTATTTAACCAGACTCATGATCTTAGGATAAGGCATCCTGACCGGTCCGACAACCCCTAATGCCCCCATTACCTGAGATTCCTTTTTATAAGTTGAAGTGACGAAACTGATTTCATGCAAATCCGGTACGGTGTTTTCCGAACCGATGGAAATATTCATTTCCCGGTCAATTAAACATTCATTCAGTATTTTAACGATTTTGCTTTTTTCTTCGAAAGCTTTGAAGATGTCTCTTAATTTATTAAAGTCTGCAAATTCGGGTTGGTTGACTATGTTAGAGGCTCCTCCGACGTATAATTCGCCTTTCTTTTCTTCCTTGAAAGCATCCTTGCTGACTTGCAACGCCTGTTTGATCAATGAATCATACATCGATTTTTCCTGCTTCATCATGCTTAAAATTCTTCTTCTGATCTCAGAAAAAGCCATACCCGCGAAATGATCGTTGAGAAAACGCGATATTTTGTTCAATTCATCCTGGGTGATCGATTCATCCAGAGCTATAACGCGGTTTTGAACGATGCCTGTGTCCGGAACCATAACCAGAAGCGCCTTGCGGGCATTTAATCTTATGCATTCGATGTGGAGCAGGACGAACGTCTCATGGGCCGGCAGAAACACAATCCCCATATAGTTAGTCAGCATAGACAGTATTTCCGGTATTTTCGTCAGGAGACTCTTTACCTCAATATTTTCTGCCTCTCCGAAAAAATCCTTGATTAGCCGTTTCTCGTCTTGACCGATCATAGAGCCCTGCTCAAGATGGTTTATGTAATACCGGTATCCCACTTCCGTGGGAATTCTCCCCGCAGACTTATGGGGATGTTTCAGATATCCTTTTTCTTCCAGATCAGCCATTACGTTTCTTAATGTGGCCGGGCTTAATTTAAAATCGAAAAGTTTCGCCATGGTCCGGGAACCGATAGGTTTGCCCGATTGCACATGATTCATAACGACGGCTTCCAGTACCTTCTGTTCGCGCTCGGAAAGTTTAGAATCGCTATATGCTTCACCGTTGACGGCGACATTTATATTATTTACATCAGTCATGATAAGCCCAATTCGAATTCACAAGGATTATAAACTTATAGCGGGAAAGCAGCTACACGCCCCGCAACCCATTAATAAAAGAAATATTTGTTTTTGTCAATAGTCTCCGACATTTCGTGCGAGGCAATGGCATTAATTCAAAAGCCGATGTGGAAGAGGCCAGAGAGAACCAGTTTATGATGATTGCTGCCGATCTGTCGCTGCATTGACCATATTAAATATGCATGAAAAGCGAGAGGCAATGTTCCCCAAAGCATTGCGCTTTGGATGTGTGCCGGCTGAGGGATTTGATCTTTTTTTTCCATGTATGAGGAGAAACCAGCTTGATGTTTCCGGCTTGCAGGTCATTACGATGGAAGCATGGAGAGATGTTTCCGGCTGCCCCTAAGACCATTGCGGATACACCCATGTCGCATCGGGAGGGTTTTTTGTCGGCGCGTGAGTAAAAGGATTCCAGAAGATTCAGGTAGTTATGGGTATTGAAGGCATCAGCCCAGGGGGTCAATTGATGCCAGAGAGAAGAAAGTTCTGAGGGTGAAAGAAACCTGAGCGAATAGTTATTTTCGAATTTATAGCCTGTTTTGACGTAAACGGGTTGGAATAAGACTCCGATGCCTGCGTCAGCCAGAGAAGCCCATATTTTGTCAATGAAACGGGCGTTTTTTCGGCTTATGACTATGATGACGCTTATAAAATCGAATTCTGCATTTTTTAAAATTTCGATTTTGCGCCTGATAATTTTTTTTTGAGTTTCGAAAGACGTCGAATCGTTTATTTCTGCGGCGCGGTTCCAACTGAGGGTGATGCTTTTTAATCCGCTTTGTCTCAGGGACCGGGCGCGTGAATCGTCGATAAGCGTTCCGTTGGAGAGCAGCAAGAGAGAGAAGCCTTTGCTTGCGGATTCTTTCAGAATGATTTCCAGATCATTTCTCAAAGAGGGTTCACCGCCGGTAAAAATCAGCGAATCAATACCGGCTGAGCGCATGTTTTTCAATCCTGAACGGATGTCATCCAGTGAGGGCTCCGCATTATCTTTTCTGCCTGGTTCCATCTGGTAGAAGCAGTAATCGCAATTCAGATTGCACCGTTCAGTCACGATCCAGAAGGCGGTTTTCAGGGGATCGTCGTGTTCTGTGTTTGATTTAAGCATCCTTTTTCACACAGTGAAGCGGTTTGAAAGGCGACAGAGCAAGCTCCGTCGACAGCTCAACAATAACACAAGAGAGGGGAAAGTCAATCAGCGCCTGTCCGGCGGCCAGGTTTTAATCGGCATTCGAGTTCGTGGGAAGGCGTTTTGGATTTATGGACAAAAAGCAATAAAGAGAATATCTTCAGCTTGCCGGAGCTCGCTGTTGAATTTTTTTTTGTCGATATTTGACAAGGGTGGAGAAGATTCTTATAAAGGTAGTTGAGAGGCAACTCTCGGTTCCATGAAAAGGCAAACTATTTGAAAAAGTAGGGCGCAAAGTCACGGGCCTTAAATCCAGGAAATGGAAGAGGCGGCCGGGCTGCCAAAGGAGCTGAAAATGAAAGAAAAGCAAAAACCCGTTTTCGCGAAAAGAGAAGGCGGGTTTTTTTGTGTTCCGAAAAAACGGGAGGTGAGAGGATGTAACTAAACTCTGAATTGGCCCTAACCAGCGTTTTCCATGAAAGGGCAAACCGTTCGAAAGGACGGGACGCAAAGTCACGGGCCTAAGGAACGAGAATCGTTCACGGCAGCCGGACTACCAAGGGAAAAGAAAAGGGGACAAAACAGCTTCCTCATTTTCATGGAAAACGTTCAACGACAATCACATTTAATCTCAGGAGGACTAGTGAAAATGAAGAAGCCGAGAAAGTCGATATTTTTTGCAGTAATATCAGCAGCGATAGCGTTGCTTGCATCGCCTGCGGCAGCGAGCGACTATGATTTCGTGGATTCGATATCTTACGATTCGACCATTGAGGGAGCTCCATCAACGTCATGTGAAGCGCCGACGACGGGCGCGCATGATCCTGAACCGGAGGCAATCAACGTAGCGGTGGATACGACGATATACCTGGAATTGTATTCCGAATGCGGAATAGACACGAATTCGATATTCATGACGGTCAATTCCGAACCAGTATCCCCGGTGGTGGATTTCATTCCCGGAGGAGTGGCTTTGGAATATATTCCCGAGCTGGAATTCAATTATCAGGAAGAGGTCTGGGTAACGATTGACGCATGCACTCTTGATACTCAGACTTTTGCTCCGACGACACTGGGTTCGCCGTCCACCGATCTGTGCATGGAAACCGAGGAATATTCGTTTCTGACAGTTCCTGACGGCGACATTGAGCCGCCCAGTATTTTGATAGGAGGATACGGTGAGTCAGAGATTTCTTCTGATGAAGGCGGATTGCTGACGATCAGAGCTTTGATCCAGGATGACGTCGCTCCGTTCGATGTAGCGGGCGCTTCGCTGTATTATGAGGGTCTGCCGACAGGCCTGAATCTGGAAGATGACGGACTTCACGGAGATTTCGATGCAGGAGACGGCGTGTTCGGACTTCAATTCGAAATACCTGCGGGATTTCCCTCTTCGGATTACATTTTCGAAATCATAGCATGGGATGAAGCCGGAAATTATTCAGCGATGTGGCCTTATCTGACGATTTATGAAGGGAGCGATCCTTACGGAGCGCCTCCTGTGCCCGGATGGGAAATCGAGGCGTTGAATTATACGAATGAGCAGAGTTTCGGAGCGCCTCCCGGGAATCCGAGTCGTCCGAAAATCCATTACGCCGGATTCTTCGACACGGAAATCTATTCGCAGACCGGCGGCGACTTTTTGGTTTTGGCAATGATCGTAGACCCGGACGGTCTCCAGGATATCGCAGAAGTGCAACTCTACTACGGCATACTGCCCACGGGTATTTTCCTTCACGATGATGGAGAACATGGAGATTTTGCAGCCGGAGACGGCACATTCGGCGCCCAGTTCAACATGGCGCCGGGCGCTCCCGCAGACGAATATCTCCTGAACATTATAGCGACCGACAACGCAGGACATATGAGCGATATCTGGCCCTATCTGGTGATTCATTGATCGGATAATCTCAGCGTCTGAATCTGCCGAAGTCGAATTTACGACGATCTGCAGAAACTTCGACGCGACAGTAAAAACGACAATTGAACGAAAAGGTTCGGCATTGACTTGCCGGACCTCTTTCTTTTTCCTTACGTTTAATTCTGATCAAATTCCGACCGGCGCCATCGCCCGGCCGCCGTCTGCTTTTGTCCGCAAAACCTTACGAAGACCAAAACCGTATGAATTACTCTTCCTCCGGGGATTTTCCTGATTTTTTCTTTCTAACGACCATTTCCATGCCGTCGGGTTCAGCTACTTCTCTTTTCGGCAGGTCTTTCAGTTTTTTGCCCAGGGCATGCAGTTCTCTTCTTGCAATCATATTTTCGGGTTCGATCTGAATAGCATTTTTGAACTGGATTTCTGCAGAGACCAGGTCGCCTTCGTATTTGAAAAGCAATCCCAGAAGGCAATAATAATTGGGGTTTTCCGGATCGAGTTCCAAGGCTTTTCTGACGGCGTTTTTTCCGGTTTTGTACCATCGGGGATTCTTGGAGCAGACTTCGCCCAGTTTACCGTAGAAGACCGGATCATTGGGATTCAGGTCTATGGCTGATTGGAAATATTCGATGGCTTTATGATATTCGCGAGACTTCAGATGCCTTAATCCGTTTCTGAACTGCAACCTGGCCTTTTCATAAGTTCTGCGTTCTTCAGGCGATTCGCCGACGCCCTTTTTTATACCCTGACCGATGTCGTATCTTTCCCGCTTGTGAGGATCAGACAGCACTGAGTAGGCTCTTTGTATGCGCATGAAAATGTTGTTGGCTTTCTGCTTTATTTCTCCCGACGGATCGTCCCAAACGGAATCAGGATGGTATTTTTTAACCATTTCATAATAAGCCCGTTTGATTTCAAATTCTCCGGCGCCGGATTCCACGCCCAACGCCTCATAATGGTTCTGTTTCTTTAACCGGCGCTCTTTCTTTCTTAATTCTCGCAGCAGCGCTTCCTGTTCCTCTTTACTCACCGTCGGTTCGATCAGCTCTATTATTCCCTGCGTCAACAGGCGATAAATCGTGATCAGGACTTTTTTATTGTCTATTTTGATCAGCTTAAGGATTTGCTTTAACGAGGTTTTTCCGTCTATCCGCGAAATGATGAATCCGTCAACAGCTTCAAAATTGAGATTTTTCCAGATTTCCTGATCCAGGACTTTTATCTGTACCGGTATTTTTTCAAGACTGCCGATTTTTTCTTTCAAATCTTCGCCGAGGTCGCGGCTGTAGCGTGTGAGCAGTTTTTGCAGGTTCTGATCTTTGGGTTCTTTATCGAACTGCTGTTTAATGATGTTGAACGCCTGCCAGTACTGTCCCTTTTGATGATATGATTCGGCTTTCTCTATCTCTTGATCTTTTTCCGCTGCCTGACCTGGATTAATGAGCAGGGAGGAATGCTCATAGAAATCATAAAGGACTTCTAGAGTTTCGAATTGAGTGAAAGGGGTAACCCGGCATATTTCTTCAACCGAGTGTTCATTTCTAAGCAGTTTCGCCGTTTTTGCATCCAGAGGTGTGAGTGGTCTGTTGAGGGCTTTTTCTAGCGACACGCCGGGTTTGAGCATAATTATATGTTTCGGCTTGAAAATTTTCTGGTAAGTTCGCCATTGTCTGATGCGTTGAAGACCGTCCCTCAATATTTCCTGTAAACTCGGCTGCTGCTCCAGGAAGTCCACAGGAGGGAACCTGTCCTGATAAAACCAGAAATCGCCTTCAACCCAGTCGAAAAGCGTCAATACGATGGATTTAATGGATTCCTGCTTCGCCTTTTCTATCGTTTCTTCGGAAAGATAGCCGGATTCATGCAGTATTTCCTCAAAGTCGGAGCCGTTTTTAACCTGTTTTTCTCTGATGTTTTTCAATTGTTCTTCAGAGAGAATACCTTCTTTGAACAGGTAAAACCAGAGTTTATCCTGGGCCGATTCAGAGAAGGCGGAAAGCAGCTTCGAATTTTCAAAAAGGAAAATTTTACTTTGCTTTTTCCAATTGACTTTGATTGTGCCTCTTTTTTCGTCGCTGATCAGCCATTGGATGATTCGCGGGAATCCTATCTTAGATAAACTTCCTTTATGTATCATTTTTTTTCCTCATTAAGACACAGTATATCCTGTGCATTATAAAACCTTCGGACAGGCCATATCATGAAAAGTAGTGACGAGTCAAGAAATCGCTTTTTGTAATTAGCGGCCATGACATTTTTTATATTTTTTTCCGCTGCCGCACCAGCAGGGATCATTTCTTCCGATTTTCTTTTTGGATTTCCCGGGATTCTTAGATGCGCCGTGAACATTAGCTGCGGTGGAACGAGCGGGTGAAGGCGCTGCGGGAACTCTCCTTCTCTGTATGGTAACAGGAACGGGTCTGGGTTGAAGGATCATGAGATACCTGCCGATATCTTCACGAATTCTTACGATAGTTTCTTCAAAGAGGTCGAAGCCTTCTTTTTTATATTCGATCAGGGGATTTTTTTGTCCGTAACCTCTGAGGCCGATTCCTTCCCGAAGGTGATCCATGGCGAGCAGATGGTCTTTCCAGAGATCGTCTACGACTTTGAGCATGACGTCTTTTTCGAAGCGCCTCATAAATTTTTCGCCGAGGGCTTTTTCTTTTTTCTTGTAGTAGGATTGTATATTATCCCAGATGAAGTCTTGCAGGTCCTGCTGTCTGGTTTCTTCTGACAGGAAGTCGAAATTGAGATCGGTGAGTCCGAATTTGTTTTCCAGTTCAGAATTGAGTTCGTCTATTTTCCAGTCTTCGGGATGATCGGAATGGGGAGCGCAATAATTGAGGATCTCGGAAAGAGTTTCCTCCATCATGTCCTGCACGACGTCACTTACTTCGTCGGCTTCTAGAATTCGTCGTCGTTGTCCGTAGATTATTTCTCTTTGTTTATTCATGACGTCGTCGTATTCGAGCAGGTGCTTACGGGCGCTGAAGTGGTTCGCTTCTACTTTTTTCTGAGCGTTTTCTATGGCGCTTGTGATCCATTTATGTTCGATGGGTTCATCTTCTGAAATATTCATTCGATCCATAAGCGACGCCATTCTTTCCGAACCGAATATCCTCAACAGATCGTCTTCAAGAGAGAGATAGAACCGTGAAGAACCCGGATCACCCTGACGTCCGGAACGGCCGCGCAACTGATTGTCGATACGGCGGGACTCATGGCGTTCAGTTCCGATGATATGTAAACCGCAGGGGACGTGAGCCAGGCAACCGCTGTATTCTTCGGGGTTCCCTTTCGGACATTTGGAGCAATCCTTTTCGCAGTCGAGACAACATAAAATATTTCCCAACTCGTCTTTAGGGCATTTGACGACGCCTTTTCCCAGCACGATATCGGTTCCGCGGCCCGCCATATTGGTAGAGATGGTGACCGCGCCCGGCTGACCCGCCTGGGATATGATTTGAGCCTCCTGTTCATGATATTTGGCGTTCAGAACGTGATGCTTGATTTTCTTGCGGCGCAGCATACGCGAAAGTTTTTCAGAATTCTCAATGGATATCGTTCCAACCAGGACAGGACGTCCTTCCTGATGGAGCTCCTCAATTTCGCCTAAAACGGAGCGGAATTTTTCATTAGCGGTTTTGTAAATGACGTCTGAATGATTAATCCGTATGAGCGGCCTGTTAGTGGGGATAACCACGACGTCCAGTCCGTAGATGTGCATGAATTCTTCCGCTTCCGTTTCCGCCGTTCCTGTCATGCCGCCCAGTTTGTCGTACAGCCGGAAGTAATTCTGAAAAGTGATGGACGCAAGCGTTTGGTTCTCATTCGCTATCGGTACGCCTTCCTTGGCTTCCAATGCCTGGTGAAGTCCTTCGGAATATCGTCGTCCCGGCATGAGACGGCCTGTAAATTCATCTACGATGACCACCTGATTGTCTTTGACGACATAGTCCACGTCCCGGCGAAAGAGCGTATGGGCTTTCAGCGCCTGATTCACATGATGGAGAGTATCCATATGGACAGGATCATACAGGTTTTTCACGCTCAGAAAATTTTCCGATTTGGCGACCCCCGAATCAGTTAAAGTGGCTGCACGGGACTTTTCATCGACCTGATAGTCGATTTCCTTCTTCAACCGACCGGTCAGACGGTTAATATTGTAATACTTGTCCGTGGATTCTTCGGTCGGTCCTGAAATAATCAACGGCGTTCTGGCTTCGTCTATCAGTATGCTGTCCACCTCATCAACGATCGCATAGTAATGTCCCCGTTGAACGAAATCCTGCAACCTGAATTTCATGTTGTCGCGAAGGTAGTCGAATCCGAATTCGTTGTTGGTGCCGTAAGTGACGTCAGCTCGATAGGCTTCCTGGCGGGATGCATCATCCATGTCATGTTGAATGACCCCCACGGTGAGTCCAAGAAATTTATACAATTCTCCCATCCATTCGCTGTCGCGTCGCGCCAGATAATCATTCACCGTTACCACATGAACGCCCTTTCCCGTCAGCGCATTCAGGTATACAGGCATCGTGGCCACCAGAGTTTTACCCTCTCCTGTTTTCATCTCAGCGATTTTACTTCTGTGAAGCACTATGCCGCCTATAAGCTGGACATCGAAAGGACGCATGTTGAGCACGCGGGCTGCAGCTTCGCGCACAGTTGCAAAAGATTCCACTAATATGTCGTCAAGATTTTCGCCTTGCGAAAGCCTTCGCCGGAATTCCCCGGTTTTATTCTTCAATTCTTCATCCGATAAATATTTGTATGAACCGCTCAATGCATTAATCTCATCGACCAGCGGCCCTATCTTCCTTAATTCTCTCTCGTTTTTCGGAGGGAAGATTTTCCGTATCAGCTTCATTACCATTTCAGCGTCGCCTCCTTCAGGGCAAAAGCCGCTTTTACTATAGCAAAGCTTTAAAATATTTCAAATCAGAACTCGAATCACCGAAAACAGCGCCTTTAAACGATTAATGACGCGAAAAACCGGATTGAATCGCCGCAGCTCCTTTTTTCCTGTTTTTTCCGAAGCTGATCGACTGTTTTCGTAAAGTTTGGATAACAAACAGCTATTTTACTTGACATTTGGTGAAATATTAGTAAATTTCTTATCAATTCAAGCTTCTGAAAAAAAGCTTGATCACTATTTCGAAAAAAAAAGGAAGTGAGTCGACATCAAGGATACTGGCCGAAAAATGGATGAATTCACTGCAAGAGATTTGATGACCGGATCGAAAAAAGGAAAAAAGCGTGTTTTCTTCAAAAACAAATTCTTTATAGGGCTTACCTTTCTGTGCTTAACGCTCTTTTCCTTTAAAATATACAGCTCTTACAAAAAAATGGAGCTGACCGCCGCCCGGCTGACTGAGGAAAAAAAATGGAGGGAGGAGCAATTAAAGTTTCTGGAGGAACAGGTAGAGGAGCTCCGTACTTCACTGGATGAACTGACGGGTTTCAACACGGAATTGCAGGAGTTGATCGGACTGGAATCTGATCAGGGCGTGGGCGGTTTCGAGACGCCGAGAATTAATCATAAATATTACAATTCCCTTTTAAAAAGCAGAGAAGAAGAACTTATACGTGATTTATGGCTGGATATTCAATACGCGCGCTCCAGAAAGAAAAATGAGTGGGAAGTAAACGATGCACTTAAGAAGTATTTTACGAAAAAATCCGATTTCATTTCTTCGTTGCCGTTCGGCAGGCCGATCAAGGGAGGCTGGATATCATCGGGGTACGGAAGCCGCAAAGACCCCTTTACCGGAGAATTACGCATGCATACGGGGCTCGATCTGTCCAACTCCTTGAATGCGCCTGTTTTCGCTACGGCTGAAGGGTCGGTCATTTTTGCGGAATGGGACGGAGACTACGGCAAAACGATAAAGATCGATCACGGATTCGGATTCATTACGTACTATGCCCATTTGAATAAATTATCCGTTAAAGAGGGCGCCAGGGTTAAAAGATATGATATGATAGGACTGCTGGGCAATACCGGACGCAGCACAGGTCCTCACCTTCATTACGAAATTCGAATAGAAGGCAGGCCCGTGAATCCCTGGTATTTCTTACAGCCCGGCTGATCGTTTTCATGGGATTGGAATAATCGGTAAAGCAAGATTTATGTGATTCAGCGTCCAGGTAATTGGGAAAAACTGAAAGGATGACCGGGGCAGGCGGCGATAAAATGAAAAGAAACCCGACAAAAAAAGCCTTTGTATGTCTATTGTTAGCGGCAGTTTTACAGGCGATATGCTGCAGACCTCCTGATTTTCAGAAGGCCGAGTTCGAAAGAGCTGCTGAACTTTATGGGGAGGAAAGATATGAAGAGGCGCTGGAGCGTTTGATGCGGTTTCTCGATCGGGGTGAAGCTGAAACGCATGATGATCTTGTTCGCGCTTCGATTAAGGGGGCCGAGATTAATATAATGCTGGGAGATTATAGGAGCGCTCAGGAACTGCTGTTTGATCGCCGTTACCAGACAGGCGATGCTGAATTATCTGATGAACAGGAGCTGCTGAAAGGCCGTCTGGCGGCGGAAACCGGAGAATACGAGGAATCTCTCCGCATTCTGAACCCGTTGAGGAGCAGGCAGAATGTTTTCATAAGCAGGCAGGCGGAATACCTGTCTGTTATAAGCCTTCAAGGTTTAGACAGGTGGGAAGAGGCGCTGAAAAGGATCGAATCCTTGTTGAAAACGGCGGAAAATCGGGACTTGATCTATCAGCTTCATTTGCATGCGGCTTTTTCATTGGAGAACCTGGATCGAACGCGAAAGGCTCTGACGCAATTAAGAAAAGCCGGGGATTATGCCGCAAACGATAAAGAGGAAGCAGAAATTTTTTATCATGAAGGACGACTTTTCAGGAAACTCGGCGATCCTAGAACAGCTTTGAACAGGTTGGAACACGCAATGACCCTGATGGAAGGGTATGCGGAAGATGAAGAAGCGAAAACGGACATGATCATGGCGGAGATGAAAGACATCATTACTGAAGAGCTCAGCGAAAGAGAAATCAGGGGTTTAATGAAAATTCACAGCAGGGGATATGCTTTGCTGCCTTTGAGCATGCAGTTGGCGTTTATCTATGAAAAACGCGGAGATATGGAACGAGCGCTGAAGGTCCTTGATTTCGCTGAAAAGCATACGGACGATCCGGAGGCATTACGGCAGATATCTGAAAAAAAACAATGGCTGGAAGAAATCGGGGATACCCTGTCCTACCGGGTGGGCATTATGCTGCCCCTTTCAGGCAGGCCTGCCGTTTTCGGCCGTCACGTCCTCAAGGGCGTTCTGCTGGCTCAGGAAGAGTTTCAATCAAATTATCCTGATTGCTTCTTCGAATTGTTGAAAGGCGATACCTCTTCCACGGATCAGACCGTGGAAGAGTTGTTCACTGATATGGCGCTGGAAGGAAAGGTCATTTCCATCATAGGACCGCTTTTGTCGAGGAATACGCGTAAAATTGCGGAAAAAGCGGGCCTTTATAAAATACCTGTCGTGGCCGTTGGGTCTTCCGATCCCGATCTTCCCTCCCTCGATCCCTATCTTTTCCGAATCAGCTCCACCTCAAAGCAGGAAATTGAAGCCATATCCTGGTTCGCAATGGAAAAACTCGGCGTTGAAAAATTCGCAATTTTGAGACCCTCGCACGAATACGGCAAAAAGTTAAGCGACTGGTTCCGGGAAGAGATCGAAAAAGCCGGCAGGACCATCGTTGCCGAAAGAGAATATTATCCCGGTGAAACCGATTTCAGGGGTCCGCTGGAAAGCATCAAGGACCTGGACTTTGAAGCGCTTTTCCTCCCCGATAATGCAAGAACTGCCGCCATGATTGCTCCTCAACTGCAATTCCACGACATTCCTGCAGCTCACGTTCTGGGAATAAGCAACTGGAATTCGCCCGATCTGATCGATATCGGAGGAGAATATGCCGAGGGATTCTTCTATGCCGACATCTACTACCCCGAAGATACTTATCCTTCCGCCGCCGCCTTCCTGCAGGCTTATCGCAACACTTACCAGGATACACCCAATCGACTCACCGTGTTCGGATACGAAGCCGCCAGACTTCTCCTCAGTGCCGTTTGTCTTAAAAAAATCAAAAGCAGACGCCTTATGGCTGACTATTTACGCTCGCAAAGGAAATTCGGTGGAGTTACCGGGCCGCTCGCCTGCAAGAAAAACGGCGATTTCTGGAGGCCCATTTTCATTATGCGCATTCACGACGGAAAAACTATTCCGTACGACGTTTATCAGAAAAAATATCAACAATATCCCTGAATGCTTTCACTCATTACCTTCTGAACAGGGGGATTATAAAGTGAATGAAAAAACAAAAAAGACGATTCTGCTGATAGATGATGAAGTCCTTATTCAGGACGTCGGCTCTAAAATGCTCGATCGCCTGGGATACAACACTCTCTCCGCTGAAAACGGCGTCGAAGCAGTTCGACTCCTCACTGAAAACAAGGCCGCCGTCTCTCTCGTCATCGTGGATATAAAACTCCCTGACATTACCGGCAGCGAACTCTTCGATCGCATCAAACAGATCGCTCCGTCCGTTAAAGTCCTGCTCTCCAGCGGTTATTCCATCCAGGGAGAAGCTTCCCAAATCATGCAAAAAGGATGCGATCAGTTTATTCAAAAACCTTTCAATATGTCGGAATTGAAGGAAAAAATTAATGCCTCCCTCCGTTGATCCCTTCTGGTTTTTTGGGGAATATTCACGCTTATGAAACCTTTATCCGCTATTAACCATCAAAGGTGCGCCGCCTGCCGGCAGAGTCACTTTGAACCTTATACCCATTGCCTGAAAGATATGTGTAAAGGTCTGCGCACTAACCGGCTCAATATGGAACATATTCGAAATTTAATGCAAAAATTGCATTTTTCTTTTTGCTGCTTAAATCAAAGCCCAGCCTTCATTTTAGACTGAACAGCGCAAAAAAAGCCCAAAAATAATTTCGTTTTGCTTGACTTTCCGTTATTCTTTCTTATTTTGAAATGACGGGAATCTAATTGCAATGGCAGACGAGAGGAAAATAAGCAGCGAGGCGTATTCATCCGGAACAGCAGTTGTGAATGAACGGATGAGGTTGCGGATTTAAGTTGCAAGTTTTCTACGTGAGCGTCTGTTTTTAAAAATTAATAGAATTGGTAAGATACAAAATAGCAGAGATATGTCTATCAGAAGAAAAATTAACGTTATCGAAACCGTAAGGAGGAGGAGATGAAAAAACATTCTCTGAAGGCCGCCAATTTATTTATTGCGGTAATGTCAATGCTTTTGCTGATGACGAATTCAGCGGGAGCGCAAACGGATTATTATGTAGACCAGTTGAACGGAGACGACGGTAATGACGGATTAGGCTGGGTGACGGCGAAGGCGACGCTCCAGGGGGCTTTGGACCTGGTAACGAAGGCTACGACGATCCATGTGGCGCATGGTTATTATCACGAAAAGCCAGTATTGGATTTTGACGGAACGGTGATGTTGGGAGGATATCCGAACGGCGGGGGTGTGCGAGACCCGGAAATGTTCGAAACGGTTCTGGATGGAGATGATTCAGGTACGGTATTGACGATAACGGCGGCGAGCGTTGAATTTGACGGATTCGTGATTCGGTATGGAGCAGGAACGACCGGCGGTGGGATGTATTGTAATGGAGCGACGGACTGTTTGATATCCGATTGTATAATAAAGGAATGTACGTCGTCCGGTTCTGGCGGCGGAGCAGCCGTTCAGGATTCGACGGTCACATTTGATGGTGTGATGTTGCGGGATCATACATGTTCAGGTTCTGCAGGCGGAGCGGGTCTGGCGATAATGAATTCGATGGTAACGATCAGCAATTCAGCGATTCAGAATAATACGGCAAGTAATTCGAGCGCGTTGGCCGGCGGAATCAAGATTGACGGAGACAGCGTAGTTGAGATGACGGGCAATACGATATCGGGGAACAAGGCGGATTCGACCGGAGCGCATAACACGAACACGAAAGGTGGCGGCATATATTGTTCGGGTGAAATAACGATGACGGACAACACGCTGACGGGAAACAAGGCTTATGGCTATCACAGCGGCGGTTACAGCGGCAACAAGTACAAATATGCTTACGGCGGAGGCGTGTATTTTACGAACGGATCATCGGCGACTCTTTCCGGCAACACGTATACATCGAACACGGCGTACGTTTACAACCGGAACACGAGCAGCAACCGCCGGGGATATGCTTACAGTTACGGCGGGGCGATATATTGCGAGGGAGGCTCGACGGTATCCCTGACGCATGAGACCCTTCAGAGTAATCGATCTCAGGCCGACGGCCGCGACACGGCTTACCATGCGTACGGTTATGGATATGCGTACGGCGGTGCAATAGCGACTGCGAACAATTCAAATGTGACGCTGGGCGAGGGCGTAGTCATTTCAGGGAGTTTAACGAAAGCTCACGGCGATGGAGACGGTTCCAGCCGTGAAGGCGCCTGGACGTACGGCGCGTTGTATCTGACGGGATCAGGCGGCGTATATGATGTGGATCAGGTGGAAATCCGGGGCAACGTAAGCAGCGTATCGCCGAACAATCAGCATGTCGGGGGCATCTACGTCAATTCGACGCCGACGAACATTTACAACAGCATCATAGTGGAGAATACGGGGGACGGAATATATTTGAACGGCACCTCCACTTTCGTCATAAACAATACGATAGCATACAATGCGGGCAACGGGATATATGCGAACAGCAGCGACGGCTCGATCGTGCGCAACTGCATTTTGTGGGGCAACACGGATGATCTGAACGGCATATCCGCAACCTACAGCGACATCCAGGGCGGCGATGCAGGCGAAGGGAACCTGGACCCTCCGTGTATGCCGTTATTCGTGGGAGGCGGAGATTATCATCTTTTATCGACTTCCTGCTGCATAGACAGAGGCAGCATCGAAGACATCCGCGACCATGATTTCGACGGTGATTTCCGGCCGTATAATAATGATCTTCCTGACATCGGCGCTGATGAGACGACGGCGGCTAATCCTTCGCCGACGCCGTTTCATACTCCGGTGGGAACGCCGACGCCCTTGGCGACGCCGGGCAATGATTATTACGTCGACGTGCAGTTGGGAGACGACGGCAATGACGGATTAACGTGGGGAACGGCGAAGCAGAGTATCGCATCGGCTTTGGCTCAGGCCGCGTCTTCGGGCGGCGGAAACGTGCATGTAGCTGTTGGCGATTACTATGAGAACCTGATTATCGGCGACAATGTGCGTTTATTCGGCGGTTACAATCACGGCGGGACGATACGCGATCCCGACACGTATATAACAGTGATTGACGGGGGGAATATCGATACGGTCATAACGATCGGCGGCGTTTCCAATGTGCTGGTGAACGGTTTCATAATAACGCATGGCTGGGGCGATTACGGCGGCGGCATTCATGTCAGCAGTTCATTGAATGTGGAGATATCGGGAAACGAAATCATCAATAACTCCTGTCCCGGCAGTCCGGGTTCCAAAAACCTGGCATTGGGCGGAGCTCTTTACCTTCATGGCCACAACGTCATCGCGACTGAAAACATAATAAAATACAATTATACGGGCGGCGACCAGTCTTACGGCGGGGCCGTCTATTGCGGCGGCGGAGGCGCTGTTTACGTTGACGCCAATACGATCAACAACAATTCTTCATATTATGCCGGCGGAGCATTCGGCGTGGGTAATCCTGAAGGATTGGCGACCGTATCGGACAACATTATCCGCTACAATAAATGTATAGGTCCTGATGCTCGAGGGGGAGCGGTTTATGTCGGGTCCATCGGCAACGCGCTTTTCAGCGGCAATACGATCTCCAATAATGCGGCCGAGCTTTCCGGACAGAGAGATAAAACAATGCGGGGCGGAGCGATATACTGTCGCGGCGATTTGACTCTGTCGGGCAATACGATTTCCAACAACCAGACCTATAATTACTGGAATGCGGGTTACGGCGGCAATGCGTATAATTATTCCTACGGAGGCGCCCTCTATTGTGCGAGCGGATGCTCGGTAATGTCGATCGGCAATGTATATCATGACAACCAGGCTTACTGTTATTGCCGTAATACCAGCAACGACCGGCGAGGTTACGGTTATGCTTACGGCGGTTGCGTCTATTGCGAAGGGGGTTCATATTTTGAAACGACGGGAGATTTTATCGACGACAACAGGGCTTACGGCGACGGCAGGGATACGGCTTATCACGCTTACGGATACGGATATGCTTACGGAGGAGCGATATATTGCGCGAACAATTCAGAGGTTATGATCGGAGCCGATACAGAAATTTACGACAATACCGCCCAGGCCAAGGGCGACGGAGACGGCGGAAGTCGTGAATACGCCTATTCACGGGGCGGCGGCATCGCTGTATTCGGTACGGGGGCTCAGCTAACTATCGACAGAGCGATCATCCGGGCGAACAGGGTGACTTCCTCGCCCGACACCGAATCGACCGGCGGCGGAATATACATATCGGAATCCCCGGTAACTCTCATCAACACGATGGTCGTCGAAAACCTCAGCGACGGCGTTTATCTGAACGGGACCGATACCTGGGTCATCAACGACACGATAGCGTACAACACGGGATACGGCGTTTACAGAACAGGCGGGTCGCCGGTCGTCCGCAACTGCATCCTTTGGGGCAACACGGACGATCTGGAGGGAATAACCGCTACTTACAGCGACGTTCAGGGCGGCGATCCCGGAGAAGGCAATCTTGATCCGCCGTGCGATCCTTTCTTTGTCGGCGGCGGAGATTATCATCTTCAGTCGACGTCCTGCTGCATAGACCGGGGCGGATTCGAGGATGTGCCGGACCACGATTTCGACGGAGAATATCGACCTTACAACTATGGTGTGCCCGATATAGGCGCTGATGAAGTATCGGCTGCCAATCCGACGCCTTCGCCTTTTACGACTCCGGTAGGAACGTTTACTCCGGGACCCAGCCCCACTCCGGGCATAGACTTTTATGTCGACGGGGTTTATGGAGACGACGGAAACGACGGTTTAAGCTGGTCGACGGCTAAAGCGACGATCGGCGGCGCGGTCACGGAGGCGGGAGCCGTCGGAGGCGGCAGCGTACATGTGGCCGGGTACGAATATTATGAAAACGTATTCTGCATCAGCAATTTAACGTTACTGGCCGGATATCCTCCGGGAGGCGGATTAAGGAATCCTGAAACATACCCCACGGTAATCGATGCCGGCAATAACGGATTGGCCGTTACGATTACAGGCATCTCCAACGTGGAAATCGACGGCTTCATCATTCGCAACGGTCGCGGCGAATACGGCGGAGGATTCTACGTCAGTCACTCCCGCGATATTCTCATCACTAACAACACCATCCAAAACAATGAAGCGGTAAGCAGTCCCGGATCGAAGAATCTGGCGCTCGGCGGCGGGTTGTATCTGCACGGCGCGGATATACACGTTACAGACAATATCATTACGCTTAACAAAGCGGACGGCGACGGCGCCAACGGAGGCGGAATCTACTGCGGCGGCGGCAACGATATCACCGTCAGCGAAAACACGATCAGTTACAATACTTCGGAATTCGGCGGCGGCGGAATCGGTATCGGAAATACGAACGCAGTGATGACCTTCCTGGACAACAACATTCATCATAATGTCTGCAACGGCGTCAATGCACGCGGCGGAGCCGTTTATGTCGATTCTTACGGCAATGGATTCTTCAAAGACAACGTAATATCCTATAACTCCGCCAGCATTACGGGACAAAGAGAAAAGAATCCTAGAGGCGGAGGTTTTTACTGTCGAGGAACGCTTAACCTCGAAAACAACACCGTTCAGAGGAATTCAGCTTACTGCTTCTATAATGAAAGCTACAACGGTCATACCTACACCTATGCTTCCGGTGGAGGATTCTACTGCGTCAACGGATGCGATATAACGCTCTCTGAAAACACCATTTACAGAAATTCCGCCTACTCATACAGCAGAAACAGTTACAATGAGAGGACATCCTACGCCTACAGTTACGGCGGCGGGCTTTATTGCGAAAACGGTTCATACATTCAGATTTCCGGGGATACAGTCGGTAATAATACAGCCTATTCTTACGGAAGAAATACCAACTACCACAGCAACGGTTACGCTTATTCCTACGGGGGCGGCTTTTATTGCGCCAACGGTTCGGAACTCGACCTTATCGGCGGGACGGTCATCGAGAACAACAGGTCCTATTCATACGGAAACGGGGAAGGCAACCGCGATTATTCTTATGCTTACGGCGGCGGAATGGCGATTTACGGTACTGGTTCCGATATCGACATGAACGGCATTACCGTAAGAAACAACACCCTGGTGAATTCCCCGACCACGGATGTGCTTTACGGTTACGGAATATATATCAGTGAATCGCCTGTCGAGATTTACAATTCATTCATCGTGGGCAACCAGGGTACCGGAATTTACCTTAATTCTTCATCGCCCATGATCATTAACGACACAATTGCGGACAATGCGGGTTACGGCGTTCAGGGAACGGGCGGAAGCGCTCCGACGATCCGCAACTGCATATTCTGGGGCAACACGGACGACCTGGAAGCGGTCAACGCGGAATACTGCAACATACAGGGCGGCGATTCCGGAGAAGGCAACCTTTACCCGCCCTGCAATCCCCTTTTCGCAGGAGAGGGCGATTACCATCTTCTGCCCAATTCCTGCTGTATAGACCGGGGGCAGAACACTTTCGCTCCCACGACGGATTTCGACGGCGATGCCAGACCCTACAACGACCTGATAGTCGATATCGGGGCGGATGAGACTCAGAACGTGAATCCCACGCCGGCGCCCAGCATAACGCCTTATACGCCGACGCCGACGGGTTCGCCCACAGCCACGCCTGCAGCAGAATTCTACGTCGACAAGACTTACGGCGACGATTCCAATGACGGACTGAGCTGGGGAACAGCCAAAGCGAGCATTAACGGAGCCCTGAGTATTGCTGTTCCTGGCGCTGACATCCATGTGGCCCGAGAAGTCTATTACGAGACGATGGAAATATACAGTGACACGACTCTGCTGGGCGGCTATCCCAAGGGCGGCGGCGTTCGCGATCCGCTGGCCAATCTGACTATAATCGACGGCGGCGACAAGAATACGGTCGTTATGATCGGAGGAGCCGAAAACATCACGATAGACGGCTTCACCATAATGAACGGAAAACAGAATTACGGCGGCGGACTATCCTGCTATGCCTGCTCCCACATACACATCAAAGACTGCGTTTTCGACTCCAATGAAGCCGGGGAACTGGGCAACCTGGTTCGAGGCGGCGGCGCATACTTCGGCGCCTGCTACGACGTCTGGGTCCATGACTGCACTTTCATGAACAACCAGATAGTGGGATCGACGAACGGTTACGGAGCTGCCGTACAGGTGCAGTCTTCCTCGCTGGTCGTAATCGAAAACAACAACTTCCAGAACAACACCTCTTCATTCGCCGGCGGCGCTGTCGCCTGCTCGGACGTCGACGATACCGTGATCATCACGAACAATAACTTCTCCGGCAATAAGGCCTACAGCACGATCGACGGTTCGACGACCAAGGGCGGAGCGATTTACTGTGATTCTTCCGCTGCGCCGGAAATATCTTACAACACTTTCACGAGCAATTCTGCCTACACCAACGCCAGAGACGGTTACGCCAGAGGCGGCGCGCTCTTCCTGCAGGGTGATTCCCACGTCTACCAGAACGTAATTCAGAGCAATCAGGCGAAAGCCTATGTAAACATCAGCTACAACGGTCATCTCTACGCTTATGCCTACGGCGGCGCCTTATACGCCGAATCGAACAGCACACTCGATTTTGAAGCCAATTATCTGAAAAACAACAAGTCTTACGCCTACGCCTACAACTCCTACAACGAAAAAACCTCATACGCCTATTCTTACGGCGGCGGCATCTATTGCAATTCCAACGCCGATACGACCATCAGCGACTGCACCATCCGGCAAAATACGGCATACAGTTATGGAAGAAATACCAACTATCGCAGCAACGGATACGCCTATAGCTATGGAGGCGGAGTATACCTGATGCAAAATTCGCAGACCGAAATAAACGAAAATACTCTCATCGAAAGCAACAAATCCTATGCGTACGGCAACGGAGACGGAAGCAGGGATTATTCTTACGTTTACGGCGGCGGAATTTACATGAACAACGGGGTATCTTCGGCAATATGCAATGGAATCACCGTTAATTCCAATACGTTGGATGCAACTCCGTCAGTAGATGTCAGTCTGGGTAACGGAATATACATCCATGCGAATGATCCCATAACCATCATCAACAGTTTCGTCACAAACAACACCGGTCACGGCATATATCTGAACGGTTCCGGATCGAATATCCAGATCATAAACGACACATTTGCCGACAACAATTCACACGGCATTTACAACAATTCGGGTTCCCTGTCGATCATCAACTGCATACTCTGGAACAACGGAGACGATTTGAACGGCGTAAGCGCGACCTATTCCGACATTCAGGACGGCGATTCCGGCGAAGGCAACATTTCGGCTGATCCGGAATTCGTCGGCGACGGCGATTATCATCTGCTGGAAACTTCGCCCTGCATCGAACAGGCTTATTACCTGCTCGAACCCGAACTGGTCGACCATGATTTCGACAACGACGCAAGACCTCAGGATACCGAATTCGACATGGGCGCCGACGAATATGCCGGAGCTCCTTTACTGAATCTTACGGCTTACCTGGACGGATTCTATACAGGCGGCAGCCAGACGGCTTCGACCGTCGACATTGAGCTCCGTTCGGGCAGCACGCCGGAAACAGCCACTGTGGTCGCAGCATCTTACGCTGATGTTCCGCTGGATACTGCAGGCCAGACGGGGGATGTTGAGTTGACGGGATGTCCGGGCGGCGAGTATTTCCTGGTCGTCACACATCTCAACCATCTGAACGTCATCACGACGGACAAAATCGAAGTCGATTATGAAACTCCTGCCATAGTGAATCTGTCTGACGAGAACGATGCCGATTATATGGAATGCTACGGATTCGAGCCGATGGGAACCGAAACCGACGATATGCTGTCCCTGCGGGGCGGGAACGCCAATGCTGATGAATTCGTGAACGCATTCGGCGACTTCATCATCTGGCTGGCGGCCAACGGCACGATTCCCGGAGACGACGATTGGGATGAAAGAGCCGACTATAATGGAGACCTGGCGATCAATTCTTCCGATCATTCGATCTGGTTGAGTCAGAACGGCAGAGTTTCCTACGTGCCTGCGGCAGATAAGGACATCGGCCGGGAATGCCTGGGCAATTTCTGGGCGGATGATCTGGAACTAAGAATTTCCGGGTACGAAGAAACGGCTGACGGTTCTTATATCATCGCAGAGATTGTTCTTCATTCAGAGACCGTTTCGACCCTGGCGGCAGTCGATGCCCTGATCGTTTATGATCCGGTATTTCTGACTGATCCCGCTGAAATGAAAGACTATTTGCGGACCGGAACGACTGATTTCTCAAGAGGGATCATGGAAGAAGGCATAATGTCGAACCATCTGCGATTTTACCATTACAGCCGGGCGGCCATGCCGCAGCAATCAGGAGTCGGAATGTTGAAAGGCGAAAATAAATTGCTGCGTATTCGATTCCCATTCAACAAGGCTCTGATGAATTCCATGAGAGCGGACAAACTTCCCATCGGTTTGATGCCTGGAATTTCGGGATCGCATTGCGTATTCGATGAGAAGGTTTCAGGATATGCCGATAATGAAGAATTATCATCCAAACATTACGGGAGATCGCTTAATTCGACAATCACAGAGAATGCTCAATAAACAGACGGGAGGGAGCGATAATGAAACGCTTACAGTTCATGCTCCCACCCAGCCGGGATCGAGACAAAAGAGTATTTAACCGAGCTGGGAAGAGGGATCAGACAAGTAGAAACAGAAAAATGCTTTTGCCCGTCATGCTTATCGGTATTCTCCTGGTGCCGTGGACGGCTCTAGCAGACGTATCCGTGAGTCCTCCATCGGGTGATGCTTATCGTGGACAGACGCTGACGGTGACGATACGGTACGAGGCATCGGCTGCGACGATCGTAACCGCGCTTGATACCTGTGTGGATTTCGATCCGGACGTATTTGAGGACCCTGTGTTGGACTTGGACTT
>CAZUFC010000092.1:0-35287 GCA_964619725.1 uncultured bacterium | reverse complement strand
AAAAACTTCACAATTATTATGCCGATTTGCAATGCAAGAAAATCACACTTTTTCAATAGATTGTGACATTCTTGTCAGGAGTTCAGAAGTTATTGTGTCAAGTGTGTATAGAAGCGACTTCATGGTTAGGGGCTTTCCAGGGTAATAGCGGCGATAATCATTGATTCGAAGTCGTCGAGGTTTGAAAGCGTTATGCTGTGCACGACGAAATTTTTATCCAGGCTGAATTCAGCTTTGTCCAGATAGACGGATCGGTGCCGGAAAGCGAGTTCAGTTTTGTAGGCGGGTTGCCGCAGCTGACGGGCGGCCATGGTCCAGTATTTGGCGTAAAGTTTAATGGGATATTGCGTTCCGTCGGGATGATCCAGGGTAATAACCGCTGAGGGTCGCAATTTCTTTTTTATCCATTTTGATGTGAGTCCCAGCACATGAACTTTTTCCGCTGTGAAGGGCTGTTCCAGGATTATGCGTTTGGAACGGAGGAGTTCATTTTTAAGGGGAGATGCGACAGAATAAGTCAGGACAGGCGATTCAGGGATGAGAAAAAAAGGAACGTCTTTGATGACTGTCATTCCTGACGCCGTATCATCAAGCCGGAATTCGCTGTGATCGCCGTAAAAGGGAGCTTTAAAGTTTAAATCCCAGGCGTGGCCGTCATTCCATCTGGAGCCGCTGCTCCTCAAGTCGAGGGGAAGAAACTTTTTATCGTGCAGTTCAATGACATTTCCGGGTTGAAAAGTGAATTCATTATTTTTCGTTTCATCTTGCTGGAGTGAGAATAAACCTTCTCTTTGGGCTGCCTTAAGATCGGATTTTGATATACGGACTTCATAACCCAGGATGCCGTCATTTTCCATATTCTTTATTTCTATTATTTCCGCATGAGGATAGCAGCGTCGCGTCATCGCTTTCATTTCCTCTAAAGGGGTCTTTCTAAAATAAACAGAGACGTCCCTGTCGGAGCGGACATACAAGGGCAATGATTCGGGGAGTTCTCCCCAATAATAGTCGAAGGAGCGTCCTGTCCTTTTATAAGACATTACCCTGGCCCAGGCCTGCTGAAAAGAGCGGCTTTCGATAAACAGGGACCTGTTTTTCTCCGTTTTCGCGATATGCGCGTGCCATTCATCGAATTCATAGGGCAGGTATTCATAGCTTGCCGTTGTAATGCTGAAACATCGTATGGCAATCAGAATGCCGATGATGAGAAATAAAGCTCCGGTTTTCCGGGATTGATCATTCGAGATAGTCCTGAACCAGTATGTCAAAGCCAGGCCTGCAGAGAGGGTGAAAGGAATCATCAGGCTGGTTATTCTTCGTTGATGCGGATAATCGCAGAGAAGAGGAGGCAGGGCATGCACTGCGACAATGACGATAAGGAGCCTGTTCGATTGTTTTTTGATTCCAGCACAGGCCAGGAATATTCCGGTGATTATCAGAACAGCATTGAAGGGCGTTTCAATGCCGTAAACCGGCCGGTACCAGTTGCCCCGTCCCATGCGTCCGAATATGGAATTGACGATCACTTTTCCGTTTTCAATGATGTTATGAATATCTTCTGCCCCTTTTCCTGAACATTCCGCCACCACGGCATACTTGATCAATCGGCGGTTTTCCCGGGAAGTCAGAAATGGTCCGAGCAGGGCCGTTGTAAACATAACGAGAGCGACGCAGTATTGCGTGGCTCTTTTTAACCGACCCTCTTTTTTGATCATGTCGATGATAAAAAGGTACGAAACGGTAAACGGAACGACTTTAAAAACGGGCCAGGTATGGAAACCCAAACCCGTAAGAAAACCGGCAGTGAGAAAAAGGGAAGTTTTGTTTTTTCTACGACTCAGCAACCACAAGTAATAACATAAAGCTATAAAAAGATAGGACAGGTTGACCCGTTGAGCGTAACGGGAAGCAGCGGTATGCCAGGGAGATAAGGCCAGGATCAACGCCGACGTCATGCCGGTTATGTCGTTGAAAAGTTCGCGACCTAATAAAAAAATAAGGGGTATTGTCAGCGTGCCTATGAGAGCGACCAGCATCCTGATTGAAATGACCTCAGGTTCGGCAAGGTATAACCATAAATCTCCCAGAAAATAAAACAGAAACTCTTTGGAGCCGACCGAAGCGCTGAAGGGTCGGCCCGTGTGCAATTCCAGCATCGATTCCAGATTCAAGGTTTCGTCGCCGAGCAATCCCCTGGGGTATTGATCCAGTTTTTGAAAACGAAGGATACCCCCTGAGATCGTTATGATCAGGATCAAAATAAACAAGTTTCGTCCCGGCAGCCTCGCTTTACGGTCGTCTGAAAGGTTCTTTTTAACGGATATCAGAAACAGCAACAATCCCGCTATCAATAACGATAAGGGCAGAAAACGGTTATCCGGCCCCATGGTTCTCTGACCGGCAAATACCGCAAAAAGCCCCGCTGATGCCGAAAGGCATTGCCGGCCGTTATTTCCGGGATTGAGAAAACGGCTCAATCCGATTAATAATATCCCGGATAAGCATAAAACAAGAGACGGCGTCGGCAGCAGGCGCGCAAAGTTATGCGGTCCCGATTTTTGAAAAACCGCCTCGATGTCGGTCATCAGAAGTATTAAAGCGACTGCGACGAATAGACAACCCGTTATGTTTGAATATTTCCGCATGAAAGATAAAAACATTCCTGAATTCCTCGTTTCTCGTTGCGTATTTAACACAACATCCGGCAATTGGCAAAGGAAACGTTTACCGTGGGACTTTCACAATATGCAGAATTCCGGCATTAATCAAAAACAGGTCTTTTGAGGTTAAAATTCGACAGAATAACCCATAATTTTGTTTCGATTTCGTTTGCGATCCCGATCCCGATATCGACCTAGATTACTTAAACAAACTGTCAAAATTTTTTAAAGAATTGCAATCCCGGTTTGATCAGACCCAAATAAGCTTATAAAAGGCAACAGTTTTAACGGTCCTTCGAGCTCGCGCCCAATGAACATTGCACTTACGAGTAGGCGCATGAGGACGAAAACAATGTCAGTCGATAGAAAGATGCTGAAATTTGATTTTCTGTTTTCACTTCTTATACTGATTGGCGTTCAGGAAGATTTCGATCTTTTGTTCGTTCCCGGACGAAGAGGAGTATCAATACGCCTTGAACTACCCGAATGACTTGAAACAGGAGGAAAAAATGCACAAGGAATGGAGTGTTGTCGTGGTATTGAGCGTTCTTTTATTCTGCGTTGGTATTGCCGGAGCGGCCGTTATCAGCGTACCATCGGATCAACCGTCGATATCGGCGGGAATAACCGCAGCGGGAAACGGCGATACGGTTCTGATCGCTGACGGGACTTACACAGGGACGGACAACAAGGATTTAAGTTTTCAGGGAAAATCAATTACCGTAAAGTCCGAAAACGGAGCTGGGGCTTGCGTGATAGATTGCGAGGATGAGGGTAGAGGATTTGAGTTTGTAGATGGCGAGAGTTCAAGTTCTGTTCTGGACGGCGTGACGATTCTCAACGGTGATCCCGGCCTTTATGAAAAAGGCGGAGGTATCTTTGTTTTTCAGGCGACTCCCACGATAATGAACTGTACGATAACGGGATGCAGCGCCTACAACTGGGGAGGCGGACTATACTGTTATGAAGCTTCTCCGGCGATAACGGAATGCGTTTTCACGGGAAACTCTGCCCGCGTGGAAGGCGGGGCGGTTTGCACGGATGATTCCAGTCCGTCCATAACGAATTGCATTTTTTCGCAGAATTTTTCCGGAACTTACGGCGGCGCTGTAACAATTTTGTATGGTTCGCCGGTCATTTCCGGGTCGACTTTTGCGGAAAATTCGTCGTCCATGGCCGGCGGCGCAGTAATTACGTCAGATACGACGGCTGTCATTATCGGCAATGATTTTATTGATAATTTCAGTTTACTGGGCGGCGGCATCGGGTGTTTCAACGACATTTACCCGACAATAGGAGGTTCAGCAGGGAACGGCAATTATTTTGAGGGGAACCATGCGGGAAGCGGCGCGGACCTTTTCAGCGAGAATATTCCTTCCCCGACGATAGATGCGCGGTTTAATGATTTTGCGGGTTATTATCCGTCCGACTATTATGTTTCTCCCCAGGAAGCTTTTAATCTGAGTTCCAGCGTTTCAGGTTTAACGCCCGTTACTTCAGACGTATATGTTTCACCGTCCGGTTCAGATTTGAATGACGGATTGTCCTGGATGACGGCATTCAGGACCGTCAGGCATGCGATTAGCCGCGTGTACGGGACAAGCGGAACACCAGTCGTAGTTCACCTGGCGGAGGGGACATATTCTCCGTCTGCAACGGGAGAAGTTTTTCCGCTGGCATTAATGGACTGGGTATCCATCGACGGAGCGGGGCGGTCGACGAGCATAATAGGATGCAGAATCGACGAATCACGGCTGGATCGGATACTTTGACCATGATCTCAACTTGTCGGATTTTACCGTCGCCTCCGGTTATGCTTCGGGCATCGAAAAGGGAGGCTGCATATATCTCAAAGACGCCTCTACAAGCATCTCCAATTGCTGCTTTACCGGCGGTTCGGCCTATCAGGGAGGAGGTATCTACTACGATAATTGTCCTGATCAGGCCGTGTCGAATTGTATTTTCAACGACAACGACGCCGGTTCGATCGGGGGCGGCGCGCTCTGCTACAGAACGGGTACAGACTTCTCCGGCTGCGAGTTCACCGGAAATTCGGCCCAGACAGGCGGCGGACTTTATTATACGGGTGATTCCGTTTCATCCGTCGCAGAGTGTGAATTCAGCGGCAACATCGCCTCATCAGGGGGCGGCCTGGCTGTTCAGAGCGCTGACTCTGTCGTGACCAATTCTTCTTTTACCGGCAACAGCGCCCGTTATGGGGGAGCTTTCTATGCTTTCAACAACAGTAATGTAATCCTGGGAGGCTCTGCCGGAAGCGGAAATCACTTCACGGATAATTTCGCCTGGGCGGGAGCCGACCTCTATTCAACCGACGATGTTGATGTGTCTTACAGTACATTTGCCGGATATTACCCTTCAGATTATTACGTTCATCCTTTCGATAATTTCGATTTTACAGGCTGTACCGCAGAGCTGACGCCTGTAACCCAGGACGTCTACGTTTCTCCGGCAGGGGATGATGATAATGACGGCTTAAGCTGGGCGAATGCCTTTAAAACAATCCAGCACGCGCTCAGCGTCGTTTACGGAACAGAAACCGATCCCGTAGCCGTCTACCTGGACGAAGGCGTATATTCTCCCTCTCTTACCGCCGAAGAATATCCGCTGCCGCTGGTTAATCACGTTTCAATCATCGGCTCGTCAAAAGATGACTGCGTTCTCGACGCTGAATCCACTGATCCGGTTATTGCCGGATATGATGACGGCGATGCTCAAATCTCAGGTCTCACCGTAACGCACGGCAATACCGGCTTCTGGCTCACTAAATGCAGCATATTCATAACGTCATGCCGCATCCTGGACAATAGTGCGGAATTCCAGGGAGGCGGTTTTTATTTCCTCGGCTATTCAGATACAACCATATCGGATTGCATCATAGAAGACAATCACGCCGTCAACGGAGCCGGATTTTATTGCCAGAGCTCCGCTTCGCCTCTGATCGTCAATTCCCTCATCATCAACAATGAAGCGGACAGTTACGGAGCCGGCGCATACTGCAATTCGATGAGCAGGCCCGATTTCCAGAATTGTCTCTTTATCGGCAATACGGCAGGATTGTTCGGCGGCGCCCTTTACAACAGGGACAGCCGGTTCGGACCTTCCATCATCAACAGCATTTTGTGGAATGATTCTCCTGAAGAAATAAAAGACCTCTACACAGGAAATACGACAGTCGAATACTCCGATGTTCAGCAGCCTTCAGGAACCTATCCGGGAACGGGAAACATCAATGCCGATCCGTTACTGGTTCAGGGACCAGAGGGCGATTATTACCTGAGCTGCACTGCCGCCGGGCAGTCACAGAACAGCCCGTGCCTGGATGCCGGCAGCGATGCAGCATCGAATGTCTGTTTTGAGACGCAGACGGGCGCTGTCTGCATGGATCAACTTACGACGCGGACAGACCAGATTACAGACAGCGGGATTGTGGACATGGGTTTTCATTACCAATACCTAGAGCCGACTCCCACGCCGACGGCGACCGTAACGCAATCGCCCACACTATCCCCGACGCTGACGTCGACTACCGTCCCTACGGATACGCCGACCGAAACGCCGACGTTCTCTCCCACCCCGGTCCCGACCGAAACGCCGACAAATATCCCGACAAACTCTCCTACCGATGTTCCGACCGCTACATTGACGCCGACGAATACCCCGACAGAGACGCCCACATCAGTTCCGACGAATACCCCGACTCTTATTCCGACATCGCGTCCTACCACGGCGCCGACCAACGTTCCGACACTTTCGCCGACCGAGACGCCGACCATGACGCCCAGCCTGACGCCGACCGTCACTGCAGAGATTACCCCGGCGCCGGTACCGTCGCTCCATCCCGCCGGTCTGGGATGCGCTGTTTTCCTGATGAGTTTGTTTTTGATATTTAAAAAACGGCGATGATCAGAATACCCTTATTTTTGGAATCGATCGATTACGATTACGAGAACGCGCGCCGCTGCGCTGAGCACGAAAGTTCCTGCTGAGTATCGAGATCACAATTTGTAACCCCTATTCGATCAATCCCCAACCAAACATCCATCCAGACCCATCAAATCTTCCGGCATTGATCAAAAATGGGTTTTTTGGGGTTACAATTTTCCAGAATATGCCGTCATTTTATTTCGATTTCGATTGCGATCCCGATTGCGACCCCGATCCCGATACCGACCCCGGGCCAGATTACTGAAACAAATCGTCAAACGTTTTGAAAAAAGTGTAACCCCTGTTTGATCAGTCCCAATCTTCCAATCTCCCCCCTTCCCTCCCTTTTCCTTCAAATGCGGGCATAAGGAGAACGGAAGGATTGACATAGCGCCGAGTTTTTAATCTAATATCCGCGAGGGTGCAAGGAGCGACATCCGATTGTCATTTTAGTTTTGATCGATTTTTGATTTTTTTTTAAGTGACTGAGTTGAAAAATGGATGGATTCGTCAACAGAAACGGAAAATCAAAAAGAAGGGGTTCAAATCGCTTTCAATCGACCAAACAGGTCTTGAAGGGGATGCTGTCCGGTTTGCCGGAGTATAGTAGATCGATGCCGGTCGAAATTTTCCTTGACTGGGAAGATATTGTGGGTCCTCTCCTTTGTCGCAAATGTTTTCCTTCGGCTCTTAAGAACTCCATCCTGACCGTTTGCGCGTCTCCGGAATGGTTTCGGGTTTTGAATGACGTCAAGGCGCACATAATAAAAAAATTGAATGATTACGAACTGGAAATCGAGGATATTGAATTCAAGAAAGTGAAAAATTTCAATGCGCGGTTTGGAGTTGTGAAGGACAGAGACAGGGGGCACGATGGAGCGGCGGAGAAACAGTTTGAACTGAGCGGGAATGAAGAAGCCGAAGTGGCCGGCATGGTGAGTTGCATCGAGGACAGGAGACTCCGGCATTTGGTAAGTGAAGTGATACGGCGTGACTATATAATGAAGAAGAGTGGCAGACTTTCTTGAGACTGATCAAATCGGGGTTACACTTCTTTCAAAATTTTCGGCGGTTTGTTTCAGCAAACGGGGTCGGGGTCGGGATCGGGATCGCAAAAAAATAATTACGAGGAGATAGGTGTTGTCCTGATCATATTTTCAAAGGTTCTTAATTATTGGCATTGATCAAAAAAGTGGCGCTGATCAAAAATGGCCATTTCAGGATTACAACTTGTCAGTTTGAATCCTTCGTCCTCGTGCTCAGTGCAGCGGTAATCGTAATCGAAACATTGGTCTGATCTGCGCATTCGTTTGAAAGCAAAGCAGGGCAATCATTTGAATCGATCGATTACGATTACGGGCACGGGCGCCGCTCCGCTGAGCACGAAAGTTCTTTTTGAGTATCGAGATCACAATTTGAAATCTCGAAACGCGGATATCTGATCAGCGCCGAAAATCGGAAGAATTGTAACCTCAAAAATTTGCGTTGCGGAAAAAAGTTCGTATAATAGTTGGAGGGGAAGGGAGCGAAATTCTTCCCAGTGTTGACGTGGAAGAATTTTCAGCGAAAATGGTGGGTTGACTATCCCCGGATTCTTCATTGAAAAATCTTTTAAAAATTAACGGCGGTTTAAAAGAAAGCGCAAAACGGTTGTTGCCGCGTTCCAGCGGAATTGCCGTATTCGTATGAATCGCCGGGGGTAATTAAGTAACCTGGTGGGGACATAAAGGAAAGAGTCTTCCGGCTCTTCTGCCTATCTAAAGACAAATACAAAATGAAATAAAATAAATTCCGGGAGGGACTCCCTTTCGCAATCACCAAAAAAGGAAAGAGAGGATTTCCATGAGCACAAAGTTCCTCGAAAAAATTCAGACAGACAGGGCCAGGAGGCAAAAATCGAAGTGGGAAGGCATATTTCTGGATTATTTAAATATTCTTGATGATGCGAATCACGAGCTGCACGAGCTGGCGTTAAGATCGACCGAGTTAGCGCATGCGAGAGTGTACGACGTATTGACGAGAGACGGCACTGAGAAGATCGAACCGAAGGAGGACCAGCGTCGACGGCGATTATACGGGAGTGAGCCGCGGAAAAGGTATCGTTTTTTCCAGGATGAATTTTTCGGGATCGAGGATGTAGAGCACAAGATAGTGCGTTTTTTTCATTCGGCTGCTATGCGTGGTGAGGAATCCCGGCAGGTTTTGTATTTTGTGGGTCCTGTGGGAGCGGGAAAATCGAGTTTGCTGGAGAAATTAAAGATGGGACTGGCGACGTTTGATCCTGTTTTTGCTTTAAAGGGGTGTCCGATGCGTGAGGAGCCTCTGCATCTGATACCGACTCATTTAAGGGAGGAATTTTCTAAGGAGCTGGGTGTTCAGATAGAAGGAGACCTTTGTCCTGTATGCAAGTGGCGGTTGATCAATGAGTATAACAAGGAATATGAAAAATTCCCGGTGGTGACGACGGATTTCTCCATCCGGTCGAAAAAGGGAATAGGCGTTGTTCCTCCGGTCGACCCCAACAACCAGGATACCAGCGTGCTCATAGGTTCGGAAGATATATCCAAACTTGACAGATATTCCGAAGACGATCCCCGCGTGCTTTCGCTCAACGGCGCGTTCAACCAGGGCAACCGGGGAATCGTCGAGTTTATAGAAGTATTCAAGAATGAGACGGAATACCTTCATGCCATGATAACCGCGACCCAGGAAAAAAGAATCCCATCGCCGGGCAAGCATGCGATGGTTTATTTTGACGGAGTCATCCTGGCGCACAGCAATGAAGCTGAATGGAAGAAATTCAAGGCGGACCACACCAATGAAGCCATTCTGGACAGAATAACCCCGATTTGCGTTCCTTACGTGCTGCAATTGAGCGAAGAAGTCAAGATATACAAAAAGATCATCGACAGAAGCAATTTTAAGGCTCATATTGCGCCTCATACGCTGGAGATTGCCTCCATGTTCGCCATTTTAACCAGATTAAAACCGAACGATAAATGCGATCCCATGACGAAGCTCAAACTGTATAACGGAGAAGAGATAATCGAGAAAGGACAGACGCGGCGTCTGGACGTGAGCGAATTGAAGGAGGAGGCGACGGATGAAGGGATGTCCGGCATATCGACCCGTTTCGTGATGAAATCGCTGGATAATGCTTTAAGCGAGAGCGAGGATAATTGCATCAATCCTATTTCGGTCAGAGAGTCGATGATTCACATGGTAAAGAACATGGCGGTGTCGGATGAAGTGAAACAGAAATACCTGGGATTCCTCCGCGACACCATACACAAGGAGTATCTGGAAATACTGGAAAAAGAGATAACCAAGGCTTTCGTTCATTCCTACAAGGAGCAGGCGGAGACTCTTTTCCATAATTATCTGGACCATGCGGAGGCTTACGTCAATAAGACGAAGTTGAAGGATTCAAACACGAAAGAGGAGATGGAACCGGACACGGATTTCTTGAAGAACATAGAGGAACAAATAGGAATATCGGGGTCGGCGGCCGAAGGATTCCGTCATGATGTGGCATCTTTCATGTTTTCATTGGTCAGAAGGGGAGAGAAACTGGATTATACCTCCTATGAGCCTTTGAAAGAGGCGATAGAGAAGAAGCTGATGTCGAGCGTGAGGGATTTATCGCGGATCATAACCAAGGCCAGGACTCGAGACAAGGATCAGGGAGAAAAGTATGACGCCATGGTGAGTGAAATGATCGACAACAACGGATACTGCAGGCATTGCTGCGAGCTGGTTTTAAGGTATGCAGCCAATCATTTGTGGCGGGATTGAGACGATGGCGGTATTTCGACAATACGATCCATACCATCGAAGCGACAGGAGCGCCCAGGACCGTCGCCGCCACCGTGAAAAAGTGGAGAAGGCCATCAAGGAAAACCTGGGCGACATTGTGGCCGAAGAAGCCATCATAAGCAGCGATGGAAAAAAGAAAGTCAAAATTCCCATCAAGGGCATAAAAGAATACCGGTTCGTCTACGGATCGAATGCTCGAGGAACCGCTACGGGAACAGGCAAGGAAAAAAGAGGCGACAAGTTTGCGCAGAACACCGGCAAAAAAGGAAAACAGGGCGCCGGCGATAGTCCGGGGGAGGAGATATACGAAACTGAAGTAACCATTGATGAGCTGATCGATTACCTCTTCGAAGACCTGGAGCTTCCTTTCAACGAACGCAAGAAGTTCCGTGAAGTTTTGTCGGAAAGGATGGCGAAGAGGAAAGGTTATTCGCAGCACGGTTTAAGGCACCGGCTCGATAAGAAAAAGTCGCTGATACAGAAAATCAAAAGAAAGCAGGGTACGCTAAGGGCTGCACAGGATTTCAACGGAAATCCCAATACGCCGCAAAAGGTTTGTTCGACGGGAAATGACGAAGCGGCTGCGAAGCCCCGGGACGACCAAGAAGAGGAAGAAAGATTTCCTTTCCATGAACAGGATTTGAGGTACAAGCGGGTCGTTGAAACGATCAAAAAGCATTCGAATGCGGTCTGCTTCTGCATTATGGACACTTCCGGCAGTATGGATAAAACGAAAAAATACCTGGCGCGCACTTTTTACTTCCTGCTTTATCGGTTTCTTCAGACTAAATACAGGCATGTGGAAATAGTGTTCATCGCTCATCACACCGAAGCGAAGGAAGTCGACGAGAATACCTTTTTTCATAAAGGAGAAAGCGGCGGGACGTTTATATCCAGCGGTTATCTGAAAGCGTTGGAAGTGATCGAAGAGCGGTTCGATCCCAGTATGTGGAACGTTTATATTTTCCATTGCTCGGACGGAGACAACTGGGATTCCGATAACGAAAAGGCCGTTAGGGCTGCAGAGAAAATGGCCGGGATATCCAATCTTTTCGGTTACGGAGAAATTAAGCCGGACAGCCCTTACAGGTCCTGGGAATCGTCAATGATACAGGTTTTCAAGCAAATCAAAGCTGAAAATTTTCATACGCTGACCATACGGGATAAATCGGATATCTGGCCTGTTTTTAAAAAATTTCTCAGCAAAGAAAAAGCGGAGGAAGTCGCGTGAACGATTATGATGTAGAAACGCTGAAACAATGGGAAGAAAAGATAAGGGAAAAAGCTCTGGAAATAGGACTTGATTTCTATGAACAGGAATTCGAATTGATCGATTACGATGAAATGATCAGCTACCAGTCTTATTCAGGCATGCCCAGTCATTACCCTCACTGGTCCTTCGGAAAAGCCTATGAACGTACCAGGAGCCTGTACGATCACGGATTGACGGGGTTGCCATACGAAATGGTCATCAATTCCAATCCCTCCATCGCTTACCTCATGAAGGACAATTCGCTGCTGCTGCAGATTCTGACCATGGCGCACGTCTACGGACATAACGATTTCTTTAAAAACAACTGTAATTTCGCCTTCACGCAAGCTCAAAACGTAGTCAGTCGTTTTAAAAATCATGCCGACAGAATAAGAGAATTCAGCGAAGACCCCAGCATAGGACTCGAATCCGTGGAAAAAAACCTGGATGCCGCTCATTCCATTATGTTCAATTGCGAAAGATATCCGCACATTAAAAAACTCACCACGGAAGAAACTAAAAATAAAATAATGGAACAAATGCAAACCGGAAAAGATGAATTCGCCGAACTTCATGAAAAACCGGAAAGCCAGGTCCTGGACCTGAACCGAATACCGCTTGAACCCGAAGAAAACCTCCTGCTGTTTATCCGGGACTATTGCCCCTACATGGAAGAATGGGAAAAAGAATTGCTGACGATAGTGCATGAAACTTCACGATACTTCATCCCTCAAATCGAAACTAAAATAATGAATGAAGGTTGGGCCAGCTACATGCACTATAGAATCCTTAATGAACTTGATCTGACTCAGGGACTCCACGTCGAATTCCTGAAAAGGCACAATCAGGTCATCAGGCCTCATGTCGGAGGATTAAACCCCTATCACATGGGTTTCAAAATATTCGAAGACATCGAAAAAAGATGGAACGATCCCTCATCAGAAGAAAAAAATACTTTCGGAAGAACCGGCGGCCAGGGCTTGGAGAGGATTTTCCACGTCAGGGAAGTCGACAGGGATGTTTCGTTCATCAGACAATACCTTACTGAAGAGCTCATCAGGGAATTCAACCTTTTCGAATATGTCCGGGATGCTCAACAGAATAAAAATGCACAACAGAAAACCTACGTCATCAGCGAAACGGCAGACAAAAGAGGATGGAAAAAAATCAAGGAAACACTGCTGATGAACGTAGGATTGAATACTTTCCCGGTCATTAAAATCCTGGACGCCAACTACAATAATGAAGGTTCGCTGCTTCTGCAGCATGAATACGACGGCAGAGAACTTCATATGCAATATGCAGAAAATACCCTGAAGAACATACACACGCTATGGCGACGACCCGTCATATTGAAAACACATCTGGAAGCCAAACCCGTTCACGTGATATTCGGAAGAGACGAACAGAAGGTAAGAATAGCCGCAGCCTGTTGAAGAGCATGCCGGATGGCCGACAGCAAATGCAGCGTCTGTTAAAAACATAAAATTCAAATCGGAATACGCCCTAAAAGAACGAAGCAAAGTAGAAGCGGCATCCTGCCGCTTTCCATGACATCTCCGACGTCCCTGACGCGTGGCGGCGAAATAAAGTAAAACAAACTGAAACCGAAGCCCGGGAAACCAGCCGGCATTCTCTGTTGTTCCTGCCGAACAACTGGTCCCTTCTGTTCAATCTGTCCAAAAGAATAAACTCCCAGGCGGGGCTTTTCCCGATGCAAGTTTGACGGCTGAAAATTCTCATGGCAGCCAATCTCATCCGTTGCCCCTAATAATCGCAAAACATTCAACCTCTTGTGTGCAATAATTGCACGTTTTTCGGATGTCCACTGAAAAGGCGCTGCCTGGAATGAAAAATGTATTGACGGAACACTTTGATAAAGAAGGAATGAAAATGTTTTCATCAAAAGGACCAACAAGGCATTAAATTTGCTGTATGAATGAAATGCCTTTTGAAGGATCGAAAGGTTCTGCTTTTAGAAAGGTGAAATGGTAGGTTGATGAGGAATAATTTGCATTAGCCGGAAAGAACAGTTATAAAAAAAGAGACTTTGCGGTCCTGGGTAGGGAAATCACAAAAAAGGAAAAAAGTCTGTCGAATGAGACTTTAATGAAAGCTTTTCAGAGGTTGACGATGAGGAGGTTGAATAAATGAGAATATGGAAAGGCGGAGTTCTTCTGGGGGCGTTGCTGATTTTAATTTCAGGCGTTCAGGCCGTGACGGTTCCAGAGGGATCGGAGTATGAACAGATACGTGCGGCCCAGATTCACAATCCGTCGGTTCTGGTAAGACCGATTGCGGATTATCATTCTTATAAGGAAGGCGCGAGCTGGAACGATCCGTCGTGGGCGGAATTTCAGGCTCAGCACGGCATGAAATGGGACATAGCGATAGATCACCGCAGCGGGCGTCCCGATATTATACAGGGTTCAGGCATACCCTGGGTTCCGGGCGACGGAAATTCGTTAGGCTCTGAATACCTCAGGGAGTATGGATTGACGTTGGGCGATCCGATCGACGTTGATTTTTATGGATTCCTGGGGCGCAAATTTATGGCGGAGCATGAAGAATTATTCAATGTGGACCAGAATCAGTTGACGTTGGACAGGGAAGGATCGTATGTAAGCGATCGATACAGTTCGATAAGATTCATACAGGAAGTTGATGGAGTAAGAGTAAGGAAAAGTCACGTTTTTTTCAGGATCAACAACGGCAATTTAATTCAGTTCGGGACGCATTTTTATGAAAACGTGAGTATATCGACGAAGCCTCAGAAGGGCCCTGAAGAGGCATTCAATGAAGTTTCGTCATATTTGAGCAAGAAATTTCCCGGGGAGTTCGAGATCACGCAGGGGATAGAATTGTTAATCATACCGACGGCGGCTGAAGGCGAAAAATGTGAGTTAGGCGAGCCTTACAAAGGAGAGGACGGAACGGGATACGATCACAGGCTGGTTTATGAGTTATACGTAAGGAGTCCGAACAGCGCAGTTGTTTGGCAGGCTTTGGTTGATGCGAACACTGGAGAGATTCTGGTTTTGCAGGACAGTCGTAAATTCGCTACGGTAGACGGCGGGATTTATCCTGTGACGAATCTGTCGGGAACTGAGGTTGTAAGGCCGTTCCCATTTGCGAACGTCAGCAACGGCGGAACGAAGCAGACTGATAAGGGCGGCAATTACAATTATTCCGGAGGCACGGCGTCCTGTTCTTTGAGCGGAGCATACGTAAATCTGGACGACAATTGCGGTTCTATTTATCGCAGCACGTCTTCGTCTCCCGGCGATTTGTCTTTCGGTTCCAGCGGCGGAACCGACTGCACGACGCCCGGATATGGAGGTTCCGGAAATACGCATGCGACCCGGACAGTGTTTTACCAGGTTAACTGGCTGAAGGAGAAGATAAGGGGATACAACACGGGGATATCATGGATCAACGGTAATTTGACTTCGAACGTTAATATCAATGATACATGCAATGCTTACTGGAGTTCGGGAACGATTAATTTTTTCAAATCGGGAGGCGGTTGTTCAAACACCGGTGAAGTTGCTTCGGTAATTTTACATGAAGCGGCGCATGGGCTGGACACCTACGACGGCAACGGTTTTTCTGCGGACATGGGATCAGGAGAGGCTTATGCGGATACGGGCGCATTTCTGTTCAATCACGAATCATGCATCGGGCATAATTTTCGACCCGGAACGCCCTGCGATTTCGGTTGCGATTCCAGTTGCAGCGGCGTCAGAGACGTCAACACGGCATCGAATGTAACGGTGTCCAATATCGCATCCTATCCGGCCGATTGCGACCGTTGGAGTTGTCCCTATTACGGTTACATGGGTCCTATGGGATATGAAGGACACTGCGAGAGTCTGATAGCGAGCCAGGCGTGGTGGGATGCCATTGCGGCGGTTCGAGGGGTTATCGGCGACAACGGCGGCTGGTTGTGGGCCGATCTTATGTGGTATTCAGGAATAAATTCTCTGGATGCGGCATACCAGGTGGTTTCAGGCGGTCAGTGCAATCCGTCGGCCAACGTCAACGGATGCAACAGCGACAGTTATTACAATGTAATACTTGGAATCGACGACGATGACGGCAATCTTTCCAACGGTACGCCTCACGGTTGCCGGTTATGGCAGCATTTCAATAATCACGGGATTGCCTGCGGCTTGTCGCCGAGTTGTTATTCTCAATGTCCGACGATAGGCACACCGTCAATCAGCGGTTCATCCCCGGGAGGTTCGGCATACCTGAGCTGGTCTCCGACCAGCAATGCCTCTTACTATGCAATTTTCCGGAACGACATCGGATGCGGTTTCGGTTGGATACCCATGGATACAACTTCTTCTACAAACTGGACCGACTCGGAAGTCGCCATAGGAACGACGTATTATTATATAGTTCAGGCTGTCGGTTCTGATTCGGATTGTCGAAGCGCTGCATCCAATTGCCTTTCCATAACCATTTCGGAAGGTCCTACGTCCACGCCTACGCGCACTCCCACGCAGGGCCCGCCCACTTATACTCCCACCAGAACAGGAACGCCCACCAGAACGCCGACTCCCACGCCTTCACCCTGCATATGGGCCGGTTTTGACCCCTATCAGTCTTATAACGACTCAAACCGATACGACGACACGACATATTATTATGACGACGGTTCGGGAACGGGTTCGGTCAACGAATATGGAACATTGACCGGCTGGACGGTCCGTGCGATTGACGCAGGATATATCGCGTTAAGAATAATCCGTCCTATGGGCGGCGGCCAATACAGTTATGTGGGCGGTTCATCGCAGGTTTATGTCTCTTCAGGAATCAACGATTTTCCTGATTCATTGAATATTCAGGTACATCCGGGCGATCTGGCGGCCATTTATTTCCCGACAGGAACCGCCTCGGTCGCTTTAAACGGCAGCGGCGATTATCTGATGTATTATCAGAACGACGTAGCGGAAGTCGGGACTTTCACGTCCGACGGCAATTCGTCCCGTAACGGCTATCAACTGGTAAGAATTTACGGCGATTGCAACTATACGCCTGCTCCCACGGCGACGCGTACCCCCACGAGGACGCCCACAAAAACTCCCACTCTGGTCCCCACCTTCACGCCGACATTGATTCCGACTCGTACTCCCACCCGAACGCCGACACTGACGCCTACGAGAACTCTCACGCCCACTCGAACTCCGACGCGCACTCCCACCCGAACGCCGACCCTGTTTTTAACATACACGCCGACCCGAACTCCCACCCTGGTTCCAACGGCTACATTCACTCTGTCGCCGACCCGAACGCCGACGAACGCTCCCACCCGAACGCCTACGCTAGGACCGACACTAACGCCGACTCTGAGTCCCACAAGAACGCCCACGTCAGTGCCGACGAGAACGCCGACCAGGACTTTTACTTCCTTACCTACAAACACGCCGACAAACACCTCCATACCGACAGATACGCCGACCGGGCTTCCCACGGATACGCCCACGGCAAGTCCGACAGGAACAGCGCCTACCGAAACGACGACACCAACGTCAACCCCAACGGGAACATCACCTACAGGCACTCAATCACCCTCGCCCACGCCCACTTCCACCTCACCTACCAATACCGGCACTCCCACGCCGACGCCTTTACCGGGAGAATGCACCATACTGCTGGTCGACGACGACAATGATGATCCCGGCGTACGCACATACTTCAGCAACGCTCTCGACGTCCTGGGATATTCTTATGACGTTTTCACCGTGGGACTGGGTTCCCAGGACGGTCCGTCAGCGGCCCAGATGGCTCCTTACAGCGTGGTCATCTGGTTCTCAGGCGATAAATATGCCCCGCAATGGAGCGATCCCAGGGCAGGACCGAATTCGACTGATGAAGCAGCGCTCACTACATACCTGAACAACGGCGGAAGGCTCTTCCTGTCAAGCCAGGATTACCTTTACGATATGGGGATTACAAGCTTCGGAGAAAATTACCTCGGTCTTACCGGTTTCGATAACGATGCTGCAGTATCCCCGATTTACGGTCAGGCCGGCGATCCCGTTGGAGACGGATTCGGAGAATTGGCCCTCAGCTATCCGGCCGATTTTTCAGAATATCCGGATGTATTGTCGCCCAGCTCAAATGAAACCGTGTCGTCCGCATTTGTCGACGGCAATGGTCTGTCGACAAACATCGATACCGACGGCGGCGACTGGCGCACAGTATTCTTCGGTACTGACTGGGTTCCGATCTACAACGCTAATGCAGCTAATGGAGAAGCCTTGCTGCAATCTGTACTCGATTTCCTCTGTCCTTCTCAGGAACCGACCCCCGCTCCTACTTTCACTCCTACCACGGCGCCCTCGAATACGCCCTCACCGGTTCCTCCGACTTCTTCACCCACACGAACTCCCACGCAAATACCCACCGAGTCTCCCACAAACACCGCTACTTTAACTCCCACGAGAACCCCGACCGGCATACCGCCGTCATTGACTCCCACGAGAACCCCGACCGCCGTACCGCCGTCATTAACTCCCACGAGGACCCCGACCGGCATACCGTCTTCCTATACCCCCACCAGAACACCTACAAACGTTCCGCCAACAGAAACTCTTACTCCTACTGAAACCAGAAGACCGTCAAGAACTCCCACTGCTTCACCCACCTATGCGCTTCCCCCGGTTCCTGCAGCAGGTACTTTCGGGCTCGGTGTTCTCATCCTGGGCCTCTCCTTACTGCTGGGCGCGCCGCTTATCCGGCGTAAAAAAACTCAATAACGGAGATAAATAAGCGGAGGAAATGATTTTTTCCTCCGCTTTTTTTTGCTTATAAATTGAACTGCGATTTTGATTTTTTTTTGAAATAGGATTAAAACGGTAATGGCGAGAATGATGAATTAAGTGTTTAATCATTCCTGTTTTTTTTAGTTTCTTATGTCGCTTGTCTCAAGCGGGGAGGTTTTATGGGATGAAATGCGATAACAATAGAGGATACAGACTTTTCAGCACATTGTTTACGATCACTGCGGCAGCTTTTTTCTTTTTTGCGTCTCAGGCCGGCGCCGAGGTAATGGAGGTTTCTTTGCCTGATTTTGAATATTCGATCACGGAAAAAGCGGAATTTCATAATGTCAGGATAGACGATTTCGGGTTCACCAATCAGCCGGGAGAACCGAAGTTGCCGTCCAGGATATTTGCGGTTGCGATACCTCCGGGGGCTGCAATCGAATCGGTGAAGGCGGAATCGGGAAAAACGGAAGTTTTGGAAGGCCGGTTTAAGATCAAGCCCTGTCCGAAGGTGGGGATTATTTCTGTGCGCAATCAAGAGGAGGAAGCGAAGCAGACCAGGAGGTACCAGGAGAACTATAAGGAGGTTTACGGGACGGATAAGGCGTATCCGGCCGAGATCGGCGAATACTTAATACAGACGGGATTCAGACGTTACAACCTGGCGGACGTGCGAATCACTCCTTTTCAATACAGGCCTCAATCCGGGAAACTCATCCATCATACGGACATAACTATAAAAATCGAGTATACGATTAATGAGCAGAAAATCGATTCGGCTGTTCTTTCCGATCATTCGCCCCGCATGGAGAAGATTGCTGCGGAACTGATACTGAATTACGACCAGGCAAAAGAGATGTATCCGGAAGCGCCGGCTCGCAAGGGACTGTACGATTTCGTGATTATAACCACGAGTTCGCTCTCCTCTTCGGTAGATACGCTGGTAAACTGGGAGACAAGCAAGGGACACACCGTACAGGTTGTGACGACGAGCTGGATCAATTCGAATTATTCGGGCGTGGACCTGGCGCAGAAGATGCGCAATTTTTTAAGGGATAAATATCCTTCTGCGGAATGGGGGATAGAGGATGTGCTTTTCGTGGGGCATCACAGCGATGTGCCTATGCGGGAAGTTTACCAGGATTTAGGTTACGGAAATCCCAGGACGGATTTTTATTTCGCTGAATTATCCCAGCCTGACAATCAGTCGTGGGACAGCAACAATAACGGATATTTCGGGCAGGATTCCGACAACGTGACTTATTATTATGAGGTTAATGTGGGGCGCATTCCCTGGAGTACTTCTTCTACAGTGCAAAGTATCTGCTCCAAGTCCCAGGCTTATGAGATGAACAATGATCCTTCATTCAAGAAGAACATTCTTTTGCTGGGTTCATATTTCTGGGCCGATACGGATAATGCTGTTTTAATGGAGGAGAAAGTAAGTCCCTGGTATATGTTCGAATGGTCGAAGACCAGGATGTACGAGAAAAATTCAGATTACTGGTCCTCTTATGATTGCGATTATAACTTGACGCGGAGCAACGTGGTCAATCAGTGGTCGAACGGGACATTCGCTTTCGTGAACTGGGCGGGGCATGGGTCTTACCATGCCAGCCACATCCTGGGTAACGGTTCGCCCAGTTTTATCGATTCGGCCGATTGCAGCAGTTTGAACGACAATTATCCGGCCATTGTTTTCGCTGATGCCTGCAGCAATTCGGATACGGATTATACGAATATCGGTATGAGGATGCTGCAACAGGGAGCCGTAGGGTTCGTAGGCGCCACTAAGGTAGCGCTTGGGACTCATGCATGGTCCGATCCCGGAGACGGTTCCAGTCAATCCCTGGATTATTATTTCACGACGAACGTGACGTCGGGAAATTACAGTCAGGGAGCGGCGCATCAACTGGCCATGAAAACCGTATACCAGAACAACGGCTGGGACGACGTGACGTATGAAATGTGCGAATGGAACCTATGGGGTAACCCCGACTTATGGCTGCAATGCATCCAGGGAACCGCCACGCCGACTCCCACGCAGGGACCGCCCACTTATACGCCCACCCGAACGGGAACGCCGACCGTTACAAGTACGCCTACAGTTACGCCGACTTACACTCCCACGCCCTGCATCTGGGCCGGGTTCAACCCTTACGAATCATATAACGATACCAATAGTTACGACGACACCACCTACTATTACGACGACGGTTCCGGAACCGGGTCGGTCAACGAATACGGAACATTGACGGGATGGACGGTCCGCGCAGTCGATGCGGGTTATATAGCCTTGAGGATCATCCGTCCGCTGGGCAACAATCAGTACAGCTACGTGGGCGGCTCTTCACAGGTATATGTGAGTTCGGGCGTGAATGATTTTCCGGACACTTTGAATATCCAGGTGCACCCCGGCGATCTGGCCGCCATTTATTTTCCGACCGGCAGCGCTTCGGTCGGTCTGAACGGAAGCGGCGATTACCTCTTGTATTATGAAGGCGACGTCGCAGGGGCGGGAACCTTCACAACCAGCGGCAATTCAGCCCGTAACGGATATCAGTTGGTAAGAATTTACGGCGACTGCAATTATACGCCGCCTCCGACAGCTACAAGAACGCCGACGCGCACGCCTACGAAAACCCCCACTGTACCGCCCACTTTCACCAGGACCAGGACGCCCACGCGCACTCCGACTCAATCCCCGACTCGAACCCCTACCGCCATTTTAACCTCTACGCCGACCGGGACTCCGACTGCTCTTTTAACGTATACTCCGACCCGTACGCCGACTTTAGGTCCCACGCTAACTCCGACCCATACGCCTACCAGGACCTTCACGCCCCTGCCGACCAATACGCCGACCAATACCTCACTGCCGACCAATACGCCGACTGACGTTCCGACGACTACGCCGACGTCAACTCCCACGGGCACGGCTCCTACGGAAACGACTACGCCGACGTCAACTCCCACGGGCACATCGCCTACCGGAACTTCCCCGCCGACGCCTTCGCCTACTTCTACCTCGCCGACAAGCACCGGCACACCTTCACCGACGCCTACGCCCCTGCCGAATGACTGCTCCATTCTCCTGGTCGACGACGATAACAATAATCCCGGAGTGCGCGGCTACTTCACCGCAGCCTTGGACGACCTGGGCTACGGTTACGACATCTTTAACGTCGGAACAGGTTCGCAGGACGGACCTACGGCGGCTCAAATGGCCCCCTATGATGTGGTTATCTGGTTCTCCGGTGATAAATACGCCTTCGGATGGAACGATCCCATGGCCGGACCCAATTCGACTGACGAAGCCGCTTTGACTACGTATCTGAACAATGGCGGACGGCTTTTCCTGAGCAGCCAGGATTATCTTTACGATATGGGAATAACGAATTTCGGAGAAAATTACCTGGGATTGAGCGGGTACGGCGGCGATGAAGCCGTATCTCCCCTGGAAGGACAGGCGGGCGATCCTGTTGGGGACGGCTTCGGACAACTGGAACTGCAATATCCTTCGGATTTTTCGGAGTATCCTGATCTGGTGTCGCCGAGTGTCGAAAATTCCGTGTCAGCGGCCTTTGTCGACGGCAATAACCAGCCTACAAACATCGACACCGACGGAGGAACCTGGCGAACCGTCTTCTTCGCCACCGACTGGGTTCCTATTTATAACGCTGATGCAGCCAATGGAAACGCTGTATTGCAGGCCGTGCTCGATTTCCTCTGCCCCTCGCAGGAACCTACGCCGACAGCTACTTCCACCTTCACCCCCTTACCGACTGATACTCCCTCTCCTGTTCCTCCCACTTCCACGCCGACGCAAATACCGACATTTTCGCCCACGAATATTCCTACGAATACTCCTACCGATGTTCCGCCCAGCAGAACGCCCACAAGAAGTCCCACGATGTCGCCGACAGACGTCCCGCCTACGTATTCTCCCACCCGAACCGCCACAAATGTTCCGCCGACGCATACGCCCACTCGAACCGCTACTGATGTTCCGCCGACGCATACGCCCACTCGAACGCCCACAGGAGTCCCTCCGACGTTTACGCTTACTTCTACGCCCACGGATGTTCCTGCGACATATTCGCCCACTGCGACCAGAACCGCTACTATAAGACCTTCGAGAACGCCGACCGCCACCACAACTCCTCCGCTGCCGCCCGTACCTGCAGTCGGAAGTTTCGGCGCCGGTCTGCTCGTCGCATGCCTGTCGTTGCTGATGGGGATACCCGTTATGAGACGTTACAGGCGTTAATCATTCAGCGCCCTGTCTGAAGACAGTCCTGAAAAATAAAAAACGGAGCTGATCGCTGTCGGCTCCGTTTTTTTTTTCGAATTTCTGTTCCATAAATGGTTTTTTTTTGTAAAGACAAATAGAATAATGATTTGTGAAGAAGACATGAGGCTTATTCGTTGACCGGGTAATTCCGCAGCTTGATAAGCCATTTTCGGCAACCGTGGTCGGTAACGGTATCGCAACCGGATATCAACAAGGAGAATGATCACGCCGACCCTTCTGCGCCGCGGGAATGACGACGACAACGATTTATTCGACGCAGAACAATATTAGAATGTGCCGTTTATGGACAAGAATGATTGAATTATGTACTATACCCCCGCCGTAACGGCTTTGCTGATGGGAGGCGATTCTATTGAATTTCGTTCATTTGCATGTTCATACCGAATACAGCTTCAGTTATTCCACCATCAGAATACCCGATTTGATTCGCCGAGCTTATGAATTCGGCATGGAAGCCATCGCCGTAACGGACCTGGCGAATGTCAACGGCCTGGTCAAATTCGCACGGGAAGCCCGCAACCATTCCATTAAGCCTATTCCGGGCTGCGAATTGCTCATTAACGTTTCCTGCTATCCCCATCTTAAGGAAGTCGCCGACAATCCTTTCCATTTGACCGTGCTGGCCGCTGACCCCACAGGATACAGAAATCTCATCGCACTCCTCGGAAAAGGCGACTGCTCCAATTCAATGAATTTGCCCATCATCAGCGTGAATCAGCTCCAGGAAAATCACGACGGTTTGATCGCTCTGTCAGGATGCCATAACAGCGTCGTTTCCAGAATGATTATTTCGCAAAGAGTCGAAGAATTATTCGGCGTCGTGTCGGAAATGCGGGACATCATGGGTGAAGATTTCTTCTTTTTTGAGCTGCAGCGCATAGGACATCCCGCCGAATCCTGGATCAACTCGGTGCTTTCTGATTTCGCCCGGCAGCTCGGCATACCCCTGGTCGCCGCCAATAATTGCCGCTTCCTTATGCAGGAAGACTGCGAAGCCTTTAAAATACTTTCAGAAAACTCAACTCATGAATCGCATCCGGATAACGCTCCTGTCCCATGGAAAAACGCCTGGTTTAAAAGCTCCCGCGAAATGCAGGAAACGTTCAACGATATTAAGGATGCCCTTAAATATTCGAAGACAATAGCGGATAAATGTCTCAACTTTTTTGAATTCGATAAAAAATGCTGGCCGGGAACAGAAGCTATGCGCCTGCCGAAACCTTACCGCATGCTTCAAAATAAAATTGAAGAGTTAGCCTCAAAATATGAAATGGGACAAGACCCGGCATTCGTCGCAAGACGCCGGCACGAGTTGAAACAGATAGAAGAATCCGGCGGTACGGAATATTTCCTGATCGTTTCAGAAATTATGGATGCCCTGGAAGAACGAGGCGTCGTTGCAGGTCCCTCATTCAGCGATTGTCCTTCAAGTCTTATGGCTTATATCCTGGGTTTGACGGGTGTGAATCCGATTGAAAATGACCTCTTCTTTGAGAATTTCATCAACAAGCTCGACGTCCCCTACCTGACCTCGCCGGATATCCCTCTCGTCCTGAGCCGCAAAGGAAGAAAAGAATTTCATGAGTTGCTGAAGCTATTGTATTCCACGGAGAAATTGATCAAATCTGCATCTTTTCAAAGATTAAAAACAAGAGAATGCCTGCTCTTGTCATTTCAAAATTCTGAGTTCGGTGAAGAATTGAAATCCAGAATGCTTGATGCTGTTCCGGATACCGACGTCACTTTTCTGGAAACCGCGCTTGAAGAAAACGATGTTCTGAAGGAAATCAGCGACAGCTCTGAAGAAAGCCGGCGGGCCCTGAGGAATGCTCGAAAACTCGAGAACCTTCCGACGAAAATAATTCATGATGAAACGGGGCTTATCGTGCTGCCTCGATACATGGAGAAAACATTGCCGCTCTCTTCTGCACATGATGGACGCACTGCTGCCGGTTGGACTTTTAAGGACCTGAAATCCATCGGCTTCCTGGGTTTCAACATATATACGCCTGCGCAGATGGACCTTCTGGAAAATATCGTAACTAAAATAAGAAACAAACAACCGGGATTCTCCTTTAAACGGACACCGGAAAATGATTCACAGAACCTGGAAGCCTTGACTCGAAAATACGCCTGGGAACTTTTACACCTGGATGAGTCACAAACTATGCCCCTGCACAAGTCCGAAACCCTGGATTTAAAAAGAGTGGCTTATGCCGAGGCCTTAAACGATATTGATCCGGTCTCCAAATTGCCTCTCGCTCCAAAGCGTTTCTCGGAATTAACCAATGAAATGCCCGCCTGGTTCAAAAACATCATTCAATATACTGACGACGTTTTTATCTTTCGGGAACAGGTGCAACGAATATTAATGAAAATAATGAATTGGGACGCCGCTCATGCCGCTTTATACATGAAAGAGACTGCTAAAGATGCGGACTTGCGTAACCGTCTGCGGACGATTTTCCTGAAAAGATGCGCAACGAAAAATATTCAAAACGATACTGCCGCAAAATTGCTCTCGATGTTGATCGTTATGATTCCGTTTTTACTCTCAGAAGCTCATTATCTGGCAAAAGCGAAACTTACTTGCCGGCTGGCCTCTCTCTCTGTCAGGCATCCCCTCGAAACCTGCGCGGCGCTCAAACAGGAAATCACTAAAATTACCCCTGAAAATCGCAAAAAGGTTTTGAAGAATTACCTGAGGCAGTATCTGGAAATTAACCGGATAAAGTTTGAGGGTAATCCGGAAGCCGAAGGCGCGACCCATATCAACGATGGAAAAATCCTTTTTTCAGAATAAAAACGATGCAATAGCGCGGTTCATACTGATCATCGCCTGTGTCGCTCACATCTTTCTCTGGTCTTACAACATCACCGGTAAAGGGCTGTTTTTCTGGGATGAGGGATTATTCATCATGGGCGCTCGATTCGTTTCGTGGCGGTTGCCTCAATGGTTCTGTGAAACTATCGGGCAGACTCCATGCGCCGATCCCGCGCAATTTGAAGGTTTACCCGTCATGCTGGGGAAGCCCGGATTCGTCTTGGCCCTGTCTGTCGTTCAAAAACTGACGGGTAAGATGGAAAATTCCGGGCATATCGCTTCATTGCTCTTTTCGCTGGCCGCAGGATTCATGCTCTATTTCTGGGGAAAACGCTTTTACGACCGGTTTACAGGAGCTGCCGCCGCTTTTATTCTATGGTTTTCCAATTATCACCTGTTTTACGCCAGGACCGGGCTGCACGAAATCGCCGCAGAATTTTTCTTTATTCTCTCAGCCTTTCTGCTGGCTCATGCAGCAACAGGCGGACTGAAGCCTTCAAGAGTAATAGTCGCCGGCCTCTTTTTCGGATGGACTATAGGCTGCTCCTATCGCGTTTTGCCTTTTCCCCTGGCCCTGGTTGCCGTCGTCATCTTCAAGGAGGTCATGAGTGATCGCAGTTGGGGAGGTCTGAAAAAAAATGCCGCCGTTATCATTTGTTTCGGAGTGGGTTTTATTTTATCGCTGCTTATTCTGGATGCTTTTTACTACATCCTTTTTTCTCCCCATTACGTCAAATTCGCTTCTCCTCATTATCTGCCGCTGTTTTTTCAGAAAATGGACCGGGAGGCCGGTTTTAACTTTCAGCATCCCTTCTTCTATCTGAACATTTTGTATCGATTTAACGGTCCGGTATTTATGACGGCTTTGGCCGGGGGGATGCTCATACTGATCAAAAAAATAAAAAATACAAGTTCGCTGATCATTCTGACGTCAATCCTGGCCCCTCTGGCATTTTTTTCGATACTAAGCACCCGGCTCGCCAGGACAATAACGATCATATCCCCTTTCGCAGCTTTGGCTTGCGCTGTTTTTGCCTCTTCGTTGTTAAAGATGAAAATAAAAAAGCCCTGGCCCGTTATTCTATCCCTGGCGATTCTGATTTCGATTCCATTAGCTTCAGCAGGAAGGATGATTCAAATATTGAACCTGGAATCAGGTTACCGCCAATGCGCAGAATTTCTGAAAAAAGAAAACCAGACCAGGGTAATGACCACAATGAAACCGATTATGGCCCTATACATGGGAAGCGGAAACGCTATTTATCCGCCGCCCGAATTAAAACAGGTTTTAAAGCTGGCTGACGCCGAAAATATCAGGTACCTCATGATGGACTGGCAAAAATACGTCTGGGACCACAAATCAACAAGACTGATCGACGCCAATGCCCTGCCGGTTAAAGTCATTCAGAATCCATACGTGGATTTTTTCTCCATTCTCTACGAGAATCACCTCCCGGATGACGTTGAGTATCTCAAAAAACGAGACCCCTATCTCAACCTGATAAAAATATATGACCTGGAGAATCTGAAATCCGCCGGGCTATGAAGAATATCGTATGTTTTTTAATCGCGAATTACGCGAATCATTCGGATCATGAGAGAAGAATTGGTATTGACGAGTGTTGTCAAAATGATCAAAGTCATCGGAAAACTAGAAGATGAGATTTACTGCGTTCGTTCTTTGATGACGTTTTTCGGCATGACCGTATAGATTTTTTTTCGAAAAGTAGACGCGGCATCCTGCCGCGTTCCGTACAACTTTATGCCGCTGCATATGCTGAAAAGGCAAGGCTTATGGTCATAATGCAAGCCCAGTATGCCTTCCTTTTAACATCAACCTTGATCCTGAAAGCCTGGTTTCTGAATGCCGTATGTTTGCGGGGGATAACTTCGGCATTTCGTTGAGTTTTATTTCGCCTTTTGCCGTTCAGGGTGGTCAGAAACCTGGCTTGAAAGCGGCAGGATGCCGCTTCTGCTTTCCTTTGTTTTTTGATTTCGTTTTTCGGCGTGGATCTGTAGATTTTTTTCGAACGTAGACGCGGCATCCTGCCGCGTTCCGTACAACTTTATGCCGCTGCATATGCTGAAAAGGCAAGGCTTATGGTCATAATGCAAGCCCAGTATGCCTTCCTTTTAACATCAACCTTGATCCTGAAAGCCTGGTTTCTGAATGCCGTATGTTTGCGGGGGATAACTTCGGCATTTCGTTGAGTTTTATTTCGCCTTTTGCCGTTCAGGGTGGTCAGAAACCTGGCTTGAAAGCGGCAGGATGCCGATTCTGCTTTCCTTCGTTCTTTGATGCCGTTTTTCGGCGTGAATCTTTAGATTTTTTTCGAAAGTAGACGCGGCATCCTGCCGCGTTCCGTACAACTTTATGCCGCTCCATATGCTGACGAGGCAAGGCTTATGGTCATGGCGCATCCCCTGTATGTTGTACTTTAAACATCAACCGATACATCTGCCGTCAGCCGATCAGCATCTGCAATCCATTTTTGACAACGACTTTTTTTTCAGTTATAAAGGATTAGGGAAAATCCCTTAAAGTGTAGGGTACATAAGGGTAGGGTACATGACAACAAAAAACAGCAATAGAAGTTCTAACAGTATAGTTTGCGAATTTTTTAACGGACCGAAGAGCAGGACGTTCCGTTATGCCGTATGTCTGATTTACGGGCTGATGATGTGGTCGGTCTGGGCTGAGACGTCTGCGGCGCAGGAAACGGAAGCAATGTTGTATTCGGGCAAGATAACGGCTTTGACCTCTGATTCTTTGGATACGGTGCGCTTTTATGCGGGTTTCCAGGGCCAGGGCATTTTCATGTCTGAAGACGGCGAGGAATGGGAGAAGCTAAGCGAGTCTCCCGTGGGCGCAACCATTTATGCTATGGCATGTTCGGAACAGGGGACATTAGTCGTCGTCGGCGATAAGGGCGCTGCCGTCAGGCAGGACGACGAATGGCGGATGATCAACCGTCAGATCACCTATGACGTCTGTTTCAGTAAGTCGGGTACGGAAAAGCTTTACATCGGAGGTCATTACGGATTATTGGCGAGTGAGAATCTTGGCGAATCCTGGACCAATTTGACGTCGAATCTGAGTCCCCGGGGTACGATCGTCAATTGTATTGAAACGGCGGGGGCGACGGGAAGTAAAATTTTCATCGGCACGAAAGGCGACGGACTTTATGTTTCCGGCAACGGAGGAATAACCTGGCGGCATGTCGACGCTGTGGGCTTGAATTATATCCGCGACATTACCTCTTCGCCGGTTGATCCCGATCGTATTCTGGTACTGGCGCATGACGAATACCGGCAGTGGCTGATAAACAGCGTCAGGACCTATTTAAGCGTTGACGGAGGCTCTTCCTGGACGTATGGGGATGATTGGGCTGTCCTTTCGTCTGCCGATTACGACGATGAGGACCCGGAAAAATGCTATGTGGCCACGCTTTACGGCGGTTTATACGCCAGCACAAACGGGGGAGAGACTTTTTCCAAGAATAGCCCCGGCATACTCTCGCTCCGGGTTCACTCGGTTCTATCGCGAAACGGCGTAGTCCTGGCCGGAACGGATGACGGGCTTTACAGTCGGGACCCTCAAACCGGTCTTTTCCTTAAAGTGGACATACCGGCCGGTTGTGTCAACGACATCTGTTTCCATCCCGTTAATTCCGATATAGCAGTTGCCGCGCTGACCGGCGGGGGCGTTTATATTTCAGACGATAAAGGAATTACCTGGACGCCGGCGGTTTACGGCATCGACCGCAGACGCATTGACGTCGTGGCTGTCGAATTCAGTTCAGACGGCTCACGCTTATTCGCTTCGCCCAAAGGAGACGGCGTGGTCATCTCGGATAACCTGGGCGATTCATGGCGCACCGCAACACTCCAGGGCGGATGCGGCTGGTACAACATACGGGATTTTTTCATGCAGCTTGAGTATCCCGGCTACGGATACGCCGCAGGCTTCAGCGACGGCCTCTTTCAAACCTCAGACAAAGGCGAAACCTGGCAGCACATGGCCTCTTCGCCCGAAAAAGCCTGCTCATACATCGCCGTCAATCCGTCAGACAGCTCTAACATCCTTTACGGTACATACTGCTCAGAGTTGTATCGAAGCACGGATTACGGCGAAAGCTGGAACAAAATTGCATTACCGGGAACATGCGCTTATAAACCCGTCTTTGAGATCAAATTTCATCCTCAAACGGCTAATCTGGTCTTCCTGGCTGCAGAAAGTGGAGTTTTCAGAAGCTGGAACGCCGGCGATGACTGGGAAAAATGCATTACAGGCTTAACAGGCTCCACGCCCTTCCGATTGGCTTTTTCGCAGGACGGATCGCGTCTTTACGCTGCTGTCCAGAATGCAGGCATCTTCGTTTCACGGAATAAAGGAGATAACTTCGAGCTGGTTTCCGATCAATTCGAAGACCAGTTCATTAAAGCTCTGGCCGTCGACCCCGATGACCCGGATAGAATACTCGTCGGAACCGCAGGAGCCGGAATAAAAATTATCGTAAATTGACGACTGGCCGGAAATTGATTTATTGATTGAAGTATTAGGATTAATCAGATTGAGGCAACGCTTCTTCAAACCGTGGCGATTCTCTTAATGCCTCAGACAGAAGACTCAGGCCTGTTTTCAATTTTTCCGGATTGCCTCCGAAACCTATTCTGATGCCGTCAGGCTGTTGGAAATACCGGCCGGGAACGACATATACGCCCCGTTCGGCAGCCAGGCGGGCCGCGAATTCATGCGTATCTCCAATGCCGCAAAGCTTGGGAAAATAAATGCAGCCGTGCTCGGGGATGCTTCCTTCTATAAGACCTTCATCAGCCAGGGGAGAGATCGCTTCCTGCAGGATTCGTCTGTTCGTCGCAAGACGATCCCCGGCATATTGAAGATAGCGCTTCTGATTGCGAAGCACGATTACGGCCAGGGATTCATTCAACTGCGAGCCTATATTGGATGCCAGGACCTGCAGCCGGCTGAACTTCTCGATATCTTCATGCCCGGCGATGATCCAGCCGCAACGTAAATCGCTCAATCCGTAAACTTTCGAAAAACTGTTTATCGAAATGAACGGCCCATCCAGCAGCGCCGAAGGTTTCTGCAGCTCCATCGCATAATCATGATATACCTCATCAACCAGTATCCTTATGTCGCCGTTCTGCTCGCGCACCGCCTCCGAAAGCTCCAGCAACCTTTCATCGCTCAACATTCTTCCGCTCGGATTATGCATGTTCGTCAGGACGATAAGCCTGGTCTCACGCTTCATCAGCCTTCGCAGCTCATCCGGGTCAATCCCGTAATCGTCCGGTCTGCGCTGGATGAAATCCGTTTCAGCCCCGGCATAAACAGGCGCCGCATATAAAGGTTCATACACGGGTTTTTCGACGATAGCATGATCACCGGGAGAAAGAAACGACATGCAGACCAGAAAAATGGCCGATGATGCTCCCTGCGTCGTCAGAATCTCCCTCTCTGAAACGCCGTAACAGGATTTGATCGATTTGATCAACTCCGGATGCCCCCACGGATTCGATGCCCGGATCAACGACATCAATTCGTCGAAATAACGATGCCGTATATCCTCCAGAAGCAACTCCGCCGGATACTCAATATAACTCCCGTGAAGATTGTATCTCCCTTGCCTTCCCAGCGCCTTTTCATCCGCAGCTTTCGCCCATATTAGATACTCTATTCCTTCAAAATTTTTCATTGCTCGTACGTCTCCAGGTTTTCCTCATAATCTGCTCCAGCCTCATCTTCGCCGGAAAGAACTCCTTTTCCTCGCCTGCGAAGCGGTTGAGATCCATTTCAGCTCTATATCTCGCCCATATCGGGAAACGATACCGCTATGAACGTCCCGTAAAGAGTATCAGCCATTCCCATTGCCGTTACTATGTTTCTTCCCCTGTATACGAATACTATCTGCTTCTGATTCAGGAATTCATCCTTGAACGGCATGCAGGCGAAAAGGTTTCGAAGGAATACCGTTAGCGGCTTCTGGTTCTTCTGGGGAATATCACGCATCAATGTCCAGGAAGCCCCTGATTCAAGCTTGTAAGTCTGCGGAGCAGAAAATACATACAGCTTTATCTCCTCGCCCGCCGACAGACGGCAAGGATGTATGAACAGTTTGTAATCCGTAAAGGTCTGCGTATCGGTCTTGTCGGATCGCCAGTCGCCTGAAAATGTGGCCTCTTTCATGCAATAATAAGCTAAATACTGATGAGACGTCGGGATGAAAACAAGCTTGTAACCCTTATTCTCGTAAGCTTCAAGCAGCATGTCCCCGAAATACTTCTGCACGGGCACATGCCCCTTTAACTTTATCGTATGAAAAATATTCTGGTCTCCCGGCTCGATCAAATACGGCAAATAAAACGGTATGTTCGACATCGCCGTCATCCCGTCAAAATAACAACCCGTCCAATCCTCTATCTCCAGCAATGTCTTATGCCTTTCCTTTATGATCGATATTCGGAAGACGCCGCAACTCGATTTGTAGATTATTCGCGTATGAGAAAAACCCTTGTACTCCCGGAATCCCGGTAAATTTATCAGCGCCTTCGGAACTGTTTCTGCCAGCAATTCATCCATTCTGACCTCAATGAAACTCCGTCCGTCCACAGATAACCAGTCGGATTCCGTCTCCTCGTCTCTTACCGTTATGTTACACAACTTCAACGGCCTCGAATATATCGTATCCCTGTACGTGAGTTCACTCTTTCCCGCCTCCTCTAACGTTCCGCTCCTTAAATATGACGCTCTGATAAAAAAGTCGTTGATATAATTCTTCGTCGCATCGCATGATGTCGTTACACCAGTCCAACCGGGCTTCAATTCATGATCCAGCAGTCCCCCTATGTCAGGACTCCAGAATATCTCACCCTCTTTCAGCTTTCCAACGGACCATTCTCCATCTTTTTCCATATCAAACATGCCCCCGCTGCAACCGATAAATGTCTATTCGCTCGCTTCTCTATCGCCACCATTCCCCAGGCGGTAACTTCATAACCATTATAGCGCCCTCTTTTCCCGTATTCAAATTTTTTTGTAAAAATTTATGGTTATCGTGTCGTTTTATTTTTACTGTCCCGGCGCCTGCCGGTGTGATCACATGCGGCAGCAACGCAGAACATGCGGCAGATTCAACAAGACTTGCCTTGAATGATCAGGAGCGCTAATGTAACGATTGAGAATCAACCCTGAAAGAGGAGGGCGGCTTGTATGTTCAGTCCCAGGTTCGTCAAGGAGAACATAGAGGCGATCAAGAAGAAGTTGAAGGAGAGAAAACGGAAGCTTGATCTTGATGAATTCATTCAGTTGGATGCGGAGAGGAAGAAGGTGCTTCAGCAGGTAGAAGAGTTGAGGAGTTACCGGAACAGGATATCGGATCGAGTGGGTGAGATTGTGATGAAAAGCGAGGATGCGCCGAATTTAAGGGAAAAAGTGCGGGACGCGTCAGCGAAGATCAAGGGGCTGGAGGAGGATTTAAAGCGGCTTGACGAGAGGATAAACGAGATACTGCTGGATTTGCCGAACATTCATCATCATACAGTGCCGGCGGGTCCGCCGGATATAAAGAACGATCTTGTGAAGGAGTGGGGAAGCAGGCCGGAGTTTGATTTTCCAGTAAGATCGCATTGGGAGCTTGGTGAGGCGCTGGATTTTTTTGATTTTGAGAGCGCTGCCGAGATGTCGGGAGCTCATTTCGTGGTTTTCCAGGGAAACGGGGCAAGATTAAAGCGGTCGTTAATGAATTTCATGATGGACGTGCATACCGGCATGCATGGGTATAAGGAGGCGGATACGCCGCTTTTGGTCAAGAGCGAGGCGATAAAGAATGCGGGATGGTTGCCGTTTCTTTCGGATGAGCTTTTTGCGTGCAGGGATTCACGTCATATCCTGGTGCCCGGTGCGGAAGTGGGTTTATTGAACCTGAATGCGGGACGCATACTGGACGACAGGGACCTGCCGTTGAAATACGCTGCCTACGCGCCGTGCTTCAGAAGGCAGTTTCGTTCATACGGCAAGGAAAACAGGGGATTGATAAGAACCCGCCAGTTCGACCAGATCGATCTTCTGAAACTGGTTTCTCCGGAAACTTCGTATGATGAGCTGGACGTCATGGTGAATGAGGTGGAACATATCCTGGAGTTATTAAGAGTGCCGTACCGGGTATTGGAATTATGCGCGCCGGAACTGAAATTGACTGCAGCCAAGGCATTCTGCATAGAAGCCTGGATACCCAGCCTGGACAAATACAAGGAGATTGCGGTTTGCTGCAACACGGAGGACTTCTTATCCCGCAGGGCGGAAGTGAAGTTTAAAAACCAGCCTTTTGATAAACCCGAATACGTTCACGTACTGACCTCCCCGGCGCTGCCCCTGGGCAGAACCATGGCCGCCCTGATGGAGAACGGCCAGACGAAAGAGGGCAAAATAAGAATTCCGGAATCGTTGAAACCCTACCTGGGCGGAGCGGTTGAATTTCCGTGAGCGAAAGAAGCCGGGACTGATCAGGCAGGGATCAAAGAATCTCCCGAAGCAAAACTGATCATTGTCCAAAACAGACTCAGCGTCCTATTTTTGATCCGGCAGTCTGTTCCGGTAATCGGCTCTGGTATCGCAATCGAAAACAAAATATCACTTTTTTTTTATTAAAGGCTTGAAATCCTACCGAAATGCATTATGATTAACGAGGACTTGGAGGGATGGCCGAGTGGCTTAAGGCGCCGGTCTTGAAAACCGGAGTCCGAAAGGACCGTGGGTTCGAATCCTACTCCCTCCGTAAAAAGGACAGGAAGAAGCCGGAAAAGGCTTCATCATGACCTTGATAACAGAATAAAAATATAACAAGCGGAGAGGTGACCGAGCCGGCTGAAGGTGATCGCCTGCTAAGCGATTGTAGGGAGAAATCTCTACCGAGGGTTCGAATCCCTCCCTCTCCGCCAGTTACCCGCCTCAAAAAAACAAGCGCCCATAGCTCAGCTGGATAGAGCGTCGGACTACGAATCCGAAGGCCGCAGGTTCGAATCCTGCTGGGCGCATTAGTATATTCTACGAGTTACAGGATTTTTAGTTGATTGAAAATTATCGCCGTCGCACTGGGGATGGATTTGTTTTTTCCGGGAATTTTTCTTCGCTTACTGTGGATCATGAGGTATAAGGTTCAAGTCCTTCCGGCTGTATTGAATTAATTTATTGATAGTGAATGGATAACAAAAAGGAAACGGTTGCGCCTCTTAATGGTCGCAAAAGTCTGATGCTGCCTATGTGCTACATTTGGAAAAATTTTTCGGGACTGATCAAACAGGGGTTACAAATTGTGATCTCGATAATCAACCAGAACTATCGCGCTCAGCGGAGCGGCGCTCGTGCCCGTAATCGTAATCGATCGATTCAAATAATAGCCCTGCTTTGCTTTCAAACGACTGTACAGATCAGACCAATGGTTCGATTACGATTACCGCTGCACTGAGCACGAGAGCGGAGGATTCAAACTGAGAAATTGTAACACTGACATGGCCATTTTTGATCAGCGCCAATTTCACATCTCCTGACATTCGCTAATAAAAAATTGTGAAATGTTTGACGAAAAAAACTTTAGACGTTCGAAAAAACTCTTGTAAATACAAAGTCCCCCCGCCTGCGGGGGGATATAGGGGGGGCAAAAAACTTCACAATTA
>CAZUFC010000091.1:0-36134 GCA_964619725.1 uncultured bacterium | reverse complement strand
CCTAACCCATTGATTTTACTGAATTCTTATTTTTCCTTCTGGGAAACTTGGGTTATGGCCAAGATTCCTCATTTCAGGAATAAAAGATATGTCACTTTTGGAACAAAAGGCATGAGTAAAGCAAACAGCCTGTTCTATTATTTGTGTGCTGCCTCTGCCGGGATTGGCACAATCTTATCCTTGGGGCTGCTGTTTTGGATGCTAACCAAATAAATTTTTGGCATAACAACTGCGTTCAGTCTGATTCGCTTCGCTTGCGGCTGACGCAGAACGTTCGTTGTCTGATTTCTATTTTCTATAGCGATATGGATTCCACGTTATTGATCTTTCAATATTAAATTTTTATAATTAAGCGGATGTGTGTGGATCGACACACAGATGATTAAGGAGGATAAGAAATCAATGGGAGACGTTAAAAAGGTGAAAAGAAAATTCGTTGGACGTTACATCGTCACTGATCCGGAAATTTGTCATGGTAAGCCGACATTTCGTGGAACACGCATTTTAGTTGCTGATGTTCTTGAACAAGTCGCAGCTGGTCTTGCCTGGGAGACAATCATTCAAGAATGGCGTGGAAGTGTTTCCTATGAGGCTATCGCTGAATCTGTCAGATTATCAAGACAAGCTTTTCTTGAAAATGCAGAGAAATACACTTTGGACTCCACAGCGGTATGAATATTCTCGACGAAAACATTATCGACAACCAGCGTCGCCTGTTAAAAAGCTTGAGGATAAATGTGCGTCAGATTGGATATGAAGTTGGACGGAAGGGGATGAAAGATTCTGAAATAATTCCCTATTTACATCAACTAAATAAACCCACATTTTTTACTCGTGATGACGATTTTTATAACCGCAAATTATGTTATTCAGGATACTGTCTGGTTTATCTCGATGTGAGGAAAGAAGAAGTCGCTAATTTTATCCGCCGAGTAATTCATCATCAAAGATTTAAAACAAAAGCCAAACGTATGGGGAAAGTTATTCGTGTTTCGCATGTCGGCATGTCATATTGGTGTTCTGGCGCTGAAAAAGAGGGACATATTGAATGGAAAATATAATTTGTGAAGTTAAGAGTTTGCATAACAAAAAAATGCAGCCGACCAACCTCCGCGGTGCTCCGGTTGGCGGCTGATTTTAACCGTTATCCGAATAGCATCGTGAGTCAATAATATCGTCTTATGCTAGAAAACTTTGTGTTCCTTGACATAAAACGCTGAAATCGTTTGTTTGGGCAATAGAAATTCACATATCCTGACATTGACCGATAAAAAATTGTGAAATGTTTGACGAAAATCCAGCAATCGATCAAAAAAATTCAAGTAAAACAAAGTCCCCCCGCCTGTGGGTCCGTTGATTTAATTGAAAATGAAAGCCCTTAAAAATCATTAGACATCATATCTCAAAATCTTTTCTTATTTCCATGGTTCGCATCGAATTTCGATTAAATCAACGCTCTTCTACCGGATATAGGGGGGGCTAAAAACTGCACAATTTTATGCCGAGACTCTGTATAAAAAAGACAATTGATTTCAATATGTTAGGTTGTCCTTATCAGGAGTTCTGAAATTATTAAATTTTTGACATCCAACAAGAGATGACGTATATTAGATGAGGTGATTGCACGTGCAAGGAGGCGCTTATGCAAACCAAACTGACTCTCCGATTGGACTCTGAGATAATAGAGCGGGCGAAAGATTATGCTCAGCGCAAAGAAACATCTTTATCCAAGCTAGTCGAGAATTACTTCGCCTTCCTTAGCAGGACCTCGGCGGCAGTAATGGCGGATGACTTGCCGCCCATCACGCGCTCCCTTTGGGGAATTCTCGAAGGAACCTGTGCTGATGAGCGTGAATATTTTGATCATCTCGAGGAAAAGCACCGATGAAAGTTCTGGTTGATACAAACGTCATTTTGGATGTCCTGCTCAAACGACATCCGTTTGGGGAATCAGCCTTACGAATATTCGCTCTAGTGGAAACAGGCGAGATAGCGGGTTACCTGTGCGGAACAACTGTAACGACAATTTATTACATTGTTCGCAAAAACCTTGGGGTTGATGTCGCAAGGAAATGTCTTTCTTCATTATTGAAGCTGTTTGAAATCGCTCCTGTAAACCGACCTGTATTATTGGATGCTTTGACCCTGGATTTCGGCGATTTTGAAGATGCCGTGCTGCATGAATCAGCAAGAGCTATCTCTGCCGATGGGATAATCACCCGTGATATTGCCGATTTTAAACATGCTGTTCTGCCGGTGTTTGGTCCTGATGAAATAGATGCGATGCTGCAAGGAAGATCGGCCTCATCAGATGAAATGGAGGGGAATGCTAAGTGAATACTTTTCCCATTAGCCAGTGGATAACCACCGGATGAACCGGACGGCGAAAACACTTAACCAAAAGTCAACACGACTCCCTCGACGCCGGTTATCCTGAGCCGTTGAACTAAACCGCTTCGCGGCAAGCTTAGACGGATGAATCTCCCAGACAGTTGGTTGAATGAAGCCTATGGATATGAGGATTGATTTAGTCTGCCATGTCAAGGATGCACACAATATCGCCGGGTCAAGATGACCGGGATTCACGCGTGAATGAGTATGCGGCGGAAACGGCTTCGGAAAAAAAGCATTTTTCAGTTTGTCCTTTGGCGGGATTTTTTTCGGAAAATTATGATTTTTTATCGGCAAACCGCATCATGAAACTGATTCACGATAAAATTCATGATATTATAGCAAAATTTATACCGGAGACTCGACGGAACGGGGCGAGGACGCCTTGACCTGAATGGATCACGGTGGCGTGTGCAGCGGATCAGTTCAACTTTCCGTATTAAACTTGGGGCGGAAACGGGGAGCTTGATTTATGAATGATTCGACGGACAGGAAACTACCCGATTATTTTTCCTTCCCACAGTTCTTCCAGAAACATTCGCCAGGGTAATATTCTTATTCCTTTTTGGATCCTTGCCCTTTTTTCATTGCAGACTACGATTGCGTTTTTCGGCGAGTATTCTTCAATGAAAGCTTTCATCGGATGTAAATCTCTGTTTTTTATATTATCTGAACCCTTCACTTCAATAGCCGTATGTCCCCTTCCCAGGATGAAATCAACCTCCAATCCCGTCTTCGTGCGCCAGTAGTTTATATCAAAATCTGTTTCCCGGTATGAATCATACGCCTGCAATTCCATGAAAATAAAATGCTCCAGCGCTTTGCCGAATTGCTCTCCCCGCTCCTCCTTGATCTCCCTCTTAATTATTCCACCGGCAATTCCTACATCAAAAAGATAAAACTTGGGGGTTTTGAGTATTTCCCGGCGGCTCTGTCGCCTTTTGAACGGTGAAACGAGTCGGCCCAATAACGTGTCCGTCAATATCAGAAAGTATTCCTTGACGGTCTTTGAGTCTACTCCGCAATCCCTGGCTATATTGGAATAGTTAATCATTTCTCCATGTGAATAGGCCATTGCTTCGAAAAAACGGGAAAATGCCGGCACGTTTCTGGTCAAACCCTCCGCAAATACCTCTTCTTTCAGGTAATCCCCGACATACGCCTTGATGGATTTTTCGTGTTTCTCCTGAAGATAGTGCGCCGGCAACATGCCCCGGTTCAATACGCGTAAAAGAGAAGGATTTTCCACTTCTTTCGACGTCAAAGGATATAACTCATACCGCCATGCCCTTCCGCCCAGAAGATTGGCATTTCCTCTTTTTAGTTTTCTTGCACTTGATCCGCACAATATGAATGATAAATTCCTGTTTTCTATTAACCAGTGCACTTCATTCAAAACTTGAGGGACCTTCTGCACCTCATCCAATATTATGGGACGATTCAATTTTGCCGCGTTTTCCGCCGCCAGCATCTCCCTCAGCTTCCAGGGACGTTTGATCAGCTCGAACGTTAAATCGGTCTGAAGAAAATCATACAAAATACTGTCGCTGAATTGTTTATTCAGGTAGGTGGACTTTCCCGTTTTCCGCGCGCCCCACAGGAAAGCAGACTGCCCTTTCGGCAGTTCCATGTCGATAATTCTCTCGAAATAAACCATCAGGAAGTTACCTCCGAATAAGCATAACCAAAATGGAGTTTATTCCAAAACAGAAATAAAAGCAAGATATTTTAAACGCCATAGAATTTTTGGTTACGATAAGTTTACTATTCCGTGAGGAGGAAGCATCAGGAACTGATCAGGTTTCGGTCTATTTCCTACAACAACTATTTCTTTTAAAACTGCTTTTATTCCGTGAGAAGTCGAGAAAATGCAAACAGGAATTTCGGATACGAACAGCAAGGCAGAGGAATTTCTGTATTCGCTCATGCGAAATACGGGACCAGCGGAAAAAATGTCACGGATTCATTTGGCTGCCATGATTAAAATCGATGTTTTCCTGATCAAGGACACGCCTTAGGAAAAGAAGGCTTTCACGCGGCGTCGGTATGATGTGCTTGATGAGGAAAGACCGAATCGTTTATTTTTTTATTACATCCCCTGAGGACATTTGAACAAGCTGGACCGGTACCGGAAAGGGGACATGATATCGTGCCGGCAATGGAAAGCTGTTCTCGGCCTTCTAAAAGTCCAGAGGGACAAGCTTGACATTGATTACCCGCATCACAGGGCATCTGAATTGGAGTTGTCGGAATTGCTGGAGAAAGCATTTAAAACGGCAGGAATATTGTAGCCGCCTTTTTTTTTTCAATATACAGGGCGGACTTTTGAATCAGCCGCGACGGACCCGAAAAATCCCTTGACATTTTTTCTCAGGCAGGAGGAATGCGCTTATTGAGGACAGTCATCTTTTGTTTGAATCTGTAGATGAGTTTCTTCAGACTTTTCCTGGATAGTGCGCTGATTTTCAGCGCATTCTCGAATGAGAACGTTTCTCCATTTCCTGCAAAAAGGTCATAATCCGCTTTCTAATATGCAAGCGCCATAGTTCTTAAAATTTTCGGGACTGATGAAACTGGGGGTTGATCACTCGTTTTTTCAACTTTTTTTCTTGAAAGATAATTAATATATTTGAAATTGACTTTCTGCTGTGATAAGATTATTATTGTTGTTTGGGAACCGAAAAGGTTACCGTCGAAAGATGTTTCACGCCATGGACAGATTTTCGATCTAATTAACCATGGCGATAGAGGATTTGAGAAATGAATATTTATGTCGGCAATCTTGATTATCAGGTAACAGATGATCAACTCAAAGAGATGTTTGCAGGGTACGGCGAAGTTGAATCTGCAAGAATAATCATGGACCGTTATACGGACCGGTCAAAAGGTTTCGGTTTCGTTGAGATGTCTGATAAGGAACAAGCCTCAAAAGCAATTGAGGAACTGAACGGAAAAGAACTCAACGGTAGAGCCATTACGGTCAATGAAGCGCGTCCGAAAGCCCAACGCGATAATCGCGGCGGAGGAGGAGGACGTCGGCGAGGTGGATTCGGCGGCGGCGGACGCAATCGCTTCTGAGATGTAAATCCAATTTGAAGTAAAGAGCTGAAGGCTTTAACCGGTCTTCAGCTTTTTTTTCAGCATTCTCTTTGGAACTGGAATGACAGGAAGTCATTTTGTCTGAGAACGGAGGAAGTGCAAGCGCCCCATGTTGAAGCGATCCGTTATTGCAAGCCTCCCTGTTTGTCCCTCAAAAGCAACCGTCGGTTGGGTCAGGATACGCCTAATATGAAACCCTGGGGGCGTTTTAGAGGCTTGGTATAAATTAATTTCATTTTCAGTTGATTTCACCAAACCGAGAATGAGTTTTTGCCGTTTTTTGGTGAATTTTAGGGCGTGATTCATTCGGAGTTATACGCAGAATTACCGATTCACCATGGGATGAGAGAGATGAATACTATAATGAAAGTCGTGCAGCCCAAAGGCGCTTTGCATGGAATAATCAAAAAATTCGGTTACTAGATAGTGACTGTCCATAAACTCGATTGTCGATTCAAAATTTAATGTTGGACAGTCACTAGATAGTGCCTGTCCATAAACTCGAATCTCGATTCAAAATTTAATGCTGGACAGCCACTTGGGTTTTTGATCCATAAACGGGCGAATTTTTCTCAAGGCAAGGAAGGCAAGGATTTACGAAGAAGGCGTATTTATTATACGTTGACTGAGCAAATCCGACGCCTGAAGCAGCATTAGGGAAAATTCGCCGTTTATGGACAAAAACTAGATAGTGAAGGATTCGCCGGGTTACATTCCACGCGAATTTACCGTCCAGGAGATATTCGATTATATTCCTCACTGGGTGAGTCGTTTCGATATTGACGGGTTTAATCACGGCGGTTATGCGGATTATACGACGAAGCGTGTGATGACAATCATTCAAAAGTCTGTTTTAATAGGTTCGTTGTTTACTTGAACCAGGAGGTTGTCCCATGAACGAAAGAATAAAAGAATTATTTCCGGAAATCGAGTGGATAGAAGATGAAGAGCTTCGTGAAAAAACGGCGAAGGTCTGGGAGCATGCTTTTGAACTCAGCGTTTTGAAACCTGAAGACCTTTCAGAAGTGCCGTTCACCTTGCTGACGTCCAAAGCCGTCAGTTTTATCGCTCATAAAAGGAGCGTGGTGCAGATATGCCGTGAAGCGGCGCTCATTATGAAAAAATTTTACGGCGATGCTCTGCCTATCGATATGGACAAACTCATTGCGGGGGCTGTTCTGATTGATGTGGGGAAATTGCTTGAGTATACGAAGAAGGACGGCAAAATGGCGGTCAGCGACTCCGGCAAACTTTTGCGGCATCCCTTCAGCGGCGTGGGCCTGGCTTACCGGTTCGATATTCCCGACGATATCTGCCACATTATCGCTACTCATTCCAAGGAAGGCGATCTCGGTCCCCGGACCGTCGAATCCTATATCGTGCATCACGCCGATTTTCTAACGTTCGAACCGTTTAAAGCCCTGAGCTGATCTGGTTTTGAACGCACTCACATAGCTTTTCGCTTACTTCAACATCAACGCCTTTGACCTTTTTTTGACGCTATCATTCGCTGGATTGACCTATTTTAATCCTCAGTTCCTTCCTTAATTTAACTCGATATTCGTCAGGAAAAGGTTCGGACTTGATGGAGTGAAAGAGTTCCAGCATCCATTCGACGGCTGCATAACAAGGCTTGCAGGGCGAGCCTTCTGCAGCGATCTTTTCTATATTTATCCGCTGCTTTTGGCTCAATTCTCCGTCAAAATAATCTGAATACCGGCTGAAACAATTTTCACGTATCTGGTCGCCTTTGGATTCTCGAATTAAATGACGATGAGACTTCAGAAAGTCTATTTTATCGAATTGTCCCTTTTCCGCTTTGTACCGCTCGACGGCTTTCCTGACCCTCTCAAGACAACTCCGGCAAGGCTCGATAAGCTCTGTCAGCGCATCGACAAGTTCCTTTTCATTTTGATTCGTCTTTTCCATGTAATATTCCGTGAAAATTTTTAAGCACTCTTCCTTCATCTTGACTCCTCAAAACTCAGTCCAACCCAATATACACCTTTTCCGGATGAAAAGCAAAAACATAAAAATGCGGTAACGGCATAAACAGAAAAAACAATTGTCGCCGTTTCGAAAGAGTGTAAAATTTTTCAGTGAAATCTTTTTGCATAGAATCTTAAAAGAAGGAATAGGGAACATGTAAGATCGGAAAACACGCCCAGTGGTTCGAGCATTCGGATGCTCCGCCTGCAGAGAACCTGCATTACAGATGGCACATGCCGGATACCTCTCTTGCGGAAAAGGACCTGTTCATCCTGGAAAGGCGATTCGGAAATGCGGATGAAGCAAGAGTGGAATTCACAGAATTCATTCTCCTGGACGTGAACGGCGAATACTGGTTCTATCCCGGATTCACACAGGAGACAGACTGGCAGGAAGAGTCGCTGAATCCCGGTCAATACGGCTATGACGTCCTGTTGTCCTTCACCTGGCCTTCAGGCGTTGGTGAATTCAAGGACATCCGTTTCTGGGGCGCGTGTTTCGATTCGGCGTCATACGAGCTGCTGAATTGGGACATGGTTGAATGGAGTTCGGCTGATCAGCTTTGAAGAAAGATAAAACTTGACGTAAGACGACGTTTTTTTGATATAGTTCATCCTGACGAGATCGTCGGCTGACACACAGCCGCCTGGCAAGATGGCTTAAATTTCAACGAATGTTATAAGCTTATCGGGAGACATTAAATGAAAGGGACATTGTTCAATTGTTTGGTATTGTTGACGATTATCCTGCCTGCAGCATGCAATTCGGCGGCTCAAACGCCGACGTGGCGTGTGGGCGACTGGTTCGATGTCGAACAGACTATTGATGTTACGGGATTTACGGACGGCAATGAAATTGAGTTTGATATTTATCTTCCGACTTGCCGTTGGACGGTGACGCAGAAGACGATGAAAAATATTCCGAGCTGTCCGGCACAGTATGAAGTATACGTCATTTCATTCAGTAACTGTTCGATGACGGGAACCGGTGAATTTGTACCGGGCAGCGGCTTTCCTATCGATCTAGAGCTCAGGCAGGGAACGACTTCCGGCGAAATATGGATAAAAACCGATGATCTGACCGCTGTCAGAATGCGCATGAATTCCTATTCGCAAATCTGGGGAAAAATATTCGGTTCGTGGACCAACATAGGAGCCATGTCGGCTGACGACGTGAAAATAGACTGCTGTCCTTATATGCAAGATTATGTATGGCCTCTGGATACGGGTATGGAATGGGACGTCGATTTCCTGATGCATATGTCCGGAAACATTACTTTCAACACGGATATGGGCGATTACGATTATGACCTGACCGGCTCCCAGACGATCATGTTTACCGGCGGATGCACCGGAAGACAGCCCGTCAACGGATGCAACACATACAAAGTCGACATGAACAGCGTAGGCGAAAACGGGAGAATGCTGAACTATTACTGTCCCGACGGGCTGTTGTGGCACGCCCGCAAGTCCATGCAGGATTTCCGGATTGAAGGCGAAGGCGGCGGATACATGGACGTTCACGAGATAACCTGGGACTTCACCGATGCTTTCCACCAAACCGGAGCGACGCCCACTCCGACTCCGGCGGTAACCCCGACGCCCACATCGTCGCATCAATCCGGTCCGGAGGTACATCTTCAACTGTCCCGCCCGCTTTTCAATCCGGGCGACAGGTTCCTCTTGAACGCTTTTATAACAAATGGAAACCAGGCATACCAGAATGTCCCTTTCGTAGTCGTACTTGACGTCTACGGGGCCTCTTTCTTCTGGCATCCCACCTGGACCGAACAGTTCAATTATGAATATGTCGATATAGGCATCTCACCGTTCAACAAAGAAATCCTGGATTTCGTCTGGCCCCATACAGACTACCCAGGCTCAGGTTTAAAATTTCACGCCGCCTTCTTAACCCAGGATTTCTCCGATCTGTTCAGTCCCATAGACTCCGTCGAGTTCGGCTGGAATTGATCCGTCAAAGAAAAGCGCTTACTGTCAGTCCAACCAGCATCCAGGAGTTCCTTTTCGATCAAGACCGACAGCTCCAGCAATAAATTACGGCATAACTTACGCTCGTGCAAAACGCTTCAGGTCGTCTTCTTCCGCTGAATTGTCGTCTATTTGGCTTTATATTGTCCGTATGAATCCTGAGCTGTTATTTCATTCAGCCATTTTCGGGATTCTTCAATGAACGGCAACGACGGTTGGTTTTCAGCGAATTCAATGTACTTTTTCAGGTAAGGCAGCGCTTTGACGGATTCATTTAATTCCGTAACGTAGAGGCGGCTGAGATACAGATAAGAAATAGCCGTCCCAGGATCATTGTCGATCGCGTCCTTGTATGCTTTTTCAGCCCAGTCGAACCGGCCGATTTCCTCGTAGAGCTTCCCCAGATAAAGCAGAGACTCGATCATTCGCGGTTTCAGAGTCTGGGCTTCCTGATAAGCTTTTTCGGCTTCCGCGTAATTAAACATAGTCTGGTGAAGCAGTCCTTCCCTGATTTTGTCACTAAAAACGCGATTCTCCAGGACCTCTATCTTGCGGGAAAGTTCCGCCTGCTTCATTGTTTCGCCTGTATCTTCATAGAGTTGAGCGAGATATTTATGTGAAGCCAGATCATCCGGGGCTGTTTCTAAATAGGTTTCCAGGTATCGGATTGCTTTACCCGGCTGCCCTCGCAAATTGTCAATATGCGCTGCCAGGCGATACGCAAACGGGAATGCCGTATAGCTTTTTACAGAGCGTTTCGCCCAAAGATAAGCTCTATCGAGATCATTTTTTTCCAGGAACAGAAAGGCTAGAGCGATGTCTGCTATTCCGCTGCAGGAATTCATGAAAAAAGCTTTTTTCAAATGCTCCTCCGCCCTGGAGAACTCCTTCTGTCTCGTATGAAGGAAGCCTTCAAAAACCAGGTTCCTGTAAGAGGCTCCTTCCGGACGCTTCGGATCGTTCATCTCCTCCAGTATATGGGATATGATCGGATCAGGAACCAGGATCGGATCGAGATCGGGTCGATAATGTTTATATTCAAAGCGAGCGATGATCGAGGCGTTCTGAGGACTTCTGCGCAGAAAGAGGGCGGTCAGATCGTCAACATAAACGAGTGCCCAGCGGCTGCCGTCGTTCAGGAAATAATGCAGGAATCCGCCCGGCGTAATGATCAGATCGTTAAGGGCAATCTGGACGTTCATTTTATCAAGATAATCAGAAAAAGAAGTCCGCATGACCTCTTCCATGATCGGAAGCGTATATTCGGTGCGGACATCCCAGAATACTTTACGTTCAGGTCCCCAGCGCCATACGAGATATCCGGCGAAGGAGGAATCGTTGTATATTCTGCCGTTCAGGTCGTATTCCTGCAGAAAATCGCAGGCTTCGATCGGAAATGCTTTGCGATTAAGACCTACGCCAGGTTCGAACAGGACGGGATGATCGCCGAACCTGGTGAAAAAAATAATAAATACAGGAATGAAAACCGCCGTCAAAGAAAACAAAGGCGTAAACTGTTTGAGAGCTTTAACCGGCAGTTCTCCTTTTTGTCTCTTGCGGATGATTTCTCGAACCTTGTAAAGACAAATCGTCCCCTGTAAAGCGATAGCGACGCCGCCGAACATGGAAAACAACTCTATGTTTCGGACATGAAGGACGGCTGAAATAAGAGTAATTGTACCGATAACCGTAATGAAGGAATTGGTTCTTTTAATAGAAAATATAAAACTCAAGACGAACATTATCGCCATGCCCCAGAACAGGGGAAAAGAATCCTGACTGTAAGCAGGCAGCCACTCCGAAATGACGACAGAGCTGTCGCCTACCGGTATTTCAAACAGGTAAAGCGGCAACCGGTAAGTACTGGGATTGGCGAACAGGCCGCCGATCATAAGCGCTCCTATCAGCGCTTTGAACTTAAGGTCTGAAGCCCTTTTCTTGTATCGTCCGGCTGCTCCCCGGAATGGAAAAACCGGCCGAATTAGTTCCAACAGAATAAATGCTCCATAAAAAATGATGCCGAGAATACAGGCGGCATGGAGATTGCCCCATACGATCATTATTACAGGCAGCGCCCACAGCCGGCGGTCATGGTTTCCTCTGTTTTTAAGGAGAATACTGAAAATCAGGGAGAGAAACAAATAGGTAAAAATCTGTGGGCGGGCGTACATATGGAATCGGGCGGTCGCCGCTCCCAGGCTGAAAAGGGGTAGAGATATCCAGGGACCGGCGCCGGCGAAAAGTGAACAACGATAAAGAATAAGAAAGGCAACGGCAGTCAGGACCGCTTTGAAGATTACGATTCCATCGAAACCCGTCAGCTGGCGGATGAGATAAAAAATGACGGCGCTTCCCCATTCGTGGTTCGTCCAGCGGGCTCCCTCCATGGTGAAGGTAAAAATATCCTCACCTGGTATTTCGCCGGTTTCCCAAATGATCCCACCCTGTTTAATATGAAACAGTATATCGCCTTCGTTCAGCTTGAAGAGCGCTAATCCGAATACAATTGTAAAAAGAAGAATTGCCGGTAAAAACTGATTTCTGACGATCTTCAAAAACTAAAATCTCCTTTGCGGCATAAAAATTCATATATTACAAAAAGCCGGGGAACCGGAGTCCCCGGCTTATGGTTGATCATATCTTATCAGATTACGAATCAGCCTTGAATAACGAAAACAGCGATCTTGCCGGTCCCGGATTTAAGGCCTTCCAGAGCTTTACCGACGACAGACCCTTCCTGGGGATCAACGCCTTTCATGGCGTAACCCGGATTAGGCGAGGTGACTAACAGGTCGCCGGGTTCGATTTCACCAAACGATGCATCCGCTTTAATGGCTTTATAAGCGCCCAAAGTCACGACGCTGACGTATTCGCCAGGCAGGGAATCGCCTTTGGCGCTTTTTACTTTGACGAGTACGCGACCTGCAGCTCTCTCCGCTTCCATGTCTTTAATGTCGGCCAGTTCTTCATTTTCCACATGTCGACTGTCGATTACGCCGACGACTCCCGTATGATAGGCTTTCTCCGTAACGTCGACGGTTATGCAGGGTATCTCACCGATAACTGGCTCGCTGGAGCCGGTTATGACTACGACGTCTCCCGTTTCGAGGGGTCTTTTGGCATCGTTCTCTCCGACGTCTACGACATATCCTGATTTGGAGCCGTAGAAATAGGCAGCATCAAAGAAAACGGCTTGTCCCTTTACGCCTATACCATACGCGGATGATAATCCGCCCATGGGCCAGGAATAAATGTTGTAATAACCGGTAGTGTAATTCGATGCATATAGACCTATACCGTATGACGAATGACCATATACGGCGTAATTCGAATTACTGGCGCTGCCGTACGAATATCCTCCAACTCCCAGATAATTGCTGCTGTAACCGTATACTCCATGTGCGCTTGAACTGCCGGAATAAAAATATCCGCCGTAAGAACTGCCTGAACCATATACGCCGGTATTGCCGCCGTATCCCCGGCATCCGGTGCTGCCGCCGGAACCAAAGACGCCCCATCCGGCGCTGCCTGAAGCAGTGGCGTTTACGCCCTCGCCGCCGGAGGATGTTGAGGCGTAAAGTCCGCGGTATCCCCCGCTCGTTCGGAGGCAATACCCGGAAGTCGTCGAATTGCTGGCGTAGAGTCCGGTCCCATCCGTATTGTACAGATACCAGTTAAATCCGCCGGAACATGACAAACCGTTGCCGCATGACAGTCCTACGCCCTGGGGTCCGCTGGGGCCGCGTGAACCCGTTGCGCCTGTCGGACCGCTCGGTCCGCGCGAACCCGTTGATCCTGTCGGACCGCTTGGTCCGCGGGCGCCTGTAGCTCCCTGCATTCCCATCGGGCCTGACGGTCCCGACGGACCTGTAGCGCCTTGCATCCCCATCGGACCTGACGGTCCCGACGGACCAGCGGGTCCCTGCATCCCCATCGGGCCTGACGGTCCCGTCGGACCGGCAGCGCCCTGCATACCCATCGGGCCTGTAGGTCCCGTCGGACCAGTGGGGCCCGTCAAACCCGTCGGATCTCCGACCCACATGCCTGCATCATCAATGACCATGCCTTGTCCGCATATCGATACCGTCTGCGGAGTAATGTCCTCGCACGGTACGTCCTCCGCTGCATAGGCCTGGCCGACGCTCGTCATCTTCAATCTCGGCGTTAAAGTCTCCGATTCAACCTCGACCTCAAGCCAGCAGGCGCCATCGAAAGCAAGATCAATGGCGAAGTCGCTTCCAAGCATTACGTTGAATATGCCTTCACTGACCGTTACAGCATTATGCGCTTCCGTCCATAACGCAGCGCCGCCGAGTGGAGCATCATAAATCGTGAACGCGAAATCGAATGAACCGCTCATCGGTTCACCGAATTCATCCGTCAAGTGCCCCTGATAGTTGATCTGGTGCGGGATCGCCGCCGCTACCGTGCCTGCGCTCAATATTGCAGCGACAAAGAAAATAAAAATTTTTCCCTTCACTATAAACCCTCCTTTTTAGGTTTGAATGCCGCTTCATCAGACCTGGAAAATGTAACATTCATCGAGTTGCCGATAAAATGAAGGAATATTTCATCCCTATCAGCGGTCCGTCAGCCGGCATCCGGCTTGCTGAAACCATCGAAAATTTCCGGCAATAAAACGCCTCCGTCAAAAAATCCGCCTCGATTCAAAGGTTTGCGTTTCGCTTTATCCTTTTCTTACTGCGAATATGAGTACGTTAGTTGCAGCTCCGCTCGGCGTTTTTCAACCTAATCATCATATTTATAACCTATTTGGCAAAGGAAGTCAAATTCATAAGATGAAACATCTAATAATTCTGTTAATGGCAGACAAGAGTTTCTTTGATCTGCCCAATCCGAACGTAAGGCAAGAGAAAAGCAGAATGACGACAGAAATGCCGGTGGTCCCCAGCGACGGTATGGGGGCAGCCGTAGGCGACATTGTAACAGTGGGAGTAAAGGTTATGGTGGGGGAGAGAGTTGCCGAGGGAGTCGGCGATTCAGTGGGAGAGAGTGAAGCGGTAGGCGATGAAGTAGGAGTCTCCGTAGGAATTTCAGTGGGCGAGAAGGTCGGCGAAGACGTGGGAGAATTCGTCGGCTGCAGGGTTGGCGTCAGTGTCGGCGATTCAGTTGCGGAGGGAGTTAATGTAAGAGTAGAAGTGGGAGTAGATGTAGGCGTTGAACTTGGCGTATCGGTAGGCGACAAAGTTGGGCTTAAGGTAGGTGAAGGCGTCAGAGAAGGGGTCAAAGTGGGCGAATCGGTCGGAGTTGGAGACATTGACGGGGAAGCTGTCGGCGAAGTAGTGGGCGAATCCGTGGGCGTTAATGAGGGGGTTAATGTCGGTGAAGGCGTTAAAGAAGGAGATAAAGTGGGTGACAATGTGGGACTCAGAGTGTGCGTCGGGGTCAGCGTGGGAGAAATCGTAGGCGAAAGCGTAGGACTCATCGTGGGCGATGATGTTGGAGTATTGGTAGGAATGGGCGTGGGCAAGCAATCGCGAACGGGATCGAAGGCATCGGGGTCGGAGGTTTTTCCGAGATAGCCGTCATGTCCTCCGCTGCTTTGATCGACAATGGTCTGTCCGTCGAATTCATTAAACCGCCACATACCCATGCATGAGGCATCGGGTGCAGTTTCACCTTCGGCATAGAGGACCGCTATTTCGGCGGCATCCATAGCCCTGTCGTAAACGGCAACGGCATCTATATTGCCCTGGAACCAGTCCTGATAAGTATTCGGACTGTTCGTCCGCGCGCCCATCGTCACAATATGGCCATCCAGTATATCGGGAGCCGGGAAGCTTGAACCGGTATCAACCGGGTTGCCGTTCAGGTAAAGAGCTGCGTTGCCGGATGCATCTCTTGTCGCGGCAAGGAAATACCATTCGTTGGGAGTGATGCTTCCGCCTTCCAGCCTGTAATCGTCGTCATTGGAAATTTCGTACCAGAAATAGGCCTGTCCTTCGCGAACGGCCAGCAGATAGTTCATTTTATCCGTATCGAAGGATTCGCCGTTGGCGACGACGGCCCTGGTTCCGGTTGTATTCGTGGGATATGCCCAGCCGGTTATAGTGAATACATCCAGGCCGAAATCGTCATGAGCGGGAACAACGCAGCATTTCTGCCCGGAAAACTCCAGCGAGCAGACGAAAGGCGGTCCCGGCGTCGCGGTCGGCGTTGAGGTCGGCATTGGCGTGGGCGTAAAGTAGTCGCAATGACGTATGGGATCGAAAGTTTCGGGATTCGCTGTTTTGCCCAGGTAACCGTCGTTTCCTCTGCTGCTCTGGTCAATTATCGTCTGTCCTGAACCTTCGTTAAAGCGCCACATGCCCATGGTTGAAGTATCCGGCCCGATTTCTCCCGTCATATAAATATTCGCTATTTCCGTCGACGAAAGCGCCCGGTCATATATGGACACGGCATCGATGTACCCTTCGTACCAGTCCTGGTAAACATCGGGCTCATTCGTCCGAACGCCTATATTGACGAAATGCCAGGGAATGGTTTCAGGCGCGGGATATCCTGAAGCCGAGTCAATAAGGGCGCCGTTAAGATAAAGCGCGACGTTTCCTGCGGAATCACGCGTCGCTGCCATGAAGTACCAGTCGTTCGGAGTGATGGTCCCGCCCTGCAGCGTGTAATCGTCGTCATTGGCGACTTCATACCAGAAATAAGCCTCTCCTGTATGAACCGCCAGGTAATAATTCCATTTATCGGTATCGAAAGACTCGCCGTGCACCACTAAAGCTCTCGGCCCATCCACGCTCGTTGGGTAAAACCAGGCCGACAACGTAAATGCTTCAAGCCCGAAATCGTCGCTCGCCGGTATTGTGCAGCATTGAGCGCCGTTAAACTCCAGCCAGCAGGTGAAGGGAGCGTCTGCCGGTTCCAGAGGCGTAGCGGTCGGCAGAGGCGTCGGCGTATCCGTCGGGGTTTCAGTCGGCGATAATGTAGGCGACCAGGTTGGGGATAGGGTGGCGGTCGGAGTAAGCGTCTCCGTATTGGTCGGAGTCAATGTAGGCGTCAATGTCGGCGGCGATGTAGGCGTCGGGCTCGTCAGGCAATATCTGGCGGGATCGAACGAGTCGCTGCTGGATTCTTTGCCTAGGTATCCGTTATGACCGCCTGCGCTTTGATCGACGATAGCCTGTCCTGAAGTTTCATTAAACCGCCACATACCCATGGTCGAAGCATCCGGGGAGACCTCCCCGCCGGCATAGAGAGCGGCGATTTCAGTTGATGAAAGCGCCCGGTTGTAAATCGACGGCGCTTCAATGTATCCCTGAAACCAGTCCTGATATGTACTGGGACTGTTGGTTCTTGATCCTATCGTTACAATATGCCAGGGTATGGTCGCCGGCGCCGGAAAACCCGTACCGCTGTCTACCGGACTCCCGTTCACATACAGCGCCGCATTGCCGGCATCATCCCTGGTCGCTGCCAGAAAAGACCAGTCATCCGCCGCAATTGAACCGCCCAGAAGGCTGTAGTCATCGTCATTGTCCAATTCATACCAGAAATAAGCCTGACCGTTCTGAACCGCCAGAAGATAATTCATTTTGTCTGTATCGAAAGACTCGCCGTGCGCCAATGCGGCTCTCGTTCCCGTCGTATCTGTGGGATATATCCAGGCGGTTAAAGTAAACTCTTCCAGTCCGAAATCGTTGTGACCCGGAACCGTGCAGGACTTCTGACCGATGAATTCCAGGCAACAGTGATAAGGCGGCGACGATCCCGGTATAGGCGTATTAGTAGGCAGCCCAGTAGGTCCGGGAGTGGGAATCGTCGTAGCCGTAGGCGTCGAATTTAACGTTAATATTGATGAGTAAGCGTAAGACGAGGCAGATGACAACGTAACGAATTCTCCTATTGCTCCCACATTCTGTTTCGTGCTCTGAGCATTGTTGCCGCTGATAGACAAACTCTGTTCAGGCCCGAAATTGATGTCATCAATGTCGGAAATTCTGTATTTAATGCCGTTATTCGTATAAATACCGAAAAGTTTGCCTCCGGCTTCATCCAATACGGCTATTCCCCGAGTTCCGGCATAGGATACGTCATAAAGAGGACTCCACGTGCCGTCTGCAGACCTTTTGTAACATCCTATCACGATCCGTCCGGCGGTATCGAAACTGGTCTTCACCACCGCATACATGTCGCCGTCGCTTTCGACCGCCAAATTGATATGATCGTCCGCCTCATTCGTCTGCGTGGTCGGGTCCTCCTTGACCGACCAGGTTCCCGGAGGATCAGCGTCGTTATGCATTCTGAATCCGAACTCGTCTCGCGCCTGGTCAGACCACATGATCCCGATTTTGTCGTCGGGAAAGGATGCGACGGCACACAGATCATCACTGGAAACTCCCGTTTGAATCTGAATGGCCGATGACCATGATGAATAGGGAGTGTCGCTCCATTTCACCTCTATGGCGCTGCTCGTATCATAAGCCGCCCACAATCGCCCCGTGGAATCCAACGCCAGGCAACAACTTTCATCCCCCAGAGAAACGTCGGACAACGCGGGTCTCCCGCTCCACAACTGATAAGTCCCCGGACTACCCGGTACATACTCGGCCGATGCCAGCTTCGACGACGACCCGGCGAATAAAAGTACGTGAACCAGGTCTCCCGTTGCCAGGCAGTCGCATTTTGAATAACTCGTCGTACTTAACTGCAATGCCGGCGTCCACGCATCTCCGTCCAACCGCAATATATAACTGCCGCCGGACAAAGGCAGAACGCACCACCAGGTTCCGCCGTGATGCCAGCACTTCGATTGCGGCTTGTCCTCGGTCGTGCCGCCTGAAGTCAACTGAACCGGCGTTAAAACTTCCAGCGCTCCTGAAGTCACCGTCCATAAACATGAAAACACAAAGAAAATTGATATAACAATATTTAATTTGCCAAATGATCGACTCATTGTTTCCCTCCTCCGGTTACAATCACTACTCTCATGCCATGTTAACTTATTATCGGACTCAATGCAATTTGGCCGGCGAAGAAATAATCCCCTCATGCCAATTGCAATTTTTCATCGATTAATATAAAAAAAAGAGCGCGTTGAATTTTTATTGTGTTGAAGATCAGGCAGAAGGGAATACAAATGAGTGAAAACACAGATTTAGATCAATTATGCATTAATACGATCAGATTTCTGGCCGTCGACGCGGTACAGAAGGCGGAATCAGGTCATCCGGGTACGCCTCTGGGCGCTGCAGCCGTTATTTATACTCTTTGGAACCGGTTTTTGAGACATGATCCGGGGACTCCGGACTGGTTTAACCGTGACCGATTTATTCTGTCGCCTGGGCATGCTTCGGCGCTGCTTTATTCCATGCTGCATTTGACCGGTTATAATCTTCCGCTTGAAGAGGTCAAGAATTTCCGTCAATGGAACAGCAAAACGCCCGGCCATCCGGAATACGGATTGACGGCGGGAGTGGAAGCCACGACCGGACCGCTTGGTCAGGGCTTCTCCATGGCCTTGGGAATGTCTTTAGTCGAAAAATGGCTTTCGGATAATTTCAATGACGACGAGATGAAAATCATCGATCATTACACTTATGCCCTGGCATCTGACGGGGACCTCCAGGAAGGCATATCTGCAGAAGCGGCGAGTCTTGCCGGAACGTGGAAACTGGGTAAACTGATCTGCCTTTACGACGATAATGATATGCAGATAGAAGGCCCCACCGACACTGTTTTTACCGAAGATGTCGCCAAACGTTTCGACGCATACGGATGGCAAGTGATAGAACCTGTCGACGGATTCTCTATCCGTGAAATTCAACAGGCGATCCGTGCGGCTCAGCAGGAGCAGCATAAACCATCATTAATCATCTGTCGCACCATCATCGGATACGGCAGTCCGGACCAGAATACGGCCAAAGTGCACGGCGCGCCGCTGGGAACAAAAAATGTAGCTGCTGCCAAAAGAGAACTCGGCTGGCCTGAGGATAAACATTTTTACGTGCCGGATGAGGTTTATTCGCATATGAGAAAAGTCCTGGAACGGGGGCAAAAACAACGAAACGAATGGGAAGAGCTTTTTGAAAGTTACTCCCGCCGGCGTCCAAACAGGGCCCACAAATTAGAGAGCTATATCAAGAAGACGTTTCCCGGTGATTGGGAAAGCAGTCTGTCGGACATCAGCAAAGAATTTGACGGTCCTGTAGCGACTCGCAGCGCTTCGGGAATAACGTTGAACAGGCTTGCGGGTAAAATAGAAAATCTGATAGGAGGTTCTGCCGACCTGGGACCTAGCAACAAGACTGTTTTAAAAAATTACGGCCATTTCGGCAGCGACCAGGAAAGGGCGAACAATGTCCATTTTGGGGTCAGAGAACATGCTATGGCAGCGATAGCGAATGGAGCAGCGCTTCACGGAGGGTGCATACCCTATGTCGCTACATTCTTAACCTTTTCCGATTACATGCGACCGGCAATGAGATTGGCCGCCATGATGAAACAGCAGGTCATATACGTTTTTACTCACGACAGCATAGGACTGGGAGAAGACGGCCCGACCCACCAACCCGTTGAACACCTGATGAGCCTCCGCTCCGTTCCCAATCTCACCGTTATTCGCCCTGCGGATGCATTTGAAACTGCAGAAGCCTGGAAAGCAGCGGTTAAAAATTCAACGGGGCCTACGGCGCTTGTTCTCAGCAGACAGAAACTCCCCCTGATTCAAACCGCTAACGGCAGAGTGCAAGAAAACCTGCACCGGGGAGCATACATCGTCAGTCAAACGGACGAGGATTCCGATCCGGATATCATACTTATCGGAACCGGATCGGAACTTCATACCGCTGTCCAGGCAGCGCAAAAGCTATCCCAAAAAGGAATCAACGTCAGAACAATTTCCATGCCTTCCTGGGAAATATTCGACCGGCAAACCCGGAAATACCGGGATAAAATACTGCCGCCGGACATGGAAATGAGGATATCAGTTGAAGCCGGCATCACGACAGGTTGGGAGCATTATGTGGGGTTGAAAGGAGCGAGCATCGGACTGGATCATTTCGGCGCCAGCGCTCCTTATAAAAGGCTCTATGAGGAATTCGACATCACGCCGGAACGGGTAGTCGCCGTTGCGGAAAGACTGCCGGCAAAGTAAACGATTTTCCGGCAAGCATCCGCTTCTTTTCACCATAATGCCGAAGTCGGCCCTATCGCCGAGGAAAGCGCAGGGGTCGGCGTCATGGTCAATGTCGGGGTGAAAGTTGATGTTATTGTCGGCGCTGGAGTAGGCGAACCGATATGGGTTGCCGCGGGAGAATCTGTCGGATTGCCGGTATCGCAATATGGATATTCTGGCGTAATAGTCCGTTGATCGCCTTTAATTCAAGAAACAAGATTGACATTACTACGGATCGTTTTTAACATTAATCGCGGTTTTTACCCTTGGAGATGAAGAGGAAATGTTGATTGGGTTATTCGGAACGTTCATAAAAAATGCTGATGCTTTTTTGAGGGACTAATCTTTTCCAAAGAAACAAAAAATACAGACATGAAAACAGTATTATTTTTTCCGACATTAATCGAGAATCAATACCCTTTGTGGGCTCCGCTGTCCATAATGTCGATAGCTGCATCTTTAAAAGGTCATGGAGATGATTTTGCCATTCTTGACGACAGGCTGTCTGAGCGGCCTGACGATGCGGTATGCGCAGCGGCAAAAGAGGCAGGACTTTTCGGCATATCGATCAGACCGGGGAACCAGGTTGAACGAGGCCTCAGGGCAGCAGAACTGGTCAAAAGGGTCAACCCGGATTGCTCAGTAGTCATCGGCGGATGGTACGGGAGCATACGGGGCGAGCTGATGGTCGATCATCCGGCTGTGGATTACGTCATCAGGGGAAACGGCGACAGGGCCATACTTGAATTGCTCGAAGCCATGGCCGGCGAACGGGAATTCAACGACGTCAAGGGACTCCTGTGGAAAGAGAAGGGAAAAATCAGGCAGGCGGAATGGCGAAAGCTGGAAGATATCAATGATACTTTTCCCATGCCATATGATCTGATTCCCGTGGAAAAACATCTGACCCGGGAACGTGAAATCAACTATATTTCAAGCCGCGGTTGTCCTGGTTCCTGCGAATTCTGCGCAGTTAAATGCATCTATAAAGAAGAATGGACCGGACTGGCTCCGGAACGCATGCTGGATGAAATCTCTCGTCTTGTAACCGATTACGATGTTAAGCGTATTCACTTCACGGACACGGATTTCTTTGCCGACATAGACCGGGCCATTTCATTCTGCGAGGAGATACTCCGGCGAAATATCGATTTTAAATGGTGGGCGTTAGGAAGAGTGGCGACCATGATCGAGCAGAATGACGAATTTTACGACCTCCTGCGTCGCGCCGGCTGCTATTGCATCGAAGTAGGCGCGGAATCGGGATCGGATTCTGTTCTCGAAATGTACCAGAAAGGCATTCATCCCGGTGACCTGGTCGAATTCACCCGCATACTGAACAAACACGGCATAGGCGGAAGCATGAACTGGATGCTGGGACCGCCCGGCGAAAGCCGTCGCGATTTCTACAACACCTTTAAAATAGCCGCTAAAATTCAGAAATTAAAACCTGATATGCACTACCTGTTCTTCCGCTTTTCACCCATACCGACGTCAACCCTGGGCGAAAAAGCGCTCAAAACAGGTATGCGAATACCGGAAAAAGGTTCGGAACTGCCTCAATTCAAGTATTACGTCGATTTGCCCATTATGCCCTGGCTCTCCTCATTTCATGAAAGACGCATTAAACGAGCCTTTTATTTCTATTTTCCCCTGGCTTTCTGGACCCCGGATTCAGATGATTCGAGTCTTAAAACCAGGATTCTCAAATTTCTAAAAAAATCGGCACATATCAGGCTGCGGATGGGTATACTCGCTTTTCCCTTTGAATGGTGGATATACTGGTTATTCGTCAAGGCCGGACTTCTGGCCGAAGGACGCCTTTACGCCTGGCGCTGATGCAATGAAGTTGGCGAAAAAAAAGATCGTTTTATATTTTCCCATGCTTTTTCCTTTTCAGAATCCGGTATACCCGCCGCTGGAACTGCTGTCCCTGCATGCCGTCCTGGAACCCGCAGGATTCGACGTCAAGATTATAGACGAGAGAATTGAAGGGAAAAAAGCTTTCGCAAAAGCATTGAATGAGGCGCAGGATGCTCTGCTGGCGGGCATTTCATGCAGACCGGGACGACAGGTCCGGAAGGCTCTTGAATTAGCATCAGCAATAAAAAATCGTAAACAGGACATTCCCATCGTTTTAGGGGGTTGGTTTCCTTCCGTTCTGCCGGAAACGTGCGTTATGCATAAAAACATCGATTACGTAATCTCCGGCGCCGGTGAAAGGAGCGTGCTGCAACTCGCGAAATTGTTAGCTCAAACTGAGGGCGATCAGCCTTCCGAAAGCCGTATTACAGTAATTCCGAACCTGTGGAGTAAAAACGGAAATAGAATTCGACAACCCAAAGCGAAGAATTTTCCAGACATATCGGAAACTCCGCCAATGCCTTACAGCGCTATAAACCTCAGTCAATACCTCGGACCAGAAAAGGAAATCAACTATCTTTCCAGTCGCGGCTGTCCCCGTCCCTGTAATTTTTGCGCTATTCAGGCGGTCTATCCGGGACAGTGGACCGGCTTGCCTGCAAAGCGAATCGCTGATGAAACGGAAATCCTGGCCGCTCAATTCGGCGTTAAAACGGTCAGATTCACAGACATGGACTTTTTCGTCGATCCGGCCCGGGTCCGCTCATTTGCAGAAGAATTAGAAAAACGCCCCGTCAAAATGAACTGGCGGGCCGCTGGACACGTCAGGCACCTGGATCGCTTCCGTCCGCAAGAGTGGAAAAGATTCTTCGCCGCGGGACTGCGGGACGTTGAAACAGGCGGCGAAACGGCTGCCGAAGGACTGAACTTGAAGCTGCGTAAAGACTCCCCGCAAGATTTGATCAAAAAACAATTATCCGGGTTGACGGCAGCCGGCATTACACCGCATGTTAACTTCATGTTTGGTTCCCCGGATGAATCGGCAGCTCAATTTCAAACCACGATTCGTTTTCTGGATGAAATAAACCGGTCCTGGCCGCAAACTAACTTCGTCTTCTACAGGTTCTCACCCATTCCCGGAACAAGCGCAGGCGAAAAAGCCTACTCATACGGCGTAAGCAGGCCCGATCCGGAAAATCTGCACCGGTTCTCTATGTACGTCAAAAACGATAAAATGGAATGGCTTTCTCCCGAAAGAGAAAAAAACGTTAAAAGAGCGTTCTTCCTGTATCTTCCCCTCCTGTTCAGCAAAAGCGAAAAAGTCAGAAAAATACCGGGTATGAATGTCCTGAAAAAAATTGCCCGTTACAGGCTGTACAGTCAGAACGGAACCTCCGGGTTTGCCCCGGAATGGCGCTTGTTTTCGCTTCTGACCCGCGTTCGCGTCTTAAACCGGTGGAGACTCTATTCATGGAAGTAAAAACAAGTAATGAAAGTCGGCGGCTTCCGACAGCCAGTTCGACAAAAAAATATAACTTGATCTCATGATCACCTCAGTGTATCTAGTCAAGTATGCAAAGTAAGCGCATATTACTGATCGGCCTGGATGAAACCGTAATCGGTCTGGGCATCAGGGGACTTTCTTCAGTCATAAAAAGCCGGTCTCATAATTGCGACATGCTGTTCATACCCCGGCCGTTCAATGAGTTGGAAACGCCGGAGGAATTGAAAAAGGCAGCCGGATTCATCAATGAGCGACAGTTTGATCTGGTCGGAATAAGCCTGATGGAAAACAATTACAGCAAGACTGTTCATTTGACCCGTTTTTTCCGTCAAACCGTGGATGCTCCGGTAATATGGGGCGGCTGTCATCCCACGCTGAATCCCGTGGAATGCTTGCGCGAAGCTGATTTGATATGCCGGGGCGAGGCAGAGGAAACACTGGTCGATTTTCTGGAGGAATGGGAGGGCGGAAGAACTTTTCCGGCCGATATACCGGGCATTATCCCGTCAGACAGCTTTTATCCGGACGGTCCGTCCGACAGTGATAAACTGAGTTGCAGCGCTAAAGTGCGGGATATCGATGCATTGCCGGCGCCTGATTTCGATCCCGATACTCAATGGATTCTTAAAGATTCAAAAGTTCAGAGAATGACGATTGAAGAAACATTGAAAACTGCACCCTACAGCATCGGGTTTCATTTCGTCCTGGCCCAGAGAGGCTGCAGCCGGTCATGTTCCTATTGCTGCACGCCCGCTCTTCAGAAACTCAGTCCCGGTCCTTCCAGAAGACAAAAATCGGTCGGCAGCATCATCGAAGAGCTGGCGGATGTGAAACGGCTCTTCAGCGGCGCTGTTCACGCCGTCATGTTCATGGATGATTCCTTGCTGTCGGCTTCGCAGAACTGGCTGGAAGAATTTTCAGAATCATACGCTGAACGAGTCGAATTGCCGCTGTTCTGCTATTCACATCCCGGCGACATGGAGGAAAACAAGTTGCGTCTGCTGGTCCAGGCAGGTTTAGCCGGCATTCATATCGGCCTTCAATCCGGGTGTGATCGCATCAACCGGGAAGTATTCACCCGTAACGTAACAAAACAAAGTTTTATCAGGGCCGCACGGACGGTGGAAAAATATCATGAACATATTTTCGACAGAAGATATGACGTGATTACCGATAATCCCTTTGAGTCGCAAGATGAAACCGCTGAAACGGTCATGACCCTTTCGAATCTCCGAAAACCTTTTCGTGCGGAAATCCGTTCTCTTTTTTTCTTCAGGGGTACGGCCCTGAGGAAAAGGGCTGAACGAGAAGGACTTCTGACGGATGAGGACAAGGACTATTATAAACGGGAAACAGGACAATACGAACCGACGCTGTTGAATAGGGCTATGCGGATGTCTCCGTTTATTCCCGGTGCGCTTCTCAGGACGCTTGTGAAAAACCGTCACAGAAAATCCATGATCCTCGTTTTTAATCTGATTTACTTCGTTTATTTTTCAGGTATCCGGATCAATATGGAAAGGGCGGTCGGCATCGCAGCGTCACGAATCATAAGACGACGCCAAAATCTCCTTTCACACCGGCAGGCGGTTCGGCTGCTTCTCAAACTTGCGGGAGTATAATAACCGTGACCCGCTCTCCTTTCATAAAACTGGAAATTCAATAACTATGAAGCCTCTGATCAGAAGTTATCAAACAACGGATGCGGAAAAATTGATCCGGCTCTATAACCGTGTTTTCGACAGGAAAATAGATAGGGAATACTGGAAATGGAAAACCGAAAAAAATCCTGCTGGACCTGTCAGCGCTAAGGTAGCCGTCCTTAATGATGAAATCGTTGGCCAATATGCCGCCTTGCCGGTGAAGTTGAAAATCGGCGATCATATCATGACATGTTGTCAGGTAGTGGATTCGCTGGTAGCGCCGGAATACCGGAAAAGCCTCAGTAAAAACAGACTCTTCGGTGCGCTGGCGAAGGCCTGCTTCAAGGATTTCGAAAAATCGAACCTCCCCGTCGCGTTCGGCTTTCCCAACAGATCAGCAGCGGCCTACGGACGTAAAATTCTTCATTACGAAGACGTCGGAATACTAAAAAAATATGTTAAACCCCTGGATGCCGGAGCCGTCTTTCAGCATTCAGAAAAGTTTTCGTCTGCGTCTTTAAGATTTCTCAGTCGTCCGCTTTTTGCACTCTACCAGAAAACAGTTGAAATGATTAACCATTCAGCCTACAGAATGGAATCCTGCTCTATTGAGGAGGTCGAAAATTTTCCGCCTGAAGCGGATGAAATTGCCCGGAAATTTACGGCGGACAGGCGTCTGGCCATCGTCCGGGACAGAGAATATCTTCAATGGCGTTACGTTGTGCATCCCCTGTTCAAATATAGGATTTACGAATTGAAAAATAAGCAGGGAAGACCGTGCTGCTGGATTGTCGCTCGACTGATCGAAACCGGTTTGGAAAGGGTCTGCTGCATAATGGACTGGATTCTTGACGTCGCCGATCCCGAATACAAAATGTATCTAGCCTATTTGCTGATAAGAGTCGTCCGCGATTTCACGAAAGAACGGCGGGTCAGTAAAATAATCACCTATTATTTAGGCAATGACTGGATCGCCCGACTGTTGATGCTCCTGGGGTTCTTAAGGCGTCCCAAAGCAGATGAAGTCTTCCTGGTCGTGCGAACCTGGAATCAAAACATTAATCTGTCCATGCTGAAAAACCCAAACAACTGGTATTCCATGATAGGCGATTGCGACGGCTGGTGATGCAGAAATATTCATCCTGATGTGGGTCAATTTTTTTCACTGGTTTTTCTGCGGAAAACAACCATTTCTAAAGTCGGAACAATAAAATGAAAATTTTGCTCATAGGATTCGGAAAATATCTCTCGCTTTTCGGTATCAGATACCTCTCCGCCCTTCTGACCGAGCATGGTCATGAAACGTTTCTATGCTTTATCCCTTCAGATAATCGCAAACATCTCAGCAACGCGGAAATCGACTCTCTTTTGGCCTATGTCGAAGAATTGAATCCGGACATTACAGGCGTCAGTTCAATGTTTTGCGATGATATGAAAGCGCGACGAATATCAGAGGCATTAAAGAAAAAAAACGGGAATCCGCTGGTCTGGGGCGGCCTTAATCCCACCCTCGAACCGCAAAAAACACCGGAACTTGTCGATTATGTCTGCATAGGAGAAGGCGAAAAACCTTTTTTGAGGTTCATTGAACGCCTGGCAAAGGGAGACAAGACTTCTGACATACCGGGAATTTGGGCTTGGGATTCAAAAAAACAATGGATCAGAAATGAACCCGAATCCCCCGTTTTCGATCTGAACAGCCTGCCCTTTCCCGATTATCGCATAGACCGTCACGCCGTAATTCATAAGGGCAAAATAAAAACCCTCTCTCATCAGTTGATGAAGAGGTATCCTCCGCACAGTTCATATATTCATCTCATTTCAACCAGTCGAGGCTGCCCTGAGGAATGCAGTTTCTGCGTCAATTCATCTCTGAAGGATTTGAGTTCAGGACCTTATGTAAGGCGCATGAAACCGGATAAAGTCATTGCTGAAATGCAGCAGGTTCTGCAAAATTTTCCTGAACTTTTGGGATTCTTTATAGCCGACGATCTGTTTTTGTCCGCTCCGCAGGAATGGCTGGAAGAATTCAGTGAAAAATACAAAAAGAATATCCGCCTGCCGTTTATTTGCGAAATTCATCCCAAATATGTAACAAGCCAAAATGTACGCATGCTGAAAGAGGCGGGTCTGGCAGCGACAGCTATGGGAATACAGAGTTTCAACGAACGGATATGCAACGATATTTTCAACAGGAAAACAGGCGCGGCGCTCATTCAAAGAAGCATAAGCATTTTGAACACCAGCGCTCCGGAAATGAATAAGTATTTCGATGTCATCGTGGATAATCCTTTTGAAACCGAGGATGAATTCGTCGAAACTGTTGAAGCTTTCAACCGGCTGCCCAAAAATTTCGAGCTTGATATCTTCCCGCTGGTTTTTTATCCGGGAACACGGCTGACGATGCAGGCCGAATCCGGTGGAATAAAAACGGAACAACCCGAATTGCTGAGAAAAGGAGAAAACTGCCGCTATTCCAAAACATACTTGAACCGGTTGCTGAGAACGACGCCATACGCGCGGAAGCGACTGGTGAACTTCTGGCTGGAAAAGAGAAAAGCCGGCATAGTTCGAGTCTCTTTTTATTTATTTTATTTCGGTTACTTCGCAACAATCAGAAAGTTTTACACATCCCTGACGAGAACGCTGCGCATCCGGGTTCTGTCCCGCTTTTTCAAAGATAAGGAGAAGAAAGCAAGGAAAATGATGCCTTTACTCAGGATTTAACGCAGGACAAACCGAGCTCGGTTGCGATACAGAGCCCGGAATTTATGACGATCCATCGACCGGCGTTGCAAACCTTTTCGACATAGGCATCACCTTTTCCGCAACGCTCATGCTCAAATACTTTCATATTTCACAATTTTTTGTCAGTCAGTGTCAGGATGTGTAAAATTATAGTAAAAGAAGGCATCAAGCTGGAAAAATACCGGATGACAACCCAAAGAATGGCCGGCAGGTTGTTTTTATAAACACGGGTATTTTGATCTTCACTCGAATTTTCCTATAAAATCACTGTCGGAAGTATCATGGCTCTGCGACTCCCATTTTGATGAGTTTTTCATAAATCAGAGTTGCAGCTTTCTGATGAGTTTCCGGATTCGGATGATCGTCCATGTGGTTAACTATTAGTTCAGAAGCTGAACGGTTTTTGAAATAATCAGCCAGATCGACGACGGGGATTCCTTTACTTCTGAAAAAAGTCGCCACGCGATTGGTAAATTCCAGCGATTCTTTAATCTTAAAAAAATTGGGCCATACCACGACGCATAAGTCCGATCCCCTTTTTTCTGCATATTGAATGAAACCGCTAAGTTCCTCAGTGTGAGCGTACCAGACCTCCCGGTTTGAGTAACAATTTTTGAGGTAGTTCCAGTAATCTGAACCCATGGAGCCCCGAACGACTCTCCAATATATCCAGTTTAGAAAAAAGGAATGTTCGATTATTTTTTTTATGGACGAAGAAGGTTGAGGAAAATAAAGGGGTATGGAAAGGCCGGACTTTTCTGCCGCACCTTGAATATCATTGATAAAATAGGAAAGAATGACGGCATCAGGATTGACCGGATAATCGCCGGCAGCCTTCAACTGCTGTGCCGTTTGCCACCCGTTGCGTGCGATTACCACATATTCCCAGGCATCTCCAAGCATTTCTGCAAGTTTCTCTGAGAAGCGATGTTCTATTTGTTTGACGCCGTGTCCCGCAACAAATGAATCGCCGACTACAAACAATACCGATCTGCCTCTAAAATCTTTCTTATCAGTATCACGGTATCCGAATGAATTAATCGGTTTCCAATATTTTTTAAACCATAATCGTGAGGCAAGCGTATGCCCGAAACCGTCCGATTGCGCTATCAAAAATGAAAAGACGAATTCGAATAGAAAAAAAACAGCAAGCGACGTAAAGATTGAAAGTGCGACGCGTATTATGCAAGACCTTAACTTCGTCGGTTGTAGGAATACTCTTCTGAATAAAAATGCGGTAATTGAAACCAGGCAGACATAGACGATAAAACCTGCTATCCAATATAAGCGTAGAATTTCAAGCGAAAATTTCATATTATGCTCGCTTTTCAACAGGGGCGTCAAAGCTGCTTGAGCTATGTCCTCCTGTGTTGTATTGTCTTAATGAACCAATGCCGTTCTGCTCTCATTCCGACAGGTCGCTATATTGTCCGGAACGAAAAATTCCCGTCTCTTTCATTTCTCATAAACCAAAAAAATATATAAAATCGGCTGCAGCTCATTCGCCAGGTCCGTTCCGAGAAATTTACCCGTCGTCCATATCCTCACTCATCCAGAGTTTCCCGTATTTTAGCGGCCAGAGTTTTGATGGAGAAGGGTTTTTGAATGAAGTGAATGCCTTCGTCCAGGACGCCGCAGTGTGCAATGACGTCGTTGGTGTATCCTGACATGTAGAGGACTTTCATATTAGGGTGTTTTTCTTTTATTTTTTCGTACAGTTCTTTTCCGTTCATTTCGGGCATAATCACGTCCGTCAGAAGGAGGTGCACTTCATCCTGGCAATCTTTCAATTTTTCCAGGGCTTCTTTTCCGCCTGACGCAGCTATCACCTTGTATCCCTGTCTTTTTAGAAGTTTCATGGCGAGTTTTCTCACATTCTCGTCGTCTTCTGTGAGCAGGACGGTTTCTGTCCCTTTCAGGTCGGACGGCCTTTTTGTCCCGCCTGTGCGGGCATCAAGGATTTCCGAAGAAACGGGAAGATAAACTTTGAAAACAGCGCCTTTGCCGGGTTCACTGTGAGCCACGATGTCGCCTCCGTGTTGTTTGACTATTCCATAAACCGTCGCCAGCCCCAAGCCGGTACCTTTATCCTTATCTTTTGTCGTGAAAAAAGGCTCGAACAGGTGTTCTCTGATCTCATCGTCAATGCCGCAACCGGTGTCGCTGACAGCCAGCATAATAAATTCGCCCGGCTCCGGCCCCTGTTCTCCGGGCTCTTTGTTGTCCAGGAGGACGTGAGCGGTTTCCAGCGTCAGATCGCCGCCGGAAGGCATGGCATCCTGGGCGTTGACGGCCAGATTCATGACGACCTGCTCCAGTTGTCCGGCATCGCCTTTGACCGAGGGCAGAGCCGGAGCCAATTTAACGTGAATAGTGATATCTTCCCGTATGGTGCGCCTCAATAGTTTTTCAAAATTTTTCAAAAGCCGGTTCATATCGACCTGTTTAAAATCCAGCGTCTGTTTACGGCTGAAAGCCAGAAGCCTTTTCACCATGTCCCGGGCGCGCATGCTTGCATTTATGATCGCTTCCAGGGGTTCTTTCAGTTCAATATAATTCTTGGCATCCATAAGCAGTATTTCGCTGTATCCCAGTATAGGAGAGAGCAGGTTGTTCAAATCGTGCGCTACTCCGCCCGCCAGTCTTCCGACGGATTCCAGCTTCTGGGCCTGATGGAACTGCTCTTCCAACCGTGCTTTTTCTTCCCGGTGTTTCTTTTGCTCCGTTATGTCCTGCCCGAACTCGACCAAGGCTATGACCTCGTTTTTATCATCCAAAACTGGATAACCTCGCAACGACCAATATCGCCCATCGGGGGTTTCCATCTCGCATCGAACGGGAATTTTTTCGTCACGCGCTTTTATGACAGGGCATCCCGGACATGGTTCGTTGCGGACATTCCATATTTCGTAACAGTGACGACCCACCAGTTCTTGCGGGGTTTTTCCCACAGATTCGCCGGCCGCACGGTTGGCCCAGATCACCGTCAACTCAGTATCATAATATGCCACCATTTCAGCGGTAGAATTCAATATCAATTTTTTCTGCTTTTCGCTCTCCTTCAGAGCTTCCTCCGCACGTTTTCTTTCCGTAATTTCGGTTACGACGCTTATAAAGCCTTTAAGATTGCCGTCCTGATCTCTCTTGTAATTCCAGTCCACGTGCACTTCAATAATTTTTCCGTCTTTTCTCACGTTTTTTGAAATGTAAGGTTCTGGAGCCGGTTGTTCTCTTTTTAAATATTCAAAGTATTCTTTCAGTCTGCCGACATCTTCCGGCGTCGGATCGTTATCCCATATATATTTGCCGATAAGTTCGTCCGGTCCGTATCCGAGAATTTTATGGTAGGAATCGTTAAGAAATATCATGCGTCCGTCCAGATCAACTTCCTCCACTCCGTAGGGTATCGTATCTATCAGCTCCCTGTATCGGCTCTCGCTTTCCTTCAGTTTTTCTTCAGCTATTTTACGTTCGGTAATATCCCGGCCGAATACGGTCACGCCGGTTATGACGCCCTCAGAGGAACGAATCGGACTGAAACGATATTCCATGTAGCGGGTTGAATCGATGTATCGTCTTTTATTTTCAATGTTGAAATTCTCGCCGCTGAGCGCCCTGTTGTAATAACTCCGCCACTTTTCCCGTATCTCCCGGAAATCATCCGGCAGCACATCATCGCGGGGAGCGAATGATCGGCCTCGCACAGATTCAATGTTATTATGAAATATCGAATTGCCCACTATCAACCGATAATTCCGGTCAACAGACCATATCCAGCCGTCGGTATTTTCGATTAAAGCCTTCAGGTTCGCCTGGCTCTCGCGTAATGCCCTTTCCGCTTTTTTTCTGTCGGTAATGTCCACATGCGAACCCAGCATGCGTACGGGACGCCCTGATTCATCGTACATGATTGATGCCTGAGTCAATATCCAACGATAGGAACCGTTTTTATGACGAAAACGGAATTCAACTTCATGGTCCGGATACTTTTCTTCCAAGGCTGTTTGAATACCTTTTAAAGCGTTTTCCAAATCGTCTGGATGAACCCTTTTGCGCCATTCCTCAAAATCATCGCCAATTTCATGTTCCTCATAACCGATCTGACTTTTCCATTCCGGCGAATATCGAACCTTGTTCGTCGTGAGGTCCCAGTCCCACAGACCCACATTCGACGCTCTCACAACCTCTTTCAGCCGCAGCATCGCTTCACGGTGCGCCTCTTCGGCCTGTTTGAGTTTCGTAATATCCTGTCCCACAATAATCGCGGTCGGTTGTCCGTCCATTTGAACCGAGACTGACCTGGAAAGGGTCCACAATATCCCACCGTCGGGTCTTACCAGACGAAGCTCCATTGAGGCGTTATCCTCACCTTCTGCAATGCTCTTCATCCGTTCCAGCACATCATTCTGGAATTCCGGAGCAATGGTTTTCAATGCATCCATGCCTACGATGTCGTTTGCGCTTTCATACCCCAATAAACGGGCGCTTTCAGGATTACCGTAAATATATTTGCCGTCACGTAAAAGCAAAATCGACATGGGAGCAGATTCAACAAGCGCCCTGAATCTTTCCTCACTTTCCCGCAAGGCCTTCTCTGATTGCTTTCTTTCCGTAATATCCCTCGCTATTCCCCACAGGTATTCCGGGTTCCCTTCGTCATCAAAAAATGCGTAGGACTGAAGCTCCACAGGAAAAACCGTACCGTCCTTTCGAATGTATTCCTTTTCGTAAATGCCGGAATAGCCCTCTTTCATCAGCCGTTTTTCCCATATCTCCTTCTGTTCCCATTTCCTCCACCTTTCCGGCGTTATTTCATAGAAATCTTTCTTTTCTTTCAGTTCATCCAGCGTATAACCCAACATCTCACAGTAGGACTCATTGGCATCAATAAAATGACCTTCCGCATCGACAAAAACAAAACCGTCTCTGCTCGTCTCGAATAACTCGCCGTAACGTCGCTCGCTCTCCTCCAGGGCCGTTTCGGCCAGTTTTCGCTGGGTAATGTTTCGGGCGATACCCTGCACTCCTACTATCTCTCTGTTTCGAATGATCGGTACAACACTCACTTCAATCGGAACTTCCTCGCCATTTTTTCTTTTTCCTTTAAATTCCAATAACTGATATTCTTTTCCTGACAGAGCATCCTTAAATGCCTTTTCCGCTCGCTCCCCATCTTCTTCCAGAAAAAAGTCCTGGAAAGCGGTTCTCATGGCTTCCTCGGCAGAATAACCGAAAATACTCTCTACAGCAGGAGATGCGTAAGTCACGTTTCCTTCCGGGTCAAGTTGCCAGATATCTTCAGCGCTTGATTCAGCTATCATGCGGAACTTTTCTTCATTGAGTTTGAGCGCATCTTCCGCTTTTTTGCGTTCAGTGAAGTCGTCGAAGGTCGTATAAACCTGGTAGGGAACATCCTGTCCCGGTTTAAAAAGCGGAACGGCATTGACTTTGATCCAGCGGTATTCATCCAGTTTGGAGTTAAAAACGCCCATAACCTCATTTTCGACAGATTCACCGGTTCTTAAAGCCTGCATCGAGGGATGCAATTCTCCGGGAAATTCGCTCCCGTCCTCACGTATGCTTTTCCACCGCTTATCTTCCGAATTTCTCCCCAACATCTCCTCCAGTGAAAGCCCTAATATCTTTTCTGCAGCCGGATTCGCGGAAACAATTTTTCCTTCCGCATCCTGGTAAATCACTCCCTGAACCATAGTGTCAAAGAGTATTCTGTATTTTTCCCTGTTTTCATCAAGTGCTTCAGTTTTTTCTATCTTACTCAGAGCAAAACCCATATCACCGGCTAATTCGCAGAAAAGAGACAGCTTTTCATGATCTTCAGCGTAAACGGCGGGAACCGATGCTGTCAGAACGCCGAAAATGCGTTCATCACGGGATATGCTGTGCGACAATCCCGCCCTTCCTCCATATTTATCCGCAAGAGGACAATCAGGGCACTCTTTCGGGGGATTCTTCACAATCAACAGCTCATCCTTCTCCAATATCCTTTTCATACATGAGGGACACTCATTTTTTTTCAGGCGTTTCTCCATTTCCATGAAGCCGCCGTCGAAACCTGAACCGGTGCAAGCTGTAACCGACCCGCCCTCTTCATCCAAAAGGGCAATCCAGGCATGATAGTATCCCAGCTTCTCCGTTAAATGCTCACACGCTTTTTCTATTAAACGTTCCGGGTCATTTTCATCCGTGATAAGTCGATTCATGTTCCGGATGGCTTGAAGAATCCGGTTCAGTTGTTCCTCACGCACCTGCGCTTCCCGCTTTTCGGTGATATCCCGAAAAAACGCTATGACTCCCCGGGGGTTTCCCTGTTCATCCCTGACAGGCAATCCTCTATATTCTGTAAACTGTTCCCTGCCGTCGCGCGAAACAATTAAAATATGATTATCCGATTCAACAGCCCTCCCTTCCCGTAATACTCTCCTCACCGGGTCCTCAGCCACATCGCCGTTTTTTTCGTCTCTAAGCCGGCAAACATCCTCGACAGGCCGCCCAATCGCTTCAGACTCCTTCCACCCCGTCAGAACCTCAGCCGCCGGATTCATTTGTACAATACTGCCCTCAATATCAGCAGCGATCATTCCGTTATCTACATGAAATAAAGCTGTCCGAAAGCTTTCCTCTAACTCCCGGATGCGCCGTTCCAAGTTCTCAGACTCACCCGCAAAACTGCCTGAACGCCTATTTTTTTTCATAATCATTATTCTTCCTCGTCAGCGCCTGTCCCTTAACTAAATTACCGATGGAAATTTTATCGCCGGAAAGGCGTTGCGGTTTCCGTTCCCTCCCGAGCAGAGATAAAAAAGCCGCCTTTTTGAACAGGGGCTTAATCAGAGCCTTCTGTAGGGAAAAACTGAAGCCGACATACAAATCAACAGTTGATGATAAACCGATCTGCTTGTTTATATTCATGATTTCTATACAGAAGAGGGGGAATTCACTCAGGATCTGCCGATGCACCTGTCTACAAAAATATTTCTAACGGCTCAAATAAACGGAAGAAACCCGATATCGAGACCGTATTGATACATTTTAATTAACAATGCGATGTTTTGTCAATTATTTTCTTTATTTCTGTTGGAGCCTCGGGGAAAAAACAGAAATTGTACAGTCAGTGAATGTTGCCTTCCAAATGCTTTTCGCTGTCAGGCAAAATGCTTATCCAAAACTTCTCTTATTTTTTTCTGCAAGGAGCTGAATGAAAAGGGTTTTTGAATGAAATTAATGCCTTCATCCAGGACGCCGTGATGAGCGATCACGTTGTCGGTATGTCCTGACATGTAAATGGTTTAAACATGCGGATGAAGCTCTTCGACTTTTTTGCTCAATTGAATGCCGTTCATTTCGGGCATAATTACGTCGGTGAGGAGCAGGTGCAGGGTTCCGTCATGTTTCTGGAGCAAGTCCAGGGCTTCCTGTCCGTCGGAAGCTACGAGGAGGGAATAGCCTTGTCTTTTGAGTATTTCAGAAGTGAGGTCTCTGAACTGGTCGTCGTCTTCAGCAATGAGAACAGTTTCGGTACCCCAATAATCGGACAGTTCATTGTGATCTTTTTTTCGTGATTGCTCAAATTGGAGGATACGGTTTTTGGGCATCTTCTTTTCTTTTACCCGTGAAAAAGGTTTAACAGATCACATGATTGTTATCCGTGTTCGCCAAGGGAGAGGATTTTCAGAAAACCGTGTATTTTGATCACGGAGCTTTTTCCGCTGTGTGTGGATCCAAGTAAAACCAATTAAAAATGAAGGTCC
>CAZUFC010000090.1:0-36320 GCA_964619725.1 uncultured bacterium | reverse complement strand
GCAAGAAAATCACACTTTTTCAATAGATTGTGACATTCTTGTCAGGAGTTCAGAATTTTGATTTTCATTTCTATTTTGGATATAGACAAGTTTGGGGCTGTTTTCCGGAAGGTTCTCCGTTCGGACGCCGGAATCAATGGATTTCAAAAAATATAAGGATAAAACAAGAAAATGCTTCATATATCAGGAACCATAAAAAGGAAATTTCGGACTGTTTTCTCTATCCTGCTATGGATATCCGCGACCTTACGGATGTTCGGTTCGCCTTTGTACAGCGCACCGCCAGGCTGGAGCGGGTCTTTTGATCCGACCGGGGACATGTTTCGCCGTAACTTCAGCCTGGAGGAAGCGGAGAAAATCCTGAACCGATATGCCTTTAATGGTGATTTGAAAGTGGAGATACGGAAGGGTTCGGGTGAGAAGGGCGACAGGATTTTCATTCTGGTTGAGCAGGGATTATATGAGATGCCGGGGCTTGCGGCAGCGGCGGACGAATTTACGGAGGACCTGGCGGATGAGGGTTGGGAGTTTGTGTTGGGAACGTTTGCCGGGGGCGATCCTGAGCAGATGCGGAGTTATCTGCAGGAGCAGTTAAGCGGCGGGATAAATGGAGTTTATTTTATCGGGGATGCTCCTTTTGCGCTTTATGAGATGGGTTATGAGATATTTCCATTCGACGTTTTTTACATGGATTTGGAAATAGAGTGGCTGGATACAGATGCGAACGGTTTTTATGATGCTTATAGGGAACCCGGCGGAATGGACATTTTCGTCGCTCGAACCGATGCATCCCGTTTGACTCTGGGAGAATTTACGGCGCCGGAGAAGGTGATGGAATATTTAGGCAAGACCGGGCGCTTCCGGGAAGGCAGGATACTGAGCGAACCCAGCGGCTGCCTCTATATTGACGATGATTTTGTGGATGATGAGCAGAACTGGATTGAGGAAGCGCAACTGGGCATATCTGAAGTCGATAGCGTAACGGATGCAGCCTTGACTTCTGCAGCAGATTACAAGGAAAAATTGCGTGCGGGATACAGGTGGATGATGCCTTTCGGTCACGCCTCACCGACTGCTCAATACTTTCAGACACCTGAAGGCGGCGAGGCTGTTTTGTCGACGGAATTGGCCGGTATTGATCCTTCCTCTCTTTTTTACATCAACTACGGATGCACCAACGGCATGTTTTCCGTTCAGGACTGCATGACGACCTGGTATACCATGACGCCGAATTACGGCCTGACCTGCATCGGCAATTCCAAAATCGGAGCCATGTACCTGTTCGATATTTTCTTCCGTGAATTGAAGAAGGGACGATGCATCGGCGAAGCCTTCCGTGTATGGGCGGATGCCTGGATTCTTAAGAATCCCGACTGGTTTTTGGGTTTGAATATCCAGGGCGATCCCACTTTGATTCCCTTTCAGGAACCCATCATAGTCGAGCATAACACGTCTGGTCGTGATGACGGCAGGTTGCCGGCAGGCGAGACTGTTCAGGTTGAATTAACGGCAGCGAATTTTTATTTTGAAATGTTAAATGATTTAAGCCTCCGGGCGGTTTGTACGGACGAGTATTTTAACATGGAGGAAACCATTGTTTCTTTCGGAGATGCAAATCCCCGGGAAAGGGTCATGGGAGATACGTTCCTCATAATCGCCGTGGATGCTTCATGTCCGGACGATTACGAAGGTAAAATCGAAATCGTTTTCTCGGATGAAAACGAATCGACTTGGGAGGAAACCCTGTGTCTGAAAACTGCTGCACCGGCAATAAACGTTCAATACGTCCAATGGCAGGAAGCGGATGATCCTCCCGGTTCAAACGACAACCTGATTCCTGAACCCGGAGAAACCGGGTTTCTATCAGTTCACCTTACCAACTATGGTCATGGGACCTTTTCCGGCGGGACCGCTCAAGTTGAAACCTCCGAACTTTTTATCGATATTGCCGGGGAGGCGACCATACCGGAACTGCAGCCCGGCGAATCCGGCATTTGTGAATTGCAGGCTGCGATTTCTCCGGATCATCCTCCGGTTCATTATGCCTACTTCGAATTGATCATCGCCGAACAGAACATCATCATTCCGTTTATTTTACCGGTGGGCGCCGCAGGCGGATTCTCCATATTATTCGATCGTGATTTTTCAGTATTTCGCGATTATCCGGCGACAGAAGGATGCGAGAATGAATGGAATGCCGTCGAAGTGCAGACCGGTGAAAGAAAGAAAAACATCCTGTTTTACGGCAGTCCGAATCCTGAAAGTCCCTATGCCTCAGGCGCAGACGGAGCCGCTGAAACGCCTTTTATAAAATTGCCTGCGGATGCCCGTTTGTCGTTCAAGCATAAGATGAATGCGGAACCGGATTTCGATCTGGGCATAGTCGAGGTCTTCGACGGTTCGCAGTGGACCTCCGTCGAACCCGTCGGGGGATATCCTTCTGAATCGGCCAGGGGCAACATGATAAATCCATTCGGAGGCGTACCCTGTTTCACGGGTCGCTTCGACTGGAAAGAGGAAGTTTTTGATTTAAGCGATTTTGCAGGCCCGGCCAAGTTGCGATTCAGATTCAGCAATGACGGCGGAGTCGGCGGAGAGGGATGGAAAATTTCCGATTTCGTGGTTACTTCGACAGATAATTCCCTGCCGCCCCAGGCCTTTATTCATACCAATCAAACGACTTACGGACCGGGAGACCCTTTCGCGGCTGAACTGCAGCTCCGTTCTTTTTATGCTGAAATGCCCGTTGCCCACTACATCATCCTTCAGTATAAAGGACAAAACGGAGACGTTTTCCTCTATTATCCCGAATGGACGGAGAATCCGGCAGCCGTTGATTATTTTTTCCCGGCCATGGTCTCGGCTGAAGCTGCGATCCTGGAATTCGAGCTGCCCGACTCGATCGATGATGCTGAGTTCTCCCTGTGGACGGCTTTGACCGATCCCGATTCGGGCGCTCTTGTTTCCGCTCCCGCGAAATGGGATTTCTCCTTCCGGGCAAATTGAGAAAAAACGGAAAAACACGTAAAAAAACGAGTCGGTTTATGCTTTGACTTCTGTCATTTTTTGGCATTGATCAAAAAGGTTCTTTTGAGGTTATAATTCGACTGAACACTTTATAATTTTAATTCGATACCGACCCCGATACCGACCCCGATTTCGACCCCGATACCGATTCCGATTTTGACCCCGATACCGACCCTGATTACTGAAACAAACTGTCAAAAGTTTTGAAAGAAGTGTCGCCCCGGTTTGATCAATTCCCTTTTTTATTAATGCATTGACAGGACGGGTTCAGCTTTGCAAGCATTTTTCATCCCTGAATTTCGCTTTGTCATCCTTCGCCGATCACTGATGCAATTACATCTTTGAACAGGTATTTCAATGTGTTAAGTTTGACGGATTCCGGTCTTGTCAGCGCCATTTAAGCTCTGAATTTAGAATCTGGCGGCTAGTTGATTGATATCCGCTTGTTAGAAATGCTCGACTTGACTTTTAACCTTTAAAAAGGCTATAATTAGATTAATAATGACCTTTATGAGGGTCAAACGGAGGGGGCCATGAATCGGAATGAGTTGATGGAAGCGCTGGCACGTTGGAATGTATGGGGAAGAGGACTTATATCGACGGGGATGCCCCGTGATGAAAAGGTCCGGTCGGCTAAATGGCTTGACCGGCCTCAGGCTCTGGCTATAGTAGGAATGAGGCGTTGCGGCAAGTCGACTTTGATGAGGCAACTTGCGGAAAAATTGATTGAGGGTGGGACAGCGGATGAAGAGATATTGATTGTAAATTTTGAAGAGCCTGTTTTTTATGAAAGCGCAGTCGATCATCGATTACTTGATTACATTTTGAATGTATACCTTCAGGAGCTGCAACCCCGGGGCATCCCGCATTTGTTTCTTGATGAGATTCATAATGTGGAGGGGTGGGAGCGATGGGCACGGGTGCGTTTGGATACGAATGAAATACGTTTGACGATCAGCGGATCGTCGAGCAGCATTCTGGAGCCTGAAGTTTCAGCGGTATTGACAGGCCGTTGCGTCGTAAGGACGTTATGGCCATTGTCTTTTCGGGAATATTTAAGAATCAGAGGCGTTGAAGTTCCTGAGAGGAGCGTAAGAACTGCCGGTTCCCTTTTACAGGAGGAGTCAGTGCGCTATCTGCGTTACGGAGGAATGCCGGAAGTAGCATTATCCGGGGATGTCGAAGTAAAGGAGACGCTTCTGAAACAATATTTCAGAGACATCATATATCGTGACGTGGTTCGTCGACATGATGTGCGCAATGTAAGGGCTCTGGAGTCGCTGGCGCACAATCTTCTGGTCAATACAGGGAATCTGACGACGTATAACCGTTTAAAGAATAAGCTGGGGCTTGCGATGGATCAGGTGCGTTCTTATTTTTCATATCTTGAGGATTGTTATCTGATAATATCAATGCCCAGGTTTTCATGGAAGGCGTCAAATCTATACAGAGCGCCGCGCAAGGTATATGCGACAGACACAGGATTGAGGAATGCCGTGTCGTTTCGTTTTTCCGGCGATTTGGGGAGGCTTGCGGAGACGGCTGTAGCGGTGCAGTTGGCCCGGGATGCGGATGCAAGATTATTTTATCATGCCGGAAGGAACGAATGCGATTTCATAGTCTGGAAAGGTCAAAGAGCTGTAAGCGCTGTGCAGGTGTGTTGGGATGAAGATTCGTCAATTCCTGAGAGAGAATTCAAGGGACTTTTGGAAGCCATGAGAGAACAGGGTCTGGAAGAAGGTTATCTGATTACATGTCGAGACGAGGGAACAGTGGAATTACCGGAAGGCGTGATACACAAAATACCTCTGTGGTTGTGGTTGACTGGTTGAGGTTTGAGGACCTGTTCGTCGCTGGATAATCGAGCGCAAAGTTCCGAAGATATCTGATTCCATTACGTTGATATCCATGAAAGCTACCGGCAGCTTGCATAAGTGGAACGGGTGCAGGAGGGAACTCCAGCCGTCAAACTTACGCTCAGGCGGGAGAGGTCCGCCCTGGGCGTTGTATGCGGGAAGAAAGTTAATGCCCATTTTTATGAATAAAAGTTGGTGGGCGACCTCACCCCCCGGCCCCCTCTCCATGAATGGAGAGGGGGAGTAAGAATGGGTTGTTTTATGGCTGGATAGGGGATTCAGTTGTTTTTTGGGGACTGATTAAACCGGGGTTACGCTTCTTTCAAAACGTTTGACAGTTTGTTTCGGTGACCGTTGTCGGTATCGAAATGTCCGGCCAGCCATAAAAAACATCGGGGAATTCTTTTAGAATGGTAATTTCCGCTGTTCCCGTTTTAAAGTCTGCCTTGTCTATATCCATTTTTTAAAAGGACTAAAAGGACTAAAGGGACTAAAGGGACGAAAGGGACCTAAGGGACCTAAGGGACGGAAAGGACTATGGAATTGTTTAGTGAGGTGAGTTTCATTATTTTGTCGGAACTAACAGTAACAGGTGTATTATCATTGCCCGCTCAATCTTCCATCTTTCCAGTCACCCTGTCTTCCCCCCTTCCAACCTCTCCCTCTTCCACTGTTCTGCCTTCTTCAGCTCCGTTTTTCGATTTGCTTGATGAGATCGTTGAAGATGAATCCGTGGAAGGGGAGGAATATGTACCAGTATAGGACGCCGAACAGGGAATTTGTGTGGAAGTATGGTGTAATGGTGAGACGGCGTTTGGACTTTTCTTCTTCTATGGTGAATTCCAGCCAGGCTTTACCGGGCAATTTCATTTCTGCGCGGAGTCTGAGTTGTTTATTTTGAATAATGGATTCGATTCTCCAGAAATCGATGACGTCGTTGACGCGCAATACTGTTTTGCTTCTTCTGCCGCGGCTTGAGCCGACTCCCAGCATGATTTTATCGACCAGACCTCTCAATCGCCACATCCAGTTATTGTTGAACCATCCTTCTTTACCGCCGATGCAGCAGATGGATTTGAAGAGGTCTTCCGCTTTCTTGTCGGTAAGCAGGGAATATTGAGTCGTGTAACGAGGGCCGCCTTCTATTTCGTACAATTTAATAGCCAGGGTATGAGCCGGGGGATAGGCTGCCGTCCAGCGTGTGTAGACGCGGTCCCGTTCTTCGCGGTCCAGGGCCCTGAGGATGGCTTCTTCGTAGTTTATGGGTTTGAAGGGAACGACATCTCGTATATTGTTATTTTCACAGATTACATCATTTTTCAGGCCATCCATAAGGCAGCGTACCATGGGTCCGGGGACGGGAGTGAACAAGCTGGTGAAGTAGGAATAGAAGCCTATTTTCAAGCCGGGAAAACGAATGAAGAGAATTTTTTTTCTGAGGAGGCGAGCGAATATTTTCATCATATCCAGGTAAGAGAGAATATCCGGTCCGCCGATATCGTATGATTTGCCTGTCGAATCCGGCGTTTCCATTACCCCGACCAGGTATTTGACGACGTCCCGGATGGCGATGGGCTGGCACTTGTTGTTCACCCAGGGCGGATAAAGAATAAGAGGCACTTTATTTACCAGGTTGTGAATAATTTCATAGGAGGCGCTTCCCGATCCGATAATGACCGCTGCGCGTAATGTCGTCACGGGCGTTTTGCAGCGACGGAGTTCTACAGCGACCTGCATGCGGCTTTTCAGATGGTGAGACAGCGTTGTGAATTCATCACCCAGTCCGCCGAGATATATTATTCTTTTCAGATTGCAATGCTCCGCAGCCCTGCAGAAATTTGCCGCCGCCCTGATGTCTGCTTCTTCAAATTTACTCGGTCCCATCATCAGCGAATGGATCAGGTAATAGGCGATGTCGACGCCTTCGAGGGCCTTTTTCAATCGTTCGAAATCAAGCGCATCGGCCTTAAAGACTTCCACTCCGGGCCAGCGAACAGCATAGGAAAAACGTCCTGCGCGCACCATGGCCCGCACCCGGTAACCGCGTTCGATAAGTTCCGGGACCAGGCGGCCGCCGATATATCCAGAAGCGCCTGTCACCAGGATAAGAGGATCGTCTTTCAATGGTTCCGTGGGCAGGTCGGGACAGAACAGGTCATCCGTTTCCCATTCGCAGGTAAAGTCTTCATTGACCGTTTCGGTTGAAACGTCAGTATTTTCTGCTTCGACCTGCTTCAGCTTCCTGTCGAAACCGGAATCCGTTCGACCGGGATTCTCCGATGCCGCATTCTCGGATGAATTAGTAGGATGACTCAATCCGTTCATGTTTTCAAAGAACCTTTGACTTCCTCTTCCACGAGTTTCCAGATACTGCGTTTCATGGAAATGAATTTGTCGCTGAGTTGAACGTCCACATGCCTGGGTCGCGGAAGATCGTTTTCCATGTTCATTTTTATTCGACCGGGGCGGGCCGACATGACGAGGATACGGTCGCTCAGAATAAGGGCTTCATCAATGGAATGAGTAATGAAAAGGACCGTCTGGCCGGAAGTATCGACGATGTTCAGCAGTTCTTCCTGCATCAGTTGCCTGGTCATGGCGTCGAGCGCTGCGAAAGGTTCGTCGCACAGCAGTATTTCGGGTTCATTGGCCAGGGCGCGGCATAACGCCACGCGCTGACGCATTCCTCCGGACAACTGCTGAGGATAGGCCGCTTCAAATCCTTTTAATCCCACCATTTCGATGTATCGATCGGCCGTTTCACCGCGTATTTTTTTTGATAATCCTTTGATGCGGGGACCGAATTCAACGTTTTGTCTGACGGTCATCCAGGGAAACAATGCATAATTCTGAAAAATCATGCCGCAACGGGAGTCCACGCGGGTTACCGGTTCGCCCTGGAGCAGCACCTGGCCTTCAGTCGGCTGAATGAATCCGGCTATCATGTTGAGAGCGGTGGTTTTGCCGCATCCGGATGCGCCTACGATCGTGACTACCCTGTTGCGGGATACTTGAAAATTCAGGCGCTCGACTGCGGTTACCGCATCAGGCCCTTTGCCGAATTTACGGGTGACGTCCACGGCCTCTATAAGCGGTGAATTGCTCATGAGCTGCCTTTATGCTGCCAGGGCAGGAGGAGTTTTTCCAGGCTGCGGAACAGGATATCGAGAAGGAGTACGGTAAGGCTGATGGATATCATTCCGACAAGCACCTGGCCGGTATCAGACCATTCTTTTCCCGTCCAAATTCGAAAACCGAGACCGCTGTTGGCGCCGACCATCTCAGCGCTGATCACGCAAGTCCAGGCAATCGCCAGGACGACCTTCAGACCGCTCAGTATGTTGGGAAGCGCGCCGGGAAGGACCACAAACCGGATAACCTGCAGACGGGAAGCCCCCAGGTTCAATGCGGCTCTCTGCAGCGTCAAGTCGAGCCGCATGACCGCATCAGTCGTATAAACGAGAATAGATGCGAAACAACCCATAAAAACGATGGCGTATTTCTGCTGTTCGCCTATGCCCAGCCACAGCATGGACAGCGGTATCCAGCTCAAAGCAGGCAGCGGCCGGATAATGGATATGATGGGATTCAAGGCCGCACGGAAATGACGGCTCATACCCATGAGAAAACCAAAAGGTATGCCCACGGCCGTGCTCAATAGAAAACCCGCCAGCACGCGTGTGGCGCTGATGAAAATATCGTTGAGGAGTATCTTGTTGTCGCCGGTCGTCATCTGAAAAGCTCTTTCCAGAATGCGACTCGGCGCAGGCAGAAAATAGGGATCAATAATGTCCAGTCGAACGAGCAGTTCCCAGATTCCCGTAAAGAGAATTACGGAGGCGGCGCCTATGACGACGGTCTGCCACAAATCAAGCGGTTTTTCTTCCATGATTCAGCGAAAATACGTATCTGTTATTCGTCCCTGAAAGGGAAAATATCAGGGCGAACCCAGTCGCGAAATTGCGGTTTTTCAGGGATGGCTTTCATGTCATTATGAAGAATGTCCATCACGTATTCGGTTTGTCCGAAAATGCCGGCATCGCTCATTACCTTTTTCTGATCCTCAAGCGTAAGCCAGACGAAACGGGACAGGTTCTCCCTGATGAGATCGATATCCTGCTGTATGTATTTTTCGTGAACGATTTCAGCCGCCTGGTCCGTGTTGTTTTTTACAAGGGAAAGCGCTTCAAAATAAGCGGTAAGGAATTTCCGAGCCCGTTCGGGGTCCTTGTCGCACCAGGCTCTTCCCAAAACCAGAACGTCCGGCCCGGTCATGGTTCCGAATTTTTGATAAACCGGCGTGTCGGTATCCATGCCAAGCACGCGAGCTCCTTCAACTTCTTTCAATTGCGAGAAACCCGGTTCCCAGATCAGAGCGCCGTCGACATTGCCCGCTCTGAACACGGCCGGCACGTCGCCCACTTCCAGGTTAACCAGTTTCACATCCCTCTCCGGGTCAAGCCCATGGTCTTTCAGAAGCATGCGGGCCGTCAGGTCGACGGATGAGCCGAAAGGAAACCCGATCAGTTTTCCTTTTAAATCCTCGTAATCCTCGATTTTGGAATGAACGACCAGTCCTTCAAAACCGGGAGCGATATCCTGGTTGCCGACCCAGTAAAAACGCCGGTTGCCCTGAGCCATGGCGCTCAGCATCGCTATCTGACCAAGACTCGCAAATTGAGCATCACCGGATGAAATGGCGTTCAAACGATCCATGCTCTTGTTGATGAACCGCCAGGTCACTTCAAATCCGTGCTTTTCGAAAATTCCCCGTTCAATGCCGACCCAGACCGGAACATGACCGTACCAGGATGACCCGACAGCCGTGACCTGTTCCAGGGATGTTTCCTTGTCCTGCGCTGTCTCATTAGATTGTCCGCATCCTGACCCAAAAAGGAATACAAGCAGCGCACAAACCGTCAAAACACTTAAAAACAATCCTTTTTTCCACATTTTTTTCCTCCAATTAATGGATTGTAAGGATAAATAGCATTCGGGTCAACTTGATTGTTAATTGCCGGCCGGCTACAGATTGACTTTAGCCTATTTATTGTCGTATCATTGCTGCGTTACGGCTGCACATGCCGGCAAAATCACGTGCAGACCAGCTCGTTCGAAAAAGTCGCTTTTCGCCCTGTTCGTCCGTTTTTTAATATGATTTCAGGAGTATAAAAGAAGGCATTAACCGGTAGCCGCAGTTATTCAGCCTGCCCGGCTTTTTCATCATTCATCGCAGAATCGACGGAATCAAAAGTTTGAAACATTGAGCAGAATCAGGCAATCAGATCAGTATTATAACAGATCATGACGGAAATGCTGTAAATTCTGAAAAATGAAAGTTAAATCGAAAAATAATTTGTTTTTCATCCATTTAGCTCTCCCGCTCATCCTGTTTTTTATTCTTTTCTCTGTACAGGTTTACTATTCAGGCTTAAATTCCAGAAGAAGCGCCGGCGGAGCGGGGTTGTTTTTCAGCGAAAGCGCAGTGCATTATCACTACGCCAGACTCATTGCAGAGGGAAAAGAGATACCGGAAATCGACAAGAGGTTGCAATATCCTGAAGGAGTCGATACCCGGGAAGAGCTCACTATTTTTATGGAATATCTTCCGGGGATGCTGGGCCGGCTTCTTGAAACCAGGACAGATAACTATGATTTTCAAGACCTGGTGATACTGTGTACCTGTTTAACCTCCTCAATGACGATTTTTCCTCTGTATTTCACCGTTTTAAGATTATTCCCCAGCCTGTTCGCCGCTTTAACTGCCGCTGCATTGTGGACCTTCAGCCTGCCTTCCTTCGTCAGGACAGTAGGCAGTTACCTGCGGGAAAACTTCACGCTCCCTTTCTTCTATGGAGCCATCCTGTTTACTTTATTATCTTTCAGAAAAGGCAGAAGGACCATAGAACTGTTTTTTACCGTCATACTACTTCTGATTACCTTGGGTTCGTGGCATATGTCCCAATTTTTATGGTTTCTTTATTGCCTGGCGCTTTTGATCATTTGTTTTAGGGAGCATGTTGAAGAGCAGGTTGCAAAAAAGTGTTCTCTTATAATTTTCGGAGTTGCTCTCGGATCGTTGTTTTTTCCCCATTTACGTTCTCGATGGTTTCTCCTTTCTTTTAACATGATTCCCGGATGGCTGGTGGTCATCGTATACTTACTCAGAAAAAAAATTGCAAACAGGAAAACCCTCCTGGGCACAGCAGCAGCAGGCGCTGTAATCCTCGGCGCAGCATCATTCCTGACTTTCAGCCGGTACGAAGCTTATGGACATGCCTTCAAACTCATCGCAGACAAGATATTACATTTCAATTTGAAACCTGAAGACCCCGCCGCCCTCTCGTTTGATTCCCGAGTATTCTGGATGGGACCGTGGACATCTCCGCATCCACTGCAGGCCCTGTACTATATGGGTGTGCTGATGGCGTTCGGGTGGACCGGATTTCTTAAAACCATCCTCAGAAAAGAAAAAAGGAAAAAGATCAATGCAATTATAATGGGTTGCATGCTGGTGATTTTTACGTTTCTGTACATTATTTTCGATCGTATGATGATTCCCCTGTCCTTTTTTGCCGCTTTCTGGACGGCAGGACTGATCGGAAATTCCCGATCAGGACGAAAACGTAAATGGAAATGGATATGCGTCGGATTGATTATCTTCGAGTTATATTTTTTCTCGACATATACCCAAACGTCTGCTTTCAAAGAAATTATGAGTATGACCGAAGCGAACGCCGGCCCTCCGGTTTTCCAGACCATGAACGATGAGGTGAAGCTCCTTTCCTGGATATCGAGGAACACGACCGATGAAGATGTCTTCCTTGCCCCCTTCAGCATGAGTCCTTTCATATTCGAATATGCCGGTCGACCTGTAACTCTTCATCCCATGTTTGAATCCGCCGTTATTCGGCGAAAAGTTGAAATATCCCTGAGAGCTTTATTTTCAAAGGATGAGGATGCTTTATATCAGTTCTGCAGGGAGAATGAAGTCGATTATATCATTCTTCCGGCTGATTTTATGCTTGACCGGTCCAAATTTTCAGCCAGATACCTGGTCGATCGACTTAATCTTGATGAAAAATTCACTGTTTTTCAATTACATTTCGAACCCAGCAAGCCAGTCCATTTCAGGCTTGTTTTTCAGAATTCGTTCTACAGAATTTACCGCCTTTTTCCCAATTCTTACGACTCTGTTTTCTTCGAAGGACGTTCTCCGCTGTTATTCGATTTATCATTATTCGTCGATATCGAAAACAATTATTCCGATTCGGCTGTTCTGGATGTCCGCGACAGAATCATGAAAGCGCGGGAAGCATATTCATTGGGAGTAACTACGCTGGAACAAAACGATACAAAACAAGCCTCGGAATGGTTTCACAAGGTCCTTCAGATCGATCCCTTTTTCAATGAAGCTTTATTTCAATTAACGGAAATAATGATATTAGAAGGCGATTATGACGCCGCCGCAGGCCTGTATGAAAAACACATTAAAATAAAACCTTGGAATCCACTGTTACATGCAAAATATGGCCTTCTTCTGTCCTCTCTCGAACAATATGAGGAAGCAGCAGAACAATACCGGATCACGCTTAATCTCGAACCTCATGCGCCCGGCATTCATACAGCCTATGGGGTCGCTCTATTGAAAACAGGCCAATACAAGAAAGCTGAATCTCAATGGTTGATCGCCCTTGATCTGAATCCCCAGGACCGCGATGCTCACAATAATCTGGCCGTTTATTACGCTAAATTGGCTGAACCGGACGTCGAAAGAGCCAGGACTCATCTGAAGAAAGCCTTGCAGCTGGGTTTGAAACCCTCGACGGAATTTCTGGAATATCTGAATAAACTGGAAAAGAATCAATAATTCTGAGAGAAAAATCGGCGCTGAACAAAATAAAATTTAAACCGGCGCTGTTTTTTTTGAAGCTTCTTCGTGCTGTTGCTCAGCGAAACGTTGATTCTTAGAAAAACTGTTTTGGAAGAAAATGCTGATCTTTGATCCCATAAGTATTTTTTAAAAAAGATATTTATTCATTTTTGTACGTAATTTTAAAGCGACGTATAATTCACCGTAAGCCAGAAGGCAGTTTTCACAATCGGGCATTTGACGGAATGATGAGAAGAAGTATTCCATAGCTTTGCTAAATTTACCGGCGGAGGCGTAATAATTACCCAAAAAATATTGCGCCTTCGGATCCGAGCTTCCCAATGCATTTTTCACGGTCTGTATGTTGTTCGCCAGTATTTCGGCATCCTCGAATCCTGTGGTAAGCATCAAAGCAGTCATAACATCTTTCTCTGCTTTTTCAGGATTGCCCGTATGAAAGTGAAGATAGGCACGGTTATAGTAGGCATTGGCGAATTTCGGCCGGATTTCGACAGCTTTACTGTAAGCTTCATAGGCTTTTTTGAGCCGGTTCAGTTGATTCCTGACGACTCCCAGGTTGTTCCAGTATTCTGCGTTTTGGGGTTCCCTTTGTAATTTTCTGCATATTTCTATTTCTTCCGCAAGAGTGTATTTTTTTTGTTCCAGCGTAGAAATTTTCTGAGCGGCTTGCAATGCTTTATCGAACAATCCGAGTTCGAGAGCGGCATCCACGTAGGATTCCACTATTTTCGAATTGATGGGTGATTTTTGTACGGCCTTCTCCAGGAGGAGTATCGCCTTCTCCTCATCGTCCTCTTCCAGGGACATCAGACCCAGCGCCCAGAGATGATAGGCCTTGGAACCCGAACGGCGAGCGAATTCATTATAGCTTTGAATGTCTATGTTGTAGAAATTCCAGGTATAACCGACTTGAAACGCTGTAGGGTAGCCGTCCAACCAGAGAAAATCTTCAGCTTGTTCCGCCAGGAGGCCTTTCAAACGGTTGACGTTTACGGCCGTCCAGCCTGTTTGGGGTTTTTCAGGATTAATAGCGACAGGGTGATTTAATTCCTCCAGTTTCTTTTCCAGCAGAAGATCGTTTTGGCCCCAATCGATATTCGAATCAAGGAGGAATTCGCTGCCGTTTTCCGGTCCTCCTGCCAGTAAATTGAAATAACTGATAAAATGCGGATAAACGCTTAAGGAAGATGCTGCATGGAGAATCGTCAGACATGAAAAAACCGATATGGAAGCGATATAAGGTTTTTTTAAAAAACGAAAAAGCCTGTTCAAAAAATCTGGAATGTTTCCAAAAGAAAGAATCAAAAATGGAAACACAGGCAAAACGTGTCGAATGCCGATGTTGATTCCGAAAAATGAAATAAAACAGAAAAACAGTCCGGCGTTGATGAGAGAATAGCGTTCGATGAATGCTGTCCTGTTTTTGAAGTTGTAGATACTGCCGGATAATGCGAGAACCGTTAATATCAGGAATGGAACAGTGCTTTTCAGGAGGAAGGCGATCAAATGATAATAACTCCAACCTTCAATCGACCTCTCGCCGAACAGGTAGCTTTGATGACCGTGCCGGGCGTGATAATAAACATTCAAAAGTCCCTTGACATATAATTCAGGGAGAAAAAAGGCGCCGGCGTTCAGTAAGTGAAGAACTGCCTGTGAATGACTCCCTAACACCTCTTGTACATAGACCGGCGGGACTTTATTCCACCGAGCGGCGCCCTGGAAGAGATATAAACTGTTTAAAATAAATAGAGCGCAAGCGGCATAAATTAAAGCATGGAGGGAAAATTTTTTCAGAATTCGTATGAAGTCCTTGCCGGCGTCGTTTTTTTTCCGAAAAATATCGATTATCGTGAGAACCAAAAAATTCAAGACAAGCCATGAGGCAGTGAATTTGGAAGCGGCTGCTGCTCCGAAAAGGCAGCCTGCTGCTATGCATCGTTTGAGAGAAGGTTTTTCAAGATAGCGGACGAGGAGGATGAAGGAGGTGAAGGCGAAACAGGTAAAACCCATGTCCGTGACGGCGACCCGTGAGTAGGCCAGGATATTCGGTTCAAAAAGAAATATAACAAGAACCATAAGGCTGGCTAACCTGGAATACAAACGTCGAGCCTGTGCGAAAAGAAGAACGGCCAGGGCGAGAGTCATCAGGATCATGATTGTGCGTGGATATATGACTGCGGAGGCATCGGAAGGGTCGAAAGGAGATTGAGTAAGGGCCAGGGGAAGGGAGACTAGTAGTTGAATCAAGGGAGGATTGTCAAGACCGCCGCAAAAAACGCCTCTTTTCCAATAGGACCAGCCGCTGGGGACGTGCGCTGCGTATTCATCGCATACAGGAGATTTTTTTAATGCCGAGGTAAATGAAACGGCGAAGAAACCGGTTAAAAGTAGGATAACGATGACAGGAAATATTTTTTTGTCAGGAAAACGGTTTAACAGCTTCATGAACAATAAAGGTATATCGGTCGTAAAAAAAAGTCACGATTTTTCTTTTTGGATTCTCGTCAATGCTGATAGAGCTTTCTGATGGAGCAGACTTCTTTCGTTCGTTTCCAGTTCAAGCGCTTTATGAAAATGCATTTCAGCAGCATCATATTCAGCCCTTTCAGCATAAACCACAGCCAGGGAGAAATGTCCTTCCGCGTGATTCGGAATAATTTCCAGCAATTTACGGTAGTAATTTTCTGCGAGTCTGGAATGATCCAGTTTATAGGCGCAATGCCCCAGCCGCAATAACGCATTAAAATGTAACGGATCGATTTCCAACGATTTTTCCAGTATTTTCTGCGCTTCCCGGACCTTACCCAGCCGAAGCAATGCCCCGCCGAATTCAGAGAGAATTTCTGCATTTTCGGGGTCTATCTCCAGCGCTTTTTCAAAAAATGCCTCTGCGCTTTGACCGGCTCCCTGACTGAGCGCTTTCTGCGCTTCGCTATGATAATAATGCGCCATTATGAGACTCATGGGATTGCCGCCGTCGAAACTCATTTCGGCAGGTTTGGTTGATGCCACATAGCCCAGTTTCTCAAGCTGCGCGATTTGCTGAGATGATAAGTCCTGGATTTCGACGAATCCGGACGAATCCTCGTTCAGTTTTAAAAAAGAATCTACTTCGCCGGCCATTTTTTGCTTGATATTTTCGTATCCCTTTACGGGATGCCGCTCCGCCGGATCGGTCGCCAGATCATAAAGTTCGGGAAGCGGGGCATGGATGTATTTCCAGTTATTCTCCGTGAGAGTAATCAGAGGGCTCCATCCGTACCTGTTCACAGGGTCCATCGTCTCGGAATAGCTTGCCCTGATGAGCTCTTTGTCTGTTCTTGTCCGACCGTCGAACGGATTGAAGCCTGAAACTGTGGGGGAGTTTATTTCAAGCAAATTCAACAGGAGCGGCATAACGTCGGTCTGTCCATAGGGATCGCTGATGATCCTGTTTTGAGGTATTCCGGGTCCGTTTAAAATCAGGAAAGTTTTTATCGTTGAGTTGAACAACAGCAGGCCATGTTCCTGTTCGCCGTGTTCTCCCAGACTTTCACCGTGGTCTGAAGTTACGACTATAATCGTATCGTCAAGGAGTCCCAGTTCCAGGAATCGATGGAGAAGCATTCCCAAGGCTTTATCCGTGGCGGCGATTTCTCCGTCATAAGGGTTGTCGAATCTCAAACCATACGGCGGTAGGGGGAAATAAGGAAAATGTGGATCAAAATAGTGAACCCAGATAAAAAAAGGTGATTCTACTGGATTGGAATGGAGAGATTGAAAAACACGGCGGTTAGTTTCAATGGAGGAACGTTCATGAAAAAGCACGTTGACGGGGCGTCCTTCGATAGACATCCAGGTTGAATGGACTCCTTCATTTTGCTGCGGCAGGACCTCATCATAGAAATCAAAACCCTGAGAAAATCCATAATTTTTATTGAGAACGGAAGCGCTGACGAAAGCACGGCAATCATAATTCTGCTCATTCAACCGTTCAGCCAGCGTCACCGCATTGTCTGACAGGGCTGTCCCGCCTGTCGATCTCACTTTGTGCACTGCAGGAATCAGGCCGGTCAATAAAGAGCAGTGAGAAGGTACGGTGTGAGGCGTGTTGACAGTGAAGTTCTCAAATAATGCGCCCTTCCGGCATAACCGGTCCAGGTTGGGTGTCAGAGCTTCGTTCTGACCTGAAGCATAAAGGGCATCTCCCCGGCAGGTATCGATAACGATTAATAATAAATTGAGTTTTTCAGGGTCCTGGTGATTGCCGCATCCGGACCAAAGATATCCTGAAAGCAAAATAATCAAAAAAGATTGTATTGCAGCCGATAATCGGTTTATCCCACGAATTCCGGAAAACTCGCTTTTATTCGGAATTTTATAATTCGCGTCAGAATGTTTCATCATTCGATAATTGATTCAGGTAAATTTACAAAAAGAACATTTCCTCTGAGCTTACCGTAATTTGAAAAATGAAGAATCACCTGCTTATGCCTGCGCCTCCCCCCTTTGAAGCAACGACAGTGTATCAGAAAACAATTCGATCATGCAATCGGCGCTGTCTATTTCCTGAAAGGATTCTGCCGGCACAGAGAATGAAAGGGAAGAGTTTTTTTGCAGATCGACAGAGCTATTAAAAAGGGGAACCGCAGGCATTTCCCGGATTCCCCATGTTGTCAGTTTAATTTGATGAATTTTTACTTATTTTGTTTGCGTTTTAAAGCTCCTATTAAACCGAGTGAGAACAACGCCAGTAGAATTCCCAAGCCAGTCGAGCCGAAAGCAGGAATCGGCGGAATAGTAGGAGTTACCGTCGGTGTGGCAGTTTCTTCGGGCGTGTTAGTAGGTGTGAGCGTGGGAGACATAGACGGCGATAAAGTGGGGCTCATCGTAGGCGAGAGCGTTACAGTAGGTGAAAGTGTCGGTGAAAGCGTCGGGGAGGCTGTAGGAGATAATGTGACCGTTGGTGAGAGAGTCGGCGATGAGGTCGGTGAAAGCGTGGGCGATAGAGTTGGGGACGCTGTGGGAGATAACGTGACCGTCGGTGAAAGAGTAGGCGACATCGTCGGTGATAGCGTAGGCGATAAAGTGGGACTCAATGTTGGAGACAAAGTCACAGTGGGAGTCCTCGTCGGCGACAACGTCGCAGTAGGCGTCCTGGTGGGACTGAGAGTGGCTGTTGGGGTCCTGGTCGGACTGAGGGTCACAGTCGGCGTTCGTGTGGGACTGAGCGTTGCTGTGGGTGTTCTGGTCGGACTTAGCGTATATGTCGGCGTTCTGGTTGGAGACCGCGTGGAGGTCGGTGTTCTGGTCGGCGTTTTTGTCGGCGTCCTGGTCGGCGTTTTCGTCGGTGTCCTGGTCGGCGTTTTCGTCGGGGTTCGCGTCGGAGTATTAGTGGGCGGACCTACGACTGTGAATGTGTCGTCGAAACGGTATGTCCAATTGTTGTAATAGGTGTTGTAAGTATAAAAATTCACGGTCCACGTTCCGGGAAATTGATACATATATCCGTCCAGGTCTCGCCAGCACCAGGCCTTTACCCAGCCGTACCACGAGTTGGTCCCGGGATCGCTTTGATTGTTTGTATATTCCCAGTCGAACGTTCCGCCGGGTCTGTACCAGCGCCATTTGAAATCAATCGCTTCGGCTACGTCGTCGAAACGTACCCAATTGTAAGCCGCATCCTGGTAATAATAAAACGTCGATGTCCCCGGATTGACCGGATCGTCGCCCGATAGGCCTGTACACATCGTATGCGATGAATCGCTTGTACTGTAAGGATCATCGTCAAGCTCGAATCGCAAGGTCCAGGGCGAAGACCATTGATTGCTGCCGTCGATATATTGCCTGGCTTGCCATATCCCGTCATAATTCGAATTGGAATATCCGCTAAAATACCAACCCCACCAAGCCTTATACCAATAATAACTGCCGCTGTATGTCGTGGTTCCAGTGTCCCAGGTGCTGCCCCCGTAAAACGGCGGTAAATCAAATTGAACCCGGTACGTCCACGAACCGCTCGTGTTCCTTAGATGATGCCAGGCGTAAATACTGCCGTAGGTGCTTCTCATTTTGTAAATCTCAGGATTCGGATTGTAAGGGTATCCCGTTACGGCGTAACACATAGCGCCGTCATAGAAAGACCATCCCTTGCCGGCTTCGCCTTCCATCAATTCATCCAGACCCCATTCATCAACAACTTTTTTTTCCGGGTGAGCTTCTCCTTTGAATATCGGAGCCGGCGCCTCAACTACCTTGGTTTCGCCTCTCTCTACCGCTTCGCGTCTGGCTTCAAGCTCAGCCAGATCGTCGGCAGAAAATTCCTGCGGTTCAGTGGCAGGACGCAATTCCGATCCCATCACACCGCCGCCGCCTGAAAAATCCTGCTCCGCACTAAACAGCGCTGGTGAAAGTAATAGGCCGATCACCATGCCCATCACATTGAGAAATAAAATTTTTTTCATTACCATTTTAGCCCCCTCCAAGTTCTTATGTTAATTTGAATTTTTTGTGTGAATCTGACTTCAAAAACATTTTAATCATGAAATTCACCGTTCCACTCCTTATCTTTATTAAGGTTATTTTTCAAAAAGTCAAGGGCAAAACAATTTTTCCGAAAAAAACTTTGAATAATGAGTTCTTGAAAAAAGTAATGTATATTAAATTCCGGCTGAATCATCGGAGTTTTTCCATTGATGAGGGGACAGAATGTTAAGGGCAATATTTCGAAGATCAAACAAAAAAAATCTGATTTGTCTGTTTGTGATTGTCGTTTTGCTGTTGATCGTATGGAAGATCGGATGTCGCTGTCCGACTGAGGATTCTTCAGGGGAATTATGGGTTCTGGGATTAGACGGCGCTGACTGGAGGAATTTCACGCCGTTGATGCGGATGGGTCGAATTCCTGTATTTCAGAGTCTGCATGAAAGGGGATTAAAAGCGCAATTTCATTCATTTGAACCTATGATTTCTCCTTTAATCTGGACGTCGATAGCCACAGGGCGCGAGCCGACTGACCATGGGATAACGGATTTTATGGCAGTTCACCCGGAAACGGGTGAAGAAATCCCCATAACGTCCTGGTTCAAGAAGGTTCCCTCTGTCTGGAATATACTGAGCGAGCGCGGGATAGGATGTACGGTAATAGGTTGGTGGGCGACATGGCCTGCAGAAAGCATCAACGGATTCATGGTCACTGATCGGTATCGCCCTCACATACTGGGAATGGATGAATTCAGCATGCCGAAAAAGCGAATAGCATATCCATCTGATCTTTACGGGGAATTGATGCAACACCGGGAACGGACGGACTCAGGACCCTGGCCGGCTGTCCCGTTATCAAAAACCATTAAGAAAGAAAACGGTATGAGGAAAGTATATCCTTCAGAACAATTATGGGCGACATACAACCAGACGGAAGAGTACGGCAAGGCGGCCCTTCATCTGCTTGAAAAGGCCCGCACTGAATTTTTCACTCTCTATCTGCAGGGAACCGATACGCTCGGACATCTTTTCAACCGTTATTATCTGCCCCAAAGAGCATCCGAGGAAGCAAAAACTGCGGAGGAAATCCTCCTGCCGTATTTTTCTTTTCAGGACAGTTGGCTGGAGAAGATTTTCAATGAAGCCGAGGCTGATACGTATGTCATGATTATATCTGATCATGGCTTCAAATGGAGGGCGAATCCGCCTTCAGGCCGCAAAGAGAATCCGTTGGCCGGCATAGAAAGTCACCTGATTGAAGGCATGTTTCTGGGCCTGGGTCCCGGTTTCGAAACTTCAAACAGGGACAATCCCTTGTCTGTTATGGATATCGCCCCGACCATTTTAAATTTTTTTGGTTTACCGGCCGCTGAAAACATGCCGGGACAGGCAATTGAACCTTTTTTAAAAAGTTCCTCGCCCCCAAGAATTCCTGATTACGGGCAACAGCGAGAGACCGGAGAAGGTGAAGAATGGCTTGAAGAAGCTGAAGACTCTTATGGAAAAAGAAAACTGGAAGCCCTGGGATATGTTGTCGGCGATACGGCTGAACGGCATTATAATCTTGGTTTTTTGTATTTTAAAAAAAGCGATTTTATTTCTGCTTCAAAAGAATTTAAAAAAGCGCTGGATATGGGGTCCGCTAAAGTTGAAACCCTTTTTAATCTCGCATTAAGCCTTCATATGATTGATAAGAAGGGCGAAGCTGAAAAGTATTACCGCCTGGCGTTGGCGAAAGAACCGGAGAATCCTCGATTTCTTCATCATTTGGGAGAATTGCTGATCTCAATTAAGCCGGAAGAAGCCGTGTCATATTTAAAAAAAGTTTTGATTTCCGATGCTGGTCGACCTGGACTTCACTATGACTACGCCAGAGCGTTGATACAGGTGAAAAAGTATGCGGAGGCGGAAAAGCATTTGGGTATTGAATTGCGGAATAAGCCGGACGAGCCTGTTTTTTATTTGGATATGGGCAATGTGAAAGCACGACTGGGAAAATTCGATGAAGCGCTCAAATATTACAATAAAGTTCTTTCAATGGATGAGAACAATTATAAAGCACAGCATAACAGGGCCCTGATATTACGAAAAATGAGACGGGATTAACGTTACCTCTCCATATCGAAATTTTGATCCAATCTAAAGAATGATATTGCGCATGCAGGACTATTCACAGTCAAAGCAAAACATCCGCCAATTTCATCCGCAATAGTTCATTGACCATCGAATTAACGAATCTGAATGGGGTTAACGCTTTAACAGCGTTGTTTTTGGCTTTATCATTCATGCCTGTTAGTGTTTTCTTTTGTGATCATTGATTTCAGCAGGAAAAGACTGAAGATGATCAACAAGCCGGATAAGCCGAAATGACCGACAGCGGGGATAGGTATGAGAGTGGGTGTAGCGGACGGCGTATGCGTGTATATTGGGGTTAGAGTAGGCGTATTTGTGGGAACGAGAGTTGGGGTAGTTGTCGGCGAAGGAGTAGGAGATAATGTCGGCGTTTCCGTAGGCAGCACGGTGACGAAGAGGGTGCATGAGTCTTCAGCCTGGCAGAGGTTCGCATCGGTGACCATCAGTGTGTAGAGGGTCGTGGCATCGGGTGATGCCATCGGATTGGAAATATTGGGATCGTCCAGTCCCTCTATGGGGAGCCATTCGTAACTGAGAGGTTCGGTTCCCCCGGAACCGGACGGCGAACCCCCGATCTGGACGGATTCGCCCTGGACTATCTCCTGGTCGTCGCCTGCGTCAGCGAAGACTTCGGGGAAGACTTCCAGGTGATGAACGTCGCTCGTACCGCTGCATCCGTTATCATCGGTGACGGTGACGGTATAATCGCCCGTAACGCATACCGCTATTTGCCTGGTTACTTCGCCGTTGCTCCACAGGTATTCCTCGTAACCCTCCGGGGCGCAGAGGAAGGCCGGGCATTCATCTTCACAGATGGATTCCGGTCCGCTGACGGTGATGGCGGAAGGATTCGGGTTCACGGTGACGAAAATGCCGGGGAAGCATCCTGCCGAGCAGCCGTTGGCGTCGAGGACAGAGCAGGCAATGGGTCCATGTCTGCCTGGAGGGGCCGGGCCGAATACGGGGTTGGCCGAGTTGGGATCGTCCAGGTAGGTCGAGTTGTTCCACTGGTAGGTGAAATCGGGCGTTCCGCCGGTTACGTTGCAGTTAAGGACAGTGGTTTCATTTTCGCAAATCTGACCGTCATCTGCGGAACAGGTGACGGCAGGATTGTCGTAAACGGTTATGGTTATGCCGGAATCGCATGCATCAGTGCAATCGTTCGCATCGGTAACCGTGCAGGTGTAGGGGCCGTATTCGCCCGCCGGCGCCGGACCGAACACTGGTTCCCTGGCGGCAGGATCGTCCAGGTAATTGGCCGGCGTCCATTCAAACGTGAAAGGAGCCGTTCCTCCGATGTTCGTTGCGTGCAGTTGCGTGGTATGGACGGAACAAAGCGTGTTATCGTTGACCGAGCAGGAAACGTTTGGAACGGGTTTAACCTCTATAAAGATCAACTGCGGGGACTGTCCGCTGCAGCCGACGGAGTCGGTGACCGAACAGGTGTAAGGTCCGAAAGTTCCCGTGTTAGACGCAGTGAATACCGGGTCGGCTGAATTCGGATCATCCAGGTAAGTGACGGGACTCCATTGATAGGAATATTCGGGAGTTCCTCCATTCACATTGCAGTGCAGAGTCGTGGTCTCGTATCGGCATAATACGTTCTCTTCAGCCGATCCATTCACTTCGGGATAATCGGAGACGTATATCGTGATTCCAGGGGAACACGTTTTCATGCAACCCCAGGAATCCATGACAGTGCAGGTAAACGGGCCGTATTCTCCGGGAGGCGCCGGACCGAACTCCGGTTGAGGTGAGGAAGAATCCGAAAGATATTGAGTCGGAGACCAGAAATACTGCAAAGGCGTATGGGAGCCGAAGCTGATGCATGTTAAAGAAGCGGTCTGATCGCCGCACAGGGTATTGTCGTCCACCGTGCAGATGGACTGCAGGTCGGTCGGCGTAAATTCAAAATCAAAGTCAAGCTCGCCGCCGTCGCCGTTTATCGCAGAAACCATGATATAATATTCGTTTCCTTGCGCCACTGGGAAATCATCAATGCCCGACCGGATGTTTTCCGTTCCGCAAACTCCGTCGTTATAATCGTTGCAGGCTATCATAGAAAGGTCTCCGCAGCTTCCCGACCATAAACTCAGTATCGTATGGTAATCCGTTTCGCAGGTTTCCACCATCAGTTTGCCGCAATTCGGAGCGGTCCAATGCCACCAGACGCTTTTGGCGTTGGACTGGTTGTTGCACGCCGGATTGGGGTCTGTAGGCTGAGTCGACGCATTGAACGTATTTATGTTTGCTGAGTAAACATTTTCGGTGATGATCTCGGCATCTTCACAATCATCATTGGCGGGAGGATCGATGTCCAGGGTTATCTCCGCCCGTATCATCAGATCGCCCAGTCCGTCGCCGTCCCACCAGGCGGGGTTCTTCTGCCAGCCGCCCAGTATCTTTACCCAGTTGGCCGCATGGTCCCTTACCGCATCGACGCCTACCTTATCAGAATAAACGCTTGTGCATGAGGACGGGTCCACTACGCCGACCCAGAATTTTCCGGAATCGATCTGTATCTTGTCGGGATAGCATGGCGGAACTACATGCACCCAGCCCTCAGGCGATTCATAGTTGCGACTCCATACGTGATAGTCCATGTAAACAGGGTTTGCCGCCGGAAATCCCGGATTATTCGAGTCTTCCAGCCAAATACCGACCCAGAATTGATCGAAATCTTCCGTTCCGCCGCGCTGCATGTAAATTTTAACGTAATCGATGAAACACGGATAATAAGGCGGCGTAAATTCATTGGCTAAAGCAAAATTCTCGTTGTTTTCGAAAATATAAGAATTGGCTACAGCCCCATTGTCGTACGCCAGCTCCATGAAAGGCGTCTGCGGCGCTTCCATCGATTTGGGACCGGTATAATTGTTAATGGGATTGAAATCCTCGGCGATAGTGACCGATGCCGTAAATTCATATCCCGCGCATATTGAAGGAACCGTCCAGATGTCGCTCATCACAACAGGCACGCAATCCCCCGGATATAGAACATGGGGTGACGCATTGCTGCTGGAATATCCCGTGACCGTCTCCTGGATCGATGCATCCACATATTCGATCTGATTGCCTACATTTTCTACCCATACTCTCGGCAGATATACGTCGCCCGGTTGACGCGGCCGCGGTCCGTTGAACATGCGATCGCTGCGGTCCGTCTCGATGCACACCGCCTTCACGTCATGATGCGTTGGCGCCATTGTCGGGGTCCTGGTCGGCGAATTGGTCGGCGTTGGAGTCCGCGTAGGCGTCCGGGTCGGCGTCGAAGTCGGATTCCCCGAAGGCGTATGAGTCGCCGTCTTGGTCGGGGTCCTTGTCGGCGTCGCCGTGTCGCTCGGCTGAGTCGCCGTCGGCGTCGGACTAGGCGTCCTCGTAGGCGTCCTCGTTGCCGGGAAATTCGTCGGGGTCCTGGTCGGGGTCTTCGTGGGCGTTCGGGTCGGCGTCGCCGTATCGGAAGGCGTCGTCGCCGTCGCCGTGGGCGTTCTCGTCGGCGTCGGAGCGCTTCCCGTGTCCCACCACGTCATATAATTGTAGGAGGTACTGCCTGAATAATGACGAATCTCCACATAATAATAGCCGGAATAATACGGCGTAAAAGTGCATTCCTCATCCGTAGACCCCCCCGCAAGGGAAGAACATAACAAAGAATTATCATGACAGTCTCCGATCCCTCCCCAAACATATAGATCAAGGTCCACTCCGTCGGGAACCTGGAGACCGACGGTTACTTGCTGTGTGCTTCCGTAAATGAAATACCACCAGTCTCTCGGATCGCTGGAATCGTTAATAGTTCCGAAAACACACACACCTGACGGAATCTCATTAGCATAATAGCAGTCATCGTTCGGTTCCGGTTCAATATCCCTGTCCCCACCAAAAGCCACCGATCCGTCATTCGAGCCTGTAAATGGTCCCAAAACCAGCGAACTCATTATAATCCCTAAAAAAAGCGTCATTACGACTTGCGCAATATAATTATTTGATCTTTTCATGGTCCCCTCTCATAAAAATTTATTTCCTTTTGGTGAGGCTTTTCAGGCGTGATGAATTCAGCGGATTCAGCATAGCTCATATCAGTGGTCTTTTCAGTCTCCTTAAAAAATTTCGTTACCCTGAAACTATTCAAGGAAGCCTCATTTCAAGATATTAATTTCAGGACATAAGTCAAATTTTCCATGAAATTAAATGCTTCTTTCGGTATGAACAGCAATGGCGGCTAAATATTTCATCCAATAAAATTGATAGCCGGAAGATGTCCCTTCGCCATTTGAAAACACGGATTATTAAGACATAGATCAAAAATATTCGCTTCACGGTTATAATTTTCGTTGACTATCAAGCGCAGGGGCTGTTGAAAATTTCAAAGAGTCAATATGTATTTGTTGAGAAACAGCAGGAAAGACGACGCCCGATTCGCCGGCGCCTGTCCAAAAACTCAATAATGCTGAGTATGCGAAAGCGATGCCGATACCGACACTGATGAAAAAGCGGTGCGGAGTTTGTCAAATGATGACTGTTTAAGGACATATATGCATTGACAAGAGGCTTTTGAAGCTTTTAAGCTGAGGGAGACTGAGCGATGTTTAAATACATGAACTTGAGAATGTTCAACGACCGGAGGAAATCAATGCTGGTCAAGAAAAAAAGATTCCAGGGCAGTCGGGGCGATGAGCTTGCGGGACAGCTCGACATGCCTGATTCGGAAAGTCCCTCATCGTACGCTTTGTTCGCTCATTGTTTCACGTGCACGAAAAACCTTAAAGCAGTCAGCAATTTAAACCTGGAATTAACCCGGGCAGATGTGGGAGTTTTTCGATTTGATTTTACGGGACTGGGGGAGAGCGAGGGTGATTTTTCGGAAGCGGATTTTGCTTCTAATGTCGAGGACCTGGTTGCTGCGGCTGATTTTTTGAAGCTGGAATACGCTGCGCCGTCTCTGCTGATAGGGCATTCTCTGGGCGGAGCTGCGGTGATTCAGGCGGCGGAAAAGATACCCTCATGCCGGGCTGTCGTCGTCATCGCTGCGCCTTATGAATTAACGGGACTGAATAATATGATGAGGAGCGCCCGCAGTGAAATTGATGAAAAGGGGACGGCTGTGGTGGAGATTTCCGGCAGAAAATTCAATATTACCAAAAAATTCTACGACGACCTGGATAAAGTGAACATGAAAAAGAACATCTCAGGATTGAAACGCGCTTTACTGATACTTCATTCTCCGGGGGATGCCGTGGTCGACATACGAAATGCGGCTGAAATATTCCAGGCGGCCAGGCACCCCAAAAGTTTCATTTCGCTCGATACCGCGGACCACCTGTTGATGAGGGAACCTGATTCCCGGTACGCGGGGACGGTTATTGCCGCCTGGGCTGAACGGTATATCAAAAAGTAAATATTTCTGATTTACACTAATTAAAGGTTGATGAAAAAATCAAGAGGATCAGCAAGGAGGAAAAAATGAAAAAACTGACTGTTCTTGTCGCATTGTTTATTTTTCTCGTCAGCATCAGTGCCGATAAAGTTTCCTGTGAGCTTGACAAAAATCACGAGACTTTGAACGGGATTCTCTGGATGCAGACGTCGGCAGAATACCACGCCTGCGCGGAACAGACTTTCGCTGCAGCCAGGATTCAACTGGACGAAGCTTTAAAAGATAAGTCCTGGACCGCTGCGGTCGAGCAAAAGGAGAATTACGGATCGCTGCCGCCGGCGATAATAGTCGATGTGGATGAGACTGTTTTGAGCAATATGCCGTTTCAGGCTCAGTTGGCGAAAGAAGGTATCGGATATAATTGGAGCTTATGGAATGAATGGGTGAACAAAGGCGACGCAGAACCGATTTCCGGGGCTGTAGAATTTCTCAAGTATGCGGCAGGCAAGGGAGTGGACGTTTTCTACATCACGAACAGGAATCACAGAAATGAAACGCCGACCAGGCAGAATCTGGAAAAAGCCGGTTTTCCAATAAGCGACGAAAAAGATTTTTTGCTGACTAAATACGAAAAAGAAGAATGGAGGTCGGACAAAAGCAACCGCAGGGCCCATGCTGCAGAAACGCACAGAATTCTCTTCATATTCGGGGACAACCTGAATGATTTCTGTTCCGGCGCTCATGCAGAACCCGATGCAAGAATCAGGTTGGTGGAAAAATACGATTCTTACTGGGGAACAAAATGGTTCATGCTGCCGAATCCCCTCTATGGCTCCTGGGAAAGCTCATTTTATGATTCTGAGAGACGCCTGAAAAGATTTGAACAACTGGAGCGAAAATATGAGCTGCTGAAGGGGTTTAAGTAAGATGGCGGATGGATGCAGGAGGCCGCGCCTGCTTTTCGAAAAAGACAATAAATAAAAAACAAAAAGAACGATAAAAAAGAATAAAAAAAAGTAGAAGCGGCATCCTGCCGCTTTCAGTTACGCTGTCCGACATCGATTACGATTATGCCTTGCATCAACCCTCAATGCATAGCGCCGGGCATACCTTTTTGAACCTGGATGCAGGATTCCGAATGGCGTATAACAGATGCCTTGTTTTGTCAAAGACGCCTGAGTACGGTTTTGCTGCCGGCGGTTTTCGATTTCTTATGGCGTTGCGAAGGCATAGCCCGCATTTCTCATATCAAATTTATGGCATTGATCAGAAAATCGGCTTTTGAGGTTACAATTCTACAGAACTCCATCATTTTATTTTGATTTTGCTTCCGATTGCGATACCGACCCCGATACCGATTCCCGATAGCGACCCCGATTGCGATAGCGACCCCGATACCGATTGCGATACCGATCCCCGATCCCGATCACTTAAACAAACTGTTGAAAGTTTTTAAAGAAGCGTAACCCCTGTTTGATCAGGCCCAAACCTATTATGAGTTGCAATATCCCTGCAGATTCAGTCCAGCGTTTCGGCATCCTTACGCCTGCGCTCGTTACAGCGGTGCCGTATATCCGCCGTCCTGCAGTCCTTATCATCTTAATCAGCAGGAATCTGAGCGCTCTCACTACAGTTTTGTATGAGAAATGCGGGACAGATACTGTTCCGATACGTGAACATTTGAATTGACAATCAAATGAAAAAGCTATAATGTGCTGATACTTTTGGATCGTAAAGATCTTAAATTTCACTTCGTAAGGGAGAGTGACGAGATATGAATAGAGCCAAGCTTAAAGAGACAGCGAAAAAAATAGTTGCGGCAGGCAAGGGCATATTAGCTGCTGATGAGAGTTTTCCGACTATAGCGAAACGTCTGGCGTTGATAAAAGTTGAATCGACGGAAGAGACGCGACGCAAGTACAGGGAAATTCTGTTTACATCCAGGGGTTACGGCGATTGCATCAGCGGCGTGATATTATTTGATGAGACGATAAGGCAGAAGACTTCTGACGGGGAGTCTTTTCCGGATTTGCTGGCGCGTTCGGGAGCTGTTCCCGGCATCAAGGTGGATACGGGGGCGAAGCCTCTGGCGGGATTTCCTGAAGAGAAGGTTACGGAAGGTTTGGACGGTTTGCGCGAGCGGCTGGCTGAATACCGGGAACTGGGTGCGGGATTCGGCAAATGGCGTGCCGTCATAAAAATAGGCGACGGGATACCGACCCGTTGTTGTATCGAAGCCAATGCTCATGCGCTGGCGCGGTATGCAGCATTATGCCAGGAAGCGGACATTGTGCCGATCGTTGAGCCTGAAGTGCTTATGGACGGAGACCATACGATCAACGAATGTGAAGAAGTGACTGCCGAAGTATTAAAGAGCGTTTATCAGCAGCTTTTCGAGCACCGGGTTTACCTGGAGGGAAGTTTATTGAAGCCCAACATGGTCCTTCCCGGAAAGGATTGTCCCAGGCAGGCTACGCCGGAGGAAATCGCCGAAGCTACAGTCAGATGTTTCACCCGGGTGGTCCCTGATGCGGTACCCGGGATAGTGTTCCTGTCGGGCGGTCAGTCGCCGGAAGAGGCTACCAGGAACCTGAACGCCATGAATAAGATGGGAGATCATCCCTGGGAGTTGAGTTTTTCCTACGGAAGAGCGCTCCAGCAGCCGACGCTTCATGCCTGGAAGGGGGAAGACTCAAATATCGGTCAGGCTCAAAAACTGTTTTACCATCGCGCTAAATGCAACAGCGCTGCCCGGTACGGCAAATACACCGATCAAATGGAAAACGAGGTGGCAGCGTAATAACGCCGGTTACTTGATTTTCCCGTATATTGTTTTTTCGTCCGGAACGGTTTCGCTTCAGGTTGCCGTAACCTGGATTAAAACACGAAGCAGTTTGATTTTGAACTCGTCAGCAGGCATTTACTGTTCGTGGACAATAACTTGAATAATACGATTCCGGAGGGCGGCACACGTGATAAAAACAGGAAAAAGAAACTTCGAGCCGATGAGGATTTTCTGCATAGGAAAGAACTATGCCGATCATGCCCGGGAGATGAGTGAGGAAGTTCCTGAATCTCCTGTCGTTTTCATGAAGCCGAACACATGCCTGGTGGAGGAAGGGGCGGTTATTGAATTTCCTGAGCATGGCAGCGATTTGCATTACGAGGCGGAACTTGTGGTTCTTGTCGGAAAGGACGGACGACCGAAAGCTGCCGGCGAATCGCACGATTTCATCGCTGGTTTGAGTTTGGGGCTGGATATGACCATGAGAGACGTCCAGAAAGAGTTGAAGAGTAAAGGATTGCCGTGGGAGTTGTCCAAGGCTTTCGACCAGAGCGCGCCTGTCGGACGGTTCATAGAATATGATGAAAAAACGGATTTAAGCGACATACGGTTTTCATGCAGGATTAACGGAGAACTGCGACAGGAGGGACATACCCGTCTGATGATTTTCAGCGTGCCGGAATTGATTGCCGCTCTGTCCAAAGTCTGGCGGCTGAAGAAGGGAGACCTTATTTTCACCGGCACGCCCGCAGGCATAGGTTCCGTCAAGCCGGGCGATGTGATCTCTCTTCAAAGCGATCAGATCGGAACATTTTCCTGGAAAATCGCCCGTCAACTACACCGGAATGATTGAAAACCGGATGCCGGACTGAGACGATCTTTTCGCATTACGGTCAATTAGCGGCTGTCCAGCATTAAATTTTGAATCGAGATTCGAGTTTGCGGACAGACACTTATTAATATAAAATCACAGGAGAATGCAACTTTCAGCCGTTTTATGCATCCAATAGTATGAGTTTCTTGCATGTTGCGAGGAAAATGAATGAAATGCAAAACAACTGAAAGGAAAAAAAATGAGGAAAAGGACGATTCTGATGGCGGTTGTCTTTTTTCTGATGACTGTGAGTTCTTTTGCCTGCGGCGACAGCTCGGAATCCGGTAAGATGACAGACAGCGAGCAGGCGAAAAAAGAGGAAACTTATAACAAGAAAGAGGCTGACATGACTTACGAAATAGAAAAGACAGATGAAGAATGGAAAGAGATATTGACTCCGGAGGAATACAAAATCCTGAGAAAAAAAGGGACCGAGCCTGCTTTCTCCGGAGAATATTATAATTTCAAAGGAGAGGGAATATATCGTTGCGCGGCCTGCGGCAATACATTATTCAGTTCAGAGGCGAAATTTGATTCAGGGTCGGGTTGGCCGAGTTTCTGGGAGCCTTATGCTGAGAAAAAAGTAGCTGAAAAAGAAGACAACAGTCTTTTCATGAGGAGGACTGAAGTTTTGTGCAACCGTTGCGGTTCTCATCTGGGTCATGTGTTCGACGACGGACCTGAACCCACGGGACTGAGGTATTGCATCAATTCAATCGCTCTTGATTTTGAGGAGCGTGAAAAAACGGATAAAAACGACTGATAAAGCGTATTGAAGAGGGACGCAAAAAAAAATGAAAAAATCTTTAGGAGCCAAAACATTAGTATATCCGACTCCTGTGTTTATCGTGGGGACGTACGACAAAAACGGAAAACCGAACGCCATGGCCGCTGCCTGGGGAGGTATAGTCTGCTCCGATCCTCCCTCTGTCGGAATATCCCTCAGAAAGGCGACATATTCTTACGGAAACATTGTCGCGTCTGAGGCTTTTACGATAAATATTCCTTCGGAAAAATACGTCGCTGAAGCCGATTATTTCGGTATGGCATCCGGAAAAAATAAAAACAAATTTGAAGCGACGGGACTGACTCCGGTAAAAAGCAAGCTGGTTAACGCTCCATACATAGAAGAATTTCCCTGCATCCTGGAATGCAAACTGATTAAAACTGTCGAGATAGGTCTTCACACCCAGTTCGTGGGTGAAATAATGGACGTAAAAATTGATGAAGCGGTCCTTAATGAAAAAGGAGCAGCCGATATCAGTAGGTTGAAACCGATAATTTTCGTTCCTGACAACCGTGCCTATTACGGTTTCGGCAAAGAAACGGCAAAAGCGTTTTCAGCGGGAAAAAAGTTTTAAAACAGAGAGGCCGGCGGAATAAGCCTGAATTTTAGGGGATGACAGAGGGCAAGACAGTGAAAGGATCGAATTCCATCCGTCATTCGGCATCAAGCATCGGGAAAGGGGTCAGAGCCCGTCGCAAACCATGGATATCCGGCATACGGACTCCGCTATCAACGAATAAGCAGCGGTTCGAGCCAGGCGGCGTGATCTGAGTTAATGGTATCTCCGCCGTCGGTGACCTGGAGTATCAGGAATTCCGCGTTTTTTACCGGGACGCGGACATGCACTGGGGTTTTCTGGCGATTGATTATACCGCTGTCATGAAGGATTTTTCGTTTCAGACCGGCCTGTTCGTCAGGAAAATCGGCTGATATTCTGAAAACTACGTTTGTTTTTCTGTAGTGTGTTTTTGCATAGCATACGTCGAATTCTTTGAAGGCTCCGTTGAGGTGGTATTTTAACACGGAAACGGCATGAGTTCCTATGCCGCGTCTGAAAATGAACCCCACGGCGTTGAGTCTTTTTCCCAGGACGGTTTTGTTTATTTGAAGACTGCCCCAGTCCTGACTTGCATAGACAGGGGTCCATTCGGAAAGCAGCGTGGAACCTTTCATCGGAATAGCGGAAATGCCCCCAACCAACAATGGAAAAAGGGCTACAGGAATTAAAAGTTTAAGGTTAAATCTTATTTTTTTCACAAAGATAAAGGTTAAGAAAAAAAGCAGAATGAATAGAATGCTGCCGACATAAGCATCCACGCGATTTTTGGGGAAAACGGTATTGATCAGATCGGCCTTTTCCAGAACATCGCCTATGAGTCCCAGTCCGTGAGGGTAACTCACCCGCAGCGTGGACGCCAGTGAATGAGCGATCCCGACAGACCAGAGTGCGTAAAGCCATATCCTTCGCGGGCGGTATATCATTGAAGCGGCCAGGGGGAAAAGGCATGGAACGATGTAGCGTTCGTGCATCTGAGTAGGAAAGAGGTAGAATGCCATGAATTCTAAAGCGCATGCCGTAAAAAGGGCTGATTCGGGTCGTACGTGTTCCTTTTTAAGGCGATGCCGGAGTTGGATGAGTATCAGCACGGTCATAAGCACGAACAGGAGCATGCCCGTTCCGTAGTAGCTCAGGAGACCGTTTCCAATTCTGTAGGCATCGGAAGTAAAGACCGATTCTTTTCCTCCGACAAGCCACCAGATGTTCCAGGCGTTCATGGAAATTTTGGGATATCTGCCGGATGCTCCGAAGGCTGTTTGAATAACCCAATCCGTTTTATTCGCCAGATAGAAGGGCAACAGGATAATGAGCGAAGAAAGGGCTGTGCCGATATAAGCTTTTTTGATGCCCTGGCCTTTATTCAGATGAAATGTCGTCATCACGAGGGCGGGAAGGACAACGACGGCCTGGAATTTTATCAGTATCACCAGGCTTAAAACCCCGAATCCCAAGGCAGTACGCCTGGCGCAGACGAGCATGCAGGCGATGATTACGAGCAAACCCTGGAGAGAGTCCACCTGCCCCCAAACTGCGCTGTTGAATATCAGGGCTGGATTAAAAGCGAGAAGCGCCGCTATCAGCAATCCCCGTTTGCGGTTGAAATGTTTTTTAGCCAGACGATAAAGAATGTAAGCGCCGGCTATGTTGGACAATACAGCCCAGAATTTAAGGATGTAAAGCATAGAAACGGAATTTTCCGGGGGAAGGTCGCCTAACAGCGCGGTCCAGGCCCTTCCTAATCCGTTTAAAAAATAAAGGTACCCCGGTGGATAATCGCACCAGACTTTTTCATGTAATTCGACGATGCCGTGTTCGAGTGATGTCCTTATCCAGACGTCGTGCCAGTAGAGATCGCGTTCCCATCCCGGAGCGGGCATAAGGATGACATGCAGAGCGACTGCCGCCGCCAGTATCCACCAGATGAGGCTTGCCGCCGTAATACGCTTCAGTGTGGCGGGTTTATGCGATTGTGATGATTCATTCATGATTCAAATTGCCGTTGCCGGCTGTCGGGAGAATGAAATTGATCAGCCAGGCCAGAATAAAACCTGCGATGAGCAGGACCGGTTTCAGAAGTCCGGGTTCATAACGCATGATCAGTTGGTGAGTTCCGGCTTCCAATCTGACGCCGGTCAGTCCCGGAGTAAGCATCATGGTGGAAGTGGGGTTTCCGTCGACATAGGCATGCCGCTGAGGATGAAAAGTATTTTTAAAAAGTATGACGGCCGGTTCCTCAAGCCGGACGTCAACAGAAGCCTCGTGTCGGTCTGAACGCTGATTCGATAAAGAGCCTTCCGGTTCTTTCGGCGGGTCTTTCTTAAACAGCAGGGGTCTGTCGAAAACATGATGAACCCTGTCAGTATCCTCCTTCGTATATCTGAACTGATCGAGCATGCGTAAAAGAGGATAACCGCCTGTATCTTCGTCGCGGAAAACCAATCCTGCGTGCGTCTTATTACGCGACCAGCCGCTCAACATCCAGCTCATGTTCATATACCACGCCGTTTCCTTATCTCCGATTATCGTGAAAGGAACCGAAACGATACTGAAAGGTCCTCCCTTTTCAGGAATACGATAAAGAAAGTGTTCGCCCGATTTGAGAATCAATTCGCCGTTGGGGGGCACGACTCGCTCCTCATTCGTCAGAAGATAACGAATGTTGAAAAGTTCATAATGCTGGGGATAGCGCGTGGACAGATGTGACTGGAAGTCTGTGGTCAGCGCCCAGGAAAAGGGCATATTGCCTATATTAGGAATTTCATAGGAAGAAAGGATATGGTAAACCTTCACGTCAGCGAGACGATATTTGCCGCCCCAATTGCCGGAATGTCCGCAGTAAACTCGGCCGGGCGGCGCTTGAAGAAGGCGTTTCAGAACCGGAGCGAACGTTTTCATTTCCTTGGAAAAAAGCTGCGCATTTTTTGCGGTTATCCTGGCGTTCAGTTTATAGTATTCGTAGCGGTTGTGAATGACGGGAGAGTGAAAGACCAGCATGGCGGCCAGGGCCGGAATCCACAGGAAGGGTTTTTTGAGGCTGCAGCAGCGTTTCAGGATATACCCGAATCCGCAGGCGGCCAGCCATATTCCGAACATCTGTGCGCCATTCGAAAGACGCTCCATGTGCAAGCCCTTGCTGAGAGGGAGCAGGTCCATAAGTCCGCCCCAGGTCGCCCGTCCGAAATATAACCCGATCCAGACGATGAAACCGCATGCGATCCAACCCCGGAAATTTTTACGGCGGCTCAACCAGGCGTCGACACACAGATAAAGACCGACGGCAACCAGAATCGTGATGATCGGAAATCGCTGCAGATCAAAAAGGGAACCGCTGAACAGTTTCGTCAGCGCCTTCTGCGCTCCCACGGAATTGAACTTCTGGGCCGGATCATACAGACTCTTGGCGTGATAGGGAATATTGAGCGCCAGGGGGATGACGAAAAAGGAAAGCAGAAGGAGCGTTTGAAGGTAAAAGCGTCCCAGATTGCAATATCGCTTCAGAATATTTCTTAATTTTAAAGAGATCAGCGGAGCTATCGCCAGACTCAGCACGGCGATGTAACCGTAAAGAATGTGCATCATGAAGGTCCCGAAAAGCAGAAGCGCCGGCCCGAATGTTTTCCGCCGGCCCTGGACTGCCGTCCAGCCTGCAGCCAGCGCCAGGGGTAAAAACGGCAATGCCAGCGCCTGGCCGAACAATCCCCATCCGGACCAGGTAAAACTCGACAATTCCATTCCGTAGGACTGACTCGATATCATTAAACAAAGAAAAGCGGCCCCGGCAGCCGCAGCGCGATCCTGTCCGGCCAGTCGCATCGCTATGTAATGGGCCGGCGGAGTTAAAATCAGTGCCAGTATCGTCACCAATCTGAACAGGAAAAGCTTCGAAACCAGACCCTTGAAAATCATGTACAAACCCGCGGTCAGCAAGTAAGGTCCGGGCTGATAATAATGAAAAATTGGAAAGCCGCATAACCAGCTCGGTATCCAGAAATCAAGAGGATTCCGCCCCTCCTTTATTGCAGAAAGGGTGTTCTGGAGAAGGCCCATGTGAAAAGCGCCGTCATTGGTGTCAGGGACCAGGTGCACCAATTCCGGGATCAATCCTGCCAGGGGAAATAAAACTGAAAAAATCAGCAGCAGACGGGATATTATCCTGATCCGGCGCTCCACTGAAGACTCTTCCGAATCCTTCCCGCCCGGACCAGTTCGGCTATATCCTGTTTTTGGACTCGCTCCTGTTTCCATTTATGATTCTTGCCGGTTGTGTCTTGCTGCGATCAGCAACCGTTTGCACTTCATCACCAGAATAATAATACATTGACCTTTTCCTCGCAACTTTCTTAATCGATTGCTCAGGGAAAGAGTCTCCCCGAGCAGCAGAGAAATCCGGGAAGCTGAGAAAGAACTTTCCATCGATGCATGAATTCTCCAGTAAGCATTTGCTTAGATGCAGGTCCTGATACTTTAAATTTTCGACTCATTTCCGGTATTCTCTGAATCCTTTGTCGTGAGCTTTTTCCGCTGTGTGTGGATCCAAGTAAAACCAATTAAAAATGAAGGTCC